>NZ_JBWDNO010000003.1:0-637208 GCF_056269245.1 Paenibacillus sp. J31R98
TGCGCGCGCTTTACGCCCAATAATTCCGGACAACGCTTGCCCCCTACGTATTACCGCGGCTGCTGGCACGTAGTTAGCCGGGGCTTTCTTCTCAGGTACCGTCATTCTAAGTGCAGTTACTCACCTAGCTGTTCTTCCCTGGCAACAGAGCTTTACGATCCGAAAACCTTCATCACTCACGCGGCGTTGCTCCGTCAGACTTTCGTCCATTGCGGAAGATTCCCTACTGCTGCCTCCCGTAGGAGTCTGGGCCGTGTCTCAGTCCCAGTGTGGCCGATCACCCTCTCAGGTCGGCTATGCATCGTCGCCTTGGTGAGCCGTTACCTCACCAACTAGCTAATGCACCGCAGGCCCATCTGTAAGTGACAGCTTGCACCGTCTTTCCCAACTTAGCCATGCAGCTCAGTTGCATATCCGGTATTAGCATCCGTTTCCGAATGTTATCCCGGTCTTACAGGCAGGTTGCCTACGTGTTACTCACCCGTCCGCCGCTAACCTTGTCCCGAAGGACAAAATCCGCTCGACTTGCATGTATTAGGCACGCCGCCAGCGTTCGTCCTGAGCCAGGATCAAACTCTCCATAAAAGTGATCCGAAGATCAATTATGAATTCGCTTGTTAGCTCATTCAAAAAACTAGCTCCGCCAGAAACTCCTTCGCCAACGAGTGACGATCGGCGTTTCGACGTAATTTAAGACCTTTGACAGGTCGCTCATTGTTCAGTTTTCAAGGAACAAATTTCGTCATATTTCTTGTCCCAGTCTCGCGACCGGAATTAGAATATACCATACATCGAAACTCAATTGCAAGCTTTATTTTTCAACTTGTTTTTCGTTTCGTGCACCGCGCTTTCGTTTACCTCTCAGCGGCGGAATTAGAATATAACACGACAGGATTCGACTTGGCAAGCCTTTTCTCAAAAAAAGTTTGGAGGCGCCGAAGCGCCTCCTATTGCTCCCGATATCGCTTGATCAAATCCAGCTTCGTCTGCCATGCCGCAACACTAATATTGACGCGGTACGTCTCCGGATTCAGCTTACGGAGATACTGCGGCCAGAACTGGCTCAGCTGCTGCTTGTGATAAGTGCGAACAGCCTCGAGATCCGGCACATCGTACACAAGCTTACCATCACGGAAGATACTCCGCAGTAGAGCGACAGCTTCATACTTCTCAATGACGGTTGGCATATAAGGATGAAGCGGATCGTGCAGTTGGATTGGCTCGCCGCGTCTCACCGACTCTTCCTCGCGAAGCGTAATATAGTCGCCGTCTGCCATCCCGCTCTCACGGTTGATAATGCGGTACACTTCTTTTATGCCTGGGGTGCTTACTTTCTCGGGATTGCCTGAGATCTTTATAACCGGTATGAATGCTCCATTCTGCTCCCGAGCGACAAGCTTGTAAACACCGCCAAGCGAAGGCTGATCGCCAGCTGTGATTAACTGCGTGCCGACACCCCACACATCGATCCGCGCTCCTTGCGCCTTCAAGTTAAAGATAATGTTCTCATCCAAGTCATTCGATGCAACAATCTGCACATACGGTAATCCCGCTTCATTGAGCATTACCCGAGCGCGCTGGGACAGATACGCTAAGTCGCCACTGTCCAGCCGGATGGCATTCATCCGCTTGCCCTGCTTCTCCAGCAGATGCCCGATGCGAATGGCATTCGGTACTCCGCTCTTAAGTGTATCGTACGTATCGACGAGCAGCGTTACTTGATCAGGAAGCACCTCCGCATATTTGCGGAAGGCTTCCTCTTCAGTCTCGTGCCCTTGCACCCAAGCGTGAGCATGTGTTCCTTTGGTCGGGATATGAAAGAGCATCCCTGCACGCATATTGGAAGTCGCGTGAAAGCCTGCAATATACGCTGCCCGCGCGCCCCAGATCGCGGCATCCGCTTCCTGCGCGCGCCGCGTGCCGAATTCGAGCAGAATGTCATCGCCTACGACCTGCTTAATTCGCGAAGCTTTGGTCGCGATCAATGTCTGGAAGTTGACGAAGTTGAGCAGCGCTGTCTCAATGAGCTGCGCCTCGAATATCCGCGCCTCAACACGGATAAGCGGCTCGTTAGGAAAGACGATTGTGCCTTCCGGTACGGCGTCCAAGTTTCCCGTAAAACGGAACTCCCGAAGAAGCTGCAGGAACTCTTCTTTGTAATTCTCCTCTTGCTCCCTCAGGTAGGATATCTCCTCCTCGCCGAAACGAAGCCCTTCAATATACGCAATCGCCCGCTCCAGCCCTGCCGCCACAGCGAAGCCGTTGCCGAATGGCAGCTTGCGGAAGTATAGTTCGAATACTGACTGCTCGTTCATCGAACCTTGCGCCCAATGCGCGTACATCATATTAATCTGATATTTATCTGTGTGAAGCGTTAGATTATCGTAGCCCATCCGTCCTTACCCCTTCCACCAGTCGTCGTAGACAGTAACCGGCCCACGCCGTTTATGTTCAGTCGCTCTATAGCGCGCTTCAATCCGCTCGCTCAGTTCCTCAGGCAATGTCACACCTTCCAAATAATCATCCAAATTCTCATAGCTCATGCCGAGCGCCTCTTCATCCGGCAGACCTGGCTTCAGATCTTCCAAGTCGGCAGTCGGTTTCTTCATATAGAGATGCTCCGGGCAGCCTAGCGACTTCAGCACTGCCCGGCCCTGCCGCTTATTAAGCCCATAGATAGGAGCCATATCGCAGGCACCGTCGCCATGCTTCGTATAGAAGCCTGTGATCGCCTCAGCGGCATGATCGGTTCCAAGCACCAGCAGTCCATAGTGGGCAGCGATATCATACTGCGCCTTCATTCGCTCCCGTGCTTTCACATTCCCTTTGTGAAAATCGCCAAGCTTCTCACCCGTTGCCACAGTAAACTGCTCGACCGCCGCATCCACCGCCGGTTTCACATTCACAGTCACCATGCGAGTCGGCGTAATAAACTTTAATGCATCCTGCGCATCCGATTCATCCTGCTGCACGCCATACGGCAGCCGCACTGCGATGAAGCTCACTTTATCCGAGTGTTCCTCATTCCACTCATCTACCGCCAGTTGAGCGAGCCTGCCCGCTAGCGTGGAATCCTGTCCTCCGGAAATGCCAAGTACGAAGCCTTTGGCTTTCGTCCGCTTCAGATAGGCTTTCATAAAATCCACTCGGCTGCGCGCTTCCTCGGAAGCATTGATCTGAGGCTTCACTTTGAGATCTGCAATGATCTGTTTCTGCATCGTCGTAGCCATCGTCACTCACATCTCCTTCATATCACGTAATAGGTTGGTTGTTCTTCATTAGCACGGCGCCAAGCGATCCGGTAAAATGCTGCAAAGCCCACTCATGGCCCTGCGGATTGAACGTGGCGACGCTATCCGCGTGAACGGCAATTTGAAAACCTCGGTTATAAGCATCCACCGCCGTATGCAGCACGCATATATCCGTACATACGCCGACAAGGTGAAGCTCCGTTATACCTCGCATCCGCAGCTGCAGCTCCAAATCTGTTCCGCAAAATGCGCTATATCTAGTTTTGTCCATCCAATAGATACTTTCATGCTCCGCTTCGTAAACATCGCGCAGCTTGCCATACAACTCTCGCCCCGGCGTGCCTTCAATATTGTGCGGAGGAAACAGCTTGTGCTCCGGGTGCAGCTTCTCATTCTCATAATGTAGGTCAACTGCCATCACGACAAAATCCCCTTGATGAACAAACTGCTGCGTCAGTTCGGCAATACGATCCTCAATTGCAATCGCCGGGTCTCCACAAGGCAGCTTCCCTATTACAAAATCAACGGTGTAATCAATAACGACCAATGCTTTCATCGTGCCCACCATCCTCATCTCAATAATCATGTCATTACGACATTATTAAACTTGATAAAAGAAAGCCTAGCTGTATATAGACAGCTGAGGCAAAAAATCCGTGAATCGGTACAGCTGGGCTGCACGCTGCGAGTAGCGGTTCGACATCTTGAGCTCGCCGCGGGAATCTCGCACTTCTTCAATAATGCCCTTGCGGCTCTGCGTTGATGTGATTTTGCGAATGAAATTACGTTCTACAAACTCTGGCACGACAGCTTCGATGACCTGGTACAGCTCACCGATCGTAAATTCCTCCGGGAGAAACTCGCGGGCAATCGTCGTGGTCAGCATCTGATGCCGAATTCTGTCCAGCGCATCCTGCAAAATAAGTCGGTGATCAAAGGCGAGATTCATGGCGAGCGCCTCTTCTACCGGGAACAACCGAACATCCGCCGCATCGTCAGCAGCTCTGCGACCTGCTAGATAGCTCTCGTGAACCAACGCTACGAAAGCGTGCGAGATAATCCAGCCCCTCGGATCGCGCCCTGGCTCGCTGTACACATTCAAGTATTCAATATGAACGTCTTCAACACCCGTCTCTTCTTGCAGCTCCCGCTTCGCACTCTCCATAATCGTCTCGGTATCCTTGGAGAATCCACCCGGCAGCGCCCATTGCCCAGCGAACGGCCAGCCTTTGCGCTCAATCAGCAGCACTTCGAGCTGCCTCGTCGGAAGCGACTTCTTCACCGTATTGCGGACCTGAGATGTAATGGTAAAGATGACGATATCGGCAGGCGCGCCGTCGGGCGTCCTATATTTGCGTGGTGAATACGTAGCTGCGTCGTCTAGTGGCTCGTTCAAATGGGATCACCTTACCTGCTTCGTTTTTTCTTATATTGTCATTATGACATTATTAAATGTTTTGTCAAGCGCTTATTTCGCATTGGGCAAGTATGTTAAGATTACGTTTGGCAAAAATGCATATTATCTACATCAGGGGGTACATACCGTTGTCCAAAATCATTCAAGTCCATGAGCGGCCATCACTGCTTGCCAGTGTCCCGCTTAGTCTGCAGCATCTCTTCGCGATGTTCGGCTCTACCGTCCTCGTGCCTATTCTGTTCAAAGTCGATCCGTCGACCATTCTGCTCATGAACGGGATCGGAACGCTGCTCTATCTTCTTATTACAAACTTCAAAATTCCGGCTTACTTGGGCTCAAGCTTCGCCTTCCTCTCCCCGGTGTTCGTTGTGCTGAACTCCAAAGGCGGTTATTCTGCAGCGCTTGGCGGCTTTATTATTGTCGGGATTATTTTTACACTAATTGCGCTCATTATTAGGGTTGCCGGAACGAAGTGGATCGATGTCGTCTTCCCGCCTGCCGCGATGGGAGCGATCGTTGCGGTTATCGGGCTTGAGCTTGTGCCGGTTGCTGCGCAAATGGCGGGCTTCATCGCCAGCTCTGATGCTCCTGCAGATTGGTCGCCGGATGCGACGACACTAACTGTCTCCATCGTTACACTCAGTATTGGCGTGGTCGGCTCCGTGTTGTTCCGCGGTTTCCTTCGGGTCATTCCGATTCTCATCGCCATCATCGTCGGTTACACGCTTGCATGCATCCTCCACATTGTTGATGTGCAAGCTGCACTCCGTGCTGCTCCTTGGTTCAGTGCCCCTACGTTCTATAAGCCGAGTTTCGATTGGACTAGCATCGCGATCATTGCGCCTGCTGCGCTCGTCGTTGTCGCTGAGCATATCGGGCATCTGATCGTAACAGGCAATATTGTCGAGAAGGATCTCACTAAGGATCCCGGCCTCAGCAAATCGCTGCTCGGCAATGGCATCTCGACGATCATTTCCGGCTTCGCAGGCTCCACACCAAACACGACATATGGCGAAAATATCGGCGTTATGGCAATCAGCCGCGTGTACTCGGTATGGGTTGTCGGCGGGGCTGCTGTTGTAGCCGTTGTGCTATCTTTTGTAGGGAAGCTGTCTGCGCTCATTCAAACGATTCCACAGCCGGTTATGGGCGGCGTGTCTCTGCTCTTGTTCGGCGTTATCGCTGCGTCCGGTCTACGGATGCTTGTCGAGACGAAGGTTAATTATTCGAAGCCAGCGAATTTGATGCTAACAACGGTTGTACTCGTAATCGGTCTTAGCGGCGCTACGCTGAAATGCGGCAATTTCGAGCTGAAAGGGATGGCGCTGGCGACAGTTGCCGCTATCGTGCTCAGCTTGTTCCTGAAGCTGATCGAAGTGCTACGCTTGACGGAAGAAGAATAGTAAAAAGACTCAGGTCCACCTCTGTGATGAGTGGCCTGAGTCTTTCTTTATGTTAGTGGGCAGGTTGCGTCATCTGGCGCAGCTTGCGATCGAACTCGACAAGCGAAGCCGCAGCCGCGCCGCAGCCCCAATCGAAGATCGTGAATTCGCCCAGCCCTTCAACCGCTGATCCGTCATGATGGTTGAAGTTCTCCATATGGAAGCCGTAATCGTCCTCGTTGAACTGCGGATGTACGCGCTCGTACTTCGCCTTCACAATCGGATTGAGCGGGCAGTACATCATATAGAAGGATGCCTTCATCGCCCAGAGCGCTCTGGCTTTGTAGCTGGCATTGCCCGTTACGCGGTAGTAATCGAGATAAGTGAGCGCAAACAGACTTTGACGCGCATCATTCCACTCGTCATCCGAGGTCATAACCCCGAACCCGCCGATTGCCGGAACTTCGATGAACGGAGGTTGCCAGATCTGCTGGTAGAATGAAGCTTCAGCAAGCACCTGCTCTCCGGCATCCAGCCAACGCGCCGTGCCGGTTGCTTCATACAAATCCTTGAACGCTTCCGCCGTCCAATACATGCCGAAATTACACTGATTGTACAGCCCGCTTCGCGCATCCAGCACACCATACTTCTTGCCTTCCCACTGCCGCGAGCAGGACCAGTAGGTCTCGAAGTCCTCCCAGCGTCCCTTCTGAACGATGTCCCGAAGCACCATCTCCGCCGCCTGTTCGGCAGCAGCAATGTAGCGAACATCGGCTTCAATGCGGTTAAGCAGGATAAGCAGCATAATGTGGACGGACGTCTCGGGACTCTCCAGCAAGTAAGGGGAGATGTCCGAGCCCACCGGATTCACCCATGCTGGGAAGCCTCCGCTTTCAAGTTGAAGGTCAAGCAGCCGATTCACATAATTGCGCACATAAGGCAAAATCCGCTCATCCGCATGTACATCTTGGTGCCACTTCAGCAACCAATAGCACGTCCATGATGCATCGAGCAGATGAACGAAGTCATCTAGCCCATCGGGACGGCGAGGCGCGGACATATACCAGCGGCCGTTATCCCAGCTGTTGTCTTCCCCAGCTTTGAAATAGCTTGGGAAAAGTCCGTTCAGCTGCGGAGCGCTCAGCGCGAAGTTAAGCGCTTTCTCCGATTTCGCTACCCAGTCCTCGCGACCGTGCGTACGCCCCCATTGCGCGTAGCCGTATGCGGTTCGCAGACCGCAGAACCACGCTTGATTCCAAAGACTCTTTGGTTCCCGCCACTGATCTTCCTCGCCAATCCCTGGCTTCTGCCGGGCACGAACGATAAATACGACGCCGCCGACTTCTTCGCCGCTGCTGAGCGTAAACTCTTGCCAGGTGACGTCCTTCCAACGATCGAGCGCCCAGCTATAGGCGTAATCCGCATAAGGTTTCAACCCCTCAATTACATCCAGTTCCTGCTCGGCAGGCATCTTGGCTTCGACGGCAAACGTATTCCATAGAAACTGTTCCACGCAGCGGTAGTCTTTGTCCCGAGCGTCTGCTTGTTTTGCCCACTCCACGAGATAGAAGCGGTATACAAGTGGTTCTTTTATTAATATGGATGACGGTGTCAGCTTGTGATACACATGCCCTGTTTCCTCGTAGCTGCAAAGTCCATACATGAGGGAATGGTCTTGCAACGTATAGTCCATCACATGCGGAATGCGGCGGTCCTGTTCGATTGCCGTCAGATCCGGCACGAATGCCGCCATATGCTCTGCGTTCTCGAAGATGATGGCTGGCGAACGGAACATGTTGTCCCCTATAGCCATGTTGTCTTGAGGCGCAAGCTGCGGCTTCCACACGCAGGTCTGATCCTGCGCTACCGGAATCGTAAGCTGGACGCCACTGATGGAGAGCTCGGCTTGCTTGGGCAAGATTCGAACTTCAGCCTTGTAGCTGCTCGTTGCCTGTGAAGCCGCGTGAGGTTCAATGGATAGCTCAATCCGCACCTCTGGCAGTTCCGCTATGTAGCTTACTGTGCCCGATGAAACATTTTCGCTTGTGCGTATGAGATTATGTGTATGCCATTGATGCTGCGTGAACCATTTGATTCCTAATCCTTGCTGAAGCCAGCTTGCCATGAACGTCTTCATCCTCTCGCCGGAACATGGTAATTTGGAATGTCTGTGCGAAGCAATCTGTTGCTTCGATTAGTATAGCACGGGAGATTCCGGCGAGTAATGGTAGATTAGCAGCTAAAATACAAGCGAAGCGCGCAGCTTCACTCCGTATTCGAGATAGCCTTTGAGGCAGGTGAGCATGTAGGTCCAGCCTTCTTTGTTGCCTATCATGTCCTGGCGAAGCTGATCGCTGTCCGCACTTGCGTCGAAGCCTTCTTCGGTGACCTCTACAACTGTAGTGGACGACTGCTCGGAAAGCAGCTTTATCGTCGCGAGGTTTCCGCCGTCCTCGCCGCCCCAGCGGTAAACGATTCGTTCGTTCTCCACGAGTTCGACAATGTAAATCGGTACCTCTGCATTGTATTCTTCATAGCGCCAAGTGAAGGTTTTCCCTTGTTCCAAGCGGCCGGAGCCTACGAACCAGAACTGAGCCAGCTTGTCCGGATCGGCGAACGCTTCGAAGATGTCTGCAGCGGGCTTGTTGATACGGATTTTGGTGACGTTGGTAAGGTTATTCGTCATTATGGCGGCACTCGCTTTCGTTATTGTAGTGAGACTGGAGGCAGTGTTCTTCCGGTTTCGAGCAGAGTCTTCAGGTTGCTTAGAATGGCCGGCCAGCCGTTGTTGAGGCCTTCGAAGGTGTCTTCGCGATCGACGATATCCGCAGGAATCAGATTCTCATGCTTCAGCGTCAGCTTCACGGTACCGTTCATAGGAGCAAGCTGGAACGTCACTCGCGACGGCTCGGCGCGTCCCGACTTGTCTGTAACATAGTTCCAAGTGAATGACAGCAGCCGGTAAGGCTCGCATTTAATGATCGTTCCGTAATCCGTCACTTCCCCGTAGCGCGAATAGGTGACCTGAGATCCTTCCTTCCAATCGGACTCAATTCGGCTTCCAAAAAAATACTGCTCCGTAAACTCGCTGCTCGTCAGCGCTTTCCACAGCTTCTCAGGCGTAGTTGCAATGTACGTTGTGTAGACAAAGGATTTAGGTGTTGTCATGGCTTTGGTTATGATCCTCCTCAAGGTTCCGTTTAAGCTGCTGCAAAAGGTTCACCCGATGTTGGTCGAACTTGCTGATCCAGCGGGCGTAAATTTCTCCAAGCGGCGCGGCGTTGAGGTAATGCAGCTTATGGCGCCCTTGTCGCTCGGTTACAACGAGCTGTGCCCCTTCTAATATATAAAGATGCTTTGTCACTGACTGCCGCGTCATCTCGAGATGTTCGCAAAGCTCGGTTAAAGTTTGTCCATTTTGTTTGAAAAGCTCGTCAAGCAGCTGTCTGCGGCTGGCATCGGCGAGCGCTTTGAATAGGTTGTCCATGGGAATATAATAGGCAGCTAAATGACTGCATGTCAAGTTGGGAGGGGAGGGGGAATGAGGGGAACAAACAAGTAAAAAGATACAGCTGCCGATCGGGAGAGCCTGAAGTGCATTCCTACTCTGAGAGTACAGATTCAACACTCTCAGATATGGAAGCAGCCGATATTGGCAACGTGCTAAGCTGAGAGAACGAAATCCGAACTCTCAGCAAGGAAATCAGCCGATTGCTGCTCCGAGAGTGCATTATTCGAACTCTCAGCATAGAAAACTGCTGATATTGGCAACGTGGCGAAGCTGAGAGTACAAAATCCGAACTCTCAGCAAGGAAATCGGCCGATTGCTGCTCCGAGAGTGCATTATTCGAACTCTCAGAATAGAAAACTGCTGATATTGGCAACGTGGCGAAGCTGAGAGTACAAAAATCGAACTCTCAGCAAGGAAATCGGCCGATTGCTGCTCCGAGAGTGCTATTTTCGAACTCTCGGCCATAAATGGAATGTGGTAGCCCTGGCATTCACTGTTATTCCCCACTAAAATGAGGCGGTCTCTTCGCGCGGAATGCTTCGAGAGCTTCCTGCCGGTCCTTCGTCGGAATAGTGACTTCGTAGGCAGCGGTCTCGATGTCCATTCCGGCTTGCAGATCCGTGTCGAGCCCTCTATTAATAGCGAGCTTCGCCTGATAGATGGCGATCGGCGCGGCCTGCAGCAGCTCCGCCGCCAATTGCGAGACGGACGCCGCGAGCTGCGCCAAGTCATCGGCAACGCCATTAAGCAGGCCAAGCTCATCGGCCTGCTCTGCCGTAATGCGCCGTGCGGTCAGGATGAGCTCCTTCGCGCGCGAGGCGCCAATGAGCCGCGGCAGACGCTGCGTGCCGCCGCCGCCGGGGATGATGCCGAGGCCGACCTCGGTCAGGCCGAGCTTTACCCCGTGCAAGGCGAAACGGAAGTCGCAGGCGAGCGCGAGCTCGAGCCCGCCGCCGAAGGCGAGCCCGCCGAGCGAAGCAATCGTCGGCTGCGGGAGCTGCTCCAGCGCGGCGAGCACCGCTTTGATACGATGGATGCTCTGCCGGATGTCCTCCGGCGAGCCCATCGTCTGGCGCTCCTTCAGATCAGCGCCGGCGCTAAACGCGCGACCCGCGCCTTCGATGACAACGACGCGAATGTCGCGCGTATTGTGTCCGATCTGTTCGATCAGCGCGCCAAGGGCATCCAGCATCGCCCGGTTAATCGCATTCAGCTGCTCCGGGCGGTTCAGCCGGATATACCCGATGTGTCCCCGCTGCTCCCAAAGCACCGGCGCCGGCGATGGCATCGGCGTTGACGCTAGTGCCGTCCCCGGCTCTTGCCCTGGCGCCGACTCTTGGCCGGACTTCAGCTTCGGCGCAGTCTCCTCCGACTCCTTTTCCTCTTCCCGCTCCGTTGACATCACCTACGCCTCCTTCGCTCTATACCGGATACACCGGATGCTTGCGTTCGGTGAACACATAGCTCTTCGACGTATACACGTCGAAGCGCTTGATAAGCTCGCGGCGCAAGCCATGCGCCGGGACAATCCCATCAATGACCATATCAGAGGCAAGCTGATAGAGGTCGATATCTCTGCTATATTCCTCGCGCTTGCTCATAATGAAGCTAGCTCGCTCAGCCTCCGGCAGCTCCGCGATCTTATTCGCGTACACCGCATTCACCGCCGCTTCCGGTCCCATGACGGCGATCTGCGCCGAAGGCAGCGCCAAGCAACAGTCCGGTTCAAACGCCGGACCTGCCATTGCGTATAGCCCCGCTCCGTATGCTTTGCGGACGATGACGGATATCTTAGGCACGGTTGCCTCAGAGACCGCTGCGATCATTTTCGCCCCATGCCGAATAATGCCTGCCTGCTCTACTGCCGTGCCCACCATGAAACCCGGAACATCCGCGAGGAAGAGCAGCGGAATATGAAAGGCGTCGCACAGGCTGATGAACTTCGCCGCTTTGTCCGCCGAATCATGGAACAAGATGCCGCCCTTCGTCTTCGGCTGATTGGCAATTATGCCAATCGGCTTGCCGTTCAGTCGTGCCAACCCCGTTATGATCTCCCGCGCAAACAATCGCTTGATCTCGAAGAATGAGCTCTCGTCGATTAGACCCTCAATAAGCTGATACATATCGAACGCCGTGTACTGATTGTCTGGGATGATGCTATCCAGCGGCACCTTCAGGTCGACAGGCGGCTCAGCCCCTCGGGAAGGCGGCAGCTCCGTAAAGTTCGCCGGAAAGTAGCCGAGGTACGTGCGGGTCAGCTCAATGGCCTCTTCTTCACTCTTCGCCAGCACGTCGCCGCATCCCGAAACCGAGCAGTGCATGCGAGCCCCGCCGAGCGCTTCCAGAGTCGCCTTTTCTCCCGTCACCATCTCGACAATCCGGGGAGAGCCGAGGTACATCGACCCGTTCCCCTCCACCATAATGACAATATCGCAGAACGCCGGAATGTACGCGCCTCCTGCCGCGGATGGGCCGAAGAGGATGCACACCTGCGGAATCCTGCCCGAGAGCTTCACTTCGTTATAGAATATCCGCCCCGCTCCGCGCCGGCCGGGATACATGAGCGCTTGGTCGGTAATTCTAGCTCCCGCGGAATCGACGAGATATAAGAGTGGGATGCGCAGCTTGTCTGCGGTTTCTTGCATGCGGATGATTTTCTCCACGGTTCGAGCGCCCCAGGAGCCGGCTTTCACTGTCGAGTCGTTCGCGATGACCGCTACCGGCTTCCCGTGAATGCGGCCGATTGCCGTGACAACGCCGTCGGCAGGCAGTCCGTATTCCGCGCAGCTGGCGAACATCGCATCCTCCAGCTCCACATCCGCATCGAACAATAACGAGAGCCGATCACGGACGAACAGCTTGCCCTGTTCAGCGTTCTTCGCATGGTATTTGGCAGCGCCGCCTTGTTTGATCTCGTCGATCTGCTCCTGCAGCCGATCCTTCACCGTTTCCGCATCATGTTCATGCTCCATCTGCTTCACCCTCCCTGCAGGCAAGCCCGCACTTGAACGCCGCCCGCCAGCGCGATCAACAGCCGAGCTGCGCGGCGATGACCATCCGCTGAATTTCCGAGGTGCCTTCGCCGATCTCAAGCAGCTTCGCATCCCGCATGAACCGC
The DNA here is from genome assembly GCF_056269245.1 of Paenibacillus sp. J31R98. Classification (NCBI taxonomy): domain Bacteria; kingdom Bacillati; phylum Bacillota; class Bacilli; order Caryophanales; family Paenibacillaceae; genus Paenibacillus; species Paenibacillus sp. J31R98. Next base: position 12,680 of record NZ_JBWDNO010000003.1, read on the forward strand.
TCTACTTCGTATTCGCGCATATAGCCATAGCCGCCATGAATTTGGACAGCCTGATCGCATACCTTCATACAAATCTCCGACGCGAGCAGCTTCGCCATTGCGGCTTCTTTCTTGAACGATCTGCCTTGATCCTTCAGCCATCCGGCACGATATACCATCGTGCGCGCCGCTTCAATCTGCGTCGCCATGTCCGCGAGCTTGAACTGAATCGCCTGGAACGAAGACAGCGTTCGCCCGAACTGCTTGCGCTGCTTCGCATACCGAAGCGCCTTCTCGAATGCGCCTTGGGCAATGCCCACTGCCATCGCGCCGATTCCGATGCGGCCGCCGTCGAGCACGGCTAGAAACTGCTTGAACCCATTGCCTTCGACACCAAGCAGATTATCGCTTGGCACTTCAACCTGATCGAGCACGAGCTCGGTGGTGTTGGAGGCATGCAGCCCCATTTTTTCATAGTTGTCTATAATGCTGAAGCCAGGAGCACCCGTCGGCACAATAAACGCGCTAATGCCGCTCGTACCCTTCGATCGGTCGGTCACTGCCGTGATTGCAAGATGCTTCGCGAAGCTGGCATTCGTGATGAAGCACTTGGAGCCGCTGATGGTCCAGCCGTTGTCACTCTGAACCGCCGTCGTTCTCGTCCCGCCCGCATCCGATCCGGCATCCGGCTCGGTCAACCCGAACGCGCCCAAATATTCGCCTCTGCACAGTGGAGCCAAGTAGCGATTCTTCTGCTCCTCCGTCCCGAAGAGGTAGATCGGTGATCCGCCAAGCGACACATGCGCCGAATAGGTGATGCCCGTCGATGCGCATACTCGGCTCAATTCTTCCACCACGATTGCGAAGCAGATTGTATCCGCCCCGCCGCCATCGTACTGCTCGGGAAAAGGCAGCCCCATCAGCCCGAGCTTCGCCAGCTTGTCGAAGACTTCCTTCGGGAACGCACCTGTCCGGTCACGTTCAATCGCCCCAGGTGCCACTTCCGCTTCCGCAAAATCGCGAATGAGCGTCCGAATCATCGCCTGTTCTGCCGTTAAATCGAGATTCACCCTCGAACACCTCTCTTTACGCTTGTGTCTTGGCGCTAACTAGGATGGTGTCGTCAATTTCAATTTCAAGCCTCATCAGATTCGCTGCATAGCATTTGCCCAGATTATCCATACGCAGCGTCGCGGAGCCTCCTCCGCCGAGCGCTTCTTTGCATACAAAGTTCATCGCATGCAGACCGGGCAGTTCATACCGCTTTACTTCACCGCCGACCATACCGATAAAATGACCCTTCACCCGTTCAGCCGTCACTTCTCGGAGCAGCACCTCATACACTTCAGCGCATGGCGCGAATACAGCGATATTGATTGTATTGCCTTTGTCCCCGGAGCGTGCCTGCACAAGATGGCGCAGCTGCTTGCGAACGAGAGCCATCGCTTATACCACCTCCTGCACGGTCACGCGAATGCTGCGTTCAATAATCTCGCGAGACACGAGACATGACCACATGCCGAGCAGCTCGCGCGGCTTCATCACACCGAGAAAAGCGCCCATCGCCGGAGGTCCGCTCAGCATCAGCGGCGGAACGAGCCGTCCAAGCTTCGCCGCCGCGTCTCGATTGCGCGTCCGCACAGCCATGCGCAAGTACACCTCGTTCAGCTCCTCTGTAGGAGACTGAGCGAGTGGACCGTGCAAGGAATTGAGGCCGATATAATCGCTGCGGATCTCCTCGTATTGCAGACCAATTGCCTCGATCTGTCTTCGAATGATCCGGTCTGCCTCCTTGGCTTTCGCCACCGCATCCGGCCAGGAATAACCCCATATGGCCTGCCCGAGCCAGCCGTCTGCATAGCCCATTACAACCTTGAACGCATCAGGTCTAGCAGCTCCGCCTGCACCGGTCACACGTACGCGATTCGGACCGATATCTTGCAGCTGTACGTTCGTTAGATCGAGCACGACATCCGGCGTCTTGTAGGAAGACGGATCGTGAATTTCATAGAGCAGCTGCTCCTTCACTGTTGCCACGGAAACAAGCCCGCCGGTCCCTTCCGTCTTCGTTATGACGAACTCGCCGTCCTCGCGCACTTCCGCAATCGGGAATCCGATGTGTTCCAGCGACTCGACCGCTTGCCAATTGCCGCTGAAATTGCCGCCGCTGCCCTGACCGGAGCATTCCAGCAAGTGGCCCATAAGCACGCCTTGCGCCAACCGCTCCCAATCCTGCTTCGCATTCCAGCCGAATTCATGAATAAGTGGTGCGAGAAAGAGAGCCGAATCCGACACCCGGCCCGTAATGACGATATCCGCGCCTTGCCGAAGCGCTTCCACAATAGGCTCCGCCCCGAGGTAGGCGTTGGCGAATACGATACGATCTTGCACGACTGCGAATTCGCGCCCGTCTTCCATATGCATAAGCGATACGCCTTCCGCCGCGAACGAGGACAGCTGCGGCAGCACGTCATCGCCGGTTACGACGGCTATCTTCAAGCCTTGCATACCACCAAGCTCACGAGCTATCCGCTCTGTCTCACGGAGTGCGCCCAGCGGATTCATGCCGCCTGCGTTCGTAATCAGCTTCAGCTTGTTTGCCCGTACAATCGGGAGCAGTTCCCTCATCGCGCTTGCTATATCCGAGGCGTAGCCTCTCGCCGAATCTCGCTGCCGGTCTTTCTGCAGGATGGCAAGCGTAAGCTCTGCCAACGAGTCAAAACAGAGATAATCGACGTTGCCGCGCTTTGCTGTTTCAATCGCAGGTACGATCGAATCGCCGTAGAAGCCCTGCCCTGCCCCAATACGTATCGTTCGCATTCGATCCTCCTTTCGAGCTCGCATTGCTTGCTCATTATTGGGATCGTACATAGTACATTGTATGGCGCGGCATAAGCAAAACAGACCGCATATCCGTTACATCCGTAACGAATCTGCGGTCTGCTTATTGGACGAGCGTTATCCCCACTCGTCTTATGTTTAACTATTTTCGCTCAAATTAATGGTGTAGATCGCTAGGCTGCCATTGCGGTTATCCTCCCAGACAACCTGGCTGCCGCTGATCGCAGGCTCATAATGCTTGGAGCTATCCGTTGTAACTCTGCTCTCCAGCCCGGTTGCGAGATTGTAAAGGTAGATATTCCAGTTCCCGTCCCGAGTATCGACCCATATGACGTTGTCTCCTGAAACATCAGGGCTCCACTTCTTCGCATCCGGCGACGTATCACTAGCCAGTGGACGTTCAACCCCGCTCTGTAGATCGTACGCGACAATCCGCTCCTGATCGTTCTGACTATCCAGCCAAACGACTGTATTCCCGCTAATGGAAGGCGAGGATTGATCGCTATTATCCGCTGTCGACAATCGGCTCTCCAGCCCTGTGTTTAAATTGTACCGATAAATATCCGACGTACCGTTTCGCTCATCCTGCCACACAATGTTGTCGCCTGCTAGAGCTGGAACATACTGATCCGCGCTATTCGTCGTGATTCGGCTTTCCCGATTGGTCTTCAGATTAAAGCTGTAAATATCCAAGTTGCCGCCGCGATCATCTTCCCAAACGATTGTATCGCCACTGATTGCCGAGTTCCACTGGCCTGCCTCATTCGTAGTAAGTTGGAATTCTTCCCACGTCGCAAGATCGAACATATAAATATCCGCGTTCCCGTTCCGATAATCCGTCCATACAATTCGATCTCCAGAGATGGCGGGGTCTACCTGCTTCGAGCTGTCCGAAGTAATCTGCCACTCCTGCCCTGTGCTCAAATCCATCATATAAATATCGTAATTCCCACTGCGCTTATCCGCCCACACGATCCGATTCCCATCAACCGCCGGTTCAATCTGTGCTACTGAACTTTGAGCCGTTACCTGCTTGTCCGCTGCCAGAACAGATGGAGCAAAGATCATTGCCCCTAGCAGCATGGCCGTGGCCGCACTTGCGAATTTTCTCATCAACTCACTCCTTAACCGTAGTATGAAGTCGAGTAAGAAACCTATGAGCGCTGTGTATACAAAAATGATAGCAGAAGTAAGGGCTCGCATCATTAACATGGTTAACTGGCTGGAACGAAAAAAGAACCGAATCCCCTCCACCTGACGAGGAGACTCGGTTCTACTTCTACTGTTGCCAACTCTGCTAGATCGCAAACCCTTCCTGATTGGCGCTAGAAGAGCGTCTACCCAGCACACGATTCAGAATGCCGCTCTCATAATGGGCAAAGCCATTATCCTTCTCGCGCGGCCTGGCCAGCGCGATAGAGATATCTTGCGAGATCGTGCCGTTCTCGACCAGCACGACGCGGTCAGCAAGCGCTACGGCTTCGCTCACGTCGTGAGTGACGAGTACGGCGGTGAACCCGCGCTCCAGCCATAACCGTTCGATGAGCTGCTGCATCTCAATGCGGGTAAGTGCATCAAGCGCGCCGAGCGGTTCGTCGAACAGCAGCAGACTCGGATTGCTGACGAGTGCCCGAGCAAGCGCGACACGCTGCCGTTGTCCGCCAGAGAGGACGGAAGGCCACTCCTTCGCACGGTCGGCAAGGCCGACGAGCTCAAGCGTATCCAGCGCTTTGGCACGATCGCCGCCTTCTACGCCGATCCGAACGTTATCCAGCACACTCTTCCAAGGGAGCAGCCGAGCGTCCTGGAACATGACCCGCACATCCGGCCGGAGCCCGGATGAAGCCGCACCGCCAATGGCTACTGAACCTCGCGAAGCTTGTTCCAGCCCTGCCAGTAGGCGAAGGAGCGTACTCTTGCCGCAGCCGCTTCGTCCAACAACAGCCAGAAACTGGCCGGCTTGAATCGATAGATCGAGATTCCGAAGCACGGTCAGGTCGCCGAATTGAACGACTGCATCCGATACATCAACCTGCAGCCCCTTGGAAGGGGAAGGGGAAGCAGTCCCCACTTTGGCCACCGTTTGCTGCGACCCTGTTATTTTGCTCGCCGATAATGCGGATGCCATTGCAGCCAACTCCTCTCCAGCAGCTTCGCCAGCCAATCCGACAGCTTGCCTAGCAATGCGTAGATGATAATACTAAGCACGACAACGTCCATTTGGAAGAATTCCCTCGCGTTCATTGCCATATAGCCAATACCGCTATTGGCCGAAATCGTCTCAGAGACGATTAGTGTGAGCCACATAATACCGAGTGCGAACCGAAGTCCGACCAGAATGGACGGAAGCGCGCCCGGAAGAATAATCGTTCGAAAAAGCTTGAAGCCGCGCAGACCGTAAGTGCGGCCCATCTCAATTAACCCCGAATCGACGGATCGGATCCCGTGAAGTGTGTTTAAGTAAATCGGGAACGCGACGCCGAGCGCGACGAGAAAGATCTTCCCCTGCTCGCCGATGCCGAACCAGGCGATGATAAGCGGAATGAGCGACAGATGCGGGATTGTACGAATCATCTGAATCGACGAATCGGTCAACTTCTCCGCAAGCGGCAGCAATCCGTTCAGAATGGCGAGCACCAGTCCGATGACGCCGCCGATCAGAAATCCGATCAGTGCCCGCCTGGAGCTGTCGCCGATATAGACGAACAAATCACCGCTTTTAACGAGTTTAATTCCGGCTTCCAAGACGGATACTGGCGTCGGCAGAATCCGCTGCGAGATCCACCCCATACTGCCGAGCCATTGCCAGATAATGACGATCAGAATCGGAATCAACCACTCGAGTCCGATAGATAACGTACCCGTTCTCCAATTACGTGTCGCGGGGCTCTTCATTCTCGTTTCCCCCCTATCTCGCTGCAGCCCGTTCCGCCGGCTTGATCGCATTCGCGATAAGCTCGCCGAACGGACTTGTCGATGAAGGTCCGCTTGCCGCCTTCACCCCATGAAGTGGAAGCAGTGGGAAGACGAGCTCGGCAAATTGATAAGCTTCTTCCAAATGCGGGTATCCGGACAAAATAAATGTATCAATGCCAAGGGCCGCATACTCCTTCATCAGTCCAGCCACCTCGGTCGGATTGCCTACGAGAGCCGTACCCGCGCCGCCGCGAACAAGACCTACGCCCGCCCACAGGTTCGGGTAAATCTCCAGCTGGCTCCGGTCGCCGCCATGCAGGCTGGACATCCGCTGTTGCCCTTCCGAGTCATAACGCGCGAACACTTTGCGAGCTGCCGCAATCGCATCGTCATCGACTTTGCTGATCAGACGAGCCGCTTCTCTCCATGCTTCCTCGGACGTTTCACGAACAATGACGTGCAGACGTATGCCGAAGCGTACTTCTCTTCCCCGCTCCGCAGCGAGCTTGCGAACCTGTTCAATCTTCTTGGCAACTTCCTGCGGCGGCTCGCCCCATGTCAGATAGACGTCGATATGGTCTGCGGCTACCTCTTGGCCTGCTGGGGAAGATCCCCCGAAGTAAAGCGGCGGGTATGGTTTCTGTACCGGCGGGTAGAGAACCTTGCCACCTTTTACTTTCAAATGCTTGCCTTCGTAATCGACCGTCTCTCCGCTTAGCTCCTTGCGCCAAATATCAAGAAACTCGCTTGTCAGGTCATAGCGCTCGTCGTGGTTAAGGAATACCCCTTCGCTTGCAAGCTCCACCGGATCCCCGCCGGTTACGACGTTGATGAGCAATCGTCCGTTCGAAATACGATCGAAGGTCGACGCCATTCTCGCGGATAACGTCGGCGACATCAGCCCTGGCCGTAAGGCGACCAGAAACTTCAGCCGTTCCGTGAATGGAATAAGGGAAGAAGCCGTAACCCATGCATCCTCGCAAGAGGTTCCTGTTGGGAGCAGCACGCCCCCATAGCCAAGGCGGTCAGCCGCCTGAGCAATTTGCTGCATATATTTCGCATCTACGACGCGCGCACCTTCAGCGCTGCCTAAGTAACGTCCATCACCATGAGTCGGAATAAACCAAAATACTTCCATTGTCAAACACCCTTTCCGTTGTCGGTTATTGGTTGGTTCTTGCTATTTCAGCGTTGCATCCTTCACCTGAATGGCGTTCGGAATGAGCTTCAGATTGAAGAAGGTATCAGCGATCTTCTGCTGCGCTTCAATGATGGAATCGTCGATTGATGCCAAGCCGTAGCCTCTACGTGATGCGGCCAGTTCAAGTGATGGAATATCAATGCCAAGCTGAGGAGACAGCAGCGCTGCGACATCCTTCTGATTCTCTTGAGCCCACTTGTCGATCTTATCCAGCTCTTCCTTGAAGGCTGCAATGACGGGTCCATTCCCTTCCGCAAACTTGCGGGAAGCGAGGTAATACTCGATGTTCGATACGAGATCCTTGCCATCGGTCAGCAATTTAGCGCCTGTTGCGGTTTGTGCAGCAGCTAGGAACGGATCCCAGATAACCCATGCATCTACAGTGCCATTCTCAAAAGCAACCCTTGCATCGCCCGGCGGCAGGAATACCGTCTGAATGTCGTTATAATTAACGCCTGCTTTCTCCAGCGCTTTGACGAGCAAATAGTGAACGTTCGAGCCTTTGTTAAGCACAACTTTCTTGCCCTTCAAGTCGGCTAGCGATGTAATCTTCGAATCCTTCGGCACGAGAATGCCTTCGCTATTCGGGCTTGCAGGCTCATGAGCCAAGTAGACAAGCGGAGCGCCGGCAGCTTGTGCGAAGATCGGCGGAGCTTCGCCGGTATGGCCGATGTCGATACTGCCAACGTTCAGCGCCTCCAGCAATTGCGGTCCACCTGGGAATTCAGTCCAAGTGATCTTGTAGCCCTCTGCTTCCAAACGTTTATCGAGCGTTCCTTTAGCCTTGAGAATATTGACGGTGCCGTATTTCTGGTAGCCAATATGGATTTCTTTCGTAGCGGATGATCCTGTTGTATTCTTGGAGTTATCGGAATTGGCTGCAGTTGTATTGCCGGTGTCAGATGAGCTGCTCGAATTGTTCGAGCCGCAAGCGGTCAATGCCAGGGTTAAACTAAGTAAAGCGATAATAAACAAGGATAATTTCCGGTAAGCTGGGATTCTCTTCGTCATTATAAACACCTCGATCTTCAGAATTGGACAAAGCAAAAACCGGAAGTTTCCCTATGCCAAGCTCCCTCGCAGGAGTATTAGTAAAGGAAACTTCCGGTTGTCCGGTAAGTTTTGTTAAATCTTATGGGTTTATAATATACAGATAATTCCGATGTGTCAACTATGAATTAAAAATGGGCTTAATTGCAATTAAACGTGTATCTTCACCGTGGTGCCTGTCGGTATTGTATCGAACAGCCATTCCACGTCCTTATTATTCATCCGAATGCACCCCGCGCTTGCATTCTTGCCAATTGAGGAAGGCGCGTTCGTGCCGTGGATGCCGTACTTGGTCCCTGCCGTATTCGTCGGCACACTTAGACCTAGCCATCTGCTGCCGAGCGGGTTCTTCGGGTCGCCGCCTGGAATTTCCTTGGCCATGTACCATGGATTCTTAATCTTCGTCACAATCTCGAAGCTTCCCATTGGCGTAAGCCCCTGCTGCCTTCCGCTGGCGATGTCAAAGCTTTTCACAATGGCACTTCCGGTGTACACGTACAGCTTGTTCCGCGTTACGTTGATTTCTATGGAGACGCTCTTGGATTGTTTGACCGCCGTTGCCGTCTTGTCTGTGGCAGCTGTCGCTCCTACCGGCTCTGACAAATAATACAGGTTTGGAATTTGCAGCACTTGCCCTGCTTTAATAGAAGTGGCCGTGTCCAGCAGCAGCCCATTGTAGCGAGCGATCGCCTGCTCGTAGTCTTGATGCTTCATATACTGCTTAACCAAGCTGTACAGCGTATCGCCCTTCACGACGGTATGCCTTTTCTCCCCGGAAGGCAGCGGTATACGCAGCTCCATGCCAATCTTCAGCCCCGTGTTCGGATCTGTAATCTGATTATAGGCCATGAGGATGTCCAAATATTGAGTACGATTGAAAAAATGGTTCGTAATCGCGTATAGCGTATCCCCGAGCTTCACTGTGTATTGGTCCAGCACGAGCGGATTCGATAGCTGCAGCGTCGTTCCCGCCTTCAAGCTTGTCTTCGGATTCAGTCCATTCGTCTTCGCTACCTGCTCATAATCACTGGTCAGATAGAACCTCTTCGCAATTGCGTATAACGTATCCCCTGGTTTGATACTATATGAAACCTGAATAGAGGAATCAATCTCTGCCATCGCGTTTGATATTTCTGGACGGCTAGTAAACAGTATAACTAGTAAAACAATACCAAGTACCCACTTCGACTGCTTGTTCAACGATAATCACCCTTCTGCCCCAATATAAAATTTTGCGGCTCAGAGCATTCGCCTTGCTTCGTCAATATTCCTTCTTATTCGCTGCGTATTCTAGTAAATTAATCCAATAGACGGAGAAAAGCTCCAATTCCCACTGTGTTCGGGTTCTCCGGTAGGGAATATTTGGTCCTTGCTCATGTGCAGAGGCTACAGGGGAAAAGTCCCAGCTACTAATGCGCACACGGCCAATTATCCCGGTAAAAAATATTTCATCAGCCCCTACCATTCGAGCAACTTCTCGATGGTAATTTAGTATTTTTAATTCGCAAGTATCCGTGAAGGACGAAATGAGAGGTGTTATTCTGTTGAGAAGAGCATTCAAATCACTCATCCTGACAACCGCTTTCCTGCTGCTCTTGGGCATCGTAAGCCCTGCACTTACCGCAGCAGAGGGCGAGAGCAATACAACCGCGCAAGGGCAACCAGCTACATTCAGCGATATTCAGGCGCACTGGGCGTACAACGAGATTACGGAGCTGGCGACTGCCAGTATTGTGGCCGGTTTCGAGGATGGAACGTTTCAGCCCGCGGGCAAAGTAACAAGGGAGCAGTTTCTTAAAATGCTCGTCGAACTGAGGAAATTGCCTAAGGATTCTACATACGTACCTTTCAAGGACATTGCAGCGTCGCGTTGGTCCGTTCCTTATATTGCTGCAGGTCTTATGAGCGGCATTCTGCAGCTCGCCGACTATTCGAATGGCAGCTTTAAACCGAGTCAGCCAATTACGCGTTATGAGATGGCACTATGGATTGTAAGAGCGCTCCAGCTTCAACCTTCGTCTCAGAAAGACGAGAAGCTGCTTAAGAAACTGAAGGATCAAGCGGATATCAAGAGGAATCGCGACCTCATCGAAGAAGCGCTCGAAACAGGCATCATTCAAGGCTACCCCGATGGCAAGTTCAAAGGCGGCAACTCCTCAACCCGGGCCGAAGCAGCTGTGATGTTAGTACGTGCACGGCATTACTCGCCAGTAGATCCTGCCCAGCCGCCGGCACCAGAACCTACTCGCAAAATCGTCCAATACAAGCCGGAAGTCAAGAAAAGCACCAGCACAAATTATACGAAACGCGACAAAGATACATGGATCATTAACGACCCGAACTTGAAACTGAATGTCGGCGATGTGTTTATCCTGCCTCCCACTGCCACCTATTACGGCGGCATTGCGAAGAAGGTCGTCTCCATCCGCAAGGATAATGGCGCGCTTGTCGTGAAAACCTCTGTTCCTAAGCTGCGGGAAGTCTTCTCCAAGCTCGATATCCATACGGCAGAAGCAATTAATCCAAAGCAGCTCACACCGATTAACGATTCCGTTCAGATCAATACAAACAATGTAGCCGTACAGAGTACGGCCTTAACCTTGCCTTGCTTTAATATCGGCTTGAATAATGCCAATTACGGAGGCGTTATTCTTGATGCTCGCATGAACTTCTGTAACCTCGGGGTACTAGCTGATATCGGCCTCGATGTGGATGTGGATTGGTTCGACGTAGACCTTGATTTCTATTCCCAGCTGGTGCTCACAGGCGATATTACAACGAACGTAACCGTGAAAGCCGACACAGGTAGAGGCGCATTAACCGAGCCCAAGCTCATTCCGCTGACGACACCGTTCTATGTGCCCGTCTTCACAGGCGTCTTCGTCAAAGGGCAGCTCTTCTTAAAGATTGATCCGGACTTCCGGGCTTCCTTGACCATCACCTTCGACGATAAATTCCATCTCGAGGAAGGCTTCAACTACTCGCTTAGCAATGGCTTCCGGCTCATTCATAACACCACGAACACAGCATCACTGAATGTAGATTCCAAGCTGGATGCGAGTCTGTCGGCTGGACCGGATTTTCAGCTGACACTCACCTTACTCGATATTGCTTATGCGGGCATTGATCTGAGTCCCGGAATACAAGCTGGCTACAGCCGCTACTATGAACAAGGGCGATGCGACAAGATCTATGTCGATGCGTACCTCAGGCTGGATGCCATCGCAGGCTATGATATATGGGTCGCCGACGATCAAATCAGGCTGAAGCTGCTCGATTTGCGTTATCCGCTCTATCAACAGGACTTCCACTGCCCAGCGCCGAAGCCGCCTAATAACTTGTCTGCCAAGCTGATTAGCGTACGGCAAGAAGTAGGGAAGTTTAATGAAACGATATTGGATCGAACCGACGTTCAACTGAGCTGGGGTTCCGTTAAAGATGCAACGAGCTATAATGTGAAGCGTGCGGAATCTCCTGGCGGTCCATTTACAACAAAGCGAACTGGCGTGAAAACCGTGACATTTACCGATACGACAGCTGCCAAAGGAAAGACGTATTATTATGAAGTGACAGCTGTGAACGCGAACGGCGAAAGCGCGCCTTCCCTCGTTCTGCCTGTGAATGTCATCGAGCTCCCTCCACCATCGCCTCAGAATTTAACAGCAGTAAGAGGCGGCACTGGCGTCGTGCTTAACTGGAACAAGGTTGGCGGCTTCGTCTCCTATAACGTGAAGCGCTCCGAGGACTCCGGTAAATCGTATGTGACGGTAGGAGCTAAAGTTAGCGGAACGACGTTTACGGATACTTCGGTTGGCCTGCTCAAAACATACACCTATATCGTTACAACAGTGGATAGCTCCGGCGAGAGCGGCCCTAGCAACAGCGTGTTCGTGAATCGAGCAGACATTACGATTGTCACGCCAGTTAATCCGAATATTGATCTCGGTCAATATATCCTTCTCCCTGCCCCTGGCAACTTCAATGCCTATACCGATGCGGGCAGCGGCAGAGTTATTCTCACTTGGAGTGCGGTTAAGAATGCAACAGGCTATAACGTCATGCATTCCACTTCCGCAAGCGGGACGTACGAAACGATTGCTGCCAAGGTTACCGGCACGACCTCCACCGATACGACGGCCTCTATTGGCACAACCTACTACTATAAGGTGAGCGCCGTAAACGCGAGTGGCGCCGAGGGCAAGGCGACAGCGGTGAAGTCGGCTACGCCAGGTTATGGTATCAGGTGATTCGGCCTCGAATGCTTCGAGGGAATATAATGATAAAAACCCTTGCGTATGCAAGGGTTTTTCGCTGTGGTTGACTCCGGCAATGCCCATCATATCTCCCATTCGTCTCGCAGCTGCGTATACAGCCAAACTAGATAAGTACGATCATCGCCAAACTGCGGTCCTTCCGTCAGCTTGGCAGCGAAGTGACGCCTGATCTGCGCTCCGTACTCATTGGCCTTCTCCTCCGTCAAATGAGGAAGCCGGTCCACATAGGCAGCAAGCAGTACCCAGTCGCCGTGTTCAATTAGGCGGCGATGCTCTTCCGCAAGCAGTATATCTGGCAATGATCTACCCAGCCTCTGAAGCTCCTGATCAACACGCTTCTTCTGCTTCAGCCGATCACGCTGTACCTCGACAACGACAATCGTCCCTGCCACCATATCGCCGAGCCGTTTATCGTGCTTGCTAAACAACATGACGGCGATTCCGAGAAAATAAAACATCGGCAGCATGTCGAGCAGACGGAACAGATTGCGTATGAGAATGGATAGAAAAGTAGCCGCATGCCCGTTCTCCTGCAGCACTCGAATGCCCACCCACTTCTTGCCTAACGTCTGTCCCCCGTTGTAATATTCCATCCCGATGAAATAGCCGATATTAATTAGCGCCAGAAGGATAATCATAATGGCAACCGCATAGTCGATAGCACGGATAGCAGCGATTCCCGTTATTCCTGCCACTGCAAGAAATACGAGAAGATTAAAGACGGCAAGCAGCAGAACATCGAGCAATTGAGCAATGCCTCGAGAGCCGATACCTGCCGTGAAGAAGCTGAGCTGCACTCGCTCCGGAGTGACGACAACGGCTTCTTTTTCCAAAAAACTGTTCATAGCGCTCTCCTCTCTTCCCCCAAATTATGTTAGCATGAACGGGAGGGCTTGCCACACGAGCCTGATCCATCATAAGGAGACACGGCCGACATGGATATGAGTACATTTACGAAGCAGCATAAATCGCAATGGTCGGAGCTTGAGCAGCTGCTTGCACGATTCGCTCGCAGACGAAGCACACTCAGCATAGCTGAGGTCGACCGGCTTACCGTCCTGTACAAAACCGTCTCTTCCCATCTGGCGACATTCCGCACCTACCTTCCCCAGAACGAGACGACGCAATATTTGAACCATCTCGTATCTCGGGCGCACCATATGATTTACCTGGAAAGCAACAAGAGCAGCGCGCAGCTGAGGCATTTCTTCGGTCAGCACTTTATCGGCCTTATCCGCTCCAGGCTCAGCTTCGTCGCTATTGCGTTCGGGCTGTTTATCATTGGCGCTCTATCGGGCTTCATCTCGGTGTGGAACGATCCGTTAAATGCTCATGCACTGCTGCCAGCTACGATTGCACAGAATATTGATCCGTCTCAAACGGAGCTGCCCCGTGGTGATTTGCATAGTCCCATCGTCTCTACCGAGATTATGACCAACAATATTCGCGTGGCCGTCCTTGCTTTTGTCAGCGGCATCACGCTTGGCATCGGAACCGTTTATCTCATGCTAAGCAACGGACTGCTGCTCGGCGCGCTATTCGCTGTATTCGTTCAATCGGATAAAGGCTACGTGTTCTGGGCGTATATCCTGCCTCACGGCATTATCGAACTAACGGCAATCTTCATCGCTGGGGGAGCCGGCTTCTATATGGCCTATCGCATGATTGTGCCAACCGCCTACTCTCGCAAATACGAGTTTCTTCTTGCCGCCAAAGAGTCTGTGCAGCTGCTGCTTGGAACCGTGCCGTTGTTTGTCATTGCTGGCATTATTGAGGGCTACATTACACCTTCCACGATGCCGCTTGAAGCCAAATACGGCATAGCCGGAGCAACCTTGCTTCTTCTCGCGGCTTACTATTTGTATGGGTCGCGTTCACTGAAGCGGACAGCTACCCTATAGCGCATCGCGATTCTTCAAATTCAAGTACAGATTAACCGCGCTGAGCGTCAGCTGATCCGCTCGTACATCGAGCACATGTATGCCGCCTTGCGCCATTGTCTCTGCATACTGTCTGCGGTCCCAATTAAACTTATGGGCGACGCTCTGGATAAACCCGCTGCGCGCATCTGTAACCGGCGTATGCGTCCACTTGTGCAGCAGCGGATCTTGCAGTGACAAGAGCAGGAGCATGTGAGATCGGCGCAGCTTTCGGACATATGCCGCGATATCCTCATGGTATAGATAGCTCTCCATATCGGAGAACAGAACGATAAACGAACGTTTCTTCTGAACGCGCATGAGATAAGAGAATGCGACGCGATAGCTCGATTCAACAAATTCGCTCTGCAGATCATACACCGCCGCAGTGAGGCGGTTCAAATGCGCCAATCCTTTGTCAGGCGGCACGTAAACATTCACCTTCGAGGAGAAGGCGAGCAGCGCGACCTGATCCCCCTGCTTCAATGCCACCGCAGCAAGCGCTAACGCCGATTCCAATACGCGATCGAGCTTCGTCTGTCCCTGAAGTTCTACGCCCATCATTCGTCCGCAATCAATCGCAATAGTAACGATCTTCCCTCTCTCCGGACGCAGCACGTTCGTCATGAGCTTATTGGCGCGCGCGGCTGCCCGCCAGTTGACCGTCCGCGGGTCATCCCCCTGCACATATTCCCGTATCGAATCGAACTCCAAGCCAGCGCCCGTCTTTCTCACAATCTTCTGCCCGTCCAAGATCAGCGTAGCCGGCGTCGAACCCAGAATGCCGCGAACCTGCGACAAGTCGGGGACAATGCGAACTTCACTGTCGCAAGATAGTCTGGCATATTTGCGTATAAGACCAAGTCCGCCGCCATAGATCAAGTGTGCATGTTGAAGTGGATACCAACCTCGCTCGGTGCTGGACGTAGTATACGTTAGTGCGCAGCTATCGCCCCTTAGTCGGTCATGGACCGTCGCCTGCTTGAAAGAAAGCGGCAGATCATCGGTCAACGAGACCTCCAAGTACAGCTGCCGGCTCGCGCTAAGCGTCAGTTGCACGTCGAAACTCTGACGCACATCCACTTGGCCCTGAACAGTGCGTTCCAGCGAGAAGACGCCGCGCCTCGGCAGCAGCAAATAGTCGATCATCGTAAAAAGAAACAGAAGCAAGTTCCAGATAACTAGCGTATAGAGTCCATACGCCGAATCTAATGCATATACAATGGCGGCCGCAACCGCACCTGCTGCAGCAAGGGCGATTAGCCTTCCGGTCGGCAGCGCAGACCGATGAACGAACCGATCAGCGAGGAACTGGCGCAGCTGCAAGCGTTTCTTGGACGATGCCGTCACTTGTTCCGCCCTCCAATTCCGCCTGCGCCGACAATAACAGTCGATGGCGCAGCGCCGGGCGGGCTACAAGCTTCACATCATCCGGCGTCACGTACGTTCTGCCATCGAGCAGCGCCCAAGCTTTACTCGCCATTAATATGGCAATGCCGGCACGCGGAGACGCACCGAGCTGAACGCTGCGCGACTCTCTTGTTAATCGAACGATAGCGGCAATATAGTCGATAATAGAATCTTCCACAATGACACTGGCAAGCTGACGCTGCGCGCTAAGAATGGCGTCCAGCGAAAGCAGCGGCTGCACAGGCTGTTCTTCCTGACGTGACATTACAGAATGCGCCCTTAGCAAGCTGCGCTCACTCGCTTCGTCCGGGTAGTTAAGGACAAGCTTGAACATAAACCGATCAAGCTGCGCTTCGGGCAGCGGGTACGTGCCTTCGTATTCAACGGGATTCTGCGTCGCGATGACAAAGAACAGATCAGGCAGCTTATACGTTGTCCCTTGAATGGTCACTTGCCGCTCTTCCATCGCTTCGAGCAGCGCCGCTTGCGTCTTCGGACCGGAACGGTTAATCTCGTCCGCGAGCAAAATATTCGTAAACACGGGACCCTTCACCGTTTGAAACTCGCTCTTCTGCATGTGATAGATAATGCTGCCCGTCATATCGCTTGGCATCAAATCCGGCGTAAACTGAATGCGCCGGTAATCGCCGCCGATCAAGCTTGCCAGCGTGCGAGCCATCTTCGTCTTGCCAAGTCCCGGCACGCCTTCCAGAAGCACATGACCGCCTGCTACCAGCGCTGTTGCCAGCAATCGGATATTGTACGCTTGTCCATGCAGCTGACGCTCCATGGCTTGCAATAATTGTTCCACGCGCTCATCACTCCTTCTCCATATCGACTATCGCTTCGCTGTATTCGCGAGCAAGCGCGGCGAACTCACGCGCACTGACCTGCGCCTGTTGCGGCTCGCTCAGCAGCCGCAACAAGCTCTCAGCCCGCTTCGCATCCCAGCGGTTGCGGGCGATGCTCGCCGCCTCTTGCGGCGGAGCGCTGGGCCGAACTCCCCAGCGCTCATAGAGCAGCTGGCGCAGTCGCTGCGCGCTATGCGCCAGAGCATCCGAGCGGAGCCGCCGCCGCTCGTACCAGCCGGCGACGGCGAGCAGCGTCTCATCGCCGCGACGCACGATCCACGCCCGCGGCGTGTGGACTGGTCCTATGCGCTTGGCGCGTTTCCATAGCCAGAGCAGCAGCACGATGGCAAGCTGCGCGATCGCGGCGAGCAGCCAGGCGGGGTAAACGGCGAACAATCCAGCCTTCGCCGTGTAGCCATGATGGTACTCGTCGACTAACCATTGTCGGCGGGTATCTTGGAGCAGCGGCCACACGAGCTCGAAGTGGTCGCGTTCGAGAATCATGCTGTTCATGAGCCATCTAGGCTCGAGCAGCACTGTAAAAGCGCCATCGCCGAAGCGTTTCCGAGCGCCAAGGATGCCACGTTCATCTTCGTATAGCGTCTCTAGTTCCGGCTGCGCCACCAGCCGGCGGCTGGCCGAAACAGTCGCTTCAAACGACTGCTCTTGCCCCCGCATGTGCATGCGGATATTAGCAGGCTTGCTGCCAAGTCCCTCCGGCTGGTCAGCTTCCTTCAATTGAAAGCTGTCCCATGCCTCCATGTCGTTTGCCACCAGCAGCACATCATTGCCGTGCTGTACCCAGCTGCGTAACGAGTCCAGCTCTGGCTTCGCCAGCATACTCGGCTGCACGATAAGCAGCGTATGCCCGCTGCCCGAAGGAAGACGCTCCGGAGGGAGCTCCCACCGTCTAGCCGTCACGCCTCGTTCCTCTGCCAACTCCATAATCGCTTTGATTCCGTCCGAATCGGGCGAGAACGAGAGGTAAGGCGGGTAATTTTTAACTTCAGGCTTCACGAGCACATAGCCGATTCCAATAAACAGCAGCACACTGATGAGCAGGCCGATTGTATATTTATTTGGCTTCAGAACGAGCACCTCCCTCTAGCACGGAGGAGGCCTGAATGACGCTCCGAACCTGTTCATAGAACTCGTTCAAGCTTGCTTCAAGAATCTCTTCCTTGCCGTACCATACCCGGTCGAATAGAACGGCGCTGTCTTTAAATAACTGAAGCAGCCTTTCGTTCGCCTGCTTCAATTCTTCGGCATATTCCCAGTTCGTCTTCCCTTTCTCGATCCGAACCCAGCGGCAATGCTGCATATAGAACAGCAGCGCCAAGAAGATGAACCGAACGCTCTCTCGCAAGGCGCCTTCCTTCCTCAGCTGTTCCGCATTTTGCAAATAATCGCGATATGACCAGGTTAGCTCAGCTTCAGATAACTGCAGCTGCTGCCGAATTTGTCCCTGACGGACCATCTGCTTCGCAAACCAATAGATCGCAGCTATGAGCAAGGCCAGTATAATTCCGGCGAGCACATAGGTTGTTACCGACTCTTGCCCTCGGCTCATATGCATGGAAGGAAACAAATCTGTCAGCTTCCTCAGCAAGCTACGAAGCCATTCTGACAACGTATTGTTGTTGGACTCGTGATGGTAGACGGTGTACTCATCCCGCTCCAGTATCGAACGAAGCCTCTCTTTATCCTCAGACACGTTCATCCGTTATTCATCCTTTGGATTAGGATCCAGTTCCGGTTCCATATTCGTCATCTGCGAGATCATATGATCGAGACCATAGCCCTCCTTGCGCACCTTCAAATCGAAGAAGCTAATCGCATACAGCACGATCGGAAGCGGAATAAAGATTAATCGAACGAGCACAGACAGAACCTCTCCAAGCAAGCTTGGAACGATGCCTGAGCCAATTAACGCACCGTTCAATAGTTGAACGACGACAGTAACCACCCATACAATAAGGCTCATGATCAACAATGTCCCGAACAACCGCCAGAAGCTCTTTTGCGTCAGCTTCCAGCTCCGGCCAAGTCCAATTGTCTCTTCTTTCAAAGCCGTAACCGGCAAATAGTACATCCAACGAATAACGAAGTATGACCACAGTAATATTAGGCCTAGGTATACCACGATAATCATTACAGTTACGCCAATAACTGAAGCGGCAGCCGAACCTCCCTCGGAGAACGATCCGCCGATAAACATCCCGCCTGCCCCGACTGCAAAGAGGATAACGAGGAGAATGACGGAAACAACCCCCAGACCGAAACAAATGAGAGCGAATAACAGACTGCTTCCCAGCAGCGAGCCAAAACGCCGGAATGCCCGTTTGAGTGCTTCCCCAATCGACAAAGGCGCATGGCCATCGAAGATCGACTTCACAAAGAAGACGTTCGCAGCAGCAAATATCGGTCCCAAGCATATCAGATACACAATGGCGAACAAGAAGAATAAGATAATGCCCACCACGCTTGTCACTGCGCCGGTATCCAGTGTTTCTTGCTGCAATGCGGAGTCAACGGCAGTGCCAGAGAAAGAGTCGAACATCACTTTAAAACCCGTAGCGCTGTTCTCCATGGCAGTAGGTATGAATAGAAACATCAGCAAATAAAGCGGGCCAAAATAGAGCAGCGTAAGCAAAAACAACTTCCCAAATTGCCTTCTGTATAGTTGAAAACTGTAATCCAGCATTCGCCCGATCCCCATCGGCTTATGTAATACATTCGACATGAGTACGATCCTCCAGCTTATAGGTTTGAAAACTCTCGTCTATTTTAGCATAATAAATGGATTTTTTGCCGAAATATAATAGGTAGCAAAAAGCCTAAGTACGTAGGCCTGAGCTTCTTTCTGCTAGCTCTACAAACCCACTCTATCCATTCTCATTGGTCCCAATCCTCACGTGATCTGTTTACTTCGTCAAGAAGTTCCTTGCCGCGTTCAGGAGATAATGACCCTGCTGCTTCCAGGAGACCATCGATGGAGTAATCGTCCTCTTGCGCTTCCACTGTCTGCTTGGAGATCATTTTCTTGCGAATTTCCGCACACCACAATCCAATAAGAATTTCCCACAATGGTTCCCATCATTTGTGCTATAATTTCCATTAGTTTTTCAAAGGGGCAATTCAGACTAAAACAGAAATCGGTGATGACATGTTTCAGTTCAAATGGCTATGGCAGAATCTGAAAGGGGATCGGGTTAGGTACATCATTGCACTATGCTTGTCCGTAATCGGATCATCGCTTACCATTATTAATCCTTACATCGGTCAGCGCATCGTGGACCACTTCATTGCGGGGGAGGGGGCGGCGCAGCATCTGAGTACCGAACGCGGGCTCTTGATCGGCCTTGTGCTCGGCATGGTCGGCTTTTCCTTGTTAAGAACAAGCCTGTCTTATTTCACAACGCTGCAGTATGAGCGCTCCTCTCAGAACATGCTGTTCCGTATTCGGGTGTACTTGTACAACAAAATCCAAGGTCAGGACATGCGATACTACGATCGCAACCGCACTGGCGATCTTATGACCAAGATGACCGGCGACATCGAGATGGTTCGTCACTCTTTGGCATGGATTATTAAGACAATCATCGAATCGCTGACGGTGTTTGCAGCGGCAGTCGCGTACTTCTTCTACATCGACGCAGAGCTGACCTGGTGGCTGCTCCTGCTGTCGCCTCCAATTTGCGTCGTTGCGTTCATCTTCGCACGGCGCGTGCGCCCCATGTACGTCGATCTGCGGGAGAAGCTCTCCCAGCTGAACACGACAACGCAGGAGAACATCGCCGGGAATCGGGTCGTCAAAGCGTTCGCGCGCGAGGACTTCGAGATCGAGAAGTTCACGGAGAAGAACGTTAATTACTCCAAAGCGAGCAAATCCGCAGCTCTTGTCTGGCTAGACTACTTCCCTTACTTAGAGATTTTCTCCCAAGCGTTCCTCGTCATCCTGATGCTGACCGGCGGTCTGTTGGTCATGGATGGTCGCCTTACGTTTGGTGAATTTTCCGCTTTCTCTGCGCTGATCTGGGGGTTATCCAACCCGATGCGCACGATCGGTATCGTCATCAATGATATTCAGCGCTTCTTCGCCAGCTTGAGCAAAATTATCGATATCTACTACGCGAATCCCGAAATCGTCAATGAACATAGCGCGGTCGTGAAGAAGCGTTACCATGGCTACATCAAGTTCGAGAACGTCAGCTTCAAGTTCGACAGTGCAACGGTGCTCGAAAATATTAACTTTAGCATAGATGCCGGCGAAACAATCGCGATCATGGGGGCAACCGGAGCAGGCAAAACAACGCTCATTAACCTCATTCCCCGCTTCTATGATGCGACAAAAGGACGTATTCTCGTCGATGGCATCGACGTGCGCAAGCTAGAGCTCGACGAGCTGCGCAGCAATATCGGGGTGGCGACACAGGATGTGCTCCTGTTCTCCGACACGATTGACGGCAATATCGCGTTCGGCGACCCGGACATGCCGGAGGAGGACGTGACGAAGTTCGCCAAGCTTGCCGCAGCGCATGACTTCATTGGCAAAATGCCGGAGAGCTACAATACCATTGTCGGCGAGCGCGGCGTCGGCCTGTCAGGCGGACAGAAGCAGCGTATCGCATTGGCAAGGGCACTGGCTGTACAGCCGCCGATTCTGATCCTCGACGATACGACGTCCGCCGTCGACCTTGAGACCGAGGAGCATATTCAGAAGAGTTTGCGGGAGCTGAACTTCTCATGTACGAAGATCATCATTGCCCAGCGTGTATCCACAACAGCGAAAGCTGATCGCATCCTTATCCTCGAAGGCGGCCGCATTATTGAGGAAGGCACGCACGCAGAGCTTCTGGAGAAGCGCGGCTATTACTACGATGTATTCATGCTGCAGAACGAGGGCATTGGAAGGGAGGCCATGATGAAGTATGGCAAGAAATAAATTCGATATCGACGAGAATCTGGAATCGCCGTTTAATATTAAGCACTTCCGCCGGGCACTTGTTTACATTAGGAAGCAGAAGAAGCCCATGATTATTGCTTTTGTCCTTAGCGCCTTGTCAGCTGGCATCTCGCTCTCCGCGCCGCTCATTATGCAGCATATCGTGGACGTGACGATTCCTGCGAAGGAAAAGACGGCACTAGTCGGATGGTCCGCGCTCATGCTCGCTACGATCGTCATTAGTGTCATCTTCGCCACGATTCGTTCGCGGATGATGACCCGCGTCGGGCAAGACATTATCTTTGATATTCGGATGGATCTGTTCAAGCACTTGCAGAAGCTTCCATTCCAATATTACGACGACCGTCCGCAGGGCAAGATCCTCATCCGCGTCGTCAACTACGTCAACTCCGTATCAGATGTCCTGTCCAACGGGATCATCAACCTGATCTTGGAGATCTTGAACTTGCTCTTCATCGCGATCTTCATGTTCGCCGTTGATGTGAAGCTGTCACTCGTTATCCTTGCGGGACTGCCTATATTCATGGTCATCATCCTGATGATCAAGACGAAGCAGCGCCGGGGGTGGCAGAACATCTCTAACAAAAGCTCCAACCTGAACGCTTATCTGCAAGAGAGCATCAGCGGCATTCGCGTCACGCAGATCTTCACCCGCGAGCAGCATAACGAAGAAACGTTCACGCGTCTGGCGACGAATTATCGTTCCGCCTGGATGAGAACGATGTATTACAACTTCTTGATGCCGTTCTCGGTCGATAATCTGGCGACGCTCGTGACGGCAGCGATTTATTTTGTCGGCTTGCTGGCGCTTGGACCGGAAGAAGCCACCTTCGGCGTCATTCTGGCGATGAGCAGCTATGCGGCGCGCTTCTGGCAGCCGATTCTGAACATCTCGAACTTGTATAACAGCTTCATCAACGCCGTCTCCTATCTCGAACGTATCTTCGAGACGCTGGACGAACCGGTCACCGTTAACGATGTGCCTGGCGCGAAGGAGCTGCCGCCGATTAAAGGTCGCGTCACCTTCGACGATGTAACATTCGCTTATGATCCAGGAGTTAACATTCTGGAGAAGCTGTCCTTTGACATTAAACCAGGCGAGAGCGTTGCACTCGTCGGGCCAACAGGTGCCGGCAAGACGACGGTCGTTAACCTGATCTCGCGTTTCTACAACATCACCGGCGGCAAAATCCTGATCGACGGCCATGATCTCTCCGAAATTCAGCTGAGATCGCTGCGCAGTCAGATGGGCATCATGCTGCAGGACAGCTTTATTTTCTCCGGTACGATTATGGACAATATCCGTTACGGCAAGCTCGATGCGACGGAAGAAGAAATCATCGCCGCTGCGAAGACCGTATGTGCCGACGAGTTCATCCGCGAGTTCGAGAAGGGCTACATGACTGAGGTGAATGAGCGCGGTTCGAAGCTGTCCCAAGGTCAGAAGCAGCTCATCTCATTCGCCAGAACGCTGCTTGCGAATCCGCGTATCCTTATTCTCGATGAGGCAACCTCCTCCATCGACGCTCAGACCGAGCGGCTGCTCCAGAAGGGGCTGAACGAGCTGCTTAAGGGACGGACGTCGTTCATTATCGCGCATCGCCTCTCGACGGTGAAGAACTGCGATCGGATTATGTACGTATCTGACAAAGGCATCGCCGAGAGCGGCTCGCATGACGAGCTCATCGCGAAGCGCGGCAGGTACTACAAGCTGCATTCGGCGCAGAAGATGGAAGCGACTGTGTAGTGTTGGAATAGCAAAAAGAGCCCCCGATCTCAATACGATCGGGGGCTTTATTGTGCCTGCTTTCGGGTGCGTTCTTAAACCCGCTTCGGCAACAGCTTCTGATACTTGCGCCGCAGGCGATGAAGCTCCTCGCCGTTCGCGAGCGCCGCTTGTTCAAGCTGCTTGCCGACAGCGATGATAAGCGCTTCGATGACGGCAATCGGAGCGACCATGGAGTGGAATTCCCAGAGCTGGCCGCGAGCCGTGAACAGATGAACGTCGGCCTTCTCCAGCATCGGACTGACGGCAAGGTCCGTAATGAGCAGCGTGCGGCAGCCTCGTTCACGGGCGAAGTCCAGCAGCACCGCCATCTCCGGCGATTCGGACACGAAGCCGAAGATGACGATCACATCCTGCTTCCTGATCGACAGCATGCTCTCGAACAGCTCATGACCGCCCTTACTCAAGCGGCGAATGTCTGCACCGAATCGTGCCAAGCGAAAGTCGATAAGCGCGGTCAAGCACTCCGCCGAGCCGGGCCCGTAGATGTAGACGGTTTGGGCTTCGGCCAGCAGCGTAGCCGCAGCATCGAATGATGCCTGCTCCAGCCGTTCCGCCGAGGCTTGCAAATAATCAGCCGTGGCTAACACATTCGCCCCTGCGCCGCTGCCGCCGCCATGCTTATCGAAGGCAGACTGCAGCTTACGGGTAGGCGAGTGCATCGTTTCCTCCTTCACGCGCTGCTTGAACTCCTTCAAGTTCTTCGAACCAACCTCCGCCCAGAAACGCGAGACCGTCGAGCTGCTCACCCCGCATGCCGAAGCAATATCTTCTTCTACCAGGAACGGGATATCATCCATGTTCTTGCTAATATAATCGGCGATCCGTTGATGGCCGCGCGTTAGCTTCGACGTGTCGAAGAGCATGCGATTTCCTCCTGTTGTTGAACGCGTTTAGACGACAACCTCGACTTTCTTCTTGAGCAGCTTCTTCACATAATTGGCGGCGCGCACCTGCAGATGGAGGCTCGGAGCGATCACGCGCTTATATTGACCGCTGCGAATCGCTGCCTTGAGCTCGGCAATTGTTTCGAAATGGCCTTCAAACTCGTTATGCACGCAGCCGACCTGGAACATCTGGTGCGCATCGCTTCCTGCAACGACGGGAACATCCAGTTCGGCGCCAAGCGTAAGCACTTTTGCGATATTCTCCTGAATGCCGATTTCGTGAAGGTCCTTGCCGTTCAAGTCGAACGCGTCGAACCGCTTCAGCAGCTCTTTATCGATATGGTAGAGGTGGTTCGATTCACGGAACGGATGCCCGCCAATGACCATTAGACCGCGCGGCTCGCACAGCTCGAACAGCTGCGCAAGACCGATGAATGTATCCGCAGTCTGATGCCCCTCCAGCGCAGCACGCACCTCCAGCAGCTTATCCTTCGGACCGCTGACCAGAATATGACCGCCTTCCGCCACATCGACTTCCATGCCAGTGAACAGCTTGAACCCGTCGACATCATAGTAGTGGTTATTGCAAGGATATAGCGTATCCAGTGTACCGTAGACGAGGTCGAAGCGATGCGTGTTGAAATGCTCCGTGAGCGTAATCGCATCAAGTCCGTGCGACTTCGCTTCGTTAATCATGGAGTTGAAATGCTCGATCTCGAGATTGGTCTTCTTGGACAGTTTAACGTGAATGTGAAAATCGATCTTCATAAGTGGAATCCCCCGGTTCATTGTTGTTATGGTCAAATCGCAAATTCAATCGCGAGCCTGACCGCTTATCGTAAGCATTCATCTGTTCCTGGCGCAGCACAGCAAATAACGTCGTTCCCGGCTCATATTCGGACTCGCCGATAATACGGGCCATAATCGTAAGACCTGCCGAATCCAATTGCACCAGCGTCTCCGCGCCGGATGGGAACACGGCTGTCACCGACATCGGAATGCTGCCAGGACAGTTCGTCTCGTACAGCCTTACGTCCTCAGGCCTTATTGTCAAAATAATGTCTTGTCCGTCTTCCTGCTGTTGTTCTTGTTCCCTTGCAAGCGGCATGATCGCAATCGGCGTCTCCAGCATGTGTCGCTGGGCGGTTCGATCTGTTCGAATAACGCCTTCCAGCCGATTCAGCTGCAGCCCCGCACTTCCGATAAACTCTGCCACCTGCAGCGTCTGCGGATGTTTATAAAGCTGGCGCGGCTTATCCATCTGGACAATCCGGCCGCCGAAGAAGACGGCAACCTGCGTAGATAAAGTCATCGCTTCATGCTGGTCATGCGTCACATAGATGACCGTCGTGTTCAGCTCCTGATGGAGTCGCTTCAGCT
Organism: Paenibacillus sp. J31R98; assembly: GCF_056269245.1. Lineage (NCBI taxonomy): Bacteria > Bacillati > Bacillota > Bacilli > Caryophanales > Paenibacillaceae > Paenibacillus > Paenibacillus sp. J31R98. The sequence continues at coordinate 38,140 of NZ_JBWDNO010000003.1, forward strand.
CGATCCGCATCTCGACGCGCAGCTTGGCGTCCAGATTGGACAGCGGCTCATCAAGCAGCAGAATATCCGGCTCCGTCACGATCGCCCGTGCGATGGCAACCCGCTGCTGCTGCCCGCCTGACAGCTCGCTCGGATAACGGCCGGCAAGCTCGGCGATTCGCATCTTGTCTAGCGCGGCTTCCACCTTCGCGCGAATCTCTGCCTTCGCCATCTTCCGCACCTGCAGACCGAACGCAACGTTCTCGTACACGGTCATATGCGGCCACAGCGCATAGCTCTGGAACACCAGGCTCAGCCTGCGCTGAGAAGGTTCCTTATGAAACTGTGTTCCGCCATTCGCGACTTCTTCGCCGCTGATCGTAATTGTACCGGCATCTGCTCTCTGCAGTCCGGCAATCGTACGGAGCAGCGTTGTTTTGCCACAGCCGGATGGACCGAGGAAGGTCATGAAATCGCCTTGCTTGATCGTTAGATGGATATCATTCAGCACCTGTTTCCCGTCCAGCGAGACGTCGATGCCTTGCAGCTCAATCGCGTTTGCGCTCATAATTACTGCCCTCCAATCCCTTGCGTTAGATCGGCTTTACCGAGCTTCACCGCAAGATAATATACCGTAATGACAATCGCGATAATGATCATCAGCACGACGTTCATCAGCTGCTCGTAGCCTTTCTCCGCATAGTAGAACGTGATGGTCGTCAGCGTCTCCGTCCTTGGCGTTATGAGCAGGATGATCAGCTCCATCTCCTTCATCGCCCCGATGAACACGAGCAGGAACACGGACACTAAGCTCTTGCGATTCAGCGGAAGCAGAATTCGCCGGAATCGCATGAGCCAAGAAGCACCGCTGACCTGCGCCGCTTCCTCCAGCTCCTTGCCAATCTGCATCATCGAAGCGCTGCCTGCTTTGACCGTGAACGGAAGCTCCTTCACGACGGTGATAAGAATGAGCAGCGTTATTGTCCCATAGAGTGCAGGGATGATCAGCGTCGGCTTCGCAAACATGGAAATATAAATTGCCGCTAGCGAAATGCCAGGAATGAGATACGGCAGAAAAGAAACCTGGTCTACTGCGCGACCGATCCAAGTGTGCCTTCCACGAGCAACGACATATCCGAGCACAAGTCCGGCTACTGCCGCGATTACCGAAGCGACGCCTGCGATAGACAGGGAATTCTTCAGCGCGAGCATGAAGATGTCGTTCTGCATAACACCTTTCTCCCCGGTGTTAATGTCCGGGTCGGAGCCGCCGATCCAATAGTGCGTCGTCCAATTCGAGAGCGAATATACGCCTTCCTTCAGCATGAAGGACTGGAACAGCAGCACGAGCAGCGGTACAACCGCGATCAGAATCATCGTTAGCGTCGCCGCCCCTGCAGCCGGATAGCGCCAGCGTCCAAGCGAGGTCAATGTTCGTTTGCTGTCTTTGCCGGTTACGGTCACGAAGCTCCGTCTGCGCCCGATTACGCGCTGGTTCAGGTAGATCATCGCGATCGAGATGAGCATGAGCAGCAGGCTCAGCACATTCGCTTCGGTCGTCAGTCGCGAACGCATGCTGGAGTACAGCATGGTTGAAATCATATAAAAATTCACAGGCGTACCGAGCAACGCCGGAACCCCATACGAACTAATCGCCTTCGTGAAGATGAGAATAAATCCGGACAGAATCGACGGCATGACAAGCGGGAACACAATGCGGCGCAGAATCGTAAGGCGTCCCGCACCCGTCACGCTCGCCGCTTCCTCCAGTTGACTGTTCATCGAGCTTAAAGCTGCCCCAACAATGAGGAAGAAGAACACACTGTCATGAATCGAGATCGAGATGACGATCGGCACGAAGCCGTATGACAGCCAATCCGGCGGCGAGATATGAAACAATGCTTGCAGAATGCCAGGCGTTCCGCCGATTTTGCCATTTTTAAAGAAGGTCAGCCATGCTTGCGAAATAATCCAGGACGGCAGCAGGTACGGGATGACCGCGAGAAAAGAAATCGTCTTCTTCCATGGGATATTCGTCCGAACGACAAGCCACGCCAAACCACAGCCAATAACGAGCGAAAGTGCGGATACCGCGATGCCGACGCTAAGCGAGTTCAGAATCGGCTTATAGAACAGGTTCATGCTCATATCGCTATACAGCACGCGGGTCCAGTGATACAGCGTGAAATGACCCGGGTTGGCTTCGCCTGTCAGCCTTACGTCCTGCTGCTTCCATATAAACGTCGTCGATAAAATGTTTAGGACAGGCCATGCAATCGTATACGCCAGAAAGAGAAGGGCTGCAAGCCCGATCAAATGAACGGGACTTGTCAGCCAATTGAGTGCCTGGTTATAAAACCGTGTCCGCTTCCCAGTTAACGCCGGCTTGTTCGCCAATTCGCTCTCCACCTTATTTTTGTTTAATCCAGAAGTCGCGTACCTTCGGCGCCGTGTTGTACAGAGCGTCACCGTCGAACAACCACAGATTCAACTTCTCGTACGAAATGTCATTCTTCGTCTGAACGTCGGAGCGCGGTACCCACGAGCCAACCTCGTTGAATGGCTCCATGCCTGCGCCTTTGCCATCCTTCTCGCCCATCATCCAGCGGATGAACAGCTTCGCAGCGGCTTCATGCGGCGCTTGCTTCGCGATGAACAAGTAGCCCGAGTCCGGTACAGACGTCTTCGGCTTGATGTCGTAGATCGGGGCGATCGTCCAGCCCTTCTCTTCATTCTTCGATACGTCGCCGGACACTGCGAGACCGAGTGCCTGGCTCTTCACTTTGCCGATGGCGTCAAGCACGTCGTCGCTACCTTGAAGGACGATGAGGCCGTTCTCGAAGAGTTCTTTAATAAACTCATAGCCAGCATTCTCAGTGCCATTCAGCGTGATGTCCTTTCCGAATTTCTCTTTATAAGCTGCAGCCATATCATCACTGTTTATAACCATTGTCGTGAACAAATCCATGAAAGCTGGGGAGCTTAGCGGATCTGCGGTATAGACCTTGCCTTTGAACTCCGGCGTCGTCAGATCCCACCAGTTCTTCACCGGAGGCTCCGCGTATGTAGACGCGTTATAGAATAGTGTGCGGAATTCCACATAGTTCGCATATGCCTCAGCTTCCGTACGGTACGGCTCGTCTACCTTCGGCGCGATGTCCGATGGCAGATATTTCAGGTAACGGCCTGGCTTCACCATCTCCTCTTCAACCGCGCCGCTAACTTCCTTCGTCACGATAACGTCCGGGTTGAACTGGCCTGCATCTTGCTCTTTGGATACTTTATCCATCATCTGGTCGGATTTGACCTTGCTTACTTCTACCTTAATTTCGGGATACTGCTTCATGAAGGTTTCCGCCGCATCGTTCGCACGTCCGGAAGTCGAATACACGATCACCTTGCCTTCTTCCTTCGCCTTCGCGACCAGCTCGTCGAACGATTCCTCTGCTGGCGCTTGGTTCTGCTGAGCTGCTGCATTCGTGCTTGAAGCATTGTTGCCAGATGCGTTTGTTGTGTTCGCAGCGTTCGCAGCCTTTGCCCCGTTCGCGCTGTTACTCGTGGATGAATTGTCGCTTTGTCCGCATGCCGACATCAATGTCATTGCCGATAGAAGTGTGAGCAGTACCAGTGCAGGCTTGTTAGTAAACTGAATTCGCATATAATTATTTCCTCCTGAACAAACGTTGTGTTTGGGCTCCCATGAATGATATTAACGGTGAATTGTAAGCGACATGTCATTGCTGTGTGGAGTTTTAGTAAAAAATAATCATATTTGTGTTCATGAAAGTTTTTATTCATTTTGGTGGTGGGAGAGGTGCAGACGGAAAAAGCCCTCGATCTCTGCGTGAGATTGAGGGCTTTGATAAAATAAACTTGAAATTATAGCGTGAACAGCCTTGCTACTTGCTCCCGATTGTCGATGAACCACTGAATTCGGGCAAGTTTGGTAGGCAGATCACCGTGCAAAATATGATTGCAAGGAAGCAGCAGCACGGCGTAGTGAAGCAGCTCTAGCTCCTCGCTTGTCAGCTCGATTGACTCGGCATACGCTGCGGCGTAGGCTGCCGCTTTGTCCCAATGAAACTGCAGCTGATCGTCCAGCAGCCCGAACAGCGGGTAGCCCGCGTCAATAATACGCGGTGCGATGCCGCAGCTGTCCCAATCGATCAGGATGACGCGATTGCTAGCCGCATCGTATACGCCGTTGCTTTCTCCTACATCTCCGTGGATGATTGCTTTTGGAAGGGAGGACAGCTTGGCGAAGCCAGGTGCTAGCTGCAGCAGGTTCGACCGATGCGGCTCGGGGATGCTCGGCAGCCGGTCGTTGACGATATCGCCTATCAGCGAATTAAGGTCCCATCGCGATAAATTCGGCATGGGTTCAATTCGGTGAAGCCGGCCTAGTGTATTGCCGACACCGGCGAACAGCGCCGAGCTTCCGCTGAGACTTGACCCTTCAATGTACGGATACACATAGCAGGCCGTAGCATCGTCGTCGCAATTCCCTTCGAATTCGATAAACAGGCTGCCCGCAACGGTGCTTCGCAGATTAAACATGCCGGTGAATCGGCTTGCGCGCAGATGCTCATAAACGGGGGCTAGCTTGGCATGCACTGCCGTGCGATCATTTGCTTTTAACACATACTTGCCATCACTTGTGTGAAGCAAAGCGACGAATCGCGAGCCGTAGCCTTCCATGAAGGACGCGATGCGCACATCATCGAAGCCATATTCGCTTGCCACCTGCTCCGTCAGTCGATCACGCTGTAAGCTCGTTAGGACATCGTTCATTAGCGCTGTCTCCTTTTTTTGTAAGCCCTTTCAGTTTGACTGTTGCCTAATTATACACAAAAAAACGCCTATCTTGGATAGATAGGCGTTAATCTGCTCTAGATACTGTGGCAACCGTTACAATACCGTGCGAAGGCTCCACAATTCCGGAAAATGCCGCTGGCTGACAATATGCTTCAAATAATCAACGCCGGACGAACCGCCGGTTCCGCGCTTGAAGCCGATGACCCGCTCCACCGTTCCCATATGGTTGAAGCGCCATTGCTGCTGGCGGCTGTCGATATCGACGAGCTTCTCGGCGAGCTCGTACAGATCCCAATATTGCTCGACATCGCGGTATACCGTTAGCCAAGCTTCTCTCACGCTGTCGTTCTCTACATATGGCTGCGACCAATCGCGCTGCAAATACTCTGCGTCGATCTTCAAGCCGCGCGCCGCAAGCGCTCCAATTGCCGCATCGTAGATGCTCGGCTCGCTCATCGCATCGGTTAGCTGCTTATGCAGCTCTGTCTGATGCTCATAGACGGCCAGCACGCTCGGCTTCTTAAGGCCCAGCACGAATTCGATCAAGCGATTCTGGTACGATTGGAAGCCGGAAGAACTCCCGAGCGCATGCCGGAACTCCATGTACTCCGCAGGCGTCAACGTTGATAGTACATCCCATGACTGGATGAGCTGCTGTTGGATTCTGGAGACGCGGGCGAGCATTTTGAAAGCTGGCTCCAAGTTATTCTGCTGAACACAGCTGCGAGCGGCATTCAGCTCATGCAGAATTAGCTTCATCCACAGCTCGCTGGCTTGGTGGATGATGATGAACAGCATCTCATCATGATGACCAGACAGCCGATGCTGGCTGGACAGAATCTCGTCGAGGTGGAGATAATCACCGTAAGACATAGACTTCGAGAAGTCAGAAACAAGATTCTCACTGTTATTATTTTGCGGTGCAGGGGTGTCGGCCATCTGTTCTTAGCTCCTTTGTTCTAGGGTGTGTATGGTCGAAGCACGGCTCGTACGGGACTGCCGTCCGCATCTTCAAGCGCGAGCGGTAGCGCGATAAGTTCATAATCTCCTGGGGCGACGTGATCTAAGGCGAGCCCTTCCAAGATGTGAATGTCATGCGAATGCAGACCGTGGTGGGCTGCAAGCTCTTTGCTGTCCAAGGGATCGACCGAAGGGACATCGACGCCAATGAGGCGAATGCCCCGCGCATGTAAGAATGGAGCGAGATCCGCTCTTAAGTAAGTAATCTGTTCAGGAAATTCATTTGGATTCGTCCACGAGTTTGTGCGTAGCAGCAGACGAGTAACCCCTTCGAGGTCGAACTGGGCTAGATCGTCTGCACCAATACTTGGGCGACCGGATACGTCGATCATACGCGCAGGTCCGATGTAGAGCTGCAGGTCGAGATCCATGATTTTGCGGCCATCATTGTCAAAATGAAACGGAGAATCCACATGCGTCCCCGTATGAATGCTCATCGTCAGCTTGCCTACGTTCACCGAACCGCTTTGCTCCTTGGACCAGCTCAATTCATAGTTGAACGCCGTATCCCCCGGCCAAGTCGGCGTCCCGTTCGTCAAAGGACGAGAAATATCGATCAAGGTCATTACTCGAACGCTCCTCTCTCCATCTTATGCGACAACATCGCGCGTATTGGCGAATTTCTCGTATTGCTTATCCGCCAAGATGGTTTTCAAACGCTGCACCGTTTCCCACACGTCGCCGTAGCTCGTGTATAGCGGAACTGGCGCTAGCCGAATGATGTTCGGAGCGCGGAAATCCGGCACAATGTGCTGAAGCTCCTTGAGCGCTTTGCAGATTCGCGCGGCATCCTGATGCTCGAGGCTCACATGCCCACCTCTGCGATCATCCTCCAGCGGATTGCCGATCGTGAAGTCGAACTCGCCTAGTTCATGCTCGATCAGCTCCATCATATAGCGCGTGATGTGCAGCGATTTCTCGCGAAGCTTCTCCAGAGTCGCTTCCGCGAACAGCTCCAGCGAACCGATGAGCGGCGCCATGCTAAGAATGTTCGGCGTCCCGATCTGGAATGCACCCGCAGTCTCCGCTTGGTGGAACTGATGCTCCATGTCGAACTGCTTATCTTTGCGCGAACCGAACCATCCTGCAAGGCCCGGTGAAGTCCCGTGGTGCTTGCGGTTGACGTACAGACTCGCTGTTCCGCCCGGTCCGCTGTTCAAGTATTTATAATTGCACCAGAAGGCAAAGTCAACCTCCCACTCGCTGAACGAATGGGGAATCGAGCCGACCGAATGGCAGCCGTCAAAGCCAATTAGGATGCCGCGCGCATGCGCTTCAGCCGTTAGGCGCTTCATATCCAGCACTTGCCCGCTCCGGTACAGCACCGCTGGCAGCACAATAAGCGCAACTTCATCCGTCATCGCAGCGATAATGTCATCCTCGTCGAGGAAGCGTCCATCGCGGCTTGCCACCCGAATGAGATGCTCATCCGGATCATAGCCATGCAGCTTGAGCTGGCTTTGCAGCGCGTAGATGTCTGAAGGGAAATTCAACTCATCCGCAAGAATCTTCGTGCGGGTGCCTTGCGGCTTATAAAAGGTAGCGACCAGCTGGTGGAGGTTCACGGTCGTTGAACCTGTTACAATCACTTCATCTGCGTCAGCTCCTACGAGCGGCGCGCTCATCGCTGCCAGCTTCTCCGAGAGGTAGAACCACGGATACTCACCTTGCGTCCAGCCGTCAATCCCTTGGAGCTTCCAAGCTGCGAGTATATCTAGCAGCGACTTCTCTGCTCGCTTGGATAATAGACCGAGCGAGTTGCCGTCCATGTAGATGGAGTCTGGACTTAGGTAAAATTCATTGCGAAAATGGGCAAGCGCGTCCTGGTTGTCGAGCTGCTGTGCATATTCTTTGGTATATGGATTTGGTTCGTGCTCACTGTTGGACATCATTGTGCCTCCTTACTCCTGCTGTAATCGGCCTTTAATTTGCTTGATTATCTTAACTTAGGATTTGTGGGGGCGTCAACGAATGAACGGGGCAAACATGTGCACGGGAACGTTTGAATAAATTGGATAATCAAAAAGAGACCCGAACGATTGTTATCGTACGGGTCTTTGTCTACTTGGAGAGAACTATAGCTCGATCGGTGATAGTGCAACGTGAAAAGGAAACAGTTCCGCTGTCATGACGCCTTCGGCGACAGCAGGATCCTTTTGCATGAATGTGCAGGCTTCTTCCTCGCTTGTTGCTTTGAAGATGACTATCCCGAATGTTGTTTCATCGAGGGGTGACGTTCTTCCCGCCATAATGAGCGCGCCATGTTCCAGATGCTGCTTGAGGTATTGGAAGTGCTTGCTTACGATGGCGTTGTACTCATCAGTCCAATTCGCTTCGTTTTGCAATATTGGGATGAGGCGGAGGGTGTAGATGTATTGGTTCATTTGAACAGTCCTTTTTACCTAAATTGCTTTAAGCTGAAGCCAATGTTTACTCTTGAGCAAAGCCCATTCTCTTACCCATAAAAAATTCCGCTATTTCGAGATCCAGAGGAGTATCAATATCTAGAGAACGCTCCTTAGGCATAATATAGGCATTTGTATCATTTGTCACGAATGCTCGGGTTTCTAAAAGTCGATTAGTCTCAGCTGCATAAACGGCTCCGTTAAGCGCATATGATTTCGGAATGTCCTGTCGTCTGACATACTTACGTTCCGGCATTAACGGAACGATAACGCGTTCGTCCGAAATCGTGTACATCCATTGAGGTGGTTTATCCGCCTCAACAACCGATACGCATACAGATCCCGATAAAAAACACGATTGCAAGCAATTATCAATGTCTTCGGCTGTCCGAAATGGCGAGGTTGGCTGAAGAAGTACAAGATGTGTATACCCTTGCATTGCAAGCAGCGCGTGTATGACGACATCCATGCTCGGCGTATGATCCAGCGCCAGCTCTGAAGGTCGTTTTAGAATATGGCTTTTATAACTCCTGGCAACAGATAATATCTCTTCGTCATCAGAGGATACGACGACATCTGTTACGTATCGGGATTTGAGTGCCGCTTCGATCGAATAAGCAATCAGCGGCTTGCCCCCTAGCTCGCGCAAGTTTTTACGCGGTACACCTTTGGATCCTCCCCTGGCTGGGATCAATGCCATTACTTTATATTCCTTGCTCATGAGAACACTCCCACGAAATCGGAATTGGCTCGTTCGTAGTCGTCGTGGCGTCCGATATCCATCCAGTATTCGCGCACAGGAAATACAACTGTCTCGCAACCTAGCTTGACCAGCTTATCAAATACGGAAGGCATATCGTAGAACGTATCTTTCGGGATCAAATCTAACACTTCAGGATTCAAAACATAAATGCCAGCGTTCACAAAGAAATGATATACGGGCTTCTCTTCGATTTCGATGAATTTTTGCTTATCCGACTTGATAACCCCATAAGGCACTTGCATATCATACTCTCTCACGCACATCGTTCCATGTGCGTGGTTCTCGGTATGAAAATCGAGCAACTGCTGAAAGTTAACCTTCGTTAACAGATCGCCGTTCATGACGAAAATCGGCTTATCTGGTTTTTCCGGCAACAGCCCAAGTGCTCCCGCTGTTCCCATTCTTTTCTCTTCGTGTATGTATCTGATCTCTATTCCGAGATGCGAACCGTCTCCAAAATACTGCTCAATCATCTCGGACTTGTAATTCACCGAAATATAAAACTTACGAAACCCATTATCGACAAAATTATTGATAATCGTCTCCAAAATCGGCCTGTTCCCAACCTTTAGCAAAGGCTTTGGAATGTCCATTGTTAACGGATGCAATCTAGTCCCCAAACCACCAGCCATGAGCACGACCCAGTTATCGTGAAACTCCTTCGATACCAGCTTGTCCAACGTTTCAATACCAACGACGACCTTATCATCTGTGACGACAGGGATCTGCTGAAGGCTTTTTAACTTCATAATGGCCAATATTTTCTCCTGTGAATCGTCAACGTGAACGGTGGTCGGTTTGCGATTCATAATCTGCTTGACCGATTCGTTAAGTGAAATTCCTTTAAGGATTCCCCGTCTGACATCCCCATCTGAAACGGTACCTTTAAGTCGTTGTTCATCGTCGATGACGAGCGCAATCTTCATCGCTCCTGCATCAATTATTTTCAAAGCTTCCATAATCGAAGTCTTTTCCGGAATCAGTATTTTTCTCCATTCACTCATGTGTAAAGACTCCTTCCGTCACCAATGGTCAGCAGTATTAAAGCATCAAGTCTTTTCTCCCTTTTCAGTGGCAGAGATCCCATAAACAAAAGCATGCGCAGGCAGATTTCTTATAACTACTGAACCTGCCCCTATTACACTGCGCTTACCAACCGATAGACTCTGAATGATCGTTGTACCCGCACCGACGAATGCACCTTCTGCAATATCAACATGACCACATATCGTCGCCCCCGGCATAACCGCTGTGTGGTTGCCAATCTGCGAATCATGATCAACCGATGCCCTCGTATTTATCAAAGCGTTATCTCCAATGACAGCCTCTGTCTGTACAATAACACCTGCCATAATTTGCGCGCCTTCTCCCAACTTTGCATTTGAAGACACAATCGCACAATCATGAATAAGCGTGGCAAATGCATATCCTAAAGATTTATATCGGTTAAATAGTTCTTCACGAAGATAGGAACCGACAACATAGCCAATTCCCATCACTAACCGTACCTGGTTCGGGGAGAAAGACTTCACCTGCTCATCTTCGCCCAGATAGGGAATCTGATGAATCATTGGGTTAGACTCTTTGGCGATATAACCATGCACCTTTACATTCTGGCGCAAGAGCAAATCCAGACATACACGGGCATGTCCACCGCCACCTATAATAATAATAGGAGCATCCATAGGAACACTCACCATTCAATCAGCTCATCTTCCGCATAATTCCGATCTGCCTTACGTCCCAGTAGGTTCCAATACATCGAGGGAGGAAGGCCATTGCCCGGACGCTTCAATGTCAAGTTCATCTCATCGAATGTCTCGCCGTGTTGAATAGCGCAGGAGGCAACTATACTTTTACGTGCAGGCACCATATTTTTAAGCTCGGAAGTAGCCGCATATTTGACGCCTGTTCCAAGGGCTACTTCAATATGTCTAATTTGTGTTATCATCTCTTGGATTTCTTGCGGCTCTAGCGATGCTTGATGGTCTGGTCCATCCATCGTCTTGTCCAACGTAAAATGTTTCTCGATGATGACTGCGCCTAATGCGACTGCAGCCACAGAAACCTCCGACCCAAGCGTATGATCGGAATAACCGACCGGGAGAGAGAACGCCTGTTTAAGTGTTTTCATTCGATTCAAGTGAACATCTTCGTAAGGAGTTGGATACTCTGTCGTACAGTGGAGCAATGTTACATGATCCTGCAAAGACTTCTGCCCCTCTTCAGAGGAATAGCAGCTCTTGAATGCCATCAGAGACGGCTTCGCGTCACGGTCGGCAATCAGCCCGAAAGCAATAACACTTAAAGCCTCTTCAACTTCACCAATTGTCGCCATACCGGTCGAGATTATTAATTCACAACCTGTTCTTGCAGCTTTCAACAAGAAAGGAAGGTTCGACAAGTCGCCCGACGAAAATTTCAACCGACTCAGTTTTAACGAATTCGTTAACAAATCGAGACTCTCGTCATCGAAGGGAGTCGATAAAAAATCAATATTGTGATCTCGGCAGCATGCTATTAATTCAAAATGCTCGTCCTGCGACAACTCCAGCTTACGAATCATATCCTGTTGTGATTCTTCCGAGTCCGTAAGCCGCTTCTGGTACTCTGCTTTTTCGGCGCGAACGCTGACGAGCTTATTTGCTCGGAATGTTTGAAACTTCACTGCATTAGCGCCAACTCTAGCTGCTTCTGCAACCAACTTCTTGGCGATCGCTAGCGAACCGTTATGGTTGACACCCGCTTCCGCAATGATATACGTGGATGGCTTCATTCGCTTGCCCCCGATTTCATATCATAAAAAGACTTCATTAGAAGCTCTTCTAATGCGATAGACTTCAATATTTGCTTGATTTGCGACGAAGTATGGCCTTCACCATATAAAGAAACTTCCTGTGGCAATGAGGCGCGGAAAGTATCCGACAACGCCATCTGGATAGCAGCAGCAATCTCATCACTTGAAGAACCACAATCTATAACCGTTGCAGCCTTGATCCTTCCTGATTGACGTAAGCCAATATTTACCGTTGGCACATGAAACATCGGCGCTTCGATAATTCCGCTCGATGAGTTACCGACAACAGCCTGCACATGTTTTAACGCGCTTAAATATCGAAGCTGCCCTAACGAGGTAAAGCATTTCACACGATTGGGATACTTTGCAGCGTATTCTTCCATCATCTTGGCGATAATACGCCCATCTGTATCGGAATTCGGCTTGGTAATAATAATATGGGCATCCGGAATGCGGTCTAAAGCTTCTAATAGTTGTTCCGTCAGCTTACTCGAAGACTGCGTCGCCAATGTTAACGGATGGTATGTTACTAACAGATTGACATCTCCGAATTTGAAGTCTAACGCACACTCCAGCTCTTCTCTTGTAAGTAGTTCAAGTTGACAAATATTATCAAGACCAATCGCACCAACATTGTATGCACGTTCTGGGTTTTCCCCTAATTGAATCACTCGCTGTCTATATTGCTCGGTTGACGTAAAATGAAGATGAGACATCTTCGTAATGGAGTGGCGAATCGCTTCATCAATTGCGCCTTCCGTTCTCTCACCACCGTGAAGATGTGCGATCGGAATATTCGCAATCATCGCCGCTTGAGCCGCGGTCATACTCTCATACCGATCACCGAGCAGCACCATCATATCCGGCTTCAGACGGTCTAACGCATCCGCAAAACCAATTAGGGCCAATCCCATCGATTTCGTGATGCCAACTGGCGTATCACTGGAGAGCAGCATCTCTACTTTCGCATCCATTGTAAATCCGTCTTCTACAATTTGCTGTACCGTAAGTCCGAATTCAGGTGACAAATGCATACCGGTGACGATGAGTTGCAATTCAATATCTGGATCATCCTGCAGTTCCCTAAGCAGCGGAGTAAGCAACCCGTATTCGGCTCTTGTGCCGGTTACGACTGCAATCCGTCTACTTTCGACTGATGTCATAGATCAATCAGCCCCTGACTACTCGGAATGTTAATTACGGAATATTCTAGTCGTTCCGTTATCGGAAGCGGCATGCGCGGGTGATGCTCAAACATCGGCAGCCGATGCATCGGCTGCCAGATAGGGCGCGTTTGGAATCCTGCGTCATTGGTCAGTTGTAATATCTGATCGCGCAACGCTGCATCAGGTTTATCCAGAATGATCGCGTTCAGCCAATAGTTACTGCGACAATGTTGTGGCTCACTCATCAGTCTAATTCCTTCAATAGGATGAACGAGCTCACTGTAGCGATTAGCAATTTGTCTCTTATCCGCAATTGTTTGATCTAGTCGCTCCAACTGTGCACAACCAAGCGCAGCGTTCAGGTTCGGCATTCGATAATTGAAACCGATCTGATCGTGGTGGAACTCCCAGCGATGTGGAAGTTTGGCCGTTGTTGTCAGATGCTTCGCCTTCTTCGCTAGTTCTGCATCATTCGTTACAATGGCGCCGCCTCCGCCAGTGGTCAAGATTTTGTTGCCGTTAAAGCTAATCGCTCCGATATGTCCGTATGTGCCTGTATGCTTACCTTTATAAAGAGAACCTAACGACTCCGCGGCATCCTCTATCAGCACCAGGCGATATCTGTCACAAAGCTCCACTAGAGATTCCAAGTCAACAGGATGTCCAAATGTATGCATCGGCACAACGGCTTTAATCCTGTTTCTCGTCAAGCGATTCCTCGGATCCCCATTTGCGTCCAATTCAATAATATCGCGCAAGTAGTGATCTAGTACTTCGACGTCCATCCCTAGCGTGGTCTCCGTAACGTCCACGAAATGCGGAATCGCGCCACAATACGAAACTGCATTCGCAGTAGCAACAAAAGTCAAAGAGGGGATGAGTACTTCGTCCCCTGCTTTGACTCCCGCTAATAACAAGCTCACATGTAAAGCAGCCGTGCCATTCACGACAGGTATCGCATATCCCGCTCCAAGCCACTCTGCAAGCTCGCGCTCGAAACGATCGACGAATGAGCCAGCGGAAGACACCCAACCTGTATCGATGCATTCCTTTACATAGTCCCATTCATTACCTGAAAAACACGGTTCATGCAAAGCGAGCAGGCCTTTTCGCTGTGGATACGCCTGTTCCAACATTTCGACGATAGCATTAGCTAGATGTTGTTGACTCACCTTGCAGCCCCCCTTATATGTTATAAATCGATGTTTTATATTGTCTTAAGTTAAACGGTTCGGTAAACCATGCAATTGTTTCGGCAAGACCTCTGCGGAAGCCTTCTTCGCCTGCAAACTCCGGCTGCCAATTAATCCTCTCCGCCGCTAGCTTATTATCCGCCCATAAGCGTTCAACTTCACTTTTATCCGGACGAATTCGCTCTTCATCAGTTATCCACTCGACATCCTTGCCCATGATTTCACCGATCAGCTTGGCCGTATGCCCAATGGACACTTCAAAGTTGCTGCCAATGTTAATCACTTCTCCAACGCTAGCTGAGGATTCCAACATATGAATGAAGCCGCGAACGGTATCTTGTACATAATTAAAGTCTCTAGTAGGATGAATGGCGCCAAGTTTAATCCGCTCTTGCCCCGCGGCAAGCTGCGTTATAATCGTCGGGATGACCGCTCTCGCCGACTGACGGGGGCCATAGGTGTTAAACGGTCGAATGACGCTGACTGGCAGCTCGAAAGAACGGTAGAATGACAACGCCATCTGATCAGCACCAATCTTGGACGCCGAATAAGGCGACTGACCTTGCAACGGATGCTTCTCATCAATAGGCACATAAAGTGCTGTACCGTAAACTTCACTTGTAGATGTATGTACGACCTTGTGCACGCCAAGCTGCCTGGCTGCTTGAAGGACATTAAGTGTCCCTTTAATGTTAGTGTCCACGTATGTATCCGGTGAATGATACGAATATGGGATCGCGATTAGCGCCGCCAAATGCAGCACAGCATCACACCCTTTCATCGCCTCACTTACTCCATGCGGATCGCGAATATCTCCTGCGAACACTTCAAACTTGCCTTGCACATCCGCCGCTGCATGATCCAGCCATCCCCACGAGTTAAACGAATTGTACATCACAAATGCGCGCACATCATAGCCTTGGCGAACGAGCGCTTCTGTTAAATGAGAACCAATGAAGCCATCGGCCCCAGTTACGAGCACTCTGCGGAATTTACTCACAATGTACACTTCCTCTAACAAATATTTTCTCTAATAGCTTCATACTTCTCGTTCCAGTGCTTTATATCGCTTAGTCAATGCAGGAATAAACGATGGAGTAAGGGAACGATATTCTTTTCCACTTTCCTCACCGAGTCTAATTAGTTCCTCCATGTTGCGATTGTGCCTCTCGAGATAAGCTTCCGTATCACTACTAATAAGGCTATAAGATGTATGAGCCTTACGCGCTAAAGTCAACGTCTCATCCCACTGCGCGACCTTACTATGTTCCCAGTGATTTTTTATGCTCGGTGACCCATCGCAGCCTGCGATAATGATCGTACTCGCAAGTGACGAAGCTATTGGTATTGCTAAAGTTGTAATTACATTAGACAAAGATTTTGCCCAGAACGAATCTACAATCGGGAAATGATAAATCGTACTTGTAATTGGAACTCCAATGATTTGACGTCGCAACTCTGGATAATGAGCAAACAACAACGCTGCATACATCTCAGGGACGATGCAGTATCTCGAGGAGGGACTAAGAAATTGCCTAACCGCTTCTCTATACTCCTGACTAAATCTCGTATGACTAAACAGGAATGCATCAACGGCAACAAACACATCTGGATTCAATAGTTCGAGCGACTTCTCACTCTTAACAATGGAATTACATATAATCTTAATTCCTGGAGCGAGCTGTGCATCCAGTACCATCTCTAGCGAAGGACCAGATCCAAACACATAGGCAGGCTCCTCCTTATCGACCTGAGCCTGCATCCGCTCGAAGTTCAGCTTCGACTGAGTTAGCAACGAAGCCCGTGCCTCAAAATCCAACGTGCGATAATGTAATCTCGCATAAATTAGTAATTCCGGTCTTTCCAAATATTCCGGATCCCCACATCCTATTTTCATCCGATAAGGCTGTAAGATCGCATCATTCAAACTTTCCTGTTCCCATACAAGGAGAAAATCGCAAGCATCCATCTCACGTTCCCACTCCTCCTCATTTGGGCTGACTTGAGGGTGGTATATATGTAGATTCTCTCTATTCGGCAGAAACCAGTTAAGTCTAGCCTCCATATCTTCACGTGCTTCCATTGAGGTCATAAATGGATAAATAACAATATGGCGTAGAGCATGTTTATGGAAAGGAAAGAAACCTGGCTGACCTTCGGTTTCCATCTGCATAGGCATAATAATGCGGGCTTCGTCAATGCCGCACTCAATAAGTGCATTTGCAATCGTGAACGATTCCCAGAACGCAGCAACGACATAAATCATCTCTTGTTTATTTGGGAGCTGAGCAAGGTGTTGCTGATTTAATACCGGAATCCCTCGGAACTCCTTGCGTTCAGAAGAAAATGTGTCCACACAATATTGAATACGCTCTCGTAAACCTAATGCTTCGATTTGATCGATATATTGCTCAGCAATGATTCCCGTTTCATAAATAACTAACGGCAAGTCATGATTTAATGCTTCCATCGGAAATGGGTAATACTTGTTTGGCTTCACTCACCGCACCTCACTGCAACCGCAACTATTATTCACAATCAATTCTGGAAAATACTCAGCGCCTAAATTATTCAGTACATCTTGAAAATAAAAAAAGTTCGTATTTGTATTACGAAGCTTATCTCCAACATCCTGATTACCATTCAAGAATAGGATTACCGTATCATCCTTCAAGAGTGAATCAATGTCAGGTCGCGTAAGAGGTATCTCAAAGAGACAGTCACCTTGCTTTGCTTTGATATCCCATATTTCATTGGGAACAATATTGCAGTTTATAAAATCCTGTAAAGTTGTTCTCGCTATAACACCGGCACCATATGCGATCAATCGTCCTTTTGTTCTCCGAATAACAGATAGCGTATTATTAATGTTAGGCGAATACTGTGTGAGATAATTGCTGATAGCACAGAAAGTTATAGATATTCCGACCTCTTCAAGGCGTTCTTTACTTATTTGAGTAGGCAGGGTATCACTCACAGCCTGTAAAAATTGATTCATATAGTAATCATGGTAACTTTCCAGATGAGGACTCTGACTTATCTGCCTTACCACATTTCTATATTTGCTTATAACAGCTAGTTTGCAATAAAAATCAAATTCCGTTGACGAATCCATACAATTCTTCAACGTGGTTTGGGATAATAAGCATATAGACTCTTGGAATTGGTGAATTTTTTGCATGTCCGTTTGCGATGTTATTATGGAGTTTTCACGTAAAATGTATGAGTATATAGGCTTTCGCAGGTAAATAATAGCCTTCTCCGCAGCTAAGATCGGAAGCCAAATCTGCATTTCCTGAGTGTGGCTCAAATGGGTAATAAAATGTTCAAGTAGACGCAATTTACTAATTAATACGGTTCGAAACATGATCACTGCCACAGAAGTCCGAAGTTTCTTCAACATGAACTTCGTTAACAAATTCCGATTATCATTCGACACTAGAGTAATCTCTGGCCTATTTATCTCCGGAGCAAATCCGAAATCCCACCGATTCCTTACTTCATCACCAACCACACAATTTACATCAGGGTATTGAATCAGCGCATTTACCATGGCAGAAACATACTCTTCACATAACAAATCATCACAATCTGGTATACAAACAAATTCACCCGTGACAAGCTTTAATCCATTTTTCACCGCGGCTGCTACGCCCTGGTTTTCTTGATCAAGAATAACGACTTCATAACCTCGGGTTATAAGTTTTCTCTCATATTGGTCAATTACATCTCTAGTCCCATCTTCGCTACCATCATTGACCAATATAATTTCAAGGTTGTCCCACTTCTGTGCAAGGACAGAATCAAGCATACCAGAAATATATTTAGCTTTGTTATAGCATGAAATGATCATGCTTACTTTAGGCTGCATGATTCTGCCCCTTCCTAAGAACGATTATTACCGGATTCCTCTTTGCTCATTAGAATTCAATGTCAGTTTTATTAAATGCTCATTGACTAATTCATTGAGTATATCTTGGAAATAAAATACGTTCGCTTCAGTCTTGCGCAAGTTATATTCTACCTCTTTATAACTATGTAAAAAAATAATGATCGTATCATCCTTCGTGAGCGACTCAAAATCGGGTCTTTTTAAAGGAAGCTCATACAAACAGTCATCTTGAAGTGCCTGTAAATCCCAAACTTCATTTGGAGCTAAATTATACTTAACGAAATCCGGTAATACCCTTTTTGCCACCCTACCAGCACCATAAGCGATCAAGCGATTTTGAGTACTTCGAATAACAGGTAGAATGCCTTTGTTTTCAGTGGTGTAATCAGTTAAATAATAGCTAATAAATCGACTTACTACGTAGAAACTGAAATCTTCAACGAGATTCGTTGTTAAAGTAAATGGCAATAGTTCACTCTCATTCACAGCCTCAATAAACTTCCTGATACTGCTGGATCTATACTCTTCTAATTCGTGTTGGTTTATTCGAGCATATATCATAAGACACTTCACGATATTAGATACCTTATAAAAGGCATCCATTTCAATCGAAGAGTCGGCATAATTCCTCAACGTTTCCCGTGTTAGTGCATATCTATCTTCAGCATATTTATAAATTTTTTGTATATCCGTAACTGAAGTTTCAATTGAATTTTCCCGTACCATATAGGTATATAGTTGCCTATTTAGGTGAATGATAGCGTCCTCCGAAACCAAGATCGGAAGCCAAATCTGCTGCTCTTGAGTCGTTCTTACAGTGGTAATAAATTTTTCAATAAGATTCAATTTATTAAGCAATGAGGATCGCATCATCATCAGACATGCAGATTGAAAAAATGAAGCCAAAATAAATTTTTTCAATAAAATATGCCGGTCATTCGATATAAGGGAAATTTCAGGACTGTCATATTTCGAAGTTGACCATGATACCCTTCCACTTCCCACTACATCACAGACAACACAATTGACATCTGGAAATAGCTTCAGTGCATGAACCATAGCTGAAACATATTCCTTGTCCAATATATCGTCACAATCAGGCATGCAAACAAATTCACCAGTAACAAGCTGTAACCCACTTTTAATTGCTGCTGCTACACCTTGGTTTTCTTGATCAAAAATCTTTACATCATAACCACGACGTTTTAATTTTTCGGCATATATAGTGATTATATCTCTTGTTCCGTCGGTACTACCGTCGTTTACTAGTATGACTTCAATGTTGTCCCACTTCTGAGCAACAACCGAATCAAGCATTTCAGAGATGTAATTAACTTTATTATAACAAGGAACAACCATACTTACTTTTGATTGCATTATAGTATTCTCCTCATACTATTGCTCGTACTACTTAACTAACAGTTCTAAAAACCGTTCGGAGACCAACTCATCCAGTATATCTTGATAATAAACTACATTCGCATTCGTTTTAAGCAAGATATCTTCAATATCGTTATAGCTTTTCAAAAGAATAATAATTGTATCATCCTTCGTAAGCGAGTCAAAACTAGGCGGATTAAGTGAAATCTCAAAAATACGATCACCTTGATTAGCTTTCATATCCCAAACTTCATTCGGGACAAGATTGTACTTAATAAAGTCCGGTAATACCCTATTTGCTACCCTGCCAGCGCCATACGCTATTAAGCGTCCTTGCTTGCTTCGAATAGAAGATAGATGTCCATTTTTTTCTGGAAGGTAACCCATTAAATAATTGCAAACAAATCGGCTCACTACGTTAAAGCCGAAGTCTTCCACAATTTCCGTTGTTAATTCATATGGCAAGAGACCGATATGATTCACAACCACAATAAATTGATTCAGTGATTGATCCAAGTATTGATTACCATCGGAGAGATTTCGAGCACAGCGATAAACATTAATGCTTCTTGATACTAATGCCGTATTCATTAGATGTTCTTTCTTCTTAGAATCAGCGATATCATCCGGTAATCGGTTTATCGCGATCTCACAAAGCTGGAAATATTCATCATAGAACTTTTTCTGTAATTCATACTTATCATGACGCGAATGTCCTAAATCGGCCGCGTTGAAACGGTATAGGGGTAAATCAAAATATTTATATTTGCCTTTATTCATGGTCAGAGGGATTATATATCCCGGCTCATGCGAACCCTTGGTGTCCGTAAAGTAATTTTGGATGATATTGCATTGTTTAATATATTCCGCCCTTACTAAGTAAACCCATACTGTTGGGCGAATATCCGTTAGAAGATACCGTTCTGTATAATAAGGCTCTTCATTGTTTATTTTGCTTAAATTCAATGGCTCAAATTGTTTACTATCGCCACTTCCTGTGTAGTGCACTCCACCACAGATACAATAATCGTAATCGGCATTTTTATCGAGCCATTCAGCCATTATAGAAGCAAATTCGGGGTCTAATTCATCGTCGCTATCCACCATGCAAATATAGTCACCAGTAGCCAAAGCAAGACCCGCATTGGCAGCAGCACATACTCCAGCATTTTTTTGATCTTCTATTATAATCTCAAAACCACGCTCTCGGAACTTAGGCTCATATTCAGCAATAACATCACGAGTCCCATCAGTGGAGCCATCATTTACAAGTATAAGCTCAATATTGTCCCATTCCTGTGCAATAATGGAGTCGAACATTTCACCGATATACTTTACTTTATTATAACAAGGCATAACCATACTTACTTTGCTTTGCATTTTACTACCGCCTTTCAAATTAGGTCCAACGCGAGTTCTTTCCCATTTCTCACTTGCAAAAACTGCTCAATAATTGCGGCCATTGTTATTGACTCTTCAGCAGTCAGTTTATAGTTACGCCTAGCCGGTTCATTTATATTGCGAACAAAGTCAGCGATCTCAAAGCGCATTCCGTAACCTGGGAACGGTGCGGAGAAGCTTTCATTATTATCCGGGTTTTCGTAGCACACTTCGAACGTTTTAGTTAGCCACCAAGGTGATTTAACCTGAATGTATCCTTTTGTTCCGGAAACAAGCAGCTGCCCCTCACTTTTAACACCAATGCCGGTTTTAACTGTAGCAATCGCATCTTCGAAGCGGAAGTATGCTTTCGTATAGATGTCCACGTCTCTATTGTCTTTAAAACATTCAAAACGTAGATCATTGAATTTGGTTCCGAGCAGCTTCAGGATTGGCAGCAAATTATAGCTAGCAAGTTCCGTAAAGCTCCCGCCGACAACAGGGAGATACTCCCGCATATTGGGATCACAAGGTATAAGCTTTGTGAATGTGGCTTCTACATCATAAATTTTTCCAATACGTCCGCTTTTGGCAATGGCGAGCAGGTTAAGAAAACCAGGCGCATAAGCTGTCTTGATGGCTTCCATTAACACAAGACCTGTTTGCTGTGCCAACTCATACAACTTCCGTGCCTCAACTTCGCGCATAACCATTGGTTTCTCACAAAGAACATGCTTTCCAGCCAACAAAGCTTGGCGCGCATATTCATAATGAGTTTCATGAGGCGAGGCAATATACACGCTATCAACATGGTCAAGAAAAACGTCGTAGTTATCATAAGCCATGGCTAGTTCAAAGCGATCGGCAAAAGCTACGGCGCTGCTAAGGCGAGGGTTAAATACTGATGTTGCAGAGATGCCACTCACGAACTTCACTTCTGAGAGTGTTCTCTCTGCAATACGCCCGCTTCCAACAATTCCAAGCCGAATGCTCCTGTTCCGTTCAATGCGCAATTCCGTGCTTGAAATATCCTTCGTCCGCTCGAGATAGACAACCTCGCAGTATTCATTGAGATAATCAAATGTGCCGCGCCAATCGGATCCGACAACAAAAGTATGCACGTTAAACTTTTGAACGTCGCCGATCTTCTGACTCTCATGATCCTCTACGATAATTTCATCGGCGTAGCCGCAGCTGCGCACATTGTCAATTCGGCTCATGAGGGAATCAACGACATTCATCTTGCCCCGTTGAATGTCATATTGCTCTGTGGTAACACCAACAATAAGGTAGTCACCGAGGGCTTTCGCTCGTTCGAGCAACCGGCGGTGACCTTCATGGAATAAGTCAAACGTTCCGTATGTAATAACTTTTCTCATATAATTCTCCCCGGTTCGATTCCTAGTGACCGCAAACGCGATACAATCTGAGAGTGATACGTTGTAGAAGCAATCACAATACGATCATAATCACTTACATAAGACCGTACTTCCTCAGGGGTCAAGCAACGTTTTCCCTCGAAGCTATCGCCAGGTTGGGCGTAAGTATCCGCAAATGCTATAACTTCGCAGAAATCCAATGTTGAGAGCTGGCGGGCATATTGTTCACCGACTTTACCAATGCCATAGATGATGACACGTTCCTTTTTATGCACCTTATCAAAAGGGAATATAAATTGAACGCCAGCATCTATTCGTCGTGCTTTATCTGCATGTTCTGCTTTGGGAGGCAAAGTGATTTCCTGCAAGCGGCTAGTAGTTACTTCATTGGTGTAAGGAAAGAAAACCAAGTCAGCACCCAATGCTTTAAGTGCCTCCTCTTCGTGCGCCCAACCATCATTGGCATGGTCGTCTCCGCTAAACATCGCATCAAACTTGTATTTTTCGAAAGCACTAATTTTATTTATCAGTGGTTCAGTTGTTACATCAACTTCATCCACATATTTGAGTGCTCCTACAATTTCTAATCGTTCTTTAAGAGATATAGTCGGCCACTTGTTTTTGTGCTTCGATACCAACTCATCTGTAAGAACGCCTACAATCAGCTTGTCGCAACGTTCCTTTGTCCGACGGATTAAATTAAGATGCCCTATATGGAACATATCGAACACTCCTGAGATATATCCAATCTTCCATTTTTTGTCCGTGTCCGTTGATAGCATCTTTTAACCCTCCCAAGTATTAGAATTACGCTCCGGAAATACGGTCTCTAATATACAAACTGACAATTCACCGGAAGCCGATTATCCACGTGCATATGCATAAATTTCCATATGTTATCCATACTTATCGTCTTAACCCCTCGGCAATTCTGTTGAACAAATTGCAATACATCGAGAGATCTTGGAAATACAAGAATTACATCATCCTCGTTAATTTCATCAAATTGAGGTCTTGTTACTACTTTTCCATGAATAGTGGTATCTGTTGCGGCTGAATTATCCCATAAAAGTTCAGGCTCTAAGCCTGTGCCGCTAATTAAAGGTAATACTCTCTCAGCATTGATTCCAAGTGCTCCATATGCGATAACTCGCGAATGAGCTTGAGGTTTAAATTTCTGATTTTCGGGCTCAAGAATAATAGTATCGAGGTAATTCATGATATCTAAGTAGCGTGTTGACTTGAATAGCTCAGGTTCATAGTGAGGCTTCGGGTCAAACAATTCGTCAATCAATGAAACCGCATATTCAGCAAATTCATCTAAATGCTGCTCTCTGTTACTCATAGATTGATGGTTAAGATCCAAATTGTTCAGTTGGCTTAGGTAATCTTTTAACTTCCCATACTTGTCTAATGCCAACAATTTGTCCTTTTCTTTACGGCTTATTTCTGCCCGCTCGATACTCCATTTATATAAATAGGAATAGTCATTATAGAAGCTTTCAAGCTTTGTATAAGTATCGAAGGAATACAAATCACTTGCAAATCGATTATACCTGTACAGACCCTCATCAAAGCATTTCAATTTCCCGCCGCCAAGCATTAATGGGACAGCAAATAGTGGCTCATACGTTTTTCTACGTTCACTACAGAAATTCTCTATTAAACGGCAGTGCTTCACATAACTCATTCTGGACATATATACCCAAGATGTAGTGATTACTTTCCGCAATAGGTGATGGACCAAAAGTTGATCGTTATTGGCCATGCTTGCACTAGAGACTACTTCCTGCGGTTCAACTTTACCATCTTGAATTAAATAGGGTCTGAATGAGCATGCAGCCCATTGATAATCCTTATGTTCGTCCAACCAGCCTGCCATTGTGGACACATATTCGGGTTCAATGCTATCGTCACAATCAACAAGGCAGAAATAATCCCCTGACATCTTAATTAGCCCTGCATACACTGCAGCACAGCAGCCTGAATTAAGTTGATCGATAATAACAACCTCATACCCCCTAGCACGAAGTTTGGGTTCATATTCAGAGATTACCTCACGAGTACCATCGGTTGAGCCGTCATTGACGAGAATGAGCTCGATATGATTCCACACTTGTGCGATTACGCTCTCCAGCATTGGCCCTATATCGTTCACTTTGTTGTAACAGGGTACAACCATGCTCACTTTACCTTGTATCATTGTTTGTACTCCTCATATAATGTAGGCCGTCAATAAAATAGTAGTAATCGAACACTTTCATTTCCTCAAGCTGTTTGGCTATTTCTTTATGATAAATGCTTGCGATTATAAGCCGTGAATTCTCATCCATTAACACTGGTAATTCTGAAGGAGCACGTACGGGGACGCCAAATGCTAAATTCCCCCATGCGCTTGTTTTATTATCAAACGCGCAAACGACATCCAGATTTCGGCTATAACGTTCCAACCAAATACGAAGGCTATCACCGGCACCGAAGATATATACCTTCTTACCTTCAATATCACTCAGCATGTCAGTATAGCGACGAACGTACTCTTTGTACGAACGATTCAAATCCACAGTACATTCTCTGTGCTTAGGCTTGCGACTTTTCATATCTGGCTCATAAAGTCCGCCGGGATAGGATGCAATTAGTACTTCATTAAAGCCCACAGGCACAGGGATTTTTAAATTTTCAAAATCCACTTCAACACTTTCCGAGAACCATTTTTTATCATACACTCTCCTACCATACTCACCCTTCAACACAGGGACTGAGTAATATAGCTGGTTTGTATACTTCGAACAGAAGCGTTCATATCGCTCTGCTAGAAATTCATATTGTCCCGATATTCCGCCAGCTCCGTAGCAAAATTCTTCTTTGGCCTCAGGAATCTCAGCCCCTTCGCTTTCATCAAGGGCTGCTGAAGCATACATTTGCATATGCATTTTTAATGCCGTTTCCTGAACCCTTTTTGCAGCATCACCACTTGGCATATCGTCAAGGGGAAGGATATCAATATATACCCCCATGTGGCCGCCTCGCGTATGCCCATTAGGGAAATTTGAGAGGATGGTCGTATTACTTCGCCGCAGCCGAATAAAGCGGGGAGCAGCGGCAGGATCATTCTGCGGTGTTTGCAGAAAATACGGCTCGCTAAACCAGTCTTTTGAAAGCCTAATTCGATCATATTCCTTGCGAGGTAAGACAATATCGATGTCGTCATCCCAGGGGATGAATCCTCTATGGCGAACCGCTCCGAGAAGAGTTCCGAACATGGCGAACCAAGTTAGTCCTTCACGCTTTGCAACTCTTGCAAATTCTCGAAGAATATCAAGTTCAACGACCTGTAACTCATTTAGTTTGTTCACCAATTAATTCTCCTAAGGTATACACAGGTATGGTTACTCTCTCACGTAAGTTCTTACTTATTTCATCGCCATTTAAGATGCTAATTATAAGAACATCTCTGTTGTTAATTGATAGTATTTCTTGCATATTTTCGGTATTGTGGAGCGATTTATCAATAACAGCTGTTACATTCATTCCATTATCGTCAAACGCACGCTGCAAAACCTTTCCACGCAAGCCAAAACCGTAAATAGCCGGTTGTTTAAATCCCAATACCTTTAGCTTTTTAACAGCAGGGAGGAATCTGGAATATCGACGTGTCACTTCCGACCGTTTCGCAATATCCCCCATTGACCGCTCCGTTTCATAATCAAGCGGATATGCTATTTCACCAAATACTTCAGCGAATGTTTTCATATGTGCATATTCAGATAACTGTTCAAAACTCTCTAAAATCCCGTAACGTGCTTTCAAAAGTTCGAGCCAAGCCTCTGAACGTGGATCACTGCTAAATACCGGTGAATATTTAAATGACCACAATGCTCTTGTAATCGCAACATCAGGCGAAACATTATCCCAATAATATTCCTGATCAAAAAAGATAAGTTCGTCGTTCTCTTTATCGTAAAAACAATTCGCAGGAACGAGTTCCCAAAAGCATTTGCCGGTTTGTGCAGCCTTCATAATGGCTTCACGAATGCGGTCGAACTGGGCTACCATCTCACCATCGTCAAATGTTCCGACCGAGAGCTTCTTCGCCCAATAATCCCACAACGTAGGCAAATTCAAACGCGGCATAACCAGTGAATCGTCTTCTATTTTCATCTGAATGACATTTACACCCAAACTAGCAAGCTCCTCGTGATTACGCAAGGTTTTCAGTAGGCCTGCCTTGCCATCGGGATGAAGAGGTGTTTTATGCACCGTGCCATCATTACGAACCGTTGTAGCATAGCGTTTGGCCGGCTCACGATAAATCGTAATTGCCGCATAATCCACGACACAAGATGGATCGTCAGAGCAAACCCGTGCTTCTACAAAATAGGCGCCGCACATAAACTCAAATGCGCCGCCGCGAATAACTTCGCGGTAAAGGGCACGCTCATCGAATTGTACGGATCCATCATCAGTAATATAAGGAACAAATCTCTGGTTCAAAAACTCATCGGGAAGGTAATTCTCTGAATATACTTCACGAGTAAAATAATGATCTGTTAGCGGATAAAACCATTTTTGACCTTCAAAACCTGCAAGTTTCAATCTCGTTTGCAATTCTGCCTTGCTTGGGAGTGGGTTTGCGCCACCACCATACAACGTATCATAGGGCACTCCCGTGTTCGGCGCTCGTTTTCCTGCCCAATAGCGCAATGCATAAGGATTCTCATACACGAGAAGCAAACGGCCATGAGGTCCTAACTTTTGTTTGTAAGCTACCAAAGCTTCAACTGAGAGGTCCTTCGGATCCCTGACCATTTCATAGGTGATCCCTTCTTCGAAGGGATACCAGCAGAAAACAGAATCTTTCCATGGAGAGCTCTCATAGTATTGTCTTAATGAATCGCTTAACATGACATTCACTGCCTTTTGCTTGATTTACTATTCATTCAACAGTTTATAATAAGCAACGGGATGCGATTTCCTCTGATTCACAGGTGGGAGTTTCATATAGTCACCAAACTTATGCTCTAAATAAGCATGATAATCACGATGCCCCAATAGAATCAGATTCTCGAATGGATAATCAGCAGTTTGTTCAAACCACTCTCGATCCCCTTCACCATACTTGTCTGGAGCAGGAAACGTGATCGTCCTTACACGCTGGGTTCGTTTACGATTGCCCCGTTCGGTAAAAAGCTGCAGATGATCCGAAACCTTGTTCAGCGGAATTAAGCTAAGTAGCGAAAACACGCTACGTAATAATGGACTTTTATCGGTCTTCTTGCCTACCTCTGACCATAGAATCTTCCGAATTACTGTGCAGTGAAGATTATGTATCTTCTCGGCCAATCTCCCGTCAGGCACATTGTCCATAGGGAATATATCTATGAAAATCCCGGATTCGTAAGGCATATGAGCCTGCCCATCTCTAAGGAAATACGTATCTTTCCTTCTAATTTTCCCATAGCCCCAGCGATATCCTGGAGTTGCTCTCATATCTTGGAAATAAAACCGCTCATGATCTAAGTCCGTTTCACAGACCTTGCGGAACTTCTCATATTCTTCCCGCAGCAGACCAATATCTGCATCATCATCCCACGGAATGTAGCCATTATGGCGTATCGCACCAAGCATTGTGCCACCGATCATCGCATAATTAATGTGATGTAAGCGGCAAATCCGATCTACTTCTACTAACATTTCTATCTGTATAAGTTGAACGTCTCTCAGATCGTCTGGAGAAAGCGGACCTTTTTTCATATTGTCTACTGCTATTTCATTCCCCATGTGCCAAAGCATCCTTCGCCCAATCAATTCGATTCACGATCACCGTTTCTACTCCAAGATCCCTTGCAAGCTTAAGATCCTCATCGGTATTTACCGTCCACGGGCGTACCGCTATCCCCCGTTTGCGACAATCTTCCACGAGTAATGGATGACGCAGTTGATTAACGCTAGGATGCAATGCCTCAGCCCCTACCTTCTCGCATTGTTCACCAGTGATAAGTATGCCTCCGCCGCAAAGCAGCGCAGTTCTTGAGGCAGGCTCAAGCAGCTTGATGTTCTGAACCGAATAGTGGTTGAACGACGACCATACAATCTTATCCAACATGTCGTATTTCTCAACCAGCTTTAACGCAATCGATTCAATCTCCTCGTAATAAATGACACCTGTCTTCAACTCAATATTGATCGTCAATCCAGTCGGCTTCAATAGTTCCAATACTTCAACAAGCGTTGGCACTTCCATGAATAGCGGCTCAACAAGCCCTCTTTTATTGAAGTTGAGCTTTTTCAGTTCAGCAAGGGTATAGTCCTTTACCCACCCTTGACCATTGCTCGTCCGATCGACGGTTTCGTCGTGAATAACCACGACTTCTCCGTCCTTAGTGAGCTGAATATCAAGCTCTACTCCGTCTGCACCCATTTGGGCTGCCAGTTGAAAAGCAACAAGTGTATTCTCTGGAGCGGAGGAATAGGCCCCGCGATGACCCCAAATTTTCATTACAGCCATTCCGCCTTTCCTTGTGTGACAATCTTATCCTGACCCGCTCCAAACCTTACAAAGCGTATCTGACTTTTTTCCGTGTTAATGAGCATAACGTCAAACGCTTCTTGCGAGGACTCTCCCAGCTTCCGATCCGGAGTAATAAAGCCCTCTGATTTATATTCCTTAAATGACTCACACTTGGAATTCACTAGAGATATAATAGGAAACCCCTCAGCGTTGTCCAAACGATCCGCATGGTTATGTCCATTCATAAAGGCAAGAATTCTACTGGAATGAATCCCTAATAACTCTAACAATTCGTTCTCGCCACGCATTTCCTTTGCCCAATACTGTAATCGGCTGATCGGAGGAACATGGGAGAAGATCACAACTCGCCAATCCTCAGGAATAGTCTCGAGTTGCTCCCTTAACCATTGAATGCATGCAGCATTGTATCCATAACGCAACTTCTCTTCGGGATCGAAGGAATCCAGGACGATAAAGCGCAGCTTATGTGCGTCAAAATCTAAAAAATATCTCGGCTCTTCCTTACCCAGATAAAGCTCGCACTGTTCTTCTAAGGAGAACCGATCAGGATTGTTTTTGAAATAGTTCGTATCATGGTTGCCAATCGCCGCCCACACTGGTACATCGCATTTCTTCAAATCACTAAGAATCTTACCTGCGTAATATCGGCTAACCTCACGCGTTACCATACCGTCAGCGAAATCACCGAGATGAACAATCCCATCAAAACCTATTTCATTATGTAAAAGTTGAATTGCAGCAGACGTGTCTTCCCAAGTCCCATTCACAGTATAGTGTGAATCGGTCAACAATACGAAGGAAAGCTGTTCTTCCTCCCGCAATCCCTTAACACGCTCCGACACTCGTTCTACTTCATCTCTAAGCCAAGGCTTTATCTCAGGGAAAGAAGCTTCTTTTCTATTAAAAGATAAAATGCGATTAATATCTTCCGAGCTTTCAAAGTCCGCTCCGTTCATTTTTCTTAGGCATACCCGGAAGTAAACGCGCTCTGTAAAGATGTAATTATCTTGCCGATAACTGCTGCCGCTTAAATCCTGCCGATAAACCGTCCAGCTTTGGTCCGGAGCATAGTCGTAGGTGTAAATCCAGCGATCCTCCACCTCCGGAGCATAGGTTGCAATGTTGAATTTATAGCCCGAGTCCATAAGCTGCAGTCTATCGCCAGGCAGTGCCAAATAATAAAGAGGGGTGCTAAGCATCTCAGGATGCCCTAACTCTTGCAGGCCATCGCCTGCGCGTATTTTCATCCCTGCTAATCCCGATAGTGTGATCTTCAAGAGTACCCCTCCGTTATTACAATTCCCATTGATTACTTTTAAGCTTCTTGCAGCTCTTTTCTCACTCGATCAAGTGCGTTTCTGACGATTTGCCACATATCGTAATATTTGTATTCCGCCAGTCTGCCACCGAAGATCACGTTCTCTTCTTGGTCAGCAAGCTCCTTGTACATCAAATAACGCTGACTGTTCTTTTGATCATTAATCGGATAATAAGGCTCATCCCCGTTCTCATACTCTTTGGAGTGCTCGCGAGTGACGACAGTTTTGGGTTGAGTGCCGAATTCAAAATGCTTATGTTCGATGATGCGGGTAAACGGCGTCTCCCGATCTGTGTAATTCACAACTGCGTTTCCTTGGAAATTAGGCTTATCAAGGATTTCCGTATCAAATCGCAATGTACGATACTCAAGTTGTCCAAATTGATGCTCATAGAACTCATCCAGCATGCCTGTATATACGACCTTCTCTGCAATGCTTTCAAAGTATTCTCTTTGTGCGAAGTAGTCGGTATTCAATCTGACTTCGCAGCCTTCAAGAAGCTTCTCGATAATCGGTGTGTAACCTCCGATTGGTATCCCTTGATACTGGTCGTTAAAATAGTTGTTATCCCAAGTGAGACGAACCGGCAGACGCTTGATAATAAATGCAGGTATGTCTTTGCAGTCACGACCCCATTGTTTTTCCGTATAGCCTTTGATCAGCTTTTCATAAATGTCATGTCCAACCAATGAAAGAGCGGTTTCTTCCAGGTTCTGCGGATCTTCGTATTGTATGCGCTGCGATTCTATCATTTTCTCAGCTTCTGCCGGATCGGAAACCTTCCACAACTGATAAAAGGTATTCATATTAAAAGGCAAATTGTATATTTCACCCTTATAATTTGCAATAGGCGAGTTGGTATAACGATTGAATGTTGCAAGCTGGTTCACATAGTCCCATACTTCTTTGTCATTCGTGTGGAAAATATGCGCTCCGTACTTATGTACATTTATGCCTTCCACTTGCTCTGTATAGATATTGCCTCCGATATGGTCACGCTTATCAATCACAAGGCACTTCTTATTGCTCTTCATAGCTTCATGTGCAAATACTGCCCCAAAAGGTCCTGCACCAACAATCAGGTAATCGTACTTCATTATTTCAGCACCGCCCGTTTAGACTTTTCATAGATTTCAATTCCGGCTTTTCCATCCGGATGTGTGATTTCTGCAAGACGGAGATTGGCTTGCTTGTCCAGTCGTTTATCAAGCCAAGGCTCCGAAACTGACTGTGTAACTATATTAATTAAGCTCTCAAGTGAGGCTGAATAAGGATGTTCCACATATACACAACTATTAGCTTCATCAAATACATCGTCACGTCTACTTATTAGGAAATTCTGCATCTCACTCAAATTGCCTTCATCAGTAACTGCGATACTCGCTTGACGCATGGAGCCATTGTTAGGGTCATATTCGATAAATTGCTTGCTCTGCTTTTCAGTGACGTAAATTTTATCTGTATTATTCAATGTTATAAACTCATAACTATGATGTTTACGTTCTAATTCTATATCCTTGTCCTCTTGCAAGCTAGTTGGGTAAAAATCGTCTACCAAAACAAAAGAATGGTTAAGTAAGTCGAATTTAATTAATCCAGCAGCGTTAAGAGGCACAAGATACAAGAAATTATTAGAGTAGATTAATTTTTGGAATTGCCAAGCTCCTCCAAAAGGAATTCCTTCGAGACTAACTTCATACTCCATTGACGTATTATCAATTCTATTAAAGCTAACTAACGCTGACTTATGCGCAGTTAACAGCCAGTAAGTCTCATCTACGATCAATATATCTGTGTATCCACAATTGTCACTGCCTATGGTGTGTAACTTTGTGGTGTTGGTTAAATAATCAAGTTCCAAGAATGCATTGGCGTTTATACAAGCTAAAGTAAGCGAGCTATGCTTCTCATCAAATACACCATGAGTAAAATATACGAGCTGAGGATCAAAGATCGCCTCTTGAGTGGGCTTTAACCAGTCGTCTATGATTTCGGTAGTGAGATCATTCATATTCAATTTAACAATACCCGGGAATCTTAAAGGAATAAAATAAAGCGATCCATCGTATTCAAACATTTCTATGAACTTAGTTTTATCATTGTACTGTTTGCCCTTTGGTACCGGAAGATCAATATACTGAAATGATGATTCAACTAGATCATATATAGCTATACTCCCAGCAGAATGGGGAGAAAAATAAAGTTTATTACCACTTTGATGGATAGAATAATAGGATCTCCAATCAAACGCTATCTCATTATCAAAGCTCCCCATATATTCTGCTTTCCAAGTCTTCTTGTTTAATCGGAACAAACCATTCAGATTAATGGTTAAATACCACAAATATTCATCAGTATCACATACACTTCCAACTAGTAAGCGATTGTCTAACTCTTCCATTTGCTCCATTATCGGCTTCTTCATACATTGATACATCTGCATCAAAGAAGTACCGTCTCCGTAGAAAGCAGAGCTTAAACATAAAGCTCGATGCAAATCTGCCGTATCATCGTAAATACCGTATCCCTCAAGCTTATACTCCTTAATTAGATGCTTATATTCATCCAGGAGAAATGGACGCATTGTACCGTAAGTAACCTCGCTCAGAGGATGAGGTCGCCACCAAAGAACGACATCATCACGATTACGGAAGGTGTTAAATACAGACCGTAGCTTTGCAATATATTTCTCGTTCCCCGTAAGCAGAGGGCCTATTGATGTATTATAAAGAACTATTTTTCTCCATGTACCATCGGGCTTCACAATCATCTGGTTCCATTCATCAGGCAGCGTGAAATGTTCCGGCCTGGAATTAATGACTTTATCAAACTTCGGAGATCCAGAAGCCACAATCTTCTCCTTCAATTTCCCGAAACGACCAACCATATTGTTTTCTTTCTCGTACGCTTGTATGGTATGAATGTAATCATTACGAGCCTTCTCAGACTGCACAAATACGCGGTCGGAGAATGCAACACCTGTCAGGGTGCAGAAATGCTCCTCCACTTTATTAGCTACAAAATAAGGAGAGTAGCACAGCAATTCCGTATATTTCTTCAGGTTTCTGCTGTAATAATTAGGATGTACACTTGTGATTGCGTTATACTCATCATAGACATTATGGATAAAACTCATTTCCGGTCGACGCTCTTCCAGGTTATATTCTTGCCAATTCACGATTGGCACATAGTTAGGATAGAGATGTCCTTCATAATGCATTTGTCCAGCTCCGCCATCAGGCAGCCTATCAAAATAAGGGATCGGAACCACATAAGCATCGCATTGCGGATCTTCTTGCGCGGCAAGCCAAATCGATTCAAGAGCATCCCACATGGACGCCTTATATGGAAAGAAAGCAATCTCAATTTTGTTTGGTCTCAGTTCAGTCTTGATACTGCTTTCAATCAGACTGATTTGTTTTTTGAGTTGCTTAACGAAGCCTAAAGTGGCGGTTTCAATTCCCATAGCGTTCTTATAAAGACTCTCGTGATACTCAGTTAGCTGTTTAACTGTTCGTGTACCTTCACCTTCTAAACTCTCTATAAACTCACCTACATGTACCGCCACATCTTGGCAGTCCCCCATAAGGTTAATTACAGCTTGCAAATTCCCACCTGAAAATTGCCGATGTATTTCATCCGTTGCTTCATAGAGTGTTGCTACTAAATCAAGAATCTGCTTTTGTTGGTATTTCCGCATAAAGCTTCACTCCGTTTGTATGTAATCTGTCCGTTTCTTATGCTATTTATCTCAAACATTATCATATAATGTCGAAGAAATCCCAAGGGGGAAATTGGTTAATTGACGGTTGAAAGTCTCATGAAAAACTGCGTCTTATTTAGTCGAAAAATGTGGGGAATACTCGAAAAAACTCTTCCATAGGTTTATCGGTTATTGGGGGCATATATTGAAGGTTCGGGTGTGATTGCAAATATTGTATATACTTGATCAGTCATAAAAAACACACCTAAAGAACCCCATCAGATAAACCGTAAGGCTTATTCCAATGCCAGTTCTAACAGGTGCATTTCAGATTGTTTACTCTCAACTAAGTCTTTCTAATTCTTTCTTGAATACAATAATGGGTTGCTGATATTCGATTGGCTTATAAATAATCGTGTTATTCCATTTATTGCGCTCATTCAAATCTGCAAATTTATCATTCTTGTCGCCTTCAAAAGATTTCATAATTAACATGATCTCGGATAGTGTACTTAACACACTTCTGCTATCCGTTTTCGTATAGATTACTTCGCCGCAATTACTTACATATTCATCAATTAACTTTTCAGAAATGCCCTCGGAAAATAAGTAATTCTTCAGATTAGATAAGAATATCTCAGTTAACTTATGTAATTGATTACTTCTAATACCCGTAATTGATAAACTCAATCTAGATAAATCATTCATAAACACATAGTGCCTTTTTCGATCTAATAAGAAACAATTAACATGCCAGCTGTAGAATAAATTTGAATTATCAACTTCCCCCGGAATAATTTTTAAATCTTTCATTATAGTTTTAGTCACTTTGAAAACGAGCACAGAAATTGTCCTTTCTACTTGTTGAACTGTTTTCATAAAACGTGTTGTATAGGAAACTGAACAGCATCAGTGAGACAATTCCCTCGCTCATTGACTAATGTGAAGTTTATACTACTACTTTCTCTATAGCCTCGTAGAAAATCTCAGCATCTCAACAAACTTGACATCAGCCAGTGCAAACTTATATCCAGTCAGTTCGCTTGCAATTAGAATCTTTCCCTGCTCGTTCTCGATAATAGCTGCCGCTACGCGTGTATCATGCATAATCACATCCTACTTATTCAACATCCGCAATAACCTCGACTTCGCTTGCCAAATCAACCTGTTCATGATTAAGCTCAACCTTCACTCGCCCTTGGCGCCGTTGTTCGCGCCATACTCGAATATCCTCTTCGGTTTCAAGCCTCAGTTCCGCA
Source organism: Paenibacillus sp. J31R98 (assembly GCF_056269245.1). NCBI lineage: Bacteria > Bacillati > Bacillota > Bacilli > Caryophanales > Paenibacillaceae > Paenibacillus > Paenibacillus sp. J31R98. The sequence continues at coordinate 73,122 of NZ_JBWDNO010000003.1, forward strand.
ATTTCCTCAGCACGATCAAAAATATATTTTGACGTCAGTAGCAGCGAGTAAACACCGTGCCCACCTGGAATGATTGGCTTAGCTCGCTTCTCCCAATTCTCGACCATGAATTTGACATAGAGCTTATCCTCGGTACCTGCTTTTGCCGGAATCTCCGTGATTTCTTGCCTTCTAAGCACCTGCCAGTTCTTGATCCTAGCGAACCAGTGAATGCCGGCACCTCGACCCTCAGGTTCAAACTTCTTCACGGATTGGTACATCGCAATATACTCCAACTGCGAGAGTATCGTATGGTCCTTTAAATTCTCAAGAGGCACGTGATAAAACCCATACTTCAAAGCATCATTTAGTTGTTCTACATTGCGCAAGGAGCCTACCAGAACATCCCGATCATTCAACTGGTTTTTATAATAAGCTTTCGTACCGCTGGGCCTTGTTGCGCGTTCGTATGACTTCTCGGGACTGTCCATAATAATCTCGTCCAGAAAATCTTCCATGAGCTTCGTTGCATTCGGCAAGAACGGGAATGCTCCTACATTCACGAGCTGAATGCTTTTGTAGAAACGATGCTCCTTGTACTCGTTCTCATTGTGATATGGAAAGAGAACATACGCCCCGAACATGCTCCGCTCGAGTCCATCGGAAGCATCCTCTTCATAGACAATGGCATCTCTATATCGATGCATCGTATTAATATCTGATTCTTCTGGTCCAGGTGTCTTGTAATCCCTCTTATACGGGGTTCCTTCATACGCAGGATCTAATCTGTACTTCGCATCGAAAATGTATTTGTACACAGTCTTTGAGTCATTCTTCTTAAGTGTCAGCACGTTATCCGGCCGCTGAGAAACCGTTGGAGTCTCTTCCCCTGGCGGCAGTGTATTGTAATATAGCGTGAAAACTTCGCCGTTCTTAGGGTTACGGTAAACCATTTTCGCCTTCTGCGTTTTATCTAGCGTGACAAAGATACCCGTACGGTTCACTTTGATTATATCTTGCTTCAGCAGTTCGTACTTACGGCTAAGCAGGTCGTGAATTTTGAGGAAACACCAGTACTCGTAGAGCTGCGCCAAGTCTTTCATCGACAATTGGAACAAATCACTCTGGATTGATAGGCCTTTCATCAACATGAGATAGTTGCGATACACTTCCCGGTACCCCGGTGCCATCTGCAATACAAGTGTGACCGACAACTGACGCATATCTTTGACCTGTAGGAAGTCCAACCCAAGTAACCGTTGTATCTGAAACTCCATGTCCGAGAACTGATGGGAAAGGTGCGGATCAAGAATCTTCCCTTTTTCAGTCAGTCGTTTCTTTAATACCTTTAACTTCTGGGCAATTCGGAGCAATACCCATCTAACAAATCGGTTCTCATTCGTATCGTAATCCACATATCGTTTGGTCTCCAGTGCATGCGTTGGATTGTAACGCTGCCCTTGAATAGAAACCATCCCTTGATTGTCTTTCGCAAAAAGATGCGGGTGCTTGCTAAGAAACTGAACATTCTTCTTCCCTGGCTTTCTTACCTTTCCTGATGGGACAACTCGATGCTCCACTTGATGCTTTGAATGTGGTGCGAATTGAATTCGTTCCACGGCTTGGATTAATTGAGCAAAGACATGCTTAAGAATGGAGAAGAATTCCGTTAGACTCTGGTTGCTCGTTTCTTTGAGACCCGTTAAATTGTAAGTCTTCCGCAGAAAATCAAACGATAAATTGTAAATCTGCTGATTCACGTCATTCAAGATCATCTGGTAGTCGCGCTTGTAATCCATTTTTACCGGAAAAATCTCCAGCTGCAGAGAGAGTATCGTCTTCCCATGCAAACGCAACTCCAAGTCGGTTAAACCAACTTCGTTCTGGAAATTGAGTATACCAGAGAGAATGTGCCCTCTTCCTAATGGCTTCACTGCTTGCCGCAGGTTTGCGTTCTCATGGTAGAAATTTACAGGGATATCGTCTTTTTTCTCAATAACAAACTCGTAAGGCTGCGTTTCAAAGAACAACGGATAAGCTTTTTCACCTACCCGCCACTCTACTAGCTCCTGAAGCTCCGGATTGAAAACCAGAATTTTCTCCAGTTCCAGCATTCCAGACTCTAAGGACAATAATAATTGAGCGGGAATAAGCTGCTGCTCCTCGTTACGATGAAGCTTCAACGAATCCACAGTCTTGTGAAATGGTTTTCCATGTATATAAAGATTAAATAGATTTGTCTCAATACGTAACAACTCAATGCTGCGATTAGGAGAGCCAATAGGAAGTGAATCCATCTTCCTCTAACCTCCGGAGCATGAATGCCAGTTTACGTGCGCTGAGCGGATATTTTGCAGCTTTCTCATTTTCATTTGATCGCGTTGGCATGTAGAGTTCAGATGCATCGTCCATCAAATTATTAATGGATAAGTTTCTTCCCAGTGCTTCCTGCAGAAGCTGTAGTAGCACACGTTTAACCGATGAACTGCTGCCCTGTACGCGAGGCAGTAGCTTCTGTAATAATTGCAAATCGAATGCTTCATTCTCGCTCATTAACTCGAACTGCTCATTGTAAATCATATAGAAGCATACGGCGTCCCGAATTCGGAAGCCTACATGAGAATGGACCTGTTCAAGAATCTCATTTACTTTAACCAACTGCGTTGTTACACGACGAACTAGCTCCTGATTAGGACCAAAGGCGTCAACAAGCTGCAAGTACTCACTCCGCAAGAATGAATTCGGCACTCGTAGCGCGATTGATTCAGCTACCGATCCAATAGGGAATTGCTCGAGGTTGATATAGTTGAACTCGATCGTATTTGCACGATCAAGTACCTTTTTGCTAAATGGATGCGTTGTTTCATCCATGTTCACCGTACCAATAAGATAGACATTGTCAGGAAGTGCTAGTCCGCCATAGATTGATTGATCCGCGTCAATCAGACTCTTCTTCTGGATGAGCGGAACCGTAACGATTCGGCCATTTTGCCACTCTTGTGTTTCAATAACGCTAAGCAGATCGCTGAAGTAATGCTCCACTCGCGCTAAGTTCATCTCGTCTAGGCAAATAAAGAATGGCTTATTCCGATTCCCTTCCTTGGAAGCTTCAACAAGAATCTCTGCCAACTGGCTGGAGCGGAAGGCGCCTGTCAAATCCTTATAGCCAAGCAAGTCCGAAGGATCACTCCAGTCTGGGCGAACGGGAATTAAATGAAACTCAGCACCAACGGCTTCCGCGAAGAGCTTAACCAGTTTCGTCTTCCCTGTACCAGAGACTCCAGCTAGGATCACAAAGGGCTTGCTCTTCAAAGACAAATAGAAGTTCTCGATCAAACCTTGAGGAAAATGGAACCCTTTACTCTCGATATAGGCTTTAATACGAGCTACTCGTTCTACCACCGATAACGTATCTACCGGTTCCACCTCCTCGATAAATGTATAATCGTCCTTCGTCTTACGGATATACTTCAGCTCCTCCAACCAACTCAACATAAACCGCGAGCGGTTCTCCTGAGTTACCTCCCCCCACTCGCTATCCATTCCTAACTCGGCAATAAATAACGATTTGAAGGACTCAAGCTTGAACGTTCCGAGTTCCTTCGCAATTGAAATTCCTAAGTTCATACTTCTCATCAATCGAGTTGCATGTGGTTCGTGTTCATAAATTGCGAGTATATCGCGAAGAAGATGAACCTGACCCTGGCTTAGTATCCAAGTTTCCTGATCCATTGCAAGGTAATATTCAATTCCATTAGGCGTAAGGGAGTACTCAGTGTCTTCGCTTGCGAGCAGCCCCAATTGAAGAAGCGCTCGTCCAATATGCTGGATTCGCTCTTTTGGATTCTTCACATCATCGCCGGACTTCAACACCGATGCCTGGTTATTAATAAGCTCTTCTATGGACACGTAGCGATCTTGATTCGTTCCCAAGTATCGAATGATTCCATTACCTAAATATAGATGAGCAATTGTGAATGTGAATGCAGGCTGCTCGATTCGCTGCTGTTGCTGACTCTGAAGCACCTTATCGGCGTATATTTTGTAATTGTCGACTACATTTCGAAGATCCTCGAGTAACTTCGCATCCTCAGGGATGTTATTGCGCTCGTAGCGAATTGATGCAATTATCGCAGCCTGATAATCATCCCCGAGTCCCGGGATGTTCTCATCAATTTGCATATTCTCAAGTGGCAAATAGCTACGCATTTCGTCGGACTTTTGCTTGAAGTATTGATAGGCACCTTTTTTCTTATATTGCCTAAGAGGTTCAGTCACGCCATGGTTTAATGCCAGATAAACTGCACTCATATCCTCCGAAAATAGATAGACAATATATTCGCCACTCTGAATAGAGGTATTTAACCGTTTATCTAAAATTGCGATCCACGGTATGCCAACCCAGTTCCCTTGGCCAATCGATCCTTGTACCTTGTAATCTTGTCCAATAAATTCCTGGGCCTGAATAAACGATGGAATCTCCTGTCTGACTAAGGCACCAACGGGATGACCACCGAAACCCTGTGTTTTATATTCCAAATAATTGTTTAGCAAATCATCGAACGCAACTTTCAAGGAAAATGAAGAATTAGTCGGTAATGCTTCGTTATAAGTTTCTAGCTCAGCTTGGGCATACTCCCTGAGTTCAGACAGGAGATTGTCATTGAGCATAGACCATATATGCGTCTTAAAGGTAATAGTCTCTGAGTTCGCATCAAGGATTGACTTGAGTGCATCAATTGGAGTCTGCAAGAGAGACTTGGTTTGAGTTAGGGTAAACTCCGCCCAACTGGTATTTATCTTCTGAGGAGGGGTATCTACCGTAAAGCCGGATTCGGTAGCGTTGCGATAATAAGACAAAAACCGCTCAGCAACAGCATTGAGCGGCAGGAATTGAAGTCTTGTTTGTTGGTATTCATCCAATATGGCTAGGATCAAGACCATTTTGTAAGATTTTTGTTTCAAGCGGAATATAGAAGCCAGTTCAACTGGGAGAGTCATTATCGTATCGCTCCAAATCGGAAATTTGACAGAATGTGTCCCGATTAGAGTTCGATGGGATAGGTGTAAAGTCCTCCTGATACGTTCTATTTATTCAGTGCTAGCGTAATCGCCAATACTATTCGCCAGACCATTGGAACTCAGTTTTTCTTTAATAAAACCACCGATTCCACATGCACCGTATGCGGAAACATATCCACCGGCTGCACTTCTACCGTGCGATAGCCACCATCCTCCAACACGCGCAGGTCCCGCGCCAGTGTCGATGGATTACACGACACATACACCACCCGTTCCGGCTTCATCGCCAGAATCGTATCCAGCAACGCTTCGTCACAGCCTTTGCGCGGCGGGTCGACGACGATGACGTCTGCGACGATGCCTTCCTTACGCCAGCGAGGGATGACGACCTCAGCTGGGCCAGCCTCGAACGAAGCGTTCGTCATGCCGTTCAACTCAGCATTACGCTTCGCATCCTCGATTGCCTCCGGCACGATCTCCACGCCGTAGACTTGGCCGGCCGCCCGGGCCAAGAACAAAGAGATCGTCCCGATGCCGCAGTAAGCATCGATGACGCGCTCTCCGCCGGTGAGTGCGGCGTATTCCACCGCTCGGCGGTAGAGCTCCACCGTCTGCACCGGGTTCACTTGATAGAACGACCGAGCCGAGATCGCAAAACGGATACCGTCGAGCTCGTCGTAGATGACCTCGCTGCCCCAGAGGACGCGAGTCTTGTCGCCGAAGATCACGTTCGTGTCGCGCGTGTTCACGTTTTGCACGATGCTCTTCACACCAGGCACAGCCGCGCGAATCAACTCTACCCAGCGCTCCACCTGCGGGATACGCTCGCCATTAGTGATGAACACGATCATCGCTTCGCCGGAGACGAAGCCGACTCGCGTCATCACGTGGCGCAGCAAACCACGGCCTGTCTCTTCGTTGTAGGCCGTGATGCCGAGCTCGCGTCCGATCTCCTTGACGCGAGCTACGATCTCGTCATTGCGCGAGTGCTGAATCATGCACTCGTCCATGTCGATGATGCGATGGCTGCCGCGCGCATAAAAGCCGCCGATCAACCGCTCCGGCGACACCAAACCGTCGCCGTCACCACCCGTAACAGCAGCCGCCATCCCCATCGGCACGGCTGCCTTGTTCCGATAACGCCAAGGCTCGGACATACCGAGCGTCTCGTGCACTACTACCGCGCCAACCTCACCCTGTTGGGAGGAAGGATTTGGGGTTGTGGAGAGCTTCCCAATCCGCTCCAAATTATCCACCACATGCTGGCGTTTCCACGCAAGTTGCCCCTCATAACTCAGATGCTGCAGTTGGCAGCCGCCGCACTGCTTATAGATCGGGCACGGCGCCTCGACACGGTCCGGACTCTCCACCAGCAGCTCCTGCATTCTCGCGTAGCCATAAGTCTTCTTCACCTTCAGCACCTTCGCGCGAACGCGCTCGCCGGGAAGTGCTCCCTGTATAAAAAGGGTAAAGCCGTCTGCCCGGCCTACCCCTTCGCCTTCATGCGTCAAGCCGACAATGTCGACGACGACCTCTTCATTTTTCGCCACTGGCGCTTGCACTGCTTTGCCCTTCATGTTCCCTACCCGCTCCGTTTTCCATAGGTGATAGCTTTGACTTGCCTTTGCCATCCCGCTCTTACTCTTGATCTTACCTTTATTTATAAGTAGAATTGCCCGCTTCATCGACAAAAATGCTCAAATGCGACGGCAGAGCCGTGAACGTACATGGCAGCGTGCCGCCATACTCTCCGTCCAGGTTCAGCTGTACATAATCCGGTGTCGTCACCACAAGCTCGCTCGTGCGGAAATGCACGACATGCGGATCGTTCAAGTGCTCCCCGCGCAGCGCCAGCGACGCCAAGCGGATGAACTCGCCGAGATTGCACCGTTTCAGCACCACGACATCGAACAAGCCGTCGTCGAGACTCGCCTCCGGGGCTAGCTTCTCGAAGCCGCCGACCGAGTTGCTGTTACAGATGAGGAATAGCATAATCTCCTCATGAATCTCGCCAATTTCCTTCGCACGAATGCGTAGCTCCGTTGGACGGAGGCGGGTCATTTTCTCCAGACCCTTCATATAATAGGCCAACTGGCCGATCATCGTCTTCAGCTTGCTCGGCACCTCATAGGTCAGCTCCGTGAGCGACCCACCACCGGCAATATTGATAAAATACCGCTGATTCGCCCGACCAAGATCAATCGGCCGTGAGTACTGCTGAATAATGAGATCGCACGCGTACTCCCAATGCTTCGGAATGCCAAGCGCCCTGGCAAAATCATTCGTCGTCCCAAGGGGCAAGATCCCAATAGGGGGCCGCACGTCCTTCTCCGCCAAACCATTAATAACTTCATACAGCGTACCGTCGCCGCCCGCTGCAATGATCATGTCGAAGCCGCGGTCCGCCGCCTCGGCAGCCGCGATCGTCGCGTCACCCTCACTGGATGTCGCATGGCAGCTCGTCTCGATGCCGCCGCGCTCCAGCCGCTGAAGAATATCGGGGAGCCGCTTCTTAATCTCCTCGCGTCCCGATGTCGGGTTATAAATCAGCCTTGCCCGCTTAATTGTCACTGCCGCACACCTCCCAAACTCCACAACAATCCGCACTTTTAGCACTACCTTCTACTATACACGATAAAGGGCTAACTCCCCAAATCGCCTTTTACAGAAGTGCCCATGTTTACATCGTGGAAAGCCATTCCCGAATCTGTCGCTCCATCCAGCGCGCAATCTGCGGCGACGGCAGCAGCGCCCGGCCGTTATACCGATAATCCAAACCGGCAAGACGAGTCGGAATGACCGTACGCGTAAAATAACCCTCACTAAGAAAAAGCGGCACCACGATGAACGCATCATCCGGATACCGCCGCTGCAAAGCCCCGAGCTTGCACGCCGCCTGATTCGGCAGCAGCATCGCACTATGCGCGCCCGCGAAGCCGCCAAGCTCGCGCACCCGCTCCGCCAGCGCCGCCATGCCATCACGCCAGCGGCCATGAAACACCGCTTCGCGCGAGCCATGCGCGACAAGCAGCAATCGCTCGCGCCGCCGCGCCGCCGCAGACAGTTGCTCCGCCGCAGAAGGCTCTGCACTTTCGCTCGGCTCGCTCTCCCGCTCTGCTCGTGCTCCCTCACTCGGCTCTTGCTCTCGCTCCGCGCCCGGCTCGCTCGCCTCCGCCGACAACTCCACAATATTGCGAAGCAACAGCTCCGCAATATCGCCATCGTCGTCGATCGGCAAGCCGAACCGCACACGCACGCCTTCGCGCACCGCAAACCGCTCAAGCTCACCTGCGCGAGCCGCCGACACTGGCGGCATGCCGAACGCTTGTGCAATGTCGTCCACATGCGTGCTTCCGGACGACACAAAAAGCGGAAGGACGTAGAGATCCGTCACACCTTCCGCTTCCAATGCATGCACACCGTCTTGAATAAGCCGGCCCTCGACGAGCTCAAGAAATGCAGAGACAACCGGCACCTCGCTGCCCACAAGAGCCGCGCAACCTGCCACCGCATCATCCACAAGCCGCACCCAGTCGGCTTCACGCGAGCCATGGCTAACCACTAGTACTCCTGGTTTTATCCCAGCATTTACTCCTGGTCTTATTCCTGGTTCTATCCCTAGTTCTATCTCTTTTACTATTCCATGCTTCATTCGATCATCATCCTGTGCAAGCACTTAGCGCCCTGAACGCTCCAGCGCCATTTTGTAACCGTCATTGCCGTAGTTGAGGCAACGCTTCACGCGCGAGATCGTCGCCGTGCTCGCGCCTGTCTCCGCTTCAATCTGATTATATGTCGCGCCTTTGCCTAGCATACGCGCTACTTCAAGCCGCTGGGACAGCGACTGAATCTCATTTACCGTACAAAGATCGTCAAAGAAAATATAGCATTCTTCCACCGTCTTCAGCGTAAGAACCGCCTCGAACAGCTGGTCGATTGTCTTATCATTCAGCTTCTTCAATTGCATCGTCCGCTCACTCCTACCATGAACTAATATGCTCATTGTAGTCCTTTCTAGTAGAATTTTCAAGCATCACCGCTTTACAGAATAGAAGGACGCAAAGCCGCGCCTAGCGATCTTCCGGGTTCAAAGGTTCGAAGGTTCCGGAGTTTCAGGTTTCGACTTTAAGGCGTTCTAGGTTCCTGCCCCTAAGGCAAGCGCGGAAATTTATTCCGCGCATGCGGGCTATCGTCCAATCCGCATGTTCGCCTACACCATAGACTAGTGTATACAAATAAGGCACAAAGGTGTGATCTCCCGTGAACTACCGCTACGATCCGTCCGGCCGCAACACGCCACAGCCCCACGGCGGTCCAGGGCCAGGGCCAGGTCAAGGCCTGCAAAACCAGGGGCAAAGCCAATTCCCGGGCATCTCTGACCCTTTCCTTGGCAAAACGAATAAAAGCGTAGGGCTCACTTCGCCCGTTCCCTTCAGCACGACCGAAGTGTCGAACGAATTCTCCGGAGGCGTCCCTACGTTCTCGATTCAGCCTGCGTCGAATATGCAGATTATCCCGCTTCCCGAGTCGAATACCTCCGTCCTCCCAGCCGCAGCGGAAGATGCCAAGACAGAGAAGTCCGGCTTCAATCTAGCGAACAGCCTGAACGATCTGAAGAGCGTCGTCGACCGGATGGGCGGACTCGACGGCATTGTGACGACGATGGGCAAAGTGCAGAAGGTTGTCGGCAGCATTTCGCAGATGGCGCCGCTCATCAAAGTTCTCGCCACCTCCTTCACGCCAGGCAAGAAAGGCGCCAAGATCGCTGAGGACGACGATGATTCACCGGTAAAACGCCGCAAGAAAGCACGCAAGCGGACCACCAGCAAAGGCAAAGGCACAGGCAAGGGCAAAGGCAGCAGTCTCGTAACACCAGGCGGCCCTCGCCCGAAACGCCGCCCTTAATCTGATCGCCCCCTAATCTCCCTCAAGCAACAACAACAAAGCCGGAATCCTCCTCGTAAGCCGCGCATCAACAGCGAAGCGCGCCAAGGGAATTCCGGCTTTTATTACACACCTCTTAGATAAACAAAGCAATCACTTTATAGATCAGCGCCGACAGAATTGCCGCAATCGGAATCGTAATGATCCACGACAAGACGATTCGTCCAGCAAGATCCCATTTTACAGCGGAGAAGCGCTTCGCACTGCCTACGCCGAGAATGGAAGACGTGATGACATGCGTCGTACTAACGGGCAAGTGAATACTCGTAGCTGAGAAGATAATGCTCGCAGATACGATATCCGCCGCGAAACCGTTGATTGGCTCGATTTTGAAGATTTTCGTACCCATCGTCTTAATGATCTTCCATCCGCCGATTGACGTACCAAGCGCCATCGCGAGTGCAGCAGAGATCTTAACCCACAGCGGGATATGATCCGTATTCTCTTGGATGCCTGCTGCGACGAGCGCGAACGTAATAATACCCATCGCCTTCTGCGCATCGTTCGTACCGTGCGTGAACGATTGGAAGGCAGCCGTCAGCACCTGACCGGAACGGAAGCCTCTATTGATAAGATGCGGATTCGATCTGGCGAAGACCTGCTTTAAGATCCACATCACGATGAAACCACCAGCAAATGCAATAAGCGGCGAGAAAATAAGTGCTTTTAGGATATCGACAAAGCCTTGTGAATTAATAGCACTGAAGCCAGCGGAGCTGATAACCGCACCTGACAACGCGCCGATAAGCGCATGGGAAGATGATGACGGGATACCAAGCCACCACGTGAGCAAGTTCCACGCAATGGCACCGATCAGCGTCGCGACGACAACCTGTACACCATGATCAAGCGTTGCAGGATTGGCAACCTTGCCCCCGATGGTCTTAGCAACGCCTGTAAACATAATCGCACCGACGAAGTTCATCACCGACGCAAGAATAATTGCCATACGCGGCGACAGCGCCCGTGTCGACACGGAAGTTGCAATTGCATTGGCTGTATCATGGAAACCATTGATAAAGTCGAATGCAAGCGCTAGAAAGATAACGATACCAACCCAAATGTAAATAGTGTCCATCCTACTCGTCCCCGCTCCTTAGCTGTTGCGCATGATGATGGTTTCGAGTGTGTTGGCAACATCTTCACAGTAGTCGGTCGTTTGCTCAAGACGCTCATAGATCTCTTTGCGCTTGATCAGCTCAATCGGGTCCTTCACGTTCGTGAACAAGCTCTTCACGCTGACGCGAAGCAGATCATCCGCTTGGTTTTCAAGCTCGTTGATGTGAATGGCAGGCTCACGCATCGCAAGCAGCTTCTTCTCGGACAAGAGATAGATCGCCTTCTTGATTTGCTGAGCGCAGCGCAGGATGTTGTCGGCGAACAGCGTGACATACTCGTCCGGCTCCGTAATGTTATACATCTCGAAACGGGATGCGCAAGCTTCGATGCCGTCAAGCACATCGTCCAGCGACGTCGTCAGTTTGAGAATATCTTCGCGCTCGATCGGAGTGATGAACGTCTTGTTCAGTTCTGTCAGTATTTTATGTACATAGCGATCGCACTTGCTTTCATACTCTTTCATCGACTTCGCGAACTGCGTCGCATCGGTAATCTTCGAAACATTCTGCTCGAAGTAATGCACGCATTCCAGGATCGTGTCCGCCATCGATTCAAGCGTTGTAAAGAAAACGTCGTCTTTTTTCTTAAACATAGTTATCCCCTTCGTTATAGCTTGCTTTAAGTTACATCGTCGTTCCTAGAATTTTTCGCCAAAATCCACAGGAAACCGACAATATCTTATCATAGTTTAACTCGTAATTGTTAAGGGATTGTAAAGGTTTTATGACTTCTTTTCAAAATCCTCATTTTATTTTTGATCGCACCGCCGCCATGCCCTCCTAGTGTTTTCCGGTGCACCCGATTTTAACCCCTAAGACTGCAAAAAAAAGAAGCCGGAACCCCTCAGGTTCACAGCTTCTCTCCCTTATCCATTCTTCTACTCAGCCACAATCTGCACATGGCCTTCAAACGTCGGCGTCATCGGCACAATGTGATAGAACGTATGTCCCGGCACGAAAGGCAGCTCCTTGCCGTCTTTCATTACATGGATCGCTCCATCGCTTCCACGCTCCCAGGTGCAGTCGATCTCCTTGCCGAGCTGGAACAGCATCGCAGGCCCGCCTGCTTCAAGGTCAATCTCAAGCCGGCCGTAATCGTCATACGTCTTATGCTTCGCGCCAATGACAACAAGATTCGTAGCAGTCAGCTGCTTGTTCGTCGTCAGATCCGTGTGCGGCTTATCGTTTATGAATCGGTCGTACAGCTTCGTGCTTGGATTGTACAAGTAAGAGAGCTTATAGTCCTTCAGCAGAAAATGAATGACGACCTTCGAAGCTGCAGCACCGCTATCTGTTGCTCCTGCCTCTGACCACTGGAACGTTGGGATTTCCACCGTCTCGTCATACTTCTTCTTCGCAGCTCCTGCACGAAGCTTCTCTAGATTCGAGTAGAGGTTGTGCGGCGCCTTCCGGAATGATTCGCGGTAGAAATAAGCGCCTGCGTTCGAGATCTCGTCCAGGTAGGCCTTTCCATGATGCTGCAAAATATCATAGCCCTGCTGGCTAGCCCCAGCATGAGCGAGGATTGCATGATAACCGTCACCAATACGAATGAGATACGGACGATTGCTGCGGATTGGACCGATAGGATCGCTCCCCGTATAGCTCTGATAGATGGCGACAAGCCGCGTAATACCGCCTTCTGCGAGCACCTCCCACACGACATCGGCGTTCGGCAGACCTGATTGCGGACGAGCTGCCGAGAAGTTGTTCACCATGACAGCGATAGGACGATTCTTCGCTTCACTGTCTTGCGCGAGCCCTGTTAGCGGCGCAATATATTGAGGCGGGTCGACGGCAGGAGGATCAATCGGTGCCGTATCAGCCGGCTGATCTGCGTTCGTATTTGTCGTTGGAGCTGTATCAGGCTCCGACGTATTTGCGTTCAATTTGTTGTCTCCGCTGCAGCCAGTGAGCAAGACCGCTGCAAGCAGCAGCAATGTGGCGCCATAGCCAATCGTACGTTTCATTCGATTCTGATTCGCATTTATCATCTGCCGACCCGCTTTCTGGAGAAATTTGTCGCCTGTATGAGGATTATACTTCATTAAACCATAGAACGGGTAGCATTGTCTTCCATCCTTGGCTGGAATTGAAAGACCTAATCTTTAGCATACTAGCCATAAGCGACAAGCTCACGCATAAGCGGTCAGGAGGCTGTTCGTACACATGCCCACATTTCTGCATTGGGTTACCGAGCATTGGTTTTCCGTCACCATTGTTGTGCTCTTGGCAATTGCCGTCTACTACGTCACCAAGAATCATAAGTCGCTGTTCTACAAGGAATAGCCGGCTCATTAACAAATAACCCGATCGACGCTGCGCGCTCTACCTGCGCTACCGCCGCTCGGGTTATTTGGGTTGAAAGGCTCGTTTAAGTCGCTGGCTCCTGCAATACTTCCTCAGGCAGCAGCGGGATCGAGATCAGCACCGTCGTTCCTTCCGACTCAGCGCTGCTTACTTCAAACCTACCGCCATGCAGCTCGACGATTTCTTTACATATGGCAAGGCCTAGGCCGCTTCCTGATCGCTGGCTTGTCCCTTTGTAGAACTTCTCCGTAACATGCGGCAGATCCTCGGGCGCGATGCCGGGTCCGGTATCTTGAATGGTAATTTGAGCAACACCAGCCTTGCGCTCTCCCGTCACCGTTACTGTTCCCCCGCTAGGTGTAAACTTCAGCGCATTGTCGAGCACGTTAATGAATACTTGCTTCAGCCGGTTCGCATCCACCTTCGCCACGAGCGGCTCATCGCTGTAATGGCCGATAATCCGAATCGACTCGCGATGCCCGCGGGCAACGAACTGCCGCAGCGTCTCGCCAATTGTCCGGCGAATATCAAGCGACTCAGGATGAAGCACGATGCTCTTCGCATACAGCTTGGAGAAGTCGAGCAGATCCTCGACGAGCCCGGAGAGACGCTCTGTCTCGCGCCCGATAATGGCAAGCCCTTGATTCAGTTCTTCCACGTCGCCGGGATCACCGGAAGCGAGCGTCTCGCTCCAGCCTCTAATCGAAGTAAGCGGCGTCCGCAGCTCGTGTGAGACAGAGGAGATGAAGTCCTCCTTCAGCTTCTCCCTCCGGGTCAGCTCGGATGCCATCGTATTCAGCGTTTCGGCGAGTCTTCCGATTTCATCACGGTCATGAAGATATACCGCGCGGCGTGTCCAGTCGCCTTCCGCCATCTTCTCTGCTACGCGCGTCAAGTTGCGAATCGGTCTCGCAATCCGGTTCGCCATGAGCACACTCATTGCAAAGAAGAGCAGAACGACTATTGAGCCGACAAGCACCGTAATCCATAGGATGTTGCGGACGGTTGTGTCGACCTCTTCAAGAGACGCCGTATACCGGAACATCGCGACGACGCGCGGTCCTTGCAGTACCGGAAGCGTGACGGCTGCAATACGCTCGCCAGTCACCGGATCGGTTCCGCGCCATATCCCTTGCTTGCCCTTCATCGCCTGATCGACATCTGGCGTCTGCTCCACTTCGCTCTCGCCAGAGCTGCCGCCAAGCCCGTTGCTGTCCACAACGAGCTCGCCAGAGCTTGTCAGCAGCTGCAGATGCGTCGAGCCTTCGGACATATTTTGCAGCATATATTTGGCTTTCGCCTTCATCGGCTCATACGCAATCGTGCGAGTATGGATCGCCGCTTCTGTCTCAGCCCGCTGAAGGACGGAGCCTACCGCGCTGCTATAATAATAATTCCACACGAGCGTGCCGAACATCGTGCCAAGCATGACGACAACGAGAACGATCAAGATGCCGTAGCTTCGAACGATGCGGGTTCGAAGGCTGCGGCTCATTGCTCCTCGCCCCTCTTCCAGCGGTAGCCGAATCCCCACAGCGTCTCAATATGGAGCGGCTCGGACGGGTTATTCTCAAGCTTCTGCCGGATACGGCGGATATTGACATCAACGATCTTCAAATCGCCGACATAATGGCGACCCCATACCGTGTTCAAGATATCGTCGCGGCTTAAGCCTTCGCCTTCCCGTTCCATAAGTAGCTTCACAAGCGTCCATTCCGTTGGCGTGAGCACGATCTCGACGCCTTCCTTCCACAGCTTGCGCTCCGCCGATGAGAGGCGGAATGGGCCGGAGCGAAGCTCCGACGCCGCTCGCCGTGCGGCTGCGGCCGCCGAATCGCCAAGCGCAGCTCCCGCGTCTGCCGCTGGCGCCGGGCCTGCCGAAGACGGCGGCGCTTCGCCCGCTGCGGCATCCCGCGCCGCGCTGCTTGGCGCGCTCGCGCCGGCGCTTGCTTCTGCGGCTGTGCCCGCGGCTTCGCCGCTCTCGCCTGCGGCGCCCGTGCCCGCTGCCGCTGCGCCGGCGCTCGCGTCCTCGCCAAGCGGCAGCATACGCCGCTTCAGCGCATGAAGCCGCGCGACCAATTCGCCGGGGCTGAATGGCTTCTGCACATAATCGTCAGCCCCAAGCTCAAGGCCGCGGATTTTATCTTCTTCCTGCGATTTGGCGGTCAGCATAATAATGCCCATGCGAGGGAACTGCTGACGCAGCTGCTCGCATACTTCAAACCCGCTCATCTTCGGAAGCATCACGTCAAGCAGAGCGACGTCAAAAGGCGGAGAAGCCGACTGCGCGAGTGCAAGCGCGCTCTCTCCGTCTTCCGCCTCCGTTACTTCCATGCCGCCCCGGCGCAAGTTAATGCGGACGAAGCCGCGGATGGCTTCTTCATCCTCAACGAATAGAATACGCATGGCTTCTTCCCCCCTCTCTCTTAATCGAACGTTCTTCTATGCTTCTGGCAGAAGCCTGAACAGCTCCTTCATCTCCGCTTCATCAGGCGGGAACACACCCGCATCTGCTGCCGGCTTATCAGGCCAGATTGCGATGTAGACAAGCCCGCCTTGCGAGGCAAGCTCGAGGTACCGGCTGCCGTCATCATCCAACTGATTCTTTTCTTTGCTCCAATCCGCAATCGGAATGACGCGAAGTGCCAATACTTCCTTATGCTGCCCTTTGACGGGATCGAATGCATCCAGTGCAGCATCGCTGCCGCTCCCATCCTTCAGACGGCTAAATGTATAGTTGCTCCATGTGTCCGGAATCGTGATTGCATATGTCTGATTGGGATCGACATACTGCTGGCCGACAACGGAGAAATAGCCCCTGCCGTCCCATTGCCGATACTGCTCAATCCAGAGCAGATCGCTATAGGCAACGCCTTCGGATTGCCCGGGAGCTTCACGAAGCATGGTGAGATCAAGGATACCATCGCCATTGCGATCGCCGCTCAGCTGCGTCCTTGCATTAATTTGCACTTGATCATCACCGGTCGCTCGCGGCGGATAGATTTGAACGAGCTTGCCCGCTTCCCAAGCTAGCATCGTCGTTGTCGAAGAATTTGCTCCGATGGAGGCATCTGCAATGATGCCGTAACGGTTGGCCGACACCTTGCCCAGCTCCACTTGCAAATAGTCGTTCACTGAACCATCCAGCTCAGCCGCTCCGACCTTCTGCACCTGATTGGCTGCGAATTTATAGATCCCGATGGAGGCTTGCATTTTATCCCGCTGCAGCTTTATGAGCCCTAGCTCCGGCCGACCGTCGCCCTGAGCATCGCCAATTCCCATCGTGTCATAAGGCAGCTCCGCGATCGGCTTCGGCACATTCATCTCGCCCGCATTAACAGGGACATGGTACAACGTGAGCATATGCTCCGGCTCCCCGTATTGATTCCATCCGATGAGCAGCTCCGGCTGACCATCCCCGTCAAGGTCGGCTGTGCGAAGCACATCAATTCCGTAGCTCGACGTCTCCGCGAAAATAAACCATTTGCGCCATGTCCCCTTCTCATTCCGCAGTACCATCACATGATGATTGCCGCCTTCATCGGAATAGGTGACGAAAGCTTCCTGCTGACCGTCGCCGTTGGCATCCATCTTCAGCACGGCCGTATCCGCCCCCTCCTGCATCGCGAGCGACAGCTTCGACCGTGCAGGAAGCTCGCTCTGTACAGCGGCAGCAAGCGCGGCATTACCCGGTGTTGAGCGCGGGCCTTGCAGCAGATCAGCCGGCGTCGCCGTGAACTGGCAACCGGATAATACGATGAGCACCAGCAGCCCGCTAAGGAAGAGCGCGCTTCGCCGTAAGCTGTATTTTCGTTTCATCGTCGCCTTCCTTCCTTGCGATGTTGATGCTATTTTTTCGCCTGATGATTCGCTTTAGCAGCGAGCAATTCACTTACGGTGACGAACGTGTATCCCTTGTTCTTCAGATCTTTAATAATAAGCGGCAACAGCTGAACCGTATTGTCGAGCTTGCTGCCGAATGAATGCATAAGAATAATGCCACCTGGATGCGTGTTCTTGTTCACATTCGCTCGCATCGTTGCCACAGAGCTCCCAGCCCAGTCCCTCGTATCCACCGACCAGAAGATTAGCTCGCGGTGATTTTCTTTCATAATCGTCCTGACCAGCGGCGTGACCGCCCCGTATGGCGCACGGACAATCCTCGGCACGAATCCAGTCTGCTTGTTAATAAGCAGATCCGCCTGCTTGATCTGGCTAAGAATCTGGTTGCGATCAAGCTTGCTTAAGTCTTTATGTGAATAGCTATGATTGCCTATTTCGTTGCCATCTGCTTTGATTCGCTTCATCATCGTGCCATAGCGCTTCACTTGAGTGCCGACTGTAAAGAAGGTGCCATGAATCTTGCTGGATTTGAGAATCGACAGGATAGCAGGTGTAAAATGTCCATCCGGCCCATCGTCGAACGTCAGCGCAACAAGCTTCGCTCCTTGCTTCGCCGTATAGTTCACAACCGGCTCGCTCGGTTTCTGCAGCAGAATCGGCTGTACCGGATTCATCTGCACGGGTTTCTGCTGCGTAGATGTTTTGCCCGGCTTCGCTGGCGTTGCCGTTGCCGTTGCGAGAACAACCCCGCCGTCATGCTTTCCTCCACCATTCGCTGTGACTACACCGTCTGTCGGCGTTTCGCCGGAAGTCAGCGGCTCATTCACATCAATGATGGACGCATGATTCATTGAATGCGCCTTATCGCCGCAGCCGGTCGTCAGCGCTCCTATCATCAGGGTTGCCACAATCATTGCGGCTATTCTATTTGGCCTTTCCAATCGAATCGGTAACCGCATGCTTATCCCCTCGCAATCCACTAACTCTATGATTCTACTATACCCTATCTTAATAGAATTGAGTTCGATATGTAGTTACAAAGAGGTAACACACGGTTGGAAAAGCTAGCCACGTTGCAGGTTAGAAGGCTCAGCAGCACACAAAAAACCGCAGCCTGTTAGGGCTGCGGTTCTATGTTTCTACCAGATTATCGCAAAGCTTTCGCAGCGATATCCGTACGGCTGTGCATGCCGTCAAAATGAATAGCGCTCACTGCTTCGTACGCCTTGGCACGCGCTTCCGCAATATCGCGGCCGCGGCCGACGATGCCGAGCACTCGTCCGCCATTCGTGACGACATTGCCGTCAGCAAGCGCTGTACCCGCGTGGAACACGAGCGCGCCTTGCGCTTTCGCAGCCTCGAGGCCCGTGATAACACGGCCTTTCGGATACGATGCCGGATAGCCTTCGGATGCGGCGATGACGCATACCGCCGCTTCGTCGCTCCACTCGATCTGAAGCTGATCGAGTCTTCCGTTCATCGAAGCGAGAATGATATCGAGCAGATCGGTGTTCAGGCGCGGGAGCACGACTTGCGTCTCCGGATCGCCCATACGCGCGTTGAACTCGATCGTTTTGACACCAGCTTTGGTAATCATCAGACCTGCGAAGAGCACGCCGCGGAACGGGCGGCCTTCACTGACCATCGCACGCGCGGTCGGCTTGATGATATTCTCAATCGCGTCCTCGACAAGCGCAGGATCGATATGCGGCAGCGGGGAATACGTTCCCATACCGCCTGTGTTCGGACCTTTGTCATTGTCGAAGACCGGCTTATGGTCTTGTGCCGGAACCATTGCGCGAACCGTCTCGCCATCAACGAAAGCAAGGATCGACATCTCTTGGCCTTCGAGGAATTCCTCGATGACAACGCGTCCGCCGGACTCGCCGAACACTTTGCCAACCATCATGCCGTGCAGCGCTTCTTCTGCTTCTTCCAGCGAATAAGCAACCGTAACGCCTTTGCCAGCCGCGAGGCCGTCTGCTTTTACAACAACGGGAATCTCTTGCTGGCGCAAGTAAGTGAGTGCCGTCTCGTAGTCGGTGAACGTCTCGTACTTGGCTGTCGGGATATTGTACTTCTTGAGCAGATCCTTCATGAAGATCTTGCTGCCCTCAATCTCAGCCGCATTCTTCCGTGGTCCGTAGATCGGAATGTTGCGAGCTTCGAACGCATCGACGATGCCATCCGCAAGCGGATCGTCCGGCCCTACGACAACAAGATCAACTTCGTTGTCGCAAGCGAACTGGATGAGCTCGTCGAACCGATTAACCGGAATCGGCGCGCATTCTGCCAGCTCCGCAATGCCAGCGTTGCCAGGTGCACAGAAGATTTTGCTTACTTTGTCGCTCTTGTTCAGCGCCCAGACGATCGCATGCTCACGTCCGCCGCCGCCGATAACCATAATCCGCATCGGTCAAGCGCCTCCTTCAGCCGGACGGTTCACAACCGTCAGCATCGTCTCGCCATTCTTAACGTTGATCGTCTTAACGAGCAGCGAGATTTTGTTTTCGGCGTCTAGCAATTCCCAGTAGAAACGAGCCGTCTCCTGCGCGTCGTCGAACAGCGGAGCCACTTGCGGCTCGCCGGCGAACGAAGGCAGCGGATTGCCATCGCCCACATAAGTGGAGATGAAGTGGCCGTAACCCGCAATCGCTTGCTCGTAGTGGAAATATTGGCGTTTTGTCTGCGATTCGTCGTTCTCGTTCGACTTCAGAATCGACAGCTTGTACGCGTTCTGCGCATCGTTCAGATCAACGATACCCGAGATACGCGGCGTGAAGTTCGGCGGGTCCGGCTCGTACGTACGCGTTGCAAGCGCCCCTTCGAACGTACCGCCAGATTTAATCGCTTCCCAGATTGTATCCGTCTGGTCACCGTTCGTTACAATATGCGCGCTGCCTTCGTGGCGAAGCGGATAATAAATGATCAGCGATGGGTCTGTCAGCTTCGCAGGATCAGCTGCTTCCGTACGAAGGAAGCCGTTCTTCTCCGGAATGAACACGCGGTTGCGGCTGTTCTCGCTGCGTCCCATAATCCAATACACTTGCACGAAACGCGTCGCATCCGGCGTCAAGCCGATTACGATGCCGCGCCCCGGATAGCTATTCTCTTGCAAACGTTGAACGGTCGCATCCGCCAGCGTTTTCCATTTTGTCGTCGTGTTCGTGGACATCCTCGTCGCCTCCTATCAGTGATGAAACAGGCGTACGCCCGAGTAAACCATGACCATACCGTAATCGTTCGCTGCTTGCACGACCTCTTCGTCACGAAGCGAGCTGCCTGCTTGAATGACGTATTTCACGCCGCTGCGGCTAGCACGATCGAGATTGTCGCGGAACGGCAGGAACGCGTCGGAGCCGTAAGAAACGCCTTGCAGACCGCTCAGCCATTCGCGCTTCTGCTCACGCGTCAAACGCGCAGGCACTTCTTCGAAGCAGCGCTCCCAAGCTTCTTGTTCAAACGGCGTTACTTCATCTTCAAGCCACAGGTCGATCGCGTTGTTCTGCTCTGCGCGCGACACGCCTTCGCGGAACTTCATGTTCAGCGCAGCTGGGTGCTGGCGGAGATACCAACGGTCTGCCTTGTCGCCGGCAAGACGCGTGCAGTGAATACGCGATTGTTGGCCTGCGCCGATGCCGATTGTTTGGCCGTCAAGCGTGTAGCAGATCGAGTTGGATTGCGTATATTTCAGCGTAACGAGTGCAACGAGCATGTCGCGCTTCGCGTTGTCCGTCACTTCCTTGTTAGCCGTAACGACTTTGTCGAACACCGAAGCGTCCGGAACAGAGCTGTTGCGCTCTTGCTGCATCTTCATGCCAAACAGCGTGCGCGTCTCGACTGGATCCGCCACATAGTCCGCATCGATCTGCAGGATCAGGTACTTGCCGCCCTTCTTCTGCTTCAGAATGTCGAGTGCTTCCGGCGTATAGCCCGGCGCTACGACGAGGTCGGATACTTCGCGCTTAAGCAGCTGCGCCGTCGAAGCGTCAACGATGTCGCTGAGTGCAGCAGCGTCGCCGAACGAAGACATGCGGTCTGCGCCGCGAGCGCGTGCATAGGCAGTTGCCAGCTCCGACAGCTCCATGCCGTCAACGAAGTATGCCTTCGCCAGCTCTGGCGAGATCGGCGCGTATACAGCTACGCCTGCTGGGCTTACGTGCTTGAACGATGCTGCTGCCGGAAGTCCTGTCGCTTGGCGCAGCTCGCGCACAAGCTGGTACGCGTTCAGCGCGTCGAGCAAGTTGATGAAGCCTGGGTCGCCGTTAACGACAGTTAGCGGAAGCGCTTTGCCGTCCGCGGAGTAAATCTTCGCTTCCTTCTGGTGAGGGTTCATACCGTATCGCAAAGCAATTTCTTTAATATCGCTCATAAATTCGTTCTTCGTCCTTTCTCGTATCCCGTCTTCGGATGGCCCTACCCTGGTCGCGAACTCTGTTCGCCCTGGTCGTGAGCTACGCTCACTGCTCGGGCACGCGTCCAGCTGCTCGGGTATGCATCCTAATCGCTGCTTCGTACCGTAACCTTGCGTCCGTCCAGCACAACGCGTCCTTCAGCAATTCGGCGGACCGCAAGCGGCAGCAGCTCGTGCTCCACCGCATGGATTCGCTCAGCTAGCGTTTCTTCCGTATCGTCATCAAGGATTTCAATCGCCTGCTGCATGATGACCGGCCCCGTGTCCATGCCGCCATCGACAAAATGGACCGTTGCCCCCGTCAGCTTAACGCCGTATTCCAGCGCTTGACGAATGCCCCGCACGCCCGGAAATGCGGGCAACAGCGCTGGATGCACATTGATGATGCGCCCATAGTAGGGCTTCACGAGCACATCGGTAATAATCCGCATGTACCCGGCAAGCACGATCAAATCAATACCTTCCCGCCGCAGAAGGCCGACAATCTCTTCTTCGCAAGCTTCACGCGAAGCATACGACTTCGGGTCGAAAAGATATGTCTTGACGCGCAGCGCCTCAGCGCGCTGCACGACCTTAGCCGCCGGCTTGTCGCACACGAGCAGCGCGATCTCCGCGGGGAATGCTTCCTCGCGGACCGCTTCTGCTAGCGCCTGAAAATTGCCTCCGTTGCCGGAAGCAAATACAGCAATGCGCAGCGGCGAGTTCCCGTCCGTCATTACAGCTCGGCGCCTCCGAACGTGACGACCTTGCTTCCCGAAGTCACTTTGCCGATGATGTACGCATCTTCGCCAAGCTCCTTAGCTGTGCGAAGCGCTTCTTCGGCTTGCTCAGCGCCAACAACGACAATCATGCCAACGCCCATGTTGAACGTTGTGAACATGTCGCGGTCAGAGATATTGCCTTTTGCCTGCATCAGCTTGAAGATAGGCTGAATTGGCCACGAGCCCATCTCGATGTCCACATTCACGCCTTCCGGAAGCACGCGCGGAATGTTCTCGATGAAGCCGCCGCCCGTAATGTGCGCCATGCCTTTCACCGTTACGCGGTTGATAAGCTCGAGCACCGATTTCACATAGATGCGAGTCGGTTCAATGACTACATCGCCAAGCTTCTTGCCTTCAAGCTCAGCCAGTGTATCGTTCAGGCTGTAGCCAGCTTGA
Source organism: Paenibacillus sp. J31R98 (assembly GCF_056269245.1). Taxonomy (NCBI): domain Bacteria; kingdom Bacillati; phylum Bacillota; class Bacilli; order Caryophanales; family Paenibacillaceae; genus Paenibacillus; species Paenibacillus sp. J31R98. The sequence continues at coordinate 95,912 of NZ_JBWDNO010000003.1, forward strand.
TCAAGCAGCAAACGGCGAACGAGCGAGAAGCCGTTGCTGTGAATGCCGCTCGATGCGAGACCAAGCACCACGTCACCCGGCTGGATGCTCTTGCCGTCGATGATTTTCTTCTTATCTACGATACCGACCGTGAAGCCGGCAATGTCGTACTCATCGCCTTGGTACATGCCAGGCATCTCAGCCGTTTCGCCGCCGATCAATGCGCAACCGGACTGCAAGCAGCCGTCGGAGATCCCTTTGATAATCGCTTCAATCTTCTCAGGCTCGACCTTCGCACATGCGAGGTAGTCAAGGAAGAAGAGCGGCTCTGCGCCTTGAACAACGATATCGTTTACGCACATGGCAACTGCGTCGATACCAATCGTATCGTGTTTATCCATAGCAAAAGCGATCTTCAGCTTTGTGCCTACACCGTCAGTACCCGAAACAAGCACCGGCTCCTCATACTTGTCTTTGTTCAGACCGAACAGCGCACCGAAACCGCCAAGATCCGTCAGCACTTCCGGACGGAACGTCTTCTTCACGTGCTTCTTCATCCGTTCGACTGCTTCATTACCCGCCGCAATATCGACGCCGGCTTGTTTATAAGCTTCTGACACGATAGTCACTCCTTAAAATGTTTTGCAAGGTCCCGCCTTGCCTGTTGCCTTTATCCTGCCAACTGTCACACGAATGACAGTTGGATAATTGCTCTCTCACCTCAGATGATGGTGAAGGCCGGAGGCCGATATGGAGTCGAAGCAACGCAGTGGTGCTTAGGCGAAATGATATGCGTGGTCTAACCTACGCAAATCATTTGCGCCTTTGTAGATGGGTTTCTACCGCTAAATGTTTAATACAATCAGAAGAAACCCAATCTACAACAGCGAGCGTAGACCCATATCGGCTGTAGGCCGAACGCACTCACCTAACAGCTACAGCTTTTCTCCGAAGTCGGATCAACCGGCGTCGGATAATCATTATCGAAGCACGCGAGGCACATGCCGCGGTTAAACTCACCATCGTTACCGCCAACGGATTCGATGAATCCATCATGGCTCAGGAAGTGCAGCGAATCCGCGTTAATTGTCGTGCGGATCTCTTCCACTGTCTTCTGCGAAGCGATCAATTCCTTGCGATCCGGCGTGTCGATGCCGTAGTAGCAAGGGTTCTTGAACGGAGGCGAAGTGATGCACACATGCACCTCAGTCGCGCCCGCTTCGCGAAGCAGGTTCACGATGCGAAGGCTTGTCGTACCGCGCACGATCGAGTCATCGATCATGACAACGCGTTTGCCTTCAACGACTTTGCGTACAGCGGACAGCTTCATCTTCACGCCCTTCTCACGAAGCTCCTGCGAAGGCTGGATGAACGTCCGACCGGTGTACTTGTTCTTGATCAGGCCGAGCTCGTACGGGATACCCGTCTGCTCCGCGTAACCGATCGCCGCCGAAATCGACGAATCCGGCACCCCTGTTACAATGTCCGCATCAATGAACGCTTCAAGCGCCAGGCGCTGACCCATTCTTTTGCGAGCCGAGTGCAGGTTAATGCCGTTGATATCGCTATCCGGGCGGGCAAAATAGATATATTCCATCGCGCAAGTCGCGCGGCGCTCCAGCTTGTCGAACCGATCTAGACGGAGTCCGTCACGATCAAGCACCAACATTTCGCCAGGCTGTACATCACGCTCGTACTCAGCGCCGCAAGTCTCCAGCGCGCAAGTTTCCGAAGCGAACACGTATCCGCCAGCTAGTCTGCCCATGACGAGCGGACGCAAGCCGTTCGGGTCTGATGCGACAACGAGCTTGTCGTTGGTCATAAGCAGGAATGCAAAGCCGCCAATGAGGCGCTGCAGCGCGTCTTTTGCCGCACTGACAAAATCTTTGCTTGAGCGCGCGATCAAGTGAGCAATAACTTCCGTGTCGCTCGACGTTTGGAAGATCGAGCCTTGGCTCTCAAGCTCCTTGCGAATCGATGGCGCGTTCACGATATTGCCGTTCGTGGCTACTGCGAGATCGCCATCGCGATATTTGAAGATAAGCGGCTGCGCATTCGCGAGCTTGCTCTCGCCTGCAGTCGAGTAACGAACGTGACCGATCACACGGTCTCCAGGAAGTCCCTCCAGCTTCTGCTGGTCGAACACTTCCTTGACAAGACCCATGTTGCGGTAATGCGTGAACTTGCCGGTAGCGGAATCAACCGCCGCCATTCCCGCGCTCTCTTCACCGCGATGCTGGAGCGCATGCAGGCCGTAGTAGCCAAGCGAGCACGCATCCGGGATGCCGAACACCCCGAATACGCCGCACTCCTCACGCAATTTATCAAAAATATCGTCCCGGCCAATGCCTTCGTTATAGTGATCGCCTGTCCACAGCTTCGGCAGCTGTTTTATTTCATCAGACATGGGATCGCATCCTTCCAAACCTTCTCCAGTTCTGCAATGCTAGCGTTAATGCCCGGCTTGCCGTTAACCGAAGCAACAACTCCGTTACCGCGAACCGTACCGATTGCGGCATTCGGAACGCCTTGTTCTGTCAAGTATTGTTGAAGAGCAGCTGCTTGCTCCGGCTTCGCCGAAAGCAGGATACGGGATTGCGATTCGCTGAACAGGGCTGCATCTGCGCGCAGGCTTGTTTCAACATTCACTTCAGCGCCAAGCTTGCCGCTGATTGCCGATTCCGCAATTGCTACTGCCAGACCGCCTTCGGACAAGTCATGCGCCGAAGCGACATAACCTTCACGAATCGCGCCAAGCACGCCGTCAAGAAGCTTCTTCTCTGTTGCCAGGTCGATTTGCGGAGGACGTCCTTCGCTCTTGCCGTGCAGCACATATTGCAACTCGCTGCCGCCAAACTCATGCTTCGTTTCGCCCGCGAGGATGATAACATCGCCCTCAGCTTTGAAGCCTTGTGTCGTAATATGATCAACGTCGTGCACGAGACCAACCATGCCGATAACCGGCGTCGGGTAGATCGCGCCTTTCGCATTCTCGTTGTACAAGCTGACGTTACCGCCGATAACCGGTGTCTCGAGCGTACGGCAAGCTTCGGAAATACCGTCTGCCGCTTTCTCGATTTGCCAGAACACTTCCGGTTTCTCCGGGTTACCGAAATTCAGGTTGTCCGTAATAGCAAGTGGCTCAGCACCGGAGCAAACGATGTTACGCGCAGCTTCAGCAACCGCAATACGTCCGCCAACCTCTGGATCGAGGTACACGTAACGGCCGTTACAGTCTGTTGTCATTGCAAGCGCCTTGCGTGTTCCGCGAATCGTTACAACCGCAGCATCGGAGCCCGGTTGAACCGCTGTGCTCGTACGAACCATGTAATCGTATTGGTTGTAAACCCACTCTTTGCTCGCTACTGTCGGCGAAGCAAGAACTTGCTTAAGCGCACCAGTCAGGTCTGTCACTTCTGGATAAGCTGCTGTATCAATGGCACCGTTAGCCGCGTAGTAAGCTGGCTCAGCGGATGGTTTGTCATACATCGGGCACTCGTCTACGAGCGCTTTAACCGGCATGTTCGCCACTTCTTCGCCTTGATGGAACAGGCGCAGGCGGCCGTCGTCCGTCACTTTACCCACCTTCACACAGATAATGCCCCAACGGTCAAAAATCTCTTGCGCTTGCGCTTCATGCTGCGGTTCAACGACGAACAACATGCGCTCTTGCGACTCAGACAGCATCATTTCGTAAGGCGTCATGCCTTCTTCACGCTGCGGTACTTCGTCGAGGTACAGCTCAAGGCCGTTACCTGCTTTGGACGCCATCTCTGCACTGGAGCAAGTAAGACCTGCTGCGCCCATATCTTGAATACCGACAACGATGCCGGAATTGATCAGTTCAAGCGTTGCTTCCATAACGAGCTTCTCCATGAACGGATCGCCCACTTGTACCGCTGTACGCTTCTCTTCGGATTCTTCGGACAGCTCAACCGAAGCGAAAGTCGCACCATGAATACCGTCACGGCCAGTTGCTGGACCAACGTAGAACACTGGGTTGCCTACACCTTTTGCAACGCCGCGTTGGATCTTATCATGGTCGATCAGACCGACGCACATTGCGTTAACAAGCGGATTGCCTTCGTAGCTCTCATCGAACATGACTTCGCCCGCTACCGTCGGGATACCGATACAGTTACCGTAGCCCGCGATACCGCTAACTACGTTCTCGAACAGATATTTCACACGTGCATTATCGAGGTTGCCGAAACGCAAGCTGTTCAGCAAGGCTACCGGACGAGCGCCCATCGAGAAAATGTCACGGATAATGCCGCCTACGCCCGTCGCTGCGCCTTGGTATGGCTCAACCGCGGATGGATGGTTATGCGATTCGATCTTGAACACGACCGCTTGGTTATCGCCGATGTCAACAATACCCGCGCCTTCGCCTGGTCCCATCAGAACTTTCGGTCCAGTGATCGGGAACTTCTTCAGGATCTTCTTCGAGTTCTTGTAGGAGCAGTGCTCCGACCACATGACGCTGAACACGCCGATCTCTGTATAGTTCGGCTTACGGCCTAGAAAACCGCATACGAGCTCATATTCATAATCTGTAACGCCGAACTGCGTATAGATGCGCTGATCCGCGATTTGTTCTGCTGTTGGCTCCTTAGCCGTTAACTGCTGCGCCATGTTGTTCCCTCCATGCATTCAAAATCGATGTAAACATCCGTTTGCCGTCTGCCGAGCCGAGCAGCTGATCTACAGCGCGCTCTGGATGCGGCATCATGCCGACAACGTTGCCGCGCTCGTTGCAGATGCCTGCAATGTTCTCAATCGAGCCGTTCGGATTCGTATCTCCCGCATAGCGGAACACGATTTGGTTGTTTGTTTTGAGCTGCGCGAGCGTTTCTTCGTCGCAGTAGTAGTTGCCTTCGCCGTGAGCGATTGGAATATCGATGATTTCACCAGCGTTGTACTCGCTTGTGAAAGCAGATGTATTGTTAACGACCTCAAGCTGCGTCTGAGCGCAGATGAACTTCATGCCGTTGTTGCGGCGAAGTGCGCCAGGCAGCAGGCCTGCTTCAGTCAAGATTTGGAATCCGTTGCAGATACCGAGAATGAACTTGCCTTGCTCGGCTGCTTTGACTACTTCACTCATAACTGGGGCAAAACGAGCGATAGCGCCGCAGCGCAGGTAGTCGCCATAAGAGAAGCCGCCAGGAACGAGAATCGCATCGTAAGCGGACAAGTCTGTCGCTGTGTGCCATACGTAGTCAACGGATTGGCCGATTGTATCTTCTACTGCTTTGTAGCAGTCAATATCACAGTTGGAGCCTGGAAAAACGAGTACCGCGAACTTCATCGGTTAACCCTCCAATTCAAAACGGTAGTCTTCAATAACCGTGTTCGCCAGCAGCTTCTCGCACATTGCTGTCAGACGCGCTTCTGCTTCCGTACGATCCGATGTGCTCAGGTTGAGCTCCAGAAACTTGCCGATACGAACTTTGCCGACTTCATCGAAGCCCATGGAATGCAGTGCACCTTGTACTGCGCTGCCTTGCGGGTCAAGCACGTTCTGTTTGATTGTTACGTAGACTTTAGCCTTCATTGGGGGGGTCGCCTCCTGCGAATGTTTGTTTTTTTTGGATGGGAGTGTTCCGCAGAACGTGGATTTATCGGACTCCGTCGCTGTTGAACTTTGGGAAACTCGAACAATTATCCTGCGGATGTTTCCCAAGTTCAAAGGCGAACGCTTGCGCTCTCCGCCCTCGATAAACCACTTTTCTGCTCCACCCATCCTGGGTGAAAACCAAAACATAGTGCATGATGCTCTTTGGGGAGCATCCGGGCACCGCTTGTGGGGTGGCTTCCGCCACCTTCACTGCGCGAGCCCTTTATGTGGTGCGAGCCATCTTTGCTTGGCCCGCGTGATTTATACCAAGTCTTCGCCTGTTAGAGCCTTATAGATCGCCAGGTAACGGTTCGTTGTTTCATCTACGACCGATTGAGGCAATGGAGCCGGTTTGCTGTCGCGGTCCCAGTCGGAGCCGAGAAGGTATGTGCGGACCGGTTCTTTGTCCATGCTGTCAATCTCGATGTCAAACGCGTATTTGTCTTTCGCCCAGAAACGCGAGGAGTCTGGAGTGAAGATTTCGTCGATCAGAATGACTTTGCCATCGATAAGTCCGAACTCGAATTTGCAATCCGCAAGGATAATGCCGCGCTCTTCGCAGCGTGCCCGAGCGAATTCGTAGAGCGCAATGCTCTTGTCGCGAAGCTCTTCAGCCAGCTCTGCGCCGACCATTTCTTGCATCCGTTCAAAAGGAATATCTTCATCATGACCAACATCGTTCTTCGCTGCCGGCGTGAAGATTGGCTTCTCGAAGCGCTCGTTCTTGCGAAGGCCTTCAGGAAGCTCGATGCCGTTAATTGCCGAAGTTTTCGTATATTGTCTCCAGCCGCCGCCTGTGATATAGCCGCGAACGACACATTCAATATCAATTCGCTCGGCTTTCTTCGAAACCATGATGCGATTCTTCAGCAGCTCCGGCTCTGTAACGAGGTCGCCAAGCTTGTACACGTCGGTGTGCACAATATGATTCGGCATCATCTCAGCCGTTTGCTCAAACCAGAACGCCGACAACCGGTTCAGCACGTTCCCCTTCTCCGGCACCGCCGGGTCCAGCACATAATCGAACGCGCTAATGCGGTCAGTAACGACGATCAAATAATGCTCGCCAAGATCGTACAGCTCACGCACTTTGCCTTTATACAGCAGCGGCGCTTTCACAATCTCCACAGCCGTGGACAACGCTTGTGTCATTCCTGTCCCTCTCCTTTAGGCTTGGTATTGATGTTCTGTTGTTAAGGTTGAGTGACGGAGCAGGCATGAACAGTCCGAAGAAGCGTTAGCGCTCGCCTTTGTACCCGAGTTTCCACCTATAATCACTTATAGTTGAAAAGAAACTCAGGGTACAACAGCGATCGTAGGACGTTCATGCATGCGCAGTCATGCCCTTCAGCCTTTAGATCAATTCAAGCCGTCTGAAAATTGTATCCACGTGCTTCAGATGCCAAGCCGGATTAAACGCATCTGCGATTTCCTCAGCCGACAGATGAGCCGTAATTTCCGGCGTCGCTTCGATAATGTCGCGGAATTGGCGCTGCTCTTCCCAAGCTTGCATGGCGCGCGGCTGTACAGTGTCGTACGCTTGCTCGCGGCTTAGACCTTTATCGATCAGCTTCGTCATGACGCGGCCGGAGAACGGCACGCCGAACGTGCGCTGCATATTGCGTTTCATGTTCTCAGGGAACACTTGCAGATTCTTGATGATATTGCCGAGACGGTTCAACATGTAGTTGAGCAGCATCGTCGAATCTGGCAGGATAACGCGCTCAGCCGACGAGTGGCTGATGTCGCGCTCATGCCACAGCGTTACGTTCTCGTATGCTGTCAGCATATGACCGCGGATTACGCGGGACAGGCCGGAGATATTCTCGCAGCCGATCGGGTTGCGCTTGTGCGGCATAGCCGAGGAACCCTTTTGACCCTTCGCGAACGGCTCTTCCACTTCACGGAATTCGCTCTTCTGCAAAGCGCGAATCTCTGTTGCGAACTTATCGAGCGATGTTGCGATGAGTGCTAGTGTACCAACATACTCAGCATGACGATCACGCTGCAGCGTCTGTGTCGAGATTGGAGCTGGCGAAATGCCGAGCTTCTTGCAAGTAAACTCCTCAACGAAAGGATCGATGTTCGCGTATGTGCCAACAGCGCCGGAGATTTTACCGAATTGAACGCCGTTCGCCGCATGGCGGAAACGCTCCAGGTTACGCTTCATTTCCTCGTACCACAGAGCAAGCTTCAGACCGAACGTCGTTGGCTCCGCATGAACGCCGTGTGTACGACCCATCATCGCTGTGTCCTTATATACAACCGCTTGGCCGCGAAGGATCTCGATGAAGTTCGTAATATCCTTCTCAAGAATCTCGTTCGCTTGGAGAAGCAGATATCCCATCGCTGTGTCTACTACGTCGGTAGATGTCAGGCCGTAATGTACCCATTTACGCTCAGGACCGACTGTCTCGGACACCGCGCGCGTAAACGCGATAACGTCGTGGCGAGTTTCCAGCTCGATCTCATTGATGCGGTCGATGCTGAAAGTTGCTTTCTCGCGAAGCGCCTCAACATCCTCACGCGGGATAATACCAAGCTCTACCCAAGCCTCGCACGCGCAAAGCTCAACCTCGAGCCATGCCTTGAATTTGTTCTCTTCCGTCCAAATTGCTCTCATTTCCGGTCTGCTGTAACGATCTAACATGTACTTTAAACCCTCCAAATGTTAGTTTCGGAAATCCACTCAAGCGCATGATCGACATTCTCAGCAAGCACGTTGACATGGCCCATTTTCCGTTTATGTTTGGCTTCATGTTTCCCATATAAATGAATTTTAGGCGCGACGCCGAGACGATCTGCGTTAGCATCCGGCTTCGCCACAAGATCAAGCAGCGGCTCAACATGCTCGCCGAGCACATTCACCATGACAACCGGCGTCAAGAGCGCCGTGTCGCCTAGAGGCAAGCCGCATACTGCGCGCACATGCTGCTCGAACTGCGACGTCCGGCACGCCTCCATCGTGTAATGGCCGCTGTTATGAGGACGCGGAGCAAGCTCGTTCACGAGCAGCTCGCCATCCTCCGTCAAGAACAGTTCCACCGCGATCAAGCCGACGGCGCCAAGCCCTTCAGCGATGCGAGCCGCAAGCCGTTCCGCTTCGCGCTGCAGCGCTTCGTCTATCCGTGCAGGCACAATCGATAGATGCAAAATATTATCGACATGAATATTCTCCGCTGCCGGGAACGTGCGAATCTCGCCTTGCGTGCTTCTCGCCGCAATGACGGACAGCTCCTTGCTGAAGCGGATGAACTGCTCCAGCACCAGATCCGTTCCGGCGCGATTCAATGTCTCGAACGCTTCCTCAATCTCGTCCGCGCTGCGGATGACCCACTGGCCTTTGCCATCGTAGCCGCCAGTTGCCGTCTTCAGCACGCACGGCAGTCCGAACCGTCCTACCGCTTCGCGAAGCTCGTCCGCGCTGCGCACCTCTGCGTAAGGCGCGACCTTCACGCCTGCGGCTTCGATCGCGCGCTTCTCGCGCAGCCGATGCTGCGTCGTATAGAGCAGCTCGCTGCCTTGCGGCACGTACGATTCTTCCATTAGCATCGCCGCAACGCCTGCGTCGACGTTCTCGAACTCGTACGTGATGACGTCAGCACGCTGCGCCAGCTCCCGAGCCGCTTCGCGATCGTCGTAAGCCGCAACAATCTGCTGTGCGACTTGCCCGGTTGGCGCATCGTGCGTCGGATCAAGCGCGATGAACCGGTAGCCCATCGCGCTGCCCGCATTCGCCATCATTCGGCCGAGCTGACCGCCGCCTAAGATGCCGACTGTTGAGCCAGGGAGAATCACTCGCCCTTTGCCTGCCGCACCACTCATAGCGTCTCACTGCTTTCCAGCACTTCGCGTTGAATGCGGTCGCGGCGCGCTTGCACGCGTACTTGCACATCCGGGTTGAATGCTCCAATCATCTGCGCTGCAAGCAAGCCTGCGTTCGTTCCGCCCGCATTGCCGATCGCAACCGTCGCAACCGGAATGCCGCCTGGCATCTGAACGATCGACAACAGTGAATCCAGTCCGTTCAAATTCGAGGACTTCACAGGAACGCCAATAACCGGCAGAATCGTCTTCGCAGCGACCATGCCGGGCAGATGTGCAGCGCCGCCTGCTCCCGCAATAATCACTTTCAAGCCGCGGGCTGCGGCAGTCTCTGCGTATTCGAACATCAGATCAGGTGTCCGGTGAGCCGAGACAACCTTCTTCTCGTAAGGGATTTGCAATTCATCCAGAACGTCGCAGGCCAGTTTCATTGTTTCCCAATCCGACTTGCTGCCCATGATGACGCCCACTTCAACTGACATTTGCCAATGACCACCTTTGCTATAGAAGAAATATGATTCTCGCACACAACCAAGCTGCCTTTATAAAAAAAGTCCCTAAGCATCTCTTCCGATATCGGAAGGCTTCGGGACTTCAAGACCATAGCGGAAAGCAGCCTCTCTCCCGGCACCGAATATTTACAACTAAATATTGGCAAACACGGCAGTAAGACAACATCAGGCTGCCCCATAATAGCGGCAACCTGTTTCTTTCCAGCGTAGGCTCGTAGTCCGAAAATTAAGGTTCTCGGGTAGATACTCTCGGGCCATAATTCCCAAGTATATACGAGTTGGTATGGATTTTTTTATCGCATTAACTATTAGTAGTTTAACAATCCTCACGCCAAATGTCAACGCAAAAACACGAACATTAAGTTATATTTGACTTGTAAAGTTCGTATTTTGACACTTTTTATAACCTAATCCCTATCGGAATTAACGAAAGCTTCAAACTTGTTCCTCCATAGCAAAACTGACTATTGACTCGTTAGTCAACCGGGATTACAATCACATTGACTCATTAGTCAATTCATATCTTTAACCCTCTAAAGGAGGTTTTCCTGCGTGAAGCAACCCATCTTGGACATTAGGCAGCTAACCAAAACCTATGGCAAAAGCCGCGGTATCTCGAACATCAACTTCTCGATCGAAGAAGGGGAAGTATTCGGCTTCATCGGACCGAACGGCGCGGGCAAGAGCACGACGATCCGCACATTGCTTAACTTTATCTTCCCGACTTCCGGAAGCGCGACGATCTTCGGCAAAGACATCGTGAAGCAAGCGAAGGCAATCAGGCAGCAGATCGGCTATCTGCCATCGGAAATTTTCTACTACGACGACATGAAGGTCATCGACCTGCTTCGATACTCGGCATCCTTCCATCGCTATACGAACCTGGGCCGGATTCATGAGCTGGCTGAGCGGCTAGATCTGGACACCTCCCGCAAGATCGAAGACCTCTCCTTCGGCAACCGCAAGAAAGTCGGCATCGTTCAAGCGCTGCTGCACGAACCGAAGCTGCTCATTCTTGATGAACCGACAGGCGGACTGGATCCGCTGATGCAGAACATTTTCTTCGAGCTGCTGAAGGAAGAGCGGAGCAAAGGAACAACGATCTTCTTCTCCTCCCACATACTGAGCGAGGTACAGAAGCTGTGCGACCGCGTTGCGATTATTAAGGAAGGCGCGCTCATTAAAGTCGAATCCGTTGAGAATTTGCTCAAAAACAACCTGAAGAACGTGACTCTAACTGCAGCCGATCCAGCCGCAATTGACCTATCTGCATTAAGTGGAGTAATCAAGCATGAAACAGCTGGCACGCACCTGAAGCTGCTGTACGGCGGCAATATGAAGAAGCTGGTCACAGCGCTCGCGGATGCGCCATTTTCCGATATTCTGATTGAAGAACCGTCGCTTGAAGAGATTTTCATTCATTATTATGAGAAAGAATAAGGGGTTGTTGCCTATGCTGTTTAGAAGAGAATTCAAACGCAATCTGCGGAGTCTGATAATCTGGAGCATGATAATGGCCGCGATTATTTTGTTATATCTGAGCATATTCCCCGAGATGGCGAAGCAGCAGCACAGCCTCGACGAGATGATGAGCTCCATGCCTGAGGGAATGAAGAAAGCATTCGGGATGGATCGGCTCACGCTGGGCACCGCGCTCGGCTTCTACGGGATCGAGATCCATCTCATGACGACGCTGCTCGGCAGTATTTATGCCGCCATGCTTGCCTCTAATATCGTCGCGAAGGAGCAAGGCGAGAAGACGATTGAATTTCTGCTCGCAAAGCCGTTCACCAGACAGCAGATCATAACGGAGAAGTGGGCTGCCGTCTTCACGAACGTTATGCTTTTCAACATCGTCATTATTGCCGCAAGCGTCATCGGATTCCAATTCACGAAGGATGCGGATATCTCTTACTCCACCTTTTTCTTATTGGAATCAGCCGTTGTTCTCATGCATCTGACATTCGCAAGCATTGCTTTTCTCATCTCCGCTCTCGTCAAACGGACACGAACTGTCGTGTCGATGTCGCTCGGCCTTGTGTTTATTATGTACTTCTTCAGCATTATCGCCGGCGTCTCGAACACCTTCAGCTTCCTGAAATATGTCAGTCCCTTTAAGTATGCCGAAGCTGCCGCGATAATAACCGAACGTTACTTCGATCCTCAATATATCGCCATTATGGCCGTTGTCATCGTTGGTTGCGTATTGGCCGCGCACTGGTATTATAGTAGAAAAGACATTACGGTCTAGCCAGTAGGAGCTTAAAGGAGTTGCATGCTGTGTATCCCGCCTTCGCGAAGCTCCCTGAGGAGAAGCAGGAGCTCATCTTAACGATCTGTATCGAGGAATTTGCCAAGAACGGCTACAATAATACATCGACAGATACAATTACGGCGCGAGCCGGCATATCGAAGGGTATTTTGTTTCATTATTTCAAAAGCAAGAAAAACCTTTATCTTGCCGTCGTGGAGCATGCGATGGAGGTACTCATTCAGAAGACGCTGCAAGCCGTCGAAGCTATTGAAACGACGGACTTCTTCGATCGCATCAAGGAGATGGTGCTTGCGAAGCAGCGCGTAACGCTGCAGCACTTTCACGAGACCGAGATCGTAACGCGCGTCATCGGCCATCCGCCGAAAGCGGTAGAAGAGGAAGTCGCGAAGCTTATCGCCGATTATCAATCGAGGTTCACGACGCCGATCATGCTGGAGATGATCTATAAAGGCGACCTGCTCAAATCTGTTCCTCTGAGGGAAGGCGTTACCCCCGAGAAGGTATTCAGCCTCGTCACGCTTACTTTAAATGCGTTGTCGATGAAATACTTGCAGCTGCACCGCGGGCAGCCTCATCCCTACATCGGCGCTGAAGAGAAGCTCATGAAGGAGATTGACGATTACCTCGATATGATGAAGTACGGAGTTTATCGCGTTTAGCTTAGGTTTTACGCAGATTTAGCGCATAAGCGCATAATAAAAGGACAGCGCCGGTCCAGCGCTGTCCTTTTTGTTATCTCTCTATGGTGAGCAAGCCTTAGCCTTGGCTGCCGATAAATGCGTAACGCGCAATAATCAGAACCGCGAGCACCCACATGAGCCAATGCACTTTGTAGCTGCCTTTCTTGCCCACTGCATTCGCAGCAGTTGCAAGCACGACGTAAGCTACGATACCGAACGAAACACCGTTAGCGATGTTGTATGTGAAAGGCATCAGAGCGATTGTCAGGAACGAAGGAATTGCATATACCATGTCTTGGAAATCGATTTCTTTGATCGACTGAACCATCAGTACGCCTACGATGATCAGCGCTGCTGCTGTTGCAGAGCCTGGGATCAAGGAGATCAGAGGCCACAGGAACAATGCTGCGAGGAACGCTACGCCAGTCGTTACCGCCGTAAGACCTGTGCGTCCGCCTTGCGCGATACCTGCGGAGCTCTCAACGAAAGCTGTAACTGTGCTCGTACCGAGAACCGCACCGCCGCTGACGCCGACAGCGTCAACAAGCATTGCTTTACCGATAAGCTTCTTGCCCTTCTGAGGGTCTTTCATGTAGCCAGCACGGTTAGCTGTACCTACGAGCGTACCGAATGTATCGAACAACTCAACGAATGTGAACGTTGCGATGATGGAGATCAAGCCTGTATCGAGAGCGCCTTTGAAGTCGAAGTCCCAGAAGTTTCCTTTGCTGAAGTCCGGGCTCCACGATTGGCCTTTCAATGTCTCAGCAACATCAACGTTGCCTGTGATAATTGCGATGATTGTAACGCCGATAATACCGAATAGAATTGCGCCTGGCACGCGAAGCACGAGCAGAATCGCGATGAGCAGCACGCCGATCAGCGTCAGGTATACGCTTGGATTTTCCAGGCTACCCATGTGGAAAACTGATTCAAATCCAAGCACATCGGTGAATACACCCTTAGGAACGTCTGTTACTGTATTCTCTATGCCAACTGTCATGATGCCGCTGTTCTTCAGACCGATGATCGTGATGAACAGACCGATACCAACTGTGATCGAGTGCTTCAAGCTGTCAGGAACAGCAACGATAAGCAGCTGACGAATTTGTGTAATCGTGAGGATGAAGAAGATAATCCCGGAGATGAATACTGCCGTTAGAGCAACCGATGGTGAAATCGGCGTGTCAGTCGCTTTCGAAGCGAGTACTGTCGCTGCGAAGTAAGCGTTGAGTCCCATACCAGGAGCGAGCGCTACCGGGAAGTTCGCGAACAAGCCCATTGCAATGGTGAAAATACCGCCTGCGAGCGCTGTCGCCAAGAATACCGAGTAAACATCAAGTCCTGCATTGCCCAGAATACCTGGGTTGACGGCAAGTATGTACGCCATCGTCATAAAAGTTGTAAGGCCCGCCATAATCTCTGTCCTTACATTTGTTCCGCGTTCCTTCAGTCGAAAGAAACTATCCATTTTTGAAATACCCTCCCCAAAAAATGTGTCAGAACAAACAGGAACTTAGAATAAAAAAAATGCCGATCATAAAATTATGATCGGCATTTGCTCTATCTAGGTTCCACGCAAAACAAGACGTAACGCAGGGCGAATGGACCGTTCGCGCGTTCAATAGTCTTGCTTTTTCGTAGACAGGCCATTTACGGTGACCTCGTAGAGACTCTCAAGCCGATTCTTGAGATTATACGAAAACATATGCTGTTTGTGTTTGTTGTAATGATTCATTGAACATAATAGCGACTAACTGATTGAGCTGTCAATGGGAAACCTTGTCACAAATGAAAGAAAAGCTGACATACCCTAAAAAAAGTTGCCACCGACCGTATATCCTACATATTTCCCTATCTTAACCTTTTTTAAGCGTGTTCGTAATTTGCGCCTTTGCCTTTAATTGCTCCAGCCATGAAGCGGAAAGCTCTGAAACTTTCTGGCTAATGAGCGTCTCCTTAATTTCAGCTTGATGCTCCGCAAGAGTCGCTGCCTTAGCTGCCTTATGGTCACTTACTTTGATGATGTGATAACCGAACTGCGTCTTGATCGGTCCGCCAAGCTCGCCGACCTTGAGGGAGAACGCGGCTTTCTCAAACTCAGCAACCATGACTCCTTTGCCGAAGTAACCGAGATCGCCCCCAGCATCCTTACTGCCTGTATCAATTGATTTTTCCTTCGCCAGCTTCGCGAAATCTGCGCCGGCCTTCAGCTGCTTCATAATCTCGTCAGCTTCTGCTTTCGTAGCAACCAGAATATGCGAGGCTTTCACCTGCTCAGCCTGATCGAACATCGCTCTGTTCGACTCAAAGTATTGTTTCACTTGAGCGTCAGTTACTTTCACACTCGGCTCGATCATCTTACGAATGAGAAGCTGCTTCGACGATTGCTTCTTCAACTGTTCGAGCGTCATGCTCGCCTGCAGCAATGCAGCCTCAAAATCCGCTTCAGACGGGAACTGCTTCTTGATGCGCGCAATTTCCACTTCCACATCCTTGTCAGTAATGACAATCCCCTTCTTCTTCGCCTCTTGCTCAACAAGCTTGTCTTGAATCAGGTTGTCCAGCGTCTGAGCGCCGCCAATCGCAGCCATCTCATTGTAAAGCTCGTTCTTGGTAATAGCTGCGCCATTCACGGAACCGACCGCTTCATTCCCGCGATCGCCTAATGGAGACTTGTCCGGCTTGCTCGCAATCGTCACTGAATTCAAAGCAGCATTGTAATTGACACTTGCACCAAGCATCTCAGCGGCTGAACGAAGCGGAACGTAGGTGACTCCCTTAATGGATACAGGTTCCACTGATGATTTCTGACCATTAACGATCAAGGTCATTTTCGTTGCTGCGTATGCCCCTGCACCTGCCGCGAGCGCCAATCCCACTACAACCAATGCCGCTATTCCGATTTTGCGTTTAATCAAAACATAACCCCCTGCGCCTATTCATTTCATAACAGGATTCTATCTCATTCGTTCGCAAACTTAAACCATTTGTTGGGATTGCATATAAAAAAACTCCCTTTTATCGCGAGCTAACGCAGATAAAAGAGAGTTTCTTTGCACTTATTTAGATCAGCCTATTCCCACTCGATTGTCGCAGGCGGCTTCGATGTTACGTCGTAGACGATACGGTTGACGTTGTCGACCTCGTTAACGATACGAACGGAGATTTTCTCGAGCACATCCCAAGGGATACGCGCCCAGTCAGCTGTCATGCCGTCGATGGATGTTACGGCACGGATGCCGACCGTGTACGAATACGTACGCGCGTCGCCCATAACGCCAACACTCTTCATGTTCGGCAGCGCTGTGAAGTATTGCCAAATTTCGCGGTCAAGACCTGCTTTGGCAATCTCATCGCGAAGAATCGCATCGGATTCACGAACGATCGTCAGCTTGTCCTCCGTCACTTCGCCAAGCACGCGGATCGCAAGACCCGGACCTGGGAATGGCTGACGCCATACGATTGCCTCTGGCAGTCCGCATTCTTCGCCGACTTTACGAACTTCATCCTTGAAGAGCGCCTTCAGCGGCTCAACAAGCTTGAACTTAATATCTTCAGGCAAGCCGCCAACGTTGTGGTGCGACTTGATGGTTTGAGCTGTTGCCGTTCCGCTCTCTACGATATCCGTATACAGCGTACCTTGCGCGAGGAATTCGAAGTCATCGAACTTCTCGGACTCTTCTTGGAACACGTAAATAAACTCGTTGCCGATAATTTTACGCTTTTGCTCCGGATCGTCGACGCCCTTCAGCTTGCCAAGGAAACGCTCGCTTGCATCGATCTTCACAACTTTCATATCGAACTTGCCGACGAAAGTTTCCATAACGCTCTCCGCCTCGCCCTTACGCAGCAAGCCGTGGTCGATGAACATGCAAGTCAGCTGATCGCCGATCGCTTTGTGAAGCAGGATTGCTACTACGGACGAGTCAACACCGCCGGACAATGCGCAAAGCACTTTGCCTTTGCCGACTTGTGCGCGGATATCGCGAATCGTATCGTCGATAAACGTGCTCATGCTCCAATTGCCTTCACAGCCGCACACATTGTAGAGGAAGTTGCGGATCATTTCGTTACCTTGAACGGAGTGGCGCACCTCTGGGTGGAATTGCACCGCGAACAGTTTGCGCTCCGGATGGCTCATCGCCGCAATTGGCGCATGGTCCGTGCTCGCATCTACGCGGAAGCCTGCTGGCAGCTCCGTTACGTGGTCGCCGTGGCTCATCCAAACCGTTTGGTTCGAATCCAATCCATGCACAAGCTCGCTGCCCGCTGCGAACGCCACGTCAGCTTTACCGTATTCACGCTTGCCTGCACGCTCAACTTTGCCGTTCAGCTGATGCGCAATCAGCTGCATGCCGTAGCAAATACCGAAGATTGGCAATCCAAGCTCATAAATCGCTGGATCTACAAGCGGCGATTTCTCCTCATATACACTTGCCGGTCCACCCGAGAACACGATGCCTTTCGGCTGTAGCTCGCGGATTCGTTCTACCGAGGTATTGTAGGGCAGCAATTCGCTGTATACGCCTAAATCCCGGATACGTCTTGCAATCAACTGGTTGTACTGTCCGCCGAAATCAAGGACGACGATCATTTCATTTGGCTTATTCAATTTGCCTTAGGCCTCCCTCAAATCATTGTGTCAATTATATATAGGCGATATGGGACAGTCAAGGCGGCTCGGGGCTTTAGAAAAGGCAAGGATTTGACAATTCGGAAAGTTGCTTCAAATGTAACCGTTTCATATGGTCTGACTGAAGCTGGCAGACTATAACGGACTACAGAGTGGCTATTTGATGAATATGGCTCGTTGATGGACTGTAACGGAACCCAGCGGCGTTATTTCCTTGAAATCAGCCTCTTTCGGCCGAAAAAGTGACGAATAACGCTTCTGGGGTCCGTTACAATTTTCAAAGGGCTGTTTTGCGATGAATAAGGTTTCTACGATCCGTTAGCCGTGCCACGCCACAAATAAAAAAGCAGCGACCAATGGTCACTGCTGCATATCTTGCGTATTATTGCGGCTGCTCGCTCGATGCCGCTGTTTGCTGCTGCGCTGCTAGCGCCTGATTCTGCTTGTTCCGCGCAAGCTTCAAATAACCGTACACGTTCTGGAACTCGCTCTCGGTTACGAAGCGAAGGCGCACATTGCCCGCCGCTTCATTGATGTAATCGCGAAGCGCAATGGCTCCGCCACCAAGAACGTAGAAGCATTGAATGTCGGGATTCTTCTTCCAGCGCTTCAAGATGAGATCAACAACCTTGTTCGCTGCGCGTGTGAAGTAGTTATCGACGATCGGACGGATATCCGCTTGCCCTTCACCAATACGTTGGATGACGTAATCGCGCGTCTTAATCTTCTGAATAAGCTTCGTCCGGCTCTGGAAACGGTGACCGAACTCATCTTCTACGTCACGGATAATGTTATCGAGGTAGCTGGCAAGGCCGAATTGCTCGCCCGTGCTGTGCTGATTGTCGATGCTCATCCGTCTGATAACTGGGAAATCCGTTGTCAGCGCGCCCATCTCGCAAATACCGATGCAGCCGTAATACAGCTCTTCGTTACGAACCGACAGGTTGTCGTGAGTCGCCATGTGGAACAGTGCTGCTGCGCCTTCAATGGAAATGACAGCACGTTTAATGATTACGCGAATCGAGCGGCCGCGCAGCTTAGGCGTCGACAAGAACGACACCTCGTGCTCGCCGACAAGGCGCTCTTCGAAGGTTTTATGGAAGCCTGCATATGTACGCACTGGAAGTCCTGTGCCGATGATATATTCCACCACTTGCGTGGATTGTCCCTCAGTCGCTTCATAGTTCTGGCTGGTCAGACCTGCGTAGGCAAGCGCCGTCAATGCGACAATCAACGCTTGATCGCTGGTCGCTTTGTTATCCGTTTCTTCCAGCTCCGAATTATCTTGATCCTCCATCGCCAATAGACCGACGAAATAACGCTGATTGTTCTTCTTCAGCTTAGGGCTATATACCCGTACATCCAGTGCCTTCAGCGGTGAATCCTCTTCCTGGAACACATGTCTCTCATAGCCGGGAGAGAGGATGCTCGGTACTACAATCGGCTCGGAAGAGCCGTCTATAACCAGTTTCACACTATCGTTTCCTACATCTATGCCTGCGAGTTTAATCACCAAATATCCCCCGTTCGTTTGCGTAAAGCTAGCCATGTTAGAAGTTTCAATTCGCTATATCGGGACAAAATCCTTTTTTTCGACGTTTTTTTACGAAATCTAAGTTTTTTGGCCTAGGTTGCCGATGAATATCGGTGTATGCGTTTTGAGAGGTAATCAATCTCTATTTAAACATTTTTTAGGAGGTAGGCATGAAAAAGTCTGTAGTCCCCCGTAACAAGCATTTCACTTTTCTTGTCTTGCCTGACGGCGCAAGTCCAGTGATCCGCTTTCGGGTAAACACCTTCCTTTTGGTTATGCTTCCAATTCTCTTCGTATTGCTGATAGCTATAGCATCAACGCTGTACCTGCTGCATGATCGTGCGCGCGGACAGCTGGATCAACTTCACAGTAAGCTTACTTCCACGAATGAAGCATATGCGTTGCAGCTAGCCAAGAAAGAAGGAACAATCAAGCAGCTGCAGGTCGAACTGGCCCAGCTTGCACAGCAGGCGGAGTCGGTTGAGGTACGGGTCGAAGAGCTGAACAAGCTGGAATCTGATGTGAAATCGCTTGTCGGTTTACCGAAAGAATCTAGTACTGCCGAATCAGACGATAATGGTGTCGGCGGTGAATTCGTGAAAGTGCAAGATGACGAGATCCTGGAGCTGGCCCGAAATACGGGTACGATCTTCGGCTCACTTGGGGATGAAATTACCGAGCTGAATGAACGACTCACATCGACGAGAGAGGAAGCTCAGAAGCGTCTCCAAACGCTTCGTGTCACACCAACGTTCTGGCCCACACAATCGGAGCGGATAACTTCATTCTTCGGTGTTCGAATGGATCCATTCTCCGGCGAGCCTGGCGTGCATAAAGGCATTGACATTGCGGGGAATCGAGGAGACTCCGTATACGCGGCTGCCGATGGCCGTGTCGTGGATACCGGCAACATGACCGAGCGCGGCAACTTTGTCGTCGTCACGCATGCCATGGGACTTACGACAAGATATTTTCATCTGAGCAAAATATTGGCGCACACCGGTGACCGAGTAAAGCAAGGAGACGTCATCGGCGAGATCGGTTCTACGGGGAGAAGCACAGGGCCTCATCTTCATTTTGAAGTCCTGAAGAATGGCGTATCTGTCGATCCAAGACCTTATTTAAAAATGTCGATAAAGGGGAGTTCAGCGAATGTTCAAGTGGAAAAAGGACAAGGTTAGTTCCAAAATGACTGATACCTTTATTGGTGAAGGCACCATCGTAGAAGGTACTATTCGTTCGGCGGGCAGCCTTCGTCTTGAAGGTCAGCTTCGCGGCGATATTTCGTGCGAGGGCGATGTCATTCTGGGAGAGAGCGGTTTTGCCGTCTCGAATATTACGGCGAATAACGTTGTGCTTGCCGGTCAAGTGAACGGCAATGTGACGATTACAGGCAAACTGACCATTATGTCGACAGGCAAGCTTTACGGCAATATGACGGCGGCGGCGCTAGAGATTGAAGAGGGCGGCGTGCTTCAAGGCAGCAGCGCGATGGATCAAGATGAACCTGTCGCAGAGAATCCGATGGAACGCCGCGCCGGCGCAGACCGGCGTGTATCGACCATCCCCTATACCGGCGAAGAACGCCGCAGCGGGTTTGACCGCCGCAATCTAGCAGCAGGCGAAGTGCCCGCCATTCCGAAGAAAATCAGCTACCGCGCGATTGAAAAACCAGCGGCTGAAGCTGGGGCTGAAGAGGGTGCAGCTGAATCGAATGAACATGCCACAGCTGCAAATGAAAACAATGAGAGCATCGTAACGGATCCGTTGCGAGAAAGCGGAAGAGCTTTTATACATAGCATTGCTGGGAGCATGCAGGAATCAGGCGAACAAGCAGCGGCGCGGCCGGCGAGCAATCGGCTGAACGAAGGGCTGAATGCAGAGGAACGCGCGGCGCTCAGCGGCATTCTTATTGCGGAGTCGAGCGCAGCGCTTGTGGCGGAGGTTGCGGCTGCTGTTGAAGAACCTTCAAGCTTGGAGGAACACGCGGCTCTGGTTGAAGGCGCTGAAACCAATGAACATTTGCTAGAAGATATGGCTGAGAATTCAACGGAAATCATAGTAGAGCAAATAGTAGTTCAACAGATGGATATTATCGATGAGAGCGCGACTGAAGCAGTTGAGCGCTTGAGCACGGAAACTGAAACAGCTGAGGGTGTGAATAGTGAAACAGAACCTGCCGAACACGTGAGCAAGGAAACGGACGTTGCAATCGTTAATGACAATGCCAACGAAAATGGCAAGGACAACGAGAATGTGAAGGACAATGAGCATGAAAATGAGAATGAGAATGTAAAAGAAAATGACAATGACATTGCAGCCGTTCAGCTGCTGGAAGATGCCACGGTCGGGATCCAAGAATCCGAGCTGCCGATTAGTTCGGCAGATTTCACCCATACAAGCGACAGCGTGAAAGATTCATCCGGCAACGTGTACGGATATGGCTTCGAGAACCGCGCCAACGGCGGCGAACCTGCGAACGAGCAGGCACAATCAGGTACATCGAACGATCGAAAAGATACGGATGCAGCTGCTTTGTTAAAGAATTGGTAATAGCAAGAGGGTGCATGCAGACCGTGGTCTGCATGCACCCTCTTTATTTGAGAAGCGTCTGATGGCGCAAAGAGCTAGCGAAAGGTCTGATTATTCATTCGACTGCAGCTTAGCGACCAGCTCCGCGAGTTGCTCCTTCGTCGGCTGATTCTGCCAGCTGACGTCGAAGCGCGCTGCTTCTTCCCAGCGCACCAGATCCGCGACTAGCTGCGCGGTATGCGGCGGCAAGCTAAGCTCTGCCGCATACTCCCGCGCCGTGCGGTGCATCGGCTTCGCACCGCACCGCTTGTACAGCTCGCGCCAGCAGGCGTCCGCGAGCTGGAGGAACTGCCTGCGGGCCGCTGTTTGCCGGCCCGCCCCAAGGGCGCTGCCATAGCGATGCAGCGCCGTGGCGAACGCGAAGCGTTCGCTGCGCCGCCGCGCCGCCAGCGCGAGCCCGGCCGCGCCGGTGACGCCTGCGGCGATGGCGGCCATGGCCCACGGCGGAGCGGCCATGGCGCCTTGCGCTGCCTGCGCGAGGGCATGCGCCCCGCGCTGCGCCGTCGCCTGCAGCTGCGCTGCCGCGCGCACCGCCAGCGTGCGGGCGCGAGCGGCTTCGCCGCCAGCCGCAGCGCCGTCCGCGCTAGCGGCAAGTGCGGGCTTCGCCCCATCGCCTGCTGCTGCAGACGATAAGGCATCGCCGGCGGCACCGCTGCCCGGTGCCGTAAAGCCCGGCGTCGGCTCGAATGCCACCCAGCCGACGTTCGGGAAGAACACTTCCACCCAAGCGTGCGCATCACTTGCACGCACGGTGTATAGCCCCGCTCCGCCAGCTGCTAGCCCTTCCGCAGGCTCGCCCGGTGCAAAACCCTTCACGTATCGTGCAGGGATCCCCTGCGTCCGCAGCATAACCGCCATCGCCGAAGCGAAATGCACGCAGTAGCCTTCCCGCTGATTAAACAAGAAGTCATCGACAAAGTCGCTGCTACCCGTTAGAGCCTTTGGCTGCAGCGTGTACTTGTAATTGCTGCGAAGATACCCCTCCACCGCTTTCACTTGCTCGTAGCGGTTCACCGGATTCCCAGCTGCCGCCATTATCTCCGAGGTCAGTGTGCCGATCCGGGCAGGCAGCTGATCAGGCAGCTGCGTATAGGAATCGTCCAGCGCAGCCGTTTCAACATATGCGGACCTGGATTCGCCTGCTTCCGAAGAAGAACTCTCGGCACCGGCACCAGCATTGGAATTTGCATTTGCACTTGCACTTGTACTTCCGCTTGCACCGGTAGCTGCGCCAGCGCCAGCAACGCCGCCTCCCTCCATCCCAGCCGACGCATCAACCGAAGATTCAACCTGCCGCAGCCGCTTCAACGCCTCATCAGGCATGACGGACGCGACCGTATAACGGACGACGCGATCCTCTTCCGATGACGGATAGAGTGCCCCGGTCTCAGCATCCTGCCGATACGAAGGGGTATCGCCTGACCCGTTCACTGTCCGGATTGCCGTTATCTTCGCGTCCGCGCTTCCAGCGAACAATGGCCAGCCGGCAGCTGGATAGGCCGCTGTAATTGTCTGCACAAGCACATCATCAGCAGACCCGCCCTCATTCTCGTCTCCAGCACTTCCATTGATCTTTTCCCCACCTCGCTCGCCGCTATCGCCATCGCTCCCCATCACATCGCGATGCTCGGCCTGCGTGTCCGAGACGCTTACCGTATGCCATGCATGCTCGACCTGCTCCCAGCCTTTGCCGGTATAGAACGATTTGCTCTCACCACGCAGATAGGCATTCTCCTTCGCATACACGGTCAAAACAGGCGAGTTATCCGGCGTAATCGGTCCGCCGAGCGCAGAATCATCGAAGCCATAGCCTGTCCTGCTAGGCTCTCCTAATCCGGTTGCAGCCATCGCTTCCTCTGCAACCGCTCTTTGGCCATTCGAATGATGCTTCTCGAGCAGCCTGTCCTGCCCCCACTCAATCGCTTCGGCCGCCCAAGGCGCCGGCTCGGACGTCACCACTGGCTTCGCCAAGCTCCAAGACGTCACGATCGCAGCCCCCAGCACGATAACCGCGAGCCATGCGGCACCGTTCCACCAGTTCACAGCCCACCCCGCCAGCGATTTCTTCACCGCACGGCCATCGAATAACGTAGAACTGCCGAGCAGCCGCTCCAGCCGCGGCACCGTTACGAGCGCGCCTAACACCAGTCCTTCTGCGCATACCCGCTTCAGCCCAGGCAGTACATGCAATCCCAGGAAACTATAGAGCAGCAGCAGATACAGCGCCGTCAGTCCCGCTAACCCGAGCCCCCACTGACGCAGCCAAATCAACGATTGCACGGCGACAGTCATCATGCCAAGCCCACTGACAAGGAGCAAGGTGCGCGTTTCTCCGCTAAGAATCATTTTGCCGCTCGCTAGATTGATTGCGTCATTCTTCATCCCCTCTAGAAGGCCTGTGAGACTGTCATGCCAAGAAGCATAGTGGACACTGAACATCACAAGCACAGTCCCCACAGTAATGACAGCATTCAGCAGCAAGGCCGCCCAAGTCGGCGGCACGAACAAGCCGACGGCAAGGAAGAGGCCCACGGCAACGATCAGCGGACGAAGCTCGCTCAGCTCTGTGAAATCCTTCAACTGCGCAAGCGGCAGCAACCACTCCACAATAAGTCCATATAACAAAAGGCTAGTGACAAGCCGCCGCGGCATGAAGCTGAAGAAATGCAAGCTTTCCTTCTCCCTTTCCCGCTGCCGCTTCGGCTGCACACCCTGCGAGCCGTCAGCTCCCTGCACTGCCGACATGGATAACCCCTCCTTCCTTGCCCGTAGTCATCGTGAGTTCAGTCACACCTGGCACTATGCTGCGATAGCTCAGCGGCACAGGCATCGTTCGTACCGTGCACTTCGCCGCATGCAGTCGTTCACGCCACCTCTGCTCCGCAGGACCTGTCTGCACCTCCCGTGCAGACAGCAGAACCACCAGCTCAACGCCACGTACGGCAGCCAGCTTCGCACTGTACATAATCATGCCCGCTTCACCTGTCGTATCGCCGTGCAATTCACCGGAGGTCAGGCAGATAAGCGACGCCCCGCGTGACAAACGCGCTACTGCATCCGACATTCGCATCGATATCGAACCGGCCTTGCCCCATCGAAGCCTGGCTAATTGTTCCTCCGCTCTTCTTACAGCTGCACGATCTCCTGCATCAACTTGCAGCCCCAGATCGTCAACGGCGTTCGTCAGCAGCAGGACGCTGCGACCTTCGCGGTGAGATTGCCTGATCAGCAGTGCGGCACGCCCGACATGTGCATCGAACAAACGAATATCCCCGCCATATGCCTGCTCGCTCGTCTCCAGCAGCACAATCAGCTCACAGCTGTATTCCGCATTGCTGATGCGAGTCTGAAGACCAAGCCCTCTCGCCATTGCCCGCCAATCGACGCGTGCGAGCGGATCACCGGGCATATAGGAACGCACATCGGGTCCTGCCCCATGACGGCCAAAACGTGCCGCATTAGTCTGCATCTGACCGCCAAAAGCAGCAACCACATGCTTGCCTCTCGTCTGCATGCCGGGCTTGTGACCCGGTAAGTTCACGATCCTCTCGCCTGCCGGTGACGCTGCCTTCACAAGCACAACGCCAGGGCAATCCATGTTGAAGGTACGAACCGTGAGACCGAACATATCTCCCATCGACACCTGGACCGGCTGAAAGTGCATCTCCCCGCGCCGCAGCCCTTTGACGGTGTAGCTCAACTGGAACAGTCGTCCGAAGCCAGGCAAGAAAGCGTGCTGAACCAGCACCGTGCCGCCAGCTAGATCGGATGGATCTGCCCCCTTCAACGCCGCAAGCTCTTCCCTTACGCTCACCCACATGAACGGCAACCATCCGCTTAGCCGAAGCACGAGCGTGACCTGCATCTCTCCCCCATCAGAGAGCTGCGATGCTTCCGCTATGGAGCGTTCCACTCCAATCTTTCCAACCGCCATATATGGCAAAATAATACCGCCAAAAGCAATCGCCCCCACGACAACAACGAGCAGCCATTCGACTGCTCCGCTTCGCTGATAAAGCGCTGCTATGCACAGCGCGAACATGAGCAGCACAACCGAGCGAGCCATATGTCTGCTGCGAACTCTAGGCTTGCCGATGTCCCTTGCGCCAGCTGTCCCAGAATTCCCCGCTTCTTCACTCTTACTAGCTCTGCCTGTCTTCCCTATTTCCACACTCGTCTGCCCTGCTTTCCCCACCGCTCTGACGCGCTTCATCTGCGCCGCCCGCCATCGGAGGCCGGAATTGGAACCGGAGAAGCTGCCAGGATGGTTTGCAGCACCGATTGCACACTCATCCCGCCAATGACTGCCTCATCCTGCAAAATAAATCGGTGAGCCAGCACAGGCTCCGCCGTCTCCTTCAAATCATCCGGCACGACGAACCGCCGTCCGGCAATATAGGCCGTCGCCTGCGCCGCACGAATCCAGTCCAGCGTCGCCCGTGGACTTGCGCCGAGCAGCAGCTCCTTCGCCGATCGTGTCTGCCCTACGATATGTACCGCGTAGGCCATCAGCGCAGGATGGACATGCACCGATTGCGCATCACGCTGCATCCGCAGCCACTCCTCCGGAATAATGACCGGACGGAGCGATTCCGGGACCAGGCGCTGCGCCGTCTTCGCCTCCAGCATACTAATCTCGTCCGCAGGAGACGGGTAGCCGACGGACAAGCGCATCATGAACCGGTCCAGCTGCGCTTCAGGCAGCGGATAGGTTCCGTCGTCGCGCAGCGGATTCTGCGTCGCGAGCAGCATGAACGGCTGCGGCAGCTGACGGGTGACGCCGTCTGCCGTGACGCTCTTCTCCTCCATCGCCTCAAGCAGCGCAGATTGCGTCCGCGGCGGCGTCCGGTTAATCTCGTCGGCTAGCACGACATTCGCCATGAGCGGGCCTTCGCGCCAGACGAGCTCGCCTCGCTTGCCGTCCCACACCATGCCTCCGATGACGTCAGCCGGCTGCATATCCGACGTAAATTGAATGCGGCGGAAATCTCCGCCCATGACTCTCGCAATCGCTCTTACAAGCAAGGTTTTGCCCACGCCGGGCACATCCTCGAGCAGCACATGCCCCCCTGCGAGCAAAGCGCTAAATACACGCGACACAACTTCGCTCTTGCCGAGCAGCACGCTGTTCACCCGCGCCATCATCAGCTGCAGCGACTGCTGCGCCGCTTCCGGCCACATATCTTGAACGATTGTTTCCTCCTGCGGCATCGTTTGTCTAGGTATCACTAGTTTCAACTCCTATTCTTGCAATCTATGAATGGCTAGTTGTACTAGTTTCGCCATCAAACGGCTCCTTTACACCTCCTAAGCACATAACAAAAATCGCCCTCCCTAAGCGGAAGAGCGATTGCCCGTTAATCTATTATTCTGCTTCCTTTCCACTCCAAGCCACAGCTAGTGTCTGAAGCGGATTGACGATCTGAACGCTAAGCTCGCGTTCCACCTGCTGCGCCGCATCTACCATCGACAGCTGAGCGACGGACAGCTTGGCGCCATCCCCACTCGCTGCGAAGAACGCTCTCATGCTGCTTGTCAGCTCATGCATATACGCTTCTTTCTTCCCCTGCATAATCAGCTCGAACGTATTCGGAACGACCTGCACCTCGATCTGTCCAAGTGTTATGCCACGCGAAGCCGCATACACATGCAGCCTTTGCATCGTTCCTTCCACCGTCGCCGGATTCGTGAACAGCACCGTTTGCGGATCGTCCGAGCTGCAGATAGCGGCGAAGAACGGCTCGTCGATTTTGATAATAGGCGTCTTCGTTCTAAGCCTCGCTTCGTCCAGCAGCGCAATATAGTTCGTGCACGTGATGAGAATCGCATCGACCTGCGTGCCCGCTATCCACTCGATCTGCTGTACAACCTTCTCGCGCGCCTGCACTTCATCGAACTCGCTTCCTTGCGATAGTCGGCTCATCAGCCCGGGATCAACATAGTGAACGAGCTGAATCTCCTCAGCTGCAAAAGCCTGCTCGATATAAGCGATATTGGAATAATGCGCGTGCAAACAACCTAGCTTTCTGCCCAATCCGTCCTCCTCCTCGTTGTCTGTTTCCCCGCCACATCACCTATAATGCTTTTGCCGCCTCCAGCACAGCCTCGACATGGCCTTTCACACGCAGATTGCGCCACTCTTGAACCAGCTTGCCTTTCTCATCAATCAGAAACGTGGAGCGCACAAGCCCCATATACTCGCGTCCGTACAGCTTCTTCATCTGCCAAACCCCATACAGCTCGCACGCGCGGTGGTCCGGGTCCGCTAACAGCTCGAAGGGCAGCTCATACTTCGCCCTGAATCGCTCGTGCGTCGCTTCATCGTCAATGCTGATGCCGAGCAGCACCGTATTGGTTTCCCCGAATGCAGAATAGGAATCGCGGAAATCGCAAGACTCCTGCGTGCAAGCCGGCGTCAAATCCTTCGGATAGAAGAAGATGACGACTTTGCGTCCCGCAAACTCACTGAGCGTAACCTCCCGCCCACCTCTGCCCGGCAATGTGAAATCCGGTGCTTTTTTGCCTACAACCGCTTTTGCTTTTATCGCCCTAGCCATCTCACTCATCCCCTTAACCTTGAACCCTTATTGTTACGATCCCGCTCCTCGGTACTTCTTCACGCCAAGGTTCCATATGCCAATCCCGATTACAAAGACGACGATTCCCATAACCGGCGTAAGCATCGCAAGCTTCGATAATCCCTCGTGGTCCTTGTCCAAGAAGTACGAAGCTGGAATAACGCCGACAAAAGCGAAAGGCAGCAGCCACGTCAGCATGAAACGGATCATTTTGTTATAAATATTGACCGGATAGCGCCCATAGTTCGAAATGTTGTACATGAGCGGCAGTATGCCTGTCGGTGCATCCGAGTAGAACGAGATCGCCGTTAGCGCAGTGAACAGCCCTGCGTAGATCATGATGGACCCGATTGTGAAAATAATCATCATCAGTATATCCATCAAGCTGAAGGCAAGTCCGAGATCTCCCCAGCTGAGTACCATAATGATAAGTCCGACAAGTGAACCGAACAGTGACGGCGGATCGAGATTCTCCAGCAGCACTTGATACAGATTGTACGCCGGACGCGTCAGCACGCGGTCGAACTCGCCCTTCACAATATACCGATCGCTGAAATTCCAAATATTGAAGAATGCCCCGAAGATGCCAGCTGGCACCATGAAGTAGCCGTAGACGAACACGACCTCAGCCTCCGACCAGCCTCCAAGCGCCGGCGTATGCTGGAATACGATCAGGATGAAGATCAGGTTAACCCCTTGAAACAGTAAGTCCGACAGCAGCTCCACCCAGAAATCCGCGCGGTACGTCAGCTTTGTCTTCGCATAGTTCTTCATATACTCCATCGCAAGTGACCAATAGAACATTTGCTTTAACCTCCTTGCACGAACAGCCGGGTCCGTGCCATGCGCCATATCCATGCGATCGGAATGATCAGCACGAGGAACCAGATCAACTGAATGCCGAACACTCGCAGCACATCATCACCTGTCGTGCGTCCCGTGAAGACGGAGCTCGGCAAATAGGTAATCGCCTGGAAAGGCAGCCATTTCATCGTCAAGGCAAGCCAGCCCGGGAAGAACGATACCGGTACAATGACGCCTGAGAACAAGTCAACGACAACGCGTTTCATGCGCAGCATCCCTTCATTGTTCTCTACGAAGAATGCGAACAGGCCGACAAGCATATTAATTTGTGTATTTATTAAGAAACTGAAAAGCAGCATGACGAGGTAGATCCCCCATACGCCTGGATCTGTAGGCAGCTTCACCGGGAAGATCAAGCAGACAAGCGCAAGCCCCGGTCCCATGAACAGCAGCAGCCGGAACAACCCTTCGCCGAAGCCCTGCATTAGCTTCACGAACAAGTAGTTATAGGGACGGATGAACTGGACGGCTACGCTGCCGTCTCGTATTTCATTGGCGATTTCACGGTCCAGGTTGTTGAAGTAGAACGCTCTAGCCATCCAAGATACAGCGACGTATGTAGTCATCTGCGCAAGCGTGAAGCCGGCAAGCACTTTCTGATCGCCGAATATCGCTTCCCACAGGAAATAGTACGCGCCGATATTAATCGTGTAGATGACGATCCCGCTGTAGTAGTTCACGCGGTAAGCGAGCATCATGAGAAACCGGATGCGGATCAGTTCGAGATAGGCGCTGTTCATGATTGCCGCCCCTTCTCCTCGTCAGATGCGGCGGCTACTGTCGCTTGGCCGCTCTC
Source organism: Paenibacillus sp. J31R98 (assembly GCF_056269245.1). Lineage (NCBI taxonomy): Bacteria > Bacillati > Bacillota > Bacilli > Caryophanales > Paenibacillaceae > Paenibacillus > Paenibacillus sp. J31R98. The sequence continues at coordinate 125,800 of NZ_JBWDNO010000003.1, forward strand.
TGTCTCGCTAATCGCTTCATCTGTGCTTGAGGACTGGCTCAGCTTCTCCGCCGCTTCGCTCGAAGCAGATCCGGATTGGTAGATTTCACGGACAATCTCGTCGGTGTTCGTCTCCATGATCTTAATGTCCCGAATGTCTGCCCGGCTGCCAACGACACGAGCCAGCGCATCCGATACGTTCACTTCATGCGGCAGCCACATCGTCGCAGTCAGCTCGTTGTCCACCGTCCATGTTACACCGCTCAGACCTTCGGTGAATTGCTTCAGCACATCAAGTGGCGGCAGCTCGCCGAATTGGAACTGCAGCTCGCGCCCTTTGCTCCATCTTGCTTTCAGCTCATCAAGGCCTCCGTCGTAGATAATGCGTCCGTCGTCGAGCATGATAACGCGGCTGCAGAGCGCTTCGATATCTTGCAGGTCGTGCGTGGTAAGCAGGATTGTGGTTCCGTGTTCACGATTGATTTTTTTCAGGAATTCACGGATTTCGGTCTTCACGACGATATCGAGACCAATTGTCGGCTCATCCAGAAACAGAATGGACGGGTTATGCAGCAGCGACGCCACAAGCTCGCAGCGCATCCGCTGGCCAAGACTTAGCTTGCGAACGGGACGATTCAGCAGCTCGCCAAGTTGAAGCCGCTCCACCAGCTCATCCAGCCGAGCGCGGAACTCCGCTTCAGGCACTCGGTAAACCTTGCGCAGCAGTTGGAAGGACTCGATAACGCCGATATCCCACCACAGCTGGCTCCGTTGACCGAATACGACGCCGATACCGCGAACGAACTTCTCCCGCTCCTTGTACGGGACGAATCCGTTAACCTGCAGATGGCCGGATGTGGGGACCAGAATGCCTGTCAGCATTTTGATCGTCGTCGATTTGCCCGCGCCGTTCTCGCCTATGTATCCGCATATTTCACCTTTAGGAATCTGGAACGAAATATCTTTGACCGCGGTAATGTCGTTGTATTCGCGCTTAAACAGGTCTTTCAGCGCCCCGCCAAGACCTACGCGGTTCTTCTGAACTTGAAACTGCTTGCGCAAATCTCTTACATCTATTGCTAGCATATGGCTATGCTCAGCCCCTCTCTTTTCGACATTTCCTGGGAAATATCAGCTTTTTTCGTTGTTAAACAGTGCTGCAATCGGCGGTAACCGTAGACTCTGCGGCAAAAGCAAACGTTTCGCGAAAAATAAAGCAAGTATAGCAAAATTCGATACTTTCTTATATTTTCAGATAAAACTTGCTTCTCTACGACAAACCATTTTATAATTTTATGATATGTAATGCTATAGTGTTCTCTCAAAAATGTCGTCTGTCGTACTCAACTATACAAAACCTTAAAATTCGGTCCTAGGAGGAAAGTATCAAAAATGGCACGTGCACGTTCGCAACAACCCAAAAAGAAAAAGCCATGGAAATGGGCACTGCTTGGATTAGGTGTAGCTGCCCTCATAGTTGCAGGCTTCTTTATTTATCAAGGTGTCGGAGTCGTGAAAGGGTTAGATGGCTTCAGCAAGACACAGAATGAGTCCATGTTCGGGCAGTTCGAAGAGAAGCCAGCCGAGAAGCCGCCGGAATGGCAAGGCACTGAGCGTGTTAACATTCTCATCATGGGCGGCGACAACCGCGGTCTGAAGAAGAGCGAAACCGCACGTTCCGACTCGATGATGGTCGTCTCTGTTGATCCAGTAACGAAGAAAGCGCATTTGTTCTCCGTATTGCGTGATACGTATGTAGACATCGATGGACATGGCGAAGGTCGTATCAACACTGCGCTTGCGCTTGGCGGCCCTAACCTTGCCATGAAGACGATTGGTGATCTGCTCGGCCTTCATATTCAATATTATGTGTATACTGACTTCGAAGGATTCAAGTCTCTGATTGATGCGCTTGGCGGCATTAAGAATTTTGAAGTTGAGAAGGATATGAACTACGTCGATAATGCGGACGGCAATCGTTACGACATTCACTTGAAGAAAGGCGTTCAAGATCTTGACGGCACGAAAGCACTGCAATATGTGCGTTTCCGTCATGATGCGATGAGCGACTTCACGCGGACCGAGCGTCAGCGCAAGCTGCTCTCTGCTGTAGCCGATGAACTGAAGAGCGGCTGGAACCTGTTGAAGATGAAGAAGATCGTGGACAGCATTCAACCGTATGTAGAGTCTAACATTGAAGTTTCGGATATGATGAAGCTGGCCGAGCTTGGCGTTAAAACAAGCGTAGCCGGTCAAACGCAAGTACCTCCGATGGAGCTGCTCGGCGGCAAGAAAGTCGGCGGGGCATCCGTGCTTGCTGTACGTGACGAAGACGAGCTGCTTACTTTCGTGCAAGATGAGCTTGCAAAAGATACAGCACCGGCTGTGGCAGGTTCGGGCGAAGGCGATACGAGCACGAACGGCAGCACAGGAACTGACACTGGTACTGGCAGCAACTCGTCAAGCACGAACAGCAATACGGCTAACGGTACAAGCAAATAAGATCGATCCAAGGAGAGGCGGAATGCCTCTCCTTTGTTGTGTCGCTGCATTCGTAGCTGTACAATAAGGAATATTATTGGTTCAGGAGGTTTCTAACGTTTATGTCTATTCTAAGACCGCGCTCCGAGCAATTGTATGCGGAAGCGCTCGAACATATTGTCGGCGGCGTCAATAGTCCGTCCCGTTCTTTCAAAGCTGTTGGCGGCGGTGCTCCTGTCTTCATGAAACGCGCTTCAGGCGCTCATTTCTGGGACGTCGACGATAACCGCTATATCGATTACTTATGTGCATACGGTCCGATCATAACCGGCCACGCGCATCCGCATATTACCGAAGCGATTACCCGCGCAGCTTCGAACGGCACGCTGTACGGCACGCCGACAGAGCTTGAAATCACACTCGCTCGCATGCTGAAGGAAGCGATCCCTTCGATGGATAAGGTTCGCTTCGTCAACTCCGGCACCGAAGCCGTGATGACGACGATCCGTGTCGCCCGCGCCTACACGAAGCGCAGCAAGATCATCAAGTTCGCCGGCTGCTACCACGGCCACTCCGATCTGGTGCTTGTTGCGGCAGGCTCCGGCCCATCAACGCTCGGCATCCCAGATAGCGCTGGCGTTCCGATCAGCATCGCGAATGAAGTGATCACCGTCCCGTTCAATGACTTGGACGGGCTGCGCGTCGCGCTCGAGACCTTCGGCAATGAAGTAGCTGCCGTTATGGTCGAGCCGATTGTCGGCAATTTCGGCATGGTGATGCCGAAGCCCGGCTTCTTGGAAGGCTTGTGCCGCATGACGCGTGAAGCCGGCGCGCTCGTCATCTACGACGAAGTCATCAGCGCCTTCCGCTTCCACTATGGCAGCGCGCAGACCTACAGCGCGTTCCCGGACCATGCTGCTATTGAGCCGGATCTAACGGCTCTTGGCAAAATCATCGGGGGCGGCTTGCCGATCGGCGCTTATGGCGGCCGCAAGCATGTGATGGAGCAGGTCGCTCCTCTCGGCCCAGCCTATCAGGCGGGCACGATGGCCGGCAACCCGGCCTCCATCTCGGCGGGCATCGCCTGCTTGGAGGTGCTCCAGCAGCCAGGCGTGTACGAGCGGATGAATGCGCTCGCGGCGGAGCTCGCTGATGCGCTGCAAGTGGCAGCGGACAAGCACGGCATTCCACTAACGATCAACCGCATCCGCGGCTCGTTCTCCGCCCACTTCTGCGATCATCCGGTGACGAACTACGATGAAGCGCAGGATACGGACGGCGAGCGCTTCGCGGAGTTCTTCCGCCTGATGCTCGATCAAGGCATCTGCCTCGCACCATCCAAGTATGAAGCGTGGTTCCTCACCACAGCGCATACGAGCGAGGATATCGCCGCTACGATCGCAGCGGCGGAGAAGGCCTTTGCACAGATTGCTCGATAGAGCTTGGGAAAAGAGCGGCACGCGGTGCCGCTCTTTTGCGTTTGGCGAGCGAATTTCGCCGATGTGTAGCATGTGGTAACACTCTTTTGCGTTTGGCGAGTGAATTTCGCCGATGTGTAGCATGTGGTGCCACTCTTTTGCGTTTGGCGAGCGTATTTCGCCGATGTGTAGCATGTGGTACCACTCTTTTGCGTTTGGCGAGCGAATTTCGCCGATGTGTAGCATGTGGTACCACTCTTTTGCATTTGGTGAGTGAATTTCGCCAATATGTAGCATGTGGTACCACTCTTTTGCACTTTGTAGGTGAATTTATTTTGTGAAGAGTACTACTTACCCCTCTTTTTTATCTCCACAGGCAATTTCCCACATGTAGAGTAGCTGCTACCCCTCTTTAACAAATTCCTGGCATTCAGTAGCTGGTCTGCTGGACCTCTTCCCCCAATCTCAGTCATATCCACCCATGTAGCTGGTCTGCTGGACCTCTTTATCCAAATCTCAGCCATTTCCACCTATGTAGTTGGTCTGCTGGACCTCTTGGGTCTCTTAGGTCTCGTTAATCCTTGATCTCCTTGATCTCATTGACCTCCTTGATCTCCTTGACCTCTTGTCCTGGTTAACCTCTTTAACCTCATAGCACTCTAACCATCTACCAGCCCCCTCCATCCCCACAACCAACCACAAACAAAAAAACGCGGAACACCAAACGGTGCCCGCGTCTTTTTTGCATTATTTCACCCACTCCACGATCACAACAATAACAATCGGAAGCGCCAATATGCCGAGTAGCATCACCCAGCCGAGAGGTTTGCCGAAGTTCACGGTCCAGCCGATGCCATACCGCTTCTGCACGAATAGTGCAGAGTCCTGCGGGTTGTAATAGATGCCACCGGCAATCCATTTGCCCGCTCCCTCACCTTCGCTCAAGTTCGCTGCACCTAAGCCAAGCCTCTTCACATAGACGATGAGCGCAGCAACCCCTGCGATGATCAACACAAACAGCGCAATCATCGCCACCACCGCTCCTGCAGCCGGCCAGTCGTAGAGCATCGTCGCTTGTACATAGCTGAAAAATGCGACAAGCAGAAGAGACAGCCCATATAAGAACAGCCCATTTGCGTAGCGGTACTGCTCCTGCTGCTCCTGAGGCATTCCTTTGCCAAGCTCAGCCGCAGCGGATGTAATCAAACGCTCCACACCCATGAGCACCGCTAGCAGGATCAGCTGAATCACGTTCAATATGAACACGGTACCTGCGCTCTTGTCATCATATCGATCCGGATGAAACTTGATATCATAGTGAACCGCCAGCCGCTGCGGTATCCGATCCCACAGGAGCACCGCCGCAATCACGGATGCCGCAATGATGAAGAATTGGATCAAATACCAGCTTGCCGGGATTTTCACTCGCCCACTTCTGCTGATGCTAGCCATCATTCCAAAGCGTCTCCCATCCTTGTTAAGTCGCTGCGATATATTTTGATGCATGCTTTGCTGAATTCCGCTTCGCTCATGCCCCTTGCGCGACCTTCTGCCGCAAGCGACCGAAGCTGCTTTTGCAGACGGTTCATATACGCTTCCGTCACCCGCGGCATCTCCGTAGGCATAGGAACGAGCACACCTAATTTGCCGTCATAGCGCTCCTGCAGAAACCCTTCCGTAAGCAGTGTATGATACGCCTTATTCACGACTTGCGACTTGACCCGCAGCGCGGAAGCGAGCCGCCTCGCAGAAGGCAGCGTTTTGCCTGGCTGAATCGATCCGGAAGCGATTCCGGCAATGATCTGCTGCGCAATCTGCTCATGCATCGGCACATCGCCTTGTATATCAAGCTCAATATACAACATGCTGTCAGCCCCCTCTCCATGAAGCTCCATACGTTATTCTATGCAAAAGAACGCCTCTTCTCCCATCCTGCCTGGACGGTTAAAGAGACGTTCCTTTCATCAATAACTAGCTGCCGGATTCCGCCTGCTGGAGAACATGCAGAAACTCGTCATGGATATGGCCGTTCGTCGCAGCGACATGGCGTACGCCAAGGTCATACGGATTGCCCTTCATGTCGGTGATGCGTCCGCCAGATTCGGTGATTAACAGCGAGCCTGCTGCCAAATCCCAAGAATTCAGGCCGATCTCCCAGAAGCCACTCAGTCGTCCCGCCGCTACATAAGCCATATGTAAGGCAGCTGACCCTCCCGAGCGAATATTGCGCACCTGCGGCACAAGCGCCTGCAGCCCTTTCATATTCAGCGGAAGCGCATAGTTCTGATCCGCCGGGAAGCCCGTTGCGATCAAGCTCTCTCCCAATTTCTGCTCATGGGATACACCCATCCTCCGGCCGCGCACATAAGCGCCTTTGCCTTTCTCCGCCACGAACAGCTCGTCACGAATCGGATCATACACCACACCGACGATAACCTCTCCGCGATGCGCAAGCGCGATCGATACGGAGAAGAACGGGAAGCTGTGCACGAAGTTCGTCGTTCCATCCAGCGGATCGACGACCCACAGATACTCGGCGTCCCTTACGGATTGCAGCGCACGAGTCGAAGCTTCCGGTCCAGGTTCAACGCCCTCTTCACCGAGAAACGAATGATCGGGAAAATGCGTCTGCACCAAATTGCGAATCATCATCTCCGCGCCTTTGTCGACTTCGGTCACAAGATCCTGCGCGGAATATTTTAACGACAAGGTCGTGTGGTTGCCAAGCTTCGTCTTGATCCACTCTCCAGCCTTTGCTGCGCAATTGATTGCAACAGCCGTAAAGCTCTTGCCTCCAATAATGTGCTCACTCACGGTTAATCACACTACTTTCCTATGAGTTCATAATTGCTTACCTACTATACGTTGCTAAGCCTGCAAAGTTCCAGCCTTGCTCGCAGCAGTGATACCTATTTTACTCCATATTGCACTATTGTTTCCACTATATACCCAATCCTGTCCAACGCCTTCAAATAAAAACTGGCCGGTGCGCCTGTAAGGCACATCCAGCCAGCGTTCGTGCTCCAACAATTATTGGTTTGCTGCATCATCTGATGGTTGTTCGATTACTTGCTCAAGAGGCTCCTGCACCTGACTGGACGTTTGTTTCTCCGATGGAACCTCTTCTTCAGACGGTAATTGCTCCGGTACAGATGGTGGTTCTTTGCTATCTGGAATCTCAGTCTGTTCTTCAGGTGTATCTGACTTCTCTTGCTCTGGCGTAACGTCTACAGGGGCAGGGGCCGTAAGATCTTGAAGCTCACCGTCTTGCTTGCGATTCTTTATTTCAGCCACGACCTCACGGAGTTCACTTTGGAGTGTAGATTTGAGCTTTGTGTAAGCTTGATAGGATCTGTTCATCTCAGCTTGGACTTCTTGATAACCATCTTCCGCAGACTGACTTTGATCCGCTGTGAGAGTACTTAATTGGGTATCCTCATGCTCACCTGCTAGTGTCGCATAGACTTGCCACGCTTGTTCTCTTAGCGAACTATTCATGAATAGGTTGGAGCCAAGAAACAATTGGAAGCCGGTTAAGACAGAATCCCCTTCATCCACGAGACAATTGGGATCCACTGTCCTCGCGTAATCCGACAGTTGTTCTAGAATAGCTGCTGCCTGATGCATCTCTTCCTGCGCTTCACTCCACGCTTGATTATTCGAGGTTATTTGTTCTTGCATGGAGCGTAATTCGGTTGAAACCTGCGTCAGCTTGCTCTGCAAAAGCTTCTCTCTCTGCTTCAATTCCTCAAGCGAAATGGCAGTGATATCAACGGTTTCCTTAGAAATATTCTCCGCAATCGAATAGCTCGTTACTTGTGAATACGCTTCCTGACCTCGTTTCGAGTGCTCCTCAAAGCGCTCTAACAGCAATGCAATCTCGCTTGGAAACACCGGACAGCTATGGAAATTAGCAGATGCGGTAGCCGTGGAAGTATAAAGTCCGAAGGTCACTCCAATATGTAGGGAGAGCCAAGTGAAGAGCATGGCCACGCTTAAGAAACTGGATAAAGCATATATGTGGAACGTCCGACGAAGCTTGATTCGTTTCCGCTTAAACTTTCTGGATCGAGACAGTGGGCTCATCTCCTCGTTTCTTTATAAGAAACGTATAAGTTCTTAATAAAGAACATCATTTGCAATTACTATACCTTATTTCTCGCTTCCCGGCAAAAGTTAAAATTCAAGCATTCTCCCTTAAAACGAGACAGTTTATCAGAACATTGAACCTAAATCTTCCAATTTCATTCATTGTCTGCGTTTCTCTCCGACTCTCATTCTTTATTGAGAACTTCACTTCAATGAAACGCTATCACCAACAAAAAAACGTCTTGCGTCGGTTTATTAATTCCTGTCAGGTTACTTTACAAATGCTTCTATACTTCGTAAGATTATTGTAAGCTCGCTTGATTGAAGCAGTCATTCTACACCAACTTCAACAGCTAAAGGAATGCATAACGATGATTGAAGAAATCGGAAAAAGAATTCAGCAATTCCGCACCGAACGGGGCATGTCCCTATCTGAGCTCGCCGAACGTGCCGATATCGCCAAATCCTATATAAGCAGTGTTGAACGAGGACTGCAATCGAATCCTTCAATTCAGTTTCTGGAGAAAATTTCGGTAGCGCTGGATGTGCCCATTCATGCGATTATCTATGGTCCTGCTGCAGCTGAGCTTGATCAATCACTGGATGGCGATTGGCAACAACTCCTGCTTGAGGCGATGGCCTCCGGAATAAGCAAGAGCCAATTTAAAGAGTTTCTTGAATTTCAAAAATGGAAGAAAAATAACGAGAATGCCAACTAGTCGTTCGTCTCGAAACAAACTAATTGGCTTTCTTCTTTAACTGACACGCCTCAATAAACGCCCGAATTTCCTCCACCGTTACCCCCATCGCTTTTGCCTGAAGAAATAATGTAATCCAATCACTTTCCGTCGCCTGTTCTTTTGCAGTAGTGAACATGAAGCGGTACTCCCCCTCAGCTACTTTTCGAGATTTAAGATTCTTCTCTTCCCCTCGAACGCGTTTGGAAATAATTGTTATATTTAATATAATTCAGGAATCTCTTTAACTGATCTTTATGATACAAACTGTATACAGAAAAGGTTGTCGAACTTTGTTGGTCCTCAAAAATATTTTTCAAAATGCGGTTCCAAAGTCTCAGTTTGTCGAAATGTTCTCTTATAAACACAAAAAAAAGCGTCCCTAAGCTTGTCCGGTTTCCCCGGTCAAACCATTAGGAACGCTCATTCGCTCTTCACACTTCTATCCTACAATGTTATATCCATTATCCACATAAATAATCTCGCCCGTAATGCCGCGCGACAGATTACTCATCAGGAACATCGCCGTGTCGCCCACTTCAGACGCATCCGTCGTCCGGCGCAGCGGCGCCTTCGCTTCAACTTGGCGAAGGATGGAATTAAAGTCTTTAATCCCTTTCGCTGCGAGCGTGCGAATCGGGCCAGCCGAGATCGCATTCACCCGCACGTTATGCGGCCCAAGATCAGCTGCCAAATAACGGACGGACGCTTCCAGCGCGGCCTTCGCAACGCCCATGACGTTGTAGTTCGGCAGAGCACGCTCGGAGCCGAGATAAGTCATCGTCATGATGCTGCCGCCTTCGGTCATGAGCGGATAGACTCGCTGCGCGACCGCTGTGAGCGAATAAGCGCTAATGTCATGCGCAAGCGCGAAGCCTGCACGCGACGTATCGACGAACATGCCGTCGAGCTCTTCCGTCTTGGCGAAAGCGATGCTATGCACCAATCCGTGCAGAACGCCGAACGATTCCTTCAACTGATGAACAAGCGCGTCAATCTCTTCATCGACGGTAATATTGCACTGCAGGAACAGTGAACCGGGAATGGTCTCCGCCAGCTTGCGGACACGCTCTTCCACCCGTTCATTCTCATAGGTGAAAGCAAGCCGAGCGCCTTGCGCTGCAAGCGATTGTGCAATTGCCCAAGCGATGCTGCGATCATTCGCAACCCCCATCACAAGCATGTTCTTTCCCGATAATAATCCGTTCATTGTTTCACAATCCTCTCTACAAAAGTATTTGTGATCCATGATGAAGGTCTTATGATAGCGCTTTCTTATCCAAAAATAAACGAAGGGACAGAAAAGATCAAGCTTTTCCTGTCCCTTAACGAATTTCGATGCTGCCACCGTCAATTACATGAATGCTTTCGCCTTCCAGCTCCAGCTGGCGCATATCTGCCATCAGCTGCAGCAGCGCCGCATCCTTCTGCTTCGCTTCTATCATGACGTCCAGCCGCTCGGTAGATCCGGCAATCCCGCGAAGGAATCGAAGCAGCGGAGCCACGTCAACGAAGTCCGCATGCCCGCGCGGATCCTTCTCGCTCTTCGGACTCGACACATGCAGCTTCGGCGGCACGGTCACCGGCTCGCCGCTGGCGCTTGTCCATGTGCGCAGAATGCGCGGCCATAGCTCCCCATATAGCGAGGCATCTGACTCGCCGCCGTCATTAACGGCATGATGGTGAATATCAAGCACCATCGGCGCTCTTACAGCTTCGGCGGCTGCCAGCGTCTCGCGCGTCGTGAACGTCTTGTCGTCGTTCTCGAGCGTTATCCGGTTCCGCAGTCTCGGCTCAAGTTCGCTGAACTGCTGCACGAACCGCTCAGCGGAAACCACCTTGTCGCCATACGCGCCGCCAACGTGAATATTGCATTTGGCAGAAGACTCATCCAGTCCCATATGCTCCAACATCGTGACATGGTAATTCAAGTCTTCCTTCGACTTCGCCAGCACCTCCGGTCTCGGCGTGCTGAATACGCAGAAGTGATCGGGATGGAAGGAGAGCCTCATGCCCTTCTCCTTCGCAAACCGTCCGATATCTGCGAATGCTTCGGCAAGCGCTGGATAAGGGTCCCATCCCTGCAGCGCATCATGCGTCGCAAGCGGAATGATCTTCGACGTCATCCGGTACACATACACGTCATGCCCGACGCAATGCTTCATCAAACGCAGCGTCGTGCGCAGATTCTCCTCCGCAATGCGCTCCAGCCTGCGCAGACCCGCCTCCCGATCATCGAGCTTCGAGAAAGTGGCATAGGTCATCGTGCGGGACGGCGACACATTCTTCTCCAGCAGCGTACTCATCGCAACGAAGCCGAAACGGACAATCATGCTTGCTCTCCGAAGAACATTTCATGCGCAAGCGCAGTCTGAATCCGCGCTTCTTCCTCCGTCAGCTTGCGAATGAGCTCCATCTCCACTTCCGTGACTTCCTCGCCTTGGAAATTAATTTCCGCAATGGAAACGAGAATCTTCACGATCGCGATCGCTTCATTATCAGGCGTGTAGGCGATCACCTTCTGGCCGGTTGGGTAGACGCGAAAGCCGCTCTTGACCATTTTGCCGCGGCCGTACTCCAGCAGCTCGTACAATTCTTGTTTCGACTTGAACTTGCACACGGAATTAAACTCGGTTTGAAAACCCATTGATAAGACCAGCCCTTCGTCCAACATATTATGTACCACTAAGTGAAAATAGCTTAAAAAAAAGCGAGGAACCCGGCAATTAAGCCGGGCCGCCTCCGCTATAATCAATCGTTTGCTTCTCGGCATGGCGTTCAATCGCCAGCTGAATCAAGTTATCGAGCAGCTCCGTGTATGGCATGCCGCTTTCTTTCCACATGAGCGGATACATGCTGTAAGGCGTGAAGCCCGGCATCGTATTCACTTCATTGATGAAGATCTGGTCATCTTCCTTGCGAAGGAAGAAATCAACCCGCGACAAGCCCGAGCCGTCAATCGCCAGGAATGCGCGAAGCGCCATCTCGCGAACGGAGTCGGACTGCTCCTGCGTAATGTTCGCCGGAATATGCATCATCGACTTGCCGTCGATGTACTTTGCCTTGTAATCATAGAACTCGCTCGAGGACGTGATCTCGCCAACAACGGAAGCGCGCGGCTCGTCATTGCCAAGCACGCTTACTTCGATCTCGCGAGCATCCACGAATTCTTCCACGATGACCTTGCGGTCAAAGCGCAGCGCGTACTCGACAGCTTGGATAAGCTCTTCGCGATTGCGCGCCTTGGAGATGCCGACGCTTGATCCAAGGTTAGCCGGCTTGATGAAGCATGGGTAGCCAAGCGCCACTTCAATCTCCATGATGAAGTAGGAGGATTCCTTCTGCCACTGCGTCCGGTTGAAATGCCGGTAGATACACTGCGGCAATCCTTCTTGCGCGAATACTTTCTTCATCGTGATCTTATCCATCCCTACCGCCGATGCAAGAACGCCTGCGCCGACATACGGAATGTTCGCCATCTCGAACAACCCCTGAATCGTGCCATCTTCACCGAATGTACCGTGAAGCAGCGGGAATACAACATCAATCGGCGCTTCGACAACAGGAGCCGGAACGTCCGCGGACACAGCCGAGATCGTCACTTCAGCAGGTACTTTCACCGAAGAAATCGTCGCAGGCTCTGCATCTGCATCAGCCAAATCGTCGGCTCCTTGGTTGCCGAATACCGGCATAAGCGCTTCAGTGCCGACGGCAGAACTACTTGCAAGGCGAAGCTGATCAAGCCCTGTCGGCGCTGCGAGCAGCATGTCTCCCGCGCGCCATGCGCCTGTCTTGGAAATATAGAAAGGTTTAATTTCGTATTTGCTGTAATCAAAGGCCTTCATAACTGCCAGTGCGGTTTGCAGCGAAACCTCATGCTCGCCTGAGCGCCCGCCGTAAACAAGTCCTACGCGCACTTTCTCCCCCATGGTTAATCCTCCGGTTATGTTAGTTTCCCACAGAAGTGGGTCGTCATACGTATCTGGGCTTGAAGCGCACATTAAAACTCATCCGCAATGTGAAAAAACCGGTACTTGGTATTCTCCGTCCATGCATAGGAATCTTGATAATCCCAGTAGCGGTGACGGCTTGGAACCGTATTGGCATTCACAAGCGGCATGCCCGCCGCATCGAATGCGGTCACGACCGTGCTGTGCTGATAGCGGTTGTCGCCGCTCCAATCATAAATAATGACATCGCCAAGCGCGAGCTGATCAGCGGATTCAACCACTGTTGCCCGCAGCCCCGATTTGTGCGAAGCCGATAAGTAATTCTTGAGCGCGTTGGCCACTGCCCAGCTATAACTCCAATTTTCCCGGCTGCCGCTATAGCCGCGGTACCACCAGCCAGTATCCCTCCTACCAGTATAGTCCATAGGCGCGCCCCCTGCAAAGACGCATTGGGAGACGTAGTTGGTGCAGTTGACCTCGAAATTCTCATACGCCGGATTCGGCTCATTCCACCAGCGGTCGGCATAAGCGGCAACCAAATCTCTGCGGTACCTTATACCAGCGCGCCCATGTTTGAAATTCGGCAAAACATCATAATTTATATAAGGTATGGATTGCGGCTTCGCAGTAGGAACGATCGACTCCAACTCTTCGAACAGATCGGACGAGCTGTACCTCGGTCGGCGCTCGAGCACAATCGGTTCGATGCGCGAGATCGAATACGTCCCGTCATCTGCCGTCAGCCACAGTCGTTCGCGGTCGCAGCGCTCCTCAATATAAGTGCGTCCGTTCTGATCAATCGTCCGTTTGACGCGCAGCTCAATCAAGACGGCGACCTCGCCAAGCGAGCCCGATGATTCACTAACGCGGATGAGCTCCGCGTTCGTTTCACTGCGGGAAGGAAGGATACCGCGCAGCAGCTCCTGCTCGCGCAGCCGAGACAGCCGCCCGGTAAAGCGGACGAGATGATCCGTATCGCTAATAACCTCTTCGAAAGGCGGCGCATAGCGGTCGATTTCGGCCTGATTGTACAGCTTCACATACTTGTGGACGATAGCCTTCCAGCCTTGCAGAGGCGGAGGCTCCTGCGGAGCGTTTCGCTGCTTGCCACTTGTAGCGCTGCTTCTGGGGGCTGCAACGCTCGCAGCCGCTCGACCAGGCGGCGCATGTTCCGTTATTTTTCGCATGCCTGGCTTGCTTGTTCCGACTCGTACTCGCGATCGCGGCACTTGCAATCCCTCCTGCCATGTTTGATGTTGCACACAACACAATAGAACTCTTCTATTGGAAATGGGCGGCATCCGCCGCTTCATCGTATGAGGCACGGGGTATGTCACGTAAAACGCGGGAATACCCAAATAAGTGGAAAACTGGTTCATTATATGAGCAAACCGTTCGTTTCATGCGGATACAACGGCTTTAAGCTTTGTGCAAGGGCTTGGAAAGCGGGCTTATATGCAATTCGGGCATTATTTTTGTTAGCTGTAGGTGATATTTGCACTTTCTAAATGAGCGAAAAACCGCTATACTTAGGGTATTGAATGTTTTTGAAATCGTGTTTCACCCTGTGAAACTCACAGCATGAAGCACACTACAGATTGTCAAGGAGGCGCGAACGCAATGACTAAACAAAATGAATACTCCGTCCGCGAATCGCTTCAAGTCGGCGGTAAGGATTTCGCTTACTACCGTCTAGGCGGATTGGAAGAGCAAGGCCTAGGTAAGATCTCGAAGCTCCCTTTCTCCATTAAGGTGCTTCTCGAAGCTGCAGTCCGTCAATTCGACGGCCGCGCAATTACGAAAGAACATGTAAAGCAGCTCGCAACTTGGGCTGACGGCCGCGAGGACAAAGAAATTCCTTTCATCCCGGCACGTATCGTTCTTCAAGACTTTACAGGCGTACCGGTTGTTGTTGACCTTGCCGCAATGCGCGACACGGTTAAGAAATCCGGCGGCGACCCGAAACAAATCAACCCGCTCGTACCGGTTGACCTTGTAATTGACCACTCTATTATGGTTGATACGTTCGGTACACCAGACGCGCTGGAAACGAACACTGCCATCGAGTTCAAACGTAACGAAGAGCGTTACCGTTTCCTTCGCTGGGCACAAACAGCGTTCGAGAACTTCCGTGCTGTACCTCCAGGCACAGGTATCGTTCACCAAGTTAACCTTGAGTACCTTGCTTCCGTAGCAGCTACGAAGACAGTTGACGGTGAAACGGTTGTATATCCGGATTCCCTCGTAGGTACGGACTCCCATACAACAATGATCAACGGTCTTGGCGTAGTTGGCTGGGGCGTTGGCGGTATCGAGGCAGAAGCAGGTATGCTTGGCCAACCGCTTTACTTCGTAACACCGGAAGTTATCGGCTTCCGTCTGACTGGCAGCCTTGCTGAAGGCTCAACTGCAACTGACCTTGCGCTGACTGTAACGCAATTGCTTCGTAAGAAAGGCGTTGTCGGCAAATTCGTCGAGTTCTTCGGCCCTGGATTGTCCAACATCAGCCTTGCTGACCGTGCAACTGTTGCCAACATGGCTCCTGAGTACGGCGCAACTGTCGGCTTCTTCCCGGTTGACAGCGAAACAATCAACTTCCTTCACCAAACAGGCCGCGACGCAGACCAAATCGCGCTTGTTGAAGCGTACTATAAAGCACAAGGCATGTTCCGCACAGACGATACGCCAGAGCCTGTATTCTCTGACATCGTTGAGCTGGATCTGGCAACAATCGTTCCTTCCCTTGCTGGTCCGAAGCGTCCGCAAGACCGCGTTGAGCTGACGAACATGAAAGAAGCGTTCAACAGCATCACTCGCACGCCGATCGACAAAGGCGGCTACGGCTTGTCCGACGAGAAAATCTCCGAGACGGTTGAAGTTAAGCATGCGAACGGCGAAGTAACGAAGATGGGTACTGGCGCGGTTGTTATCGCGGCAATCACATCTTGCACGAACACTTCGAACCCAAGCGTTATGATCGGTGCGGCGCTTGTTGCGAAGAAAGCAGTAGAGCGCGGCCTGAAGAAGCCCGCTTACGTGAAGAGCTCCCTGACACCAGGTTCCCTGGTTGTTACTGAGTACTTGACTCGTGCAAACCTGCTTGGATCGCTTGAAGCTCTTGGCTTCCATGTTGCAGGCTACGGCTGCGCAACTTGTATCGGTAACTCCGGTCCGCTTCCGGACGAAGTTAGCCAAGCGATTGCAGACAACGATATGACGGTTGCAGCTGTGCTGTCCGGTAACCGTAACTTCGAAGGCCGCGTTCACGCACAAGTTAAAGCAAACTACCTGGCATCGCCACCGCTTGTAGTGGCATACGCACTGGCAGGAACAGTGAACATCGACCTGTCCTCCGAGCCAATCGGTCATGACAGCAATGGCGAGCCGGTTTACCTGAAAGACATCTGGCCAACGTCCAAGGAAATCGCAGACACGATTGCAGCAGCAATGGGTCCTGACATGTTCCGCGACAAATACGAGAACGTATTTACGCAAAACGAGCGTTGGAATGCAATCGACGTACCAACTGGCGAGAGCTACGAGTGGGACGACAAATCGACTTACATTCAGAACCCGCCGTTCTTCGAAGGTCTTGGCGCTGACATTGGCGATATCGCTGATATCAAAGGCTCCAGCGTACTGGCGCTTCTAGGCGATTCGGTTACGACTGACCATATCTCGCCTGCCGGCAACATCAAGGCAGACAGCCCAGCTGGCGAATACTTGATCAAGCATGGCGTAGACAAAGTAGACTTCAACTCGTATGGTTCCCGTCGTGGTAACCACGAAGTTATGATGCGCGGTACATTCGCGAACATCCGTATCCGGAACCAAGTGGCTCCTGGCACGGAAGGCGGCGTAACGACTTACCTGCCAACTGGCGAAGTTGAGTCCATCTACGACGCTTCGATGAAATACCAAGAGAACGGCAAGAACCTTGTCGTTATCGCAGGCAAAGAATACGGCACAGGCAGCTCCCGTGACTGGGCAGCGAAAGGTACATTCCTCCTTGGCGTAAAAGCAGTAATCGCGGAGAGCTTCGAGCGTATTCACCGTTCCAACTTGGTTGGTATGGGCGTACTTCCTCTGCAATTCACTGAAGGCCAAAGCTGGAAGACCCTTAACATCACTGGCCGAGAAACATTCGACATCGTAGGCCTCAGCAACGATGTACAGCCAGGCCAAATCGTGAAGGTCATCGCAACTCGCGAAGACGGCACATCGTTCGAGTTCCCGGCAGCTGTACGTCTTGACTCGATGGTGGACGTGGACTACTACCGCAACAGCGGTATCCTCCAAACGGTTCTTCGCCAAATGATCGCGGCGAACGCTAACAAGTAATAAAGATTGTTTAACCAGCAACGCTATAAAGCGGGCCTCCTGACGGAGGCCCGCTTTTTTTACATCAATTTATTTTCAAATATGCTGTTCCGGCTTTGGACGCAGCTTTGCCAAGCTTCCCAGCATCCTCATAAAGTTCGTGGTGTATTTATCAGCGGAGAAATTCAGCTTCATATGCCGCTCAGCATTCTTGCGAATGGATTTGCGCAGTGGCGCATCACTCATGAGCGACTCCGCTTCTTTGACGGCCTGATCCAAATTGCCGCGGCTATATAACTTGCCGGTTACGTTATGGATCATAAATCTGCGGATGCCGTCAGAATCTGTGGTGAGCACCGGGCAGCGGCAGAGCATCGCTTCCGCGACGGCATAGCCGAACCCTTCCAGAATCGAGGTGGAGCACAATAGCCCTCCCGAATCGCCGATGACCGAGAAGTAATCCGCAATTTGCTCGTGGGGAACGTTAGAATAGGTAATCAGTTTATTTTGCAGCTGCAGCCCGTTCACCCATCTGTCGAAGTGCTCCTTCTCAGCGGGATCATTCAATGTCGCATCTCCGAAGATCCACAAGTAGCACTCCGGAAATTTGTTAATCAGCCTCGAACCGATAAGCAGAAACTCGCGCCAATTCTTGTTCGCCTCAATACGGCCAACCCAGCCGATGACCGGAAACGGCTTCGGAGGATAAGAGTTGTAACCGAAGCTCTCCGTATCAAGCGGATCGTCGAAGGAGTAATGCGGAATGTCGCTCATGTGCTTCGTCAGCAGCTCCATCAGATGATTCGTCTTCGGATAGAGCAAGGCATCTGCGTTCTGCAGCACCCGAGGCGAGATATCCTTCAGCACTGCGTTCGCTGTCTGTATCGTGCCGAGACCTTGAATCTCGAATATCATATGGCCTTTGTAACCAGCCTTGCGGATGGTGAGCAGCATGAGAACATCCGTACATACGATGATGGCATCATAGTTTTGCCGCATGACATGCCGCCCAATCTCCGCTTCGTCACTGATGACAAAGTTCGGAATATCTTTAATGTTCTTGCGCCCTTCGCCATCGTAGTTGTAGAGCAGATGGCACTCTACCCCGACTTGCATCAGCGCTTTGCAACGGATGCGGTTCAGCGTCTCCATACCGCCGCTTGGATTGTAGAAGGTGAATAGTAATTTCATCCTGAACCCATCACCCCTGCAAAATGCTCCTTCAAATAGTTCACGAGACTCTGCGTGCGGAACAGTTCGTCATGCAAGCCTTCCTTCGGGCTAAACGTGCTGACGAAGCGGTACCCCAGCTGGCTGTGATCTGCCGTATAGTAGTTGGACATGACAAGCGGCGGAGCCTTCTCCAGTTCATTAAACAGCACTGTAAGATCCATGACATCTCGGAACAAGATATCACCGGGTACGAAGCAGTACGGTGTTTGTATCATCTGGGCGGCATGGAATAACGCTGTCTCGACTGCTGCATACGGGTACCATTTGAAATCCGTCGACGGATGCGAAATGCCGGACAAGTCCGCAGTTACCCGCATATCCGCCGACAGATCAAGAATGTAGCATGTATAGTTACTGAAGGTCTGCTCATACAGGTTCTCGAGTCGCTCGATCGCCTGCGCGCCAGATTCCTTCAGAGGTAGCAGCACGGTAATGGATGGAGGAATACCTCTGCGCATTCTGGCCCGATGTCTGGCCAGATGATACGCATACCGCCACTTGCGGTGCTTGGCGGTGTCTTGCAGCGCCGCGGATACGCTGAACGTCGAATTGACGCGATAATCCATCAGCTCCACTGGGATGTACTTCATCTCACAGTGCTCGGAGAGGCGGAGCCAATAATCATAATCTTCTACAGGCTCAAGCCCGTAGCCGTCAATTTTCTTTGCGCACTCTGCTTTGTACATGAAGGATACACCGACAATGGACGTGTCGAGCAGCTTCACTTTCGGCTGCGATTGATACTGCCGCTGAGTCGCTAGCATCTGTTCGCTATTCAGCGGTCGACCCTCGTTATCAACCGATTGAAAGGAGCTATACACAAGTCCAAGCTCGGGTGGTCCTTTGACCAGCGCATTGCGCATCGTCTCCAGAAACCTCGGATAATAG
Source organism: Paenibacillus sp. J31R98 (assembly GCF_056269245.1). Lineage (NCBI taxonomy): Bacteria > Bacillati > Bacillota > Bacilli > Caryophanales > Paenibacillaceae > Paenibacillus > Paenibacillus sp. J31R98. Next base: position 144,895 of record NZ_JBWDNO010000003.1, read on the forward strand.
ATGTTATCACTGGAAACCCATGTCAAATACTGAATGGCCGGCATGCTGTACAGCTGCGCAAAGCCCGTATTCAGCGCCGTTGCGACGCCTTGATTGAAGGTATGCGAAACGATTTGGACACGGCTGTCGCCTTGAGTGAGCTCCCTAATTAACGGCTCCATCTCTGGCGCCCCGTCGATGACAATAATCAGCTTGAATTTCTGGAACGTCTGCCCCAGCACGGATTCCAACGCTGCCGTAAGGAAAGCCGGCTTCTGTTTATATACAGGCATAACAACTCCTAAATCGAACATACTGTCACTCCCTCCGCTTCTCCACCCTCGTATTATTGTATTGGCATGACAAGAGTTTGCTTGTGCGGCTATCCCTTGAGGCGCCTGCCTTTTCATGAAAAAAGGAGCTAACGGCATTCGTTAGGCTCCAATACTTCCCATACTCTAGCGCGAAACTCCTCCACTACACAATCGGTGTCGAGAAGGCCGTAATCGGCATCCAATCTTCTACTTTAATATTTTGTCCGTGAACAAGGTTCCCGAACTCGTCCAATCCGAATACAGAGAAAGCAACCTCTGAAAGAATTCCAGATTGATCAAGCTGCACTTCCCAAGCAATATCTCCCGCAACATTAAACTCGCGAGTATCGCTCGAGTGGCCAGCCAATATAAAGCCTGTCACATGAACAAGCGTTAACATGTTTGTAGCTGGCGGAACAACATAGACTTCGATCAGTACAAGGATGGGAGTAGAGGTAATATTACGTGTATTTACGGCGACTGTCGATGCTGCTGTTCCCGTCGCTCTCGTGTTTGTAATTAATCCCGTTGTAAAGGGCATATCTTCACCTCCTACATAAAGAGTAATTACATTTTATTCCAAATTTTTCTTGAAGTTCGGGATGAATCTTCTTCTCTCTATGCCTATTTTCTATTCTTTCGGATAAGCATCCAAGCGATCTTCAACTATTTTCGTAGAATAAGATATAGACTTATTGATTAGGAGGTTAGCTACTTTGACCAATTTCAACTTTCAGGTCACGCCTACAGGTCCGCCTAAATTCGAACCAAGCGTCGCCGTTAATCTATTAATTCCGGGCATTATGCTGTCGGTAGCAGTCGATACATCATCAGGTCCCCCGTTAATCGGGCTGTACCGCTCGTTGGACGGCGGGTTCAGCTGGGCAAACAGTCTGCTTCCACTGCCCGTTGGCTTTACCGGAGCGGAAGCACCTGTTGTTGCATATGGCTTCCCCAATATCTTTATCGTATCGGCACACGTATTTGCAGGCGAAGAAGGAGGCACGACAGTCGTCTACAAATCGTTCGACAATGGCGCTACCTTCAGCGCACCTCAGACCGTTGCCCCAGGCTATGGCGTCTACATCAACAATGATGAAACGAACTGCACCGTCGACACGTCGCAATCTAGCCCTTATCTCGGCAACATGTACACCACATATAACCACCAGTTCAACGTAGATAATGGCGGTAACTCCACAGCGATGCTTAACCGTTCCAGAGACAATGGCGCAACTTGGGATCAGGCTGTACTGCTCTCGAGCGAAGCGGATCAAGTCGAACGGCCCGATATTACAGTCGATCTCGTGGGCGTTGTCGACGTTGCTTATGTCACGGTCGATCCAAGCTTCAACTTCATCGTTCGACAGTCGATGGATGGAGGAGCAACCTTTGTAAACGGTGTCGTCGTCTCTAACGTCGTTCCCGTTCCTTCTCCGCTTCCCGTACCGGGATGGAATTTCCGCGTACTCACCTTCGCCAATATCTCTACTGACCGGTCGGTAGGTCCATTCACGAACCAAGCATACGCAGTGTGGCAGGATAATCGGCTTGGCTACTCCGATGTCTTTATGTCGAGGCGCGCTCCTAACACCAACAGCTGGTCAGCGCCAGTCAGCATTACAGGTGCTCCCGCCGGAACGCAAAACTTCTTCCCGGCCATCGACGTCGATCCGCTGACCGGGGTCGTCAATATCATCTATTACAGCAATCAGATTACCCAAACGCTCCTCGACGTATATGTAGCAAGGTCGATTAACGGCGGCGCTACCTTCACCAACACACGCATTACGAACGCCTCGTTCAACCCGAACGCCAGCAACCCAACTCCCGTTCCGCTTATCGGCGATTATATTGATATCATTAGCGTCCCTCCGGGCGGCTATATCGGCGTGTGGATGGATACGACGCCAGGTACGTTCTGTATCTTCGCAGGTTACTCCGATCAGATCATTACTCCATAATAAGAAAAGTCGCCAGCAGATTGATCTGCTGGCGACTTTTGGGTCAGAGAAAGAATTTTATTTCAGCATGACGCCCAGGCGGCGCGCTGCCTCCATGACAGCAGGAGCCTGCGAGCGCATAATCTCCTGCGTGAACCGGTTCGCGGGTCCCGAGACGGACAGCGCTGCAACAAGCTTGCCTGTGCGCGAGAATACCGGCGCCGCGACAGCGGCAGCTCCTTGCTCGCGCTCCTCAACGCTCGTCGCGTAGCCGAGACGGCGCCATTCCTCCAACTGCTCACGGTACAGCTGCCGGTCGAAGTTCGCCGGCCAGGACGGATCCAGCAGCAGCTCCTCACGCTTTGTCGGCTCCTCGAAGGCGATGAGCACCTTGCTGGAGGCCCCGACATAGAGCGGCAGCCTCACGCCGATCGGAGCGACGCGGCGGATGGCCTGCACGCTCTGCACCGCTTGAATACGAATCCGCTCGTTCCCATCGCGCAGGTAGAGGCTAATGGTCTCGCCGAGCATGTCGCGCAGCCGCTCCATCTCCGGCAAGCCAATTACAGCCGGATCGTCAGCGCCCGACATATTCGCCGACAGCTCCCAAATTCGCAAGCCCAGCCGGTACCGTTCCGATGCCGGGTCGCGCACGACGAAGCCGCGCTCCTCCAGCGTGCTCAGCATCCGGTGAACGGTGCTCTTATGCAGTCCGACATTCTCCGCAAGCTCCGTCATCGCCCATTCTTTCTTAGCGGTGAAGCACAGCAATATATCAAGCGCCCGTTCGACGGCGCGTACGGTCGATTTTCCTTCCTCCGCCATAGGTCCGATCCCTCTTTCAAAAGTTTCACTCAGTGAAACTTGGTTACAGCTAGTATAGCTTAACTGTGGGCTGCGGGTAAAGCATATGGGTATTTTTAGACTTATTTTACAGGCAGATTACAGAAGTTTAACAAGTCGTCGACATGCATTGACAGGCAGCTCTGCTCCGCCATAGGATAGGTATAGAGCACTAGTAAAGCGCTTACATTTATTGGCGGTTCGTTCGCCATTTCATATGAGATGAGGGGGCTTCTATCATGAGCACATCGTTAACACCGTCGCTACCTGCTGCCGGGGGCTTTACGCCCAGCTTACTCCCTCCGCTTCTTCCCGCTCCGCAACCGGCCGATAAAGCCATTGCTGGAGCACGGCTCAAGCATACCGCGCTTGCCGTCGTATCAGCTCTTCTCGCCATGCTGTTGCTCGCCGTCGTTGCTTTTCACGGGTACGCCGCGTGGGTGATCGCCCATCCTTACGTGCCCGCGCTCTACTCCAACCCTCAGACGGAGAAAGGCCTCGCTTACAGCGATGTCTCCTTCCCGAGCAAGAGCGGGCGCACGACTGTGCACGGCTGGTATATTCCTGCCGGCGCAGACTCCGACCGGACAGTCGTCTTCAGCCACGGCTACGGCGCGAACCGCGAGGAGACGTGGGTACCGATGTATGAGCTCGCTTCGCTGCTGCACGGACTCCACTATAATGTGTTTATGTTCGATTACGGCTACGCTTCGTCCGGTGAACGGACTGCTGCCACAGGCGGCAGAGAAGAATCGAAACAGCTGCTTGCCGCTGTCCAGTATGCTCGCTCGCAAGGCGCAGACGAAGTTGTCGTCTGGGGCTTCTCGATGGGCGCCGGAACGGCGCTTCAGGCAGCGCTGCAGACGGACAACACCGACAGCATCGACGCGATGATTCTCGACAGCTTGTTCCTGCCAAGCTCGGACTCCCTCTATAACAATCTTAAACAGTACATGGATTTGCCGCGTTATCCGTCCGTTCCGCTCATCGAATGGATGCTGCCCTTCTTCACTGGCTCCAGCTTCAGTCAGCTGCCGGTCAAGCAGGTGCTCAGCACCCATTACAATATGCCGATCTTCATTATGCACGGCACCTCTGATGCGATTGCACCGATCGAGACCGCCGAAAAGATCGCTGCAAGCCAATATAATTCGCTCTCCCGCGAATGGTACGTTGAAGGCGGCATTCACGAGCTGCTGTTCCGTTCGAAGCCGAAGGAGTATATCCAGCGAGCTGCGCTGTTCTTGAGCCAGGTCGATGCTGCTCGCAAGTCTTCCGAGGCAGTCTAAGGTTGGTTCAATGGTTCAAGCTGATGAATACTTGCACATTTCTGCTGAAGAGGCTCTCCTTGTGGAGAGCCTCTTCTCTGTACATCTTGGAACAGCTCACTCGTATTACGTGTGGCCTCGGTTGGAGTGATGACAAAGACGGCTTCGCTTGGCTTCTGTGCGGGATAGGCTGGGCCTTATCCAGCGCTCCACAAACGTGTTTGGCAAGAGGTCTGAGTGCCGAGCTGACAATAAACCTGACTGGCAGTTCTCAGCTCACCCTCCGCACCTCCGTTTCCTGCGCCGATAGAGGCTTTTTCCTCTGTCAGATCACCTTTCCTATTATTTCGAGCGTTGAGAGTGGCTTTTTCCTCTCTCAACGCAATTTTAAAACGCTCGGTTACCTAGTTTGTTACTGAGAGCACACATACGTGCTCTCAGCATCAGAATTACACGAAATCGCAGGCTAAGAGCACACATACGTTCTCTCAACTCCGCTGCACAAGTAATATAGCCCTTCTTAGGTGCTGAGAGCACACATACGTGCTCTCAGCATCAGAATTCGCGAAATCACTGCCTGAGAGAACACATACGTTCTCTCAGCTCCGCTGCCCAAGTAACATGTCCCTTCTTAGATACTGTCTATTCCACGATAGCCCAAAAACCAGCGTTACACCGACACGCCGGTTTTGCTAAAAAAAGAGGCCCTCCACATGGAGGGCCTCATCTTATGCAGCTATTGTTTAAGCAGCGACAGAAACTCCGAACGGAGAGCCGCGCTGGTGCGGAATTCGCCGCGCACAGCCGACGTTACCGTCTTGCTGCCAGGCTTCTTCACGCCGCGCGCGCACATGCACAGGTGCTCGCCTTCGACGACAACCATAACGCCGTGCGGCTGCAGCACTTCATCCATGATGTTCGCGATCTGCGAAGTGATGCGCTCTTGCACCTGCAGGCGGCGCGTAATCGCCTCCACGAGGCGCGCGAGCTTGCTAAGCCCGGCGATCTTGCCGCTCGGGATGTATCCGATGTGAGCTTTGCCGAAGAACGGCGCCATATGATGCTCGCATTGGCTGTAGTAGACAATATCGCGTACGATGACAAGCTCCTCGTGTTGCTCATCGAACGTAACGCCGAGCACATCGCGCGGGTCTACCTCGTAGCCTGCAAAGATTTCCTCATACATCCGCGTCACGCGCGCTGGTGTTTCCAACAGCCCTTCGCGGTCGACATCTTCGCCGATCAGGCTCAAAATCTCCCGAATGTGGTGCTCGATTTTTTCCCGATTATCCGAAACGAGGGAATTGACGTAATCCTTCTTGCCCGCCATTGTTGCCATCGTCTCCTTTCCATGAGCCCGCAAAGCGTTAACCTTATCTCCGCCGCTTACCGGGATGTTGTTGTTGTTGATTCTTCATCATCTGCTGCGCCTTCTGCATCTGATTATTATTCAAATTGTAGCCCATTTGCTTCGCCATCTTCTTCAGTGCTTCTGGATCGTTCTGCATCTTCTCCAGTTGTTTGCGCAAGTAGTAAACGCCGACGAAGAAACCGCCAACAGCGCCAACTATAAGCGTAATAATCGAAATTATAGCCGTCCACATCGTTCTATCACCTAGCCTCATCTGAAAATGTTCATTTTGCAACCTATCATATCATGTAGGACCACATGTTCGCAAACGAGCTATGCGGCTTGGATGGTAAAACATATACGACGACAAAGGACGAAAGACCCTGCCACCCGGCAGGGTCAACAAACTAATGAATTATAGCAGCGAGAGCAGCGCGTCTCCCATGCCAGCGAGATGAACCTGCCTCTCGACCGCGCCTGCTTCAAACGCTGCCTTCGGCATGCCGTAGACGACCGACGACTTCTCGTCCTGTCCGAGCGTTCGCGCACCTTTGCGACGCATGGCGAGGAGCCCTCTCGCTCCGTCGGCTCCCATGCCGGTCAGCAGCACGCCGATCGCGCTTCTGCCTGCGGCTTGCGCCACGGATTCGAAGAGTACATCAATAGAAGGGCAATGTCCGTTCACTCGCTCGCCAGGCGAACAATCTACACGGTAGTACGCGCCGATCTTCTTAACGCGCATATGGCTGCCGCCGGGAGCGATGAGTACGGTTCCCGGCATCACATAATCGCCGCTGCGCGCTTCCTTCACCTGAAGCTTAGTCGATTCATGCAGCCGCTCAGCGAAGATGCGCGAGTAGACCGCAGGAATATGTTGCGCAATGACGATACCCGGCATCGTCACCGGCAGCGACCGCAGCACAGCAGTCAGCGCCTCAGTGCCCCCGGTGGAAGCGCCGATGGCGATCAAATCGCAGCTCCCTTTCGCACTCGTACCTGCACCTGCACTCACTCCGGCACTCGCACCGCCACTGGTCTTCCCAGTCGCACCTGCACTTGCACCCGCACCCGCACCGCTTGCCACCGAATGCCGCACAGGCAGCCCCTTGCCGCCCGGCTGTTGCACTGCTCCGCTAAGCGCGCCTCGTGACACGCTGCCGGATACGTTCGCCGCGTGCGCAGCAATCTTGATCTTCGCCGCGACCTCTGCGATGAACGGCTCGATATCGCGAGTCCCATAACTTGCGGGCTTGGCGACGAACTCGACTGCCCCGGCTTGCAGCGCGTCGAACACTGCCTTATCGACGGAGCTGACCATGATAACCGGCAGCCAGTATTGCGGTAGCAGCCGGTGGACGAATTCAATGCCGTTCATGCGCGGCATCTCAATATCGCAGGTCATGACGTCTGGCCGCAGCTCGGCGATTCGGTCCCGCGCCTCGAACGGATCCTCCGCGGTTCCGACGACCTCAATCGCCGGATCCATGGACAGCCCTTGCGCCAATACGCGGCGAACCATGTACGAATCGTCCACGACGAGCACGCGGATTTTGCCTCCAACTCTCATCAAAACCCGCCTCCTTTCCGGTAAATCGACGGCCGAACCGGGGTGAAAGGCGACGTCCCGCGAGAGATCGTCTCCGCATGACCGATGAACAAGAAGCCACCAGGCTCCAGATGGTTATAAAACTTCTGAATAAGCTCGTTCTTCGTCTCGTTGTCGAAGTAGATCATCACATTGCGGCAAAAGATCATATGAAACTTCCTTTTGAACGGGAAGCTTGCCTCCATCAAGTTAAACTTGCGGAAGATGACCTCCTTCTTCAATGCATCCGATATCTCCGCCTGCTCCGCATTCCGCTTGACGAAGTAGCTCGTCTGCCATCTTGACGGCAGCGACTGCAGGCTCTCTGCCGGATAGATGCCGCGAACGGCGGTTTCCAGCACTCGATTCGATATATCCGTTGCAAGAATCTTATGATCCCAGCGCTTCAGCGGCTCGCGAGAGAAGTATTCAAGAAGCAGCATCGCGATCGTGTACGGCTCTTCCCCGGAGGAGCAGCCTGCGCTCCATATCCGCAAATCGCCGTCCTTGATATGGCGCTGCCAATACGGCAGCGCTTCGCTCCTCAAATAATCGAAGTGCGGCGTCTCTCGCATGAAGAAGGTATGATTCGTCGTCACTTTCTCAAGCAACTTCGATGCCGCCGCTCCTGTCTTGTCCTTCACCAGATAGTCGAAGTAGTCCGAGTAGCTCTTCATGTTCAGCTCGCTTAGCACGCCGTCGAGCCTGGCTTTAAGCAGATTCTGCTTGTCCTCTTTCAAGTGAATGCCGAAGCGCTTATGAATATAGTCCGCCAAAAGCCCGAATTCCTTGCCCGATATCGCTATCATCGTTTACACGCAAGCTTATTCATCAGTATTTGCCGTACTCTCTGTCGCTCAGCGCGATCTTAATTGCGCTTCCAGCAGAAGCTGCTGCTGCATCAGAACGACCCGTATAGACAGCCGATTGGCGGACGCGATCATACTTGGCATAGGCAGGGATAGGCTCGCCACCACTTGCCCGTTCAATCTCATACCGCTCATCACGGAAGCTCGCAGCCATCGCCATATCCACTCGCTTCAGCTTGAAACGGCCAACCATTTCCTTGAGCATTTCGGCTTGACCGGACAGTTCCTCGCTTGCTGCAGCGCTCTCCTCGGACGTTGCCGAGTTCGTCTGCGTCACCTCCGAGATGACGGAGATGCCTTGATTAATTTGCGTGATGCCTGTCGCCTGCTCGCTTGAAGCAGCGGCAATCTCGCCGACCAGATCGGCTGCTTTCGCGACGTCTTCCACAATCTTGTTCAGCGCGCTCGCCGTCTCATTCGCAATCTTCGTGCCGTCCTCGACTTTCTTGATTGAGCCTTCAATCAGCACCGTCGTCTCTTTCGCCGCATTCGCCGAACGAGCGGCAAGGTTGCGAACTTCCTCCGCTACCACGGCGAAGCCTTTGCCATGCTGGCCTGCTCGTGCCGCTTCGACCGCAGCGTTCAGCGCGAGGATATTCGTCTGGAATGCAATCTCGTCGATGACTTTAATGATTTTGGAAATATTGCCGGAGGCTTCGTTAATGCCGTCCATCGCCTTCAGCATATGCTGCATGTGATCGTTGCCACCCACAGCATTCAGTCTCGCCTTTACGGCAAGGTCGCTCGCTTCAGCCGCGCTCTCGGCATTGCGCTTCGTCTGTACGCCGATTTCCTCCAGGGAAACCGTCAGCTGCTCGACCGAGCTCGCTTGCTCCGTTGCGCCTTGCGAGAGCAGCTGCGCCGAGCCTGACACTTGCATCGAGCTGGAAGCCACTTGTCCCGCCGCACCGTTAATGTCGTGCAGGAGCGAGTTGAACGACTGAACAACATGATTCAGCGCACGCTTGATCGACGCAAAGTCGCCGCGGTATTCGCTGTCGATGCCTACATCCATGTTGCCTCTTGCCATCTCTGTCATCACTTCGGAGATTTCGCTGACATAGCCAGACAGAGTGCTGAGCGTGTCGTTTAGCGCATTTTTGATTTTGGCATGATCGCCTTTATAATCGCCCTTCACGCTGGACTGCAGGTTCCCCTTCGCCATCTCTTCCAGCACTGCGGATGCCTCTTGAATCGGTTCGATAATGGCGTCGATCAGACCGTTCAGCCCTTGCATCATGCTTGCCCAGTCGCCAGTAAAGCGTGATACGTCGCCGCGTTCACTGAGGCGTCCCGACTGCGATGCGCCGATAAGCTTGTTAATCTCAAGATTTACATTCTTCAAATTGGTGCGGAGCTTCTCCACATTATCGTTGATGAACGCCTTCTTGCCCGGGAAACGCTCCAGCGGCGCTTCGAAGTTGCCTTCAGCGAAGGCGGCAACAGCAGCCATTGCTTTCTTTTTCACCGCAATGTGACCCTTCACCATCTCATTCACGCCGTGCGCCATGACGCGGTACGCGCCTTCGAATTTCTCCACTGGAATGATGACATCGATATCGCCTGCATCATGTTCCATCGACATATAGTTCATCGAATCAATAAATTGCTTCACATTCGTCCTCAGCTTCTCGACGTTGTCATTGATGAACGCCTTCTTGCCCGGGAAGCGCTCAAGCGGAGCGTCGAAATCACCGTCTGCGAAAGAAGCCACTGCCGCCATCGCCTTTTTCTTCACCGTAATATGGCCCTTCACCATATCGTTCACGCCATGCGCCATGACGCGGTATGCGCCTTCGAACTTCTCCACCGGAATAATAACGTCGATATCGCCTGCATCATGCTCCATCGACATATTGTTCATCGAATCTATAAACTGCTTCACATTCGTTCTCAGTTTCTCGACGTTGTCATTGATGAACGCCTTCTTGCCCGGGAAGCGCTCAAGCGGAGCGTCGAAGTCGCCATCCGCGAAGGATGCTACAGCCGCCATCGCCTTCTTCTTCACGGTAATGTGACCGTTCACCATATCGTTGACACCTTGCGCCATTACTTTATAAGCACCGCTAAACTTCTCAACTGGCAAAATAACCTCGATATCGCCAGCGTCATGCTCGCTCGACATGTTGTTCATCTCCGCAATGAGCTCGCGCAGCGCTTCTACGATCTGATTCAAGCTCTTGCCTTGAATGTCGCGATCTGACTTCAGCGTCACACTCACTTGCAGATCGCCCTTCGCAATGCGGGATGCCGCTTCCGTCTGCTCCTGCATGTTGTCTGCAATAAGCCGCAGTGCCGCGGACAGTTCACGAATCTCGCCTCCGCCTTTGCTGCTTATTTCAACGTTCGCATTGCCTGTTGCCATCTCCTGTGCCGAAGTGATGAGACTCTTCATCTGCTTGATGAACGTGCTTGAGAACAGCAAGCTTAGTAAGATTGCGAATACAACGCCCACTGCGAGGACTACGATGTCTTGAACTTCTAGCAGGTGGAGCGCTGATGTAATGACAAACATAGCAAGAAAACCGGATATGTACTTGAAGTTCAATGAACTAAACATGTATTCGCGCATACGCTCTGCCCCCTGGATTAGATCTTGATTTTATAATTGCGCCAGCTCTTCGATAACGTCTTCCAGCAGTAGCCGATTGCAATCCAGCAGCAGCTTCACTTCTCCGGCGACCTTACCTATGCCCTTGATATATTTATTACGCCCTTTGCTTACATCCGGCGGAGGTACGATCTCTTCATCCGCGATTGTCAGCACCTCGGCAACACTGTCGACAATGAGGCCGACTGACAAATTGCCGCAGTCCACGACGACGACGCAGGTCCGGTCATTGTACTCTCGGAATGGCTTGCCGAAGCGGAGGCGAACATCCATGACAGGAATGATTTTGCCGCGGAGATTGATAATGCCTTTAATGTACTCCGGCAGTTCCGGCACTTCCGTAATGGGCTGCAGCCCGATAATTTCAGTGACGAAACGGATCTCGATACCGTAGGTTTCGTTGCCGATTTGAAAGGTCAAGAACTTCCCTTTCTGCGTATCCTCTTCCTGCTCGGCAGTGGCAAGGTCCATATACGTGCTCTCTGACATTACGCTCTCTCCTTCTCGTAGTAGTCGTGTCTACCTGACTCGCTTCTAAGCTTGCAGCAAACCTCCTACGTCCAGAATGAGGCTGATATTCCCATCGCCAAGCAGCGTACAACCGCTAAGCCCTTCGATTCGCTTCATGCGCTGGACATACGCCGGGAGCGGCTTCACGACAACCTGCTGCTCGCCGAGCAGCTCGTCTGCGAAGATGCAGAGCACCTTCTCCTTATCTTCCACCATGACGAGGATGCCTTGCGTGAAATCAGTCACTTCAGTCTGTACCTTGTAATGCTGGTGCAGGCGCAGAATCGGATAGCATTGCCCGCGAACCATAATCATCTCGTTGCCATCCGGGTCCATAATGAGCTCACGTGCCGCAGGTCGGAAAGACTCCTTGATCACCGAGGTTGGAATCGTGTAGCGTGATGTGCCGACTTTGACAATCATGCCGTCGATAATCGCAAGTGTCAGCGGAATCTTCAGCGTAACCGTCGTTCCTTCTCCTTCCTTGCTATCGACGGAGACGGAGCCGCCTATCGACTCGATGTTGCGCGTAACGACGTCCATGCCGACGCCTCTGCCGGAGAATTCGGATATTTGCTCCTTGGTCGAGAAGCCGGGGTGAAAAATAAACTGGTAAATCTCTTTATCCGTCAGATCCTCCGCCGGGCGATGAAGCAATCCATTGTCCACCGCTTTGCGAAGCAGCTTCTCTTTGCTGAGTCCTTTGCCGTCATCCTTGATGATGATGAGGACGTCGCCGCCCGCATTCTTCGCCTCCAGCGTCACTGTGCCAATGGTCGGCTTGCCTGTATCGAGGCGGATGTCCGAAGGTTCAATCCCATGGTCCATCGCATTGCGCATAATGTGCATAAGCGGGTCGGATATTTGCTCCACGACCGTCTTGTCGACTTCCGTCTCCTCTCCGATCAGGACAAGCGAGACTTCTTTGTCCAGCTTGCGGCTCATATCGCGGACGATGCGGTTCATCTTCTGGAAAGTCGCTTGGAGAGGAACCATGCGCACGGACATGACGACGTCCTGCAGCTCCTTGGTAATCTTGCGCAGATGACGGGCCGCCTTGCCAAAATGCTCTAGCTCAAGGCCAGCGAGATCCGGGTTCTGCGTCACCATCGCCTCAGCGATAACCATCTCGCCTACGAGATCCATCAGCTTGTCCAGCTTGCTGATCTGCACGCTGATTTTGCTGGGCGATGTATTAGCGGCAGCAGGCTGTTGCTGCGATTCTGGCGCTGCACACGATGCTGAGGATGCCCCTAAGTGGATCTCAGGGATGGACCCAGGAGCAGCTTCGACTTGGTCACATGCTGAGGCTGTCTCGGATGCTGCGGCCGCCATATTGGTTGCTTCTTCAAGCGTTGTCAGTTCAAGCTTGGATAAGAAAATCGTTCTCATGAGGTGTGTGTGGAGCTCATCATAGGAAGCGCTCGATTGGATGTGTACCGTGAAGCCCTGTTCACGAATACATTTCATTGCGTCAGGGTGCTGGATGATATTCTCGGGGGTGGATGTGCAGGTTGCAGCGATATCCTGAAGCTGGTGCATAACATTGTAAGCGCGAATGTTCTCCATCTCACAGCCGTTCTCAAAATGAATGACGGCTTGATAAGAGAACAACTGCTCCGCGGTAGACGGAAGCAGAGCATTCTCATCGTTTATTGTTATCGCATGGAGCAGACGGTGCAAGCGGGCGATCAGATCAGCCGCATCGCCGCATGGCGTACTGCCGGACTTGACCGTTTCCAGCTCCGTCTTCATAAAGTCGATGCTCTCGAAGAGCAGATCCGTCACATGCGAGGTGCTCCATGGAGGAGGACTCGTCCCGGAACGAAGGTGGGCGAACACATCTTCGATCGCATGAGCGAGCGAAGCCACGCCGGTATAGCCCATCATGCCGGAGGAGCCTTTAATCGTGTGCATAATTCGAAAAATCTCGTTGATCGCGCTTGCCGGGAAATCTTCTGTCTTCTCGAGCGACAATGCCGCATGCTCCAGTTGTTCCGTCAGCCCGCCCGTCTCGAAAATGTACATTTCGAGGAGCGAGTCAGGCGCCAAATTACCTGACATATTAATCACCTTCTAGTGAATGGAATGAATAGCTGCTTATGCACGTCAAGCCGGAAGACTTATCGTTTGTAAACCAATTCCGCCGGACATATGGTCGCAAAGCCTTAAAGGTGATCGAATCTAGAGGGATAATATCACACCAACTGTGTCGTTTAAAGACAGAAATTGGAATTGAAAGCGCTATATTTATCGAAAAGTAGGTCTATTGGTCGAAAATGATTCTATATTCCTATCATTCGACATAAAGCGATGAATCCTTAGAACTATGATGATTTTGCTTGGTGGAGGATTGGAATTGGCGGGGAGTCTAGAAGTGGATGAGTATAAGGGGGGCTCGCGGGAGCGAATTCAGTGCCAGAGGTCCAGTGGGCCGGCTTCTTTGGCTCGAAATGAGCATATTCGGCAAATGTGGTCCAGCAGATCGGCTTCTTTGGCTCGAAATGAGCATATTCGGCGAATGAGGTCCATCAGATCGGCTACATTAGCTCGACATGAGCAAGTTCCCTGAAAGAGGTCCAGCAGACCAGCTTCTTTGGTTACACACTGCCTACTCGTGCCTCCTCTCACCAAATTTCCGCTAATGTGTGTCACTGGGTGATACTCTTGCTCCGAATTCTCCGCATTTCCTTCAATGTGTGTCACTGGGTGATACTCTTGCTCCGAATTCTCCGCATTTCCGCCAATGTGTGTCACTGGGTGATACTCTTGCTCCGAATTCACCGCATTTCCGCTAATGTGTGTCACTGGGTGATACTCTTGCTCCGAATTCACCGCATTTCCTCCAATGTGTATCACTAGGGGATACTCTTGGTCCGAATTCACCGCATTTCCGCCAATGTGTGTCACTGGGGGATACTCTTGCTCCGAATTCTCCGCATTTCCTTCAATGTGTATCCCTGAGGGACACTCTTTATCTCCCCTCTCCCCACAACAAAAAAACAGCACAGCGGATTCAACCTCCACTGTGCTGCGACAATCAACATATTCATCTATTCATCCAGCTTGAACCGCGCAATCTGATCCTCATACCCTTCGCGGCGCAAGATCTCGAGCTGCTTACGGCCGATAAGATCATAATGCGGGAACGGCTGTCTCCGGTGGATGTATGCCGGGTCGAGCCCTTGGGTGCGGCACCAGGCTTCGAGCTTCGCGACATTGCTGCAGCCAACCTTCGTGACGGTCGTGATGCCATCCCACCGCGGCTCATGCCAGTAGTGCGTGATGAACGCGATTTCTCCACTTGCCACTCGCTTCTTCCAGCTGTTCAACTCTTCACGCTTAACTCCGAATGCGATCGCGCTCACCCCTTAACACAGCGCAGGAGGCGGCCAACGTCAACTCTAGCCCAGCACCTGCTCAATAAACACCGTTGTATACTTCGCGAGATCAATCTCGCGACTCTCGACATTGTCATTCTCCCGAGCGCTCTCACGCTCAAGGAGACGGACGATCGGCCTGCCCGGCAAGCCGCGGTGCTGACCGACAACGATGCCGGTCTCCCTCGTCGACAGCTTCACCGACACGCCGTTTGGATAGATGGATACCGAACGCATAAATTGCGTCAGAATCTCATGATCCAGTATCGTTCCGGACATCGCCATCATCCGCTCACACGCCTCATGAGGCAGCAGCGGACCGCCTTCTGCGCTTCCGGTTTGGAGCAAATTATCATATGTATTCGTAACCGCCACGATGCGCGAGTAGAGATGAATTTGCTCTCCGACAAGGCCGCGCGGCACGCCAGTGCCGTCGATATGCTCGTGATGCTGGAACGCTACATGCGCGATGAGCAGGCTGAATTCACGCTTCGCCTTCAACAGCTCGAAGCCCCGCCACGTATGGCGCTTCGGCTCAACATCGCCTTCAACCAGCTCAAGATCCGGCTTGCCCACGTCATGCAGCAATGCGCCGATTGCGAGCTCTTTCAGCTGGATTTGGTTCAGATGCAAGCCGACACCGAGCAGCGTCGACATCATGCATACGTTCATGGCATGCAAATATTCCATGTTGTCGCGAGTTCGAATATCGTTCAGGTGGATGAGCACTTCCTTGTTGCGGATAACCTCATCGAGCAAGTCGTCGATAACCAGGCTGACAGAACGGGAATTGAAGTCCTTGCCAGAGCGAATAGCATCCATCGTCTCCGACATCTGCTTAATAATCGCCCGTTTCGTCTCTTCCGACAAAATCTCTTCCTGCTCTTCGATATCCGGCATGCTGGCATCTTTAATATAGATATTCGTGATGCCGATACGTTTGAGCGTACTAATCATATAAACGGTCAGCTGAATATTCGCTGACAGCAGCACCTGACCGTTGACTGCGTAGATCGTCTTGCCGAGAACATCGCCGGACTCGACTGCTTCCATATCGACATATTTCATGTTGTTGACCTCTCCCCAAAGATGGTTATATCGAAGCAGTATCGCTTGCCAGCGCGCCATCAATTGCCTCAATGACCGCTTCATCCCGCTCACGAATCCGTGCAGCGCGAAGCAGCTCATCCGCCGCCGCGCCGCCGATGCGGCCAAGCGACCAAGCCGCAGTCGCCCGCAGCTCGAAGCGCGGATCGCCTTGCAGAACTTCCGCAAGCGCAGGAATGGCGCTTGCATCCTTGAAATTGCCCAGCGCAATAACGGCGTTGCGCTGGATCGGCTTGCGGCCGCGCCACGCAGAGGAGCTCGCGCCATAGCGTTCTTTGAACTCGCGGTTCCCCATCGCAAGCAGCGGCACAAGCAGCGGCTTCACCTTCTCGTTGTCCGGCGTAAGCTCCGGCTGATGCGTTGCATTCTTGCCTTTATTCTCCGGACAGACGACTTGGCAAGTATCGCAGCCGTACAACCGGTTGCCGATCTTGCGCATCAGCTCATCCGAGACAATCCCCTTCGTCTGCGTGACGTAGGAGATGCATCGCTGCGAATTGAGCTGCCCTGGCCCTACAAGCGCATCGGTCGGACACGCGTCGATGCAAGCGGTGCAGCTGCCGCAGCTCTCTGTGAGCGGCGCATCCGGCGGAATCGGCAGGTTCGTAATCATCTCGCCAAGGTAGACATAAGAGCCCCACTCCGGCGTAATAATCGAACAGTTGCTGCCGATCCAGCCTATGCCGGCACGCTCCGCAACGGCGCGGTCCGACAGCGCTCCCGTGTCGACCATGCTAAGGAAGCGAGCTTCCGGCACGCGGACGAGCAGCCAAGCTTCCAGCCGGCGCAGCCGCTCCCGCAAGACCGAATGGTAATCCTCGCCCCAAGCGGAGCGCGAGATAATGCCCCGTCTTGCTCCAGGCTCCGACTTCGGCGGGTCCTGCAGCTTCGACGGATAGGCGATCGCAATCGCAATAATCGATTGGGGATCGTCGAACAACAGCTCCGGCTCCGTCCGCTTCGCGAGATCCGGCTCCTCGAAGCCAGACTCATAGCCAAGCTCCCGATGCCGCTCGAGCCGCTCCCGCAGCTGAGTGAATGGCGCAGCAGAAGCGATGCCGATCTTATCAATCCCAAGCTCCGCAGCAGCAGCCTTCATATCCTCTTTTAACTGATTCCAATCCATGCTGCTGTCCAAACGAGAAGCCTCCTGTTACAAATGATTTAACCTTGCGATCGGCCAAACAATGAAATCTGCCCGCCCGACAATCGAAGAGCGCGGCACCGCATGGAAGACGCGGCTGTCTCGGCTCGCCTTCGCATGCCGGTTATCGCCCATCACGAAATAATGGTCGCTACTGATTTTATCAGGACCGTAATCGAGGTCTTCGATCTCCGTATCGGTGTAAGGCTCGACGACAAGCTGGCCATTCCGATATAGCTGGCCTTGGCGGATTTCAATCGTATCCCCCGGCATGCCGACAATCCGTTTCACCAGATACTCTTTGCGCCCTTCTCCTTCCGCCGGATCCTTCAGAATGACAACATCGTCTAGCGAAGGCGAACCGGTCAGAAACGCGAATTTATTGACGAACAGCCACTCCGACTCATACAAGGTCGGTTCCATCGACTGTCCTTTCACGGTAGAGAGGTTAAATACAAAGATATGCATGCCGAAGACAATTAGCACCGCAATTGCAAGCGTTAGCAACCAGCTCCGCAGCTCGGCGACCCAAGGCGAATTGCCCTTATCCCCTCTCGCAGCTCGGCCCGGCTTGTCCTTCTTAGCTTCCGCAGGCGCAGGCTTCTGCCGCTTGGCAGACGCGCCTTTCCGTTTACGCGGCCCAATCGGCGCATCTTCTACAGCCTGAGGCGATTTCGCTTCCAATTGCGGACCTTCATACATCTAATCGCTACACCTCGCCTATTTGTTTGTTCCACGCTTCGAAATAGGCCAAAATCAGCTCGTCATTGAACGGAGCATGTCCGCTCTCAATCCGGCTAAGCAGCGCCTGAAGCCCTTCCATTACTTTTCGGTTAACTTCTTCCGAATAATGATAGGCAATCTTATGCAGCTCATATTCCTCTTGATCGACGATTTGAGGCTTGCCGCCGCGCGGCACAATGACATCAAGGTCATAATCAATATAGGTGAGCACATCGTTCTGGAAGAACAGAGGTGAAGCGACGTTGCAGTAGTAGCGGACGCCATGCTCCTCAAGCAGGCCGACCACGTTAAACCACTCGCCCGGGATAAAAAAAGAAACCGCCGGAACCCGGCTGATCCACTGCTTTCCGTCTGCTTCCTGAATCGGGGTCTGGCGATTAATGAAGACATGCATCCCTTCGGCAGCGTGCTCAGGCGAGAGCAGCTCGCTCGGCACCTGCCAATTCTCGAGCCACATGCGGTGAAGATGTCCGTTATTTTTGAAACTCTTGATTACACAGGGACGATACGTTGTCATAAGCGTATTACTCCTAGAGAGGTACTTTCTTACTATAAGAAAAGCATATCTGTTCGCCAAAATCAATGACGCACCAGATATGCTTGTCCATTTCACATATGACGATGAAAACTTAGCCGGTCACTATGCTTAATTTTTGGAAAGAACGGAAGAAATCAGTAGCCGCGTATCCAAGCGATTCATAGAGAGAAAGTATAGGCTCGTTGTGCTCGTCCGCTGTTACTAAAATTTTTGAAACGTTGCGCCCTTCAAACTTCCCGCGAAGCGAACCGATCAGCTTCTTGCCGATTCCTTGACGTTGATAGTTCGGATGTACCGCAAGACGATAGTAATAGCCGCGGCCATTATCAATGGTCCCGATAATGATGCCAGCGATTTCTTCACCGTCAGCAGCGACAAGTACAAGCTCGCTGTCCCAAGACAACTGGCGGGCAAATGCTTCCATCGTTTGTTCATAGCATTGCTCCGTCAAAACAGTTTCCAGCAGTTCCGTAACAGGCCGATAATCAGCTAATTGGAAGGATCGAACGTCCATTTCTTTAAGCTCCTCTTCAAACGCAAAATGAGAACGGCAGTGCCAATTTTTTAAGTAAAGTTAATAATACGACAAATTTGATCAAATTCCTGCTGAAATCTTTAAATTTCCTTAAAAAATATATTAAATCCGCCGTTTGCTGTTGAAAGCGCTTAAATTAAAGCGTTTTCATGCAATATCCATAATGCTTAGGTCTCAAAATACTTGCGATTGCTTAATTTTTCTTCGCTTCAAGCAACGCAATAATTTTTAGAGAATCGAGCTCGTCTGTACTGAACTTGGACATGATCTCGTTCTTCATTTCTTCTTTCTCTTGCTCGGTCATTCCCTTATTCACTTTAGACGCCATCGTACGCAGCTCTCCGATCGAGAACTTCTTCATAATCAACTTCATGGCTTCGTCTTTATTTTTTACCACCATGGTTTTGGTTGCCGGCGATTCGCTTACACCATTGTTGATGTTATCCGTGCTGTTACCGTTTGCTTGCTTTTGGCCCGCAGTTTGCTCCGCTTGATCAGCCGCTTCTCCAAGCAAGCTCTTGACTTGCTCCTCATTCAAATTGCTCTCGATCATCTTCTTCACTTCAGGATCATCCAGCAGCTTGTTTACCTCCGCTGAATTCAGCACCTGATCGGCCACTTGGTCCATTACCTTATTCTCAAGGAATCGATATCCGTACTTGTAGCCCCCGAAGCCTAGCAGGGCGATGATCCCCACTATTAGAATCCATTTCTTCATCGTGCGTCTCCTCCTCTAGTCGGCGTTCAGCTTCAGCCAGATGTTCGGATGCATGCTGAAGCGGCGGCAAAGCGCCTTCGGCAGCATCTCGTATCGCTTCCCTAGTTGAAAGCCCAGAAACTTCGCAGCTGCTTCCGTGAACACGCGCGGCACCCAAAGCCATCTCCGCTCTCTGCATAGATAACGCAGCTGCGTGCTTATTAGTTGCATTCCGGCGCCTCCCACGGCAGCATAGGGCATGATCCAGGCGTTTCTCTTCATGGATATGCCATTGTCAAAGAACCTCTTGAACTGCTGTTTCAGCGTGTAGTTATGGGAGTGGACCACTTGCGCATCTGCGCAGTAACCGACTTTATAACCGTTCAATATACATCGGGCAGCGAAGAACATATCTTCATTGAATATGACCGGCGCATCGAATTTCCCAAGCTGGTTAAACATATCCATACGGTAGGCTGCACAGACGTTGGAGCAGAAGAAGGTTCGTAAGCCGAGCGCATTAATATCGACTTTACTCTTGGCCGACGACTCCGGCGGATAATTGTTTAGCCGGACGAGCACCTCGATTACCGTCGCATCTTCCCTAGGTAATTGCCTGCCGTATGCACAGGCCATATCTGGATTCCTCATTAGCATCTCTGCGAGCTCTTCCAGCAGACGCTCATTTGCCGGCCAGGCATCTTGGGTCATAAAGACAAGAATATCACCTGTTGCATGCTCTGCCGCCCAATTGCGCGTACCACCATGGTCGAATTCGGACTGCTTAATCGTAAAGACGCGTACACCGGCCTGACGGGCGATCTCAGCTGTTCCGTCCTTTGAACTGGAATCAACCACAATAATTTCATAAGGCTGCAGAGATTGGCTCTGCAGCCTTTGGAGAAGTTGTTTAAAGTTAGGTCCTGCCTGATAAGTAGGAATGATAACGGACACTCGTGCTTGCTGTGGTATGGGACTAGTATGCATTTTTGTTTAGAAGGCCTTTCGTCACGGTTTTCACGATAATTTTGAGGTCGAAAAAGAATGTCCAATTCTCAATATAGAAGATATCATGCACGATCCGGTCATGAATCGACGTGTCGCCGCGCAGACCGTTCGTCTGTGCCCAGCCTGTTATGCCAGGACGAATATGATGCTTCACCATATATTTGGGAATTTCCTCTTTGAATTGGTCGACGAAATACGGCCGCTCTGGTCTCGGACCTACTACGCTCATATGCCCGACCAATACGTTAAAGAACTGAGGAAGCTCATCTAGGCTTGTCCGCCGCAGAAAGGACCCGAAACGCGTTCTCCTTGGATCGTTTTCCACCGTCCACTGCGTATCCGCGGTCGCCTGTTCAAACACATGCATGGATCTGAACTTGTACATATGGAACGTTCGACGATCGAGGCCGACCCGCTCCTGTCTGAAAATAACAGGACCGGGCGAAGTCAGCTTGATGCCGATATAGATGCCAAGCAGAATTGGAGAAGTAATGAGAATCGCGGTAAGCGAGAAGGCGATATCAAAGATCCGTTTCAGAATTTGATTACTCAGCTCGTCAAGCGGCACATCCCGAACATTTATGAGCGGAATACCGGCAAAATTATCGAAGAACGGACGAGCCGGTAGCAGGTCAAAGAAATCCGGAATGATTAGCGCTTTGACACCTGCGCGTTCGCACTGGTCAATAATTCGCGGGTACTTCTTATGCGCCTTCAAAGGCAATGCAATAATGACTTCATCGATCGTCCTTTGGCCCATCACCGTGTCCAAGTCATCCACAGTTCCAAGGATTGGCTTCAAATAGCCATACTCTCGGTCATGCTCCGTTTGAAAATCATCCAAGAACCCGATCACTTCATAGCCAAGCTCCGGATGCATCTTGATGTTCTTGTTGAAGCTGCGACCGACAGCTCCGGCACCAACGATGAGGATGAATCTTTTATTAAAGCCTTTGCGACGCAGGCGGAACAGCGTTTGTTTGACAGCGAATCGGTAGATGGTCAAACAAATCACATTGATACATAAGAAAATAGCCAAGAATTCTCGAGAGATATGTACTTCCTTCGCAATGTAGAGCAAGCTAAGCAGCCCAAGGAAGCTGAGCCCTTGCACTTGGATAATCTTCATCGTGTCGTAAGAAAAGTTCTTTCTCCGCCTTGGTGCATAGAACCTTACGTAGAAACCGATCAGAATCGATGCAAACGAGAATACTGTCGCCCACAGGAGATAGGTTTTGAACGGTAGCGAATATTGATGATGGAATAGACCACTATTAAATTTCAGCCAATAGGCGAGGAGAAAAGTAAGCAACGAGCATGACAGATCTGCTATAACATAGATTTGCGTCAGAAAACGCTGATTCTGTCGAATCAATACTAAAACCTCCTTGCTATAGTACAAAATTTGACGAAACTATCAATATTGTATCAAAAGAAGGAGGCTATACCAAACTAATATTTAATTAATCTTCCAACTTTTGTTTGTTAGCTCTAGCTCTGAGTTCACGCCTCTGCCGCTTTAAGCGCGGTAAAGCTCCAACAATATTAACCCAACACTTTAATAGCCCAGGCTCTTGCAGCGTAATATAACCAAGTTGAAGCAGTTCTAGTGCCAGCAATCTCGGAAGGTTCAACCAGAATGCCGTGTTAATCTCCTCATTCTTGATTATGGTAAAGATACGGTTCTGATATGAGTGCCTCCTGATAAATAGAGGTATACGTCTGCGGCTTTGCCGCCCCTCTTTCCAGCCTCGCTGATGGACCGCTTTCGCATTCGCTGCGTAATAAGCCTTCCATCCAAGCCGTCTAGCTCTCCAAGCAACGTCCACATCTTCTTTATAGGCAAAATAGGTTTCATCAAAAAACTGACCATCTATCAAGATATCATCTATCATTCGGCGGGCATACATAGCAGCTGCCCCGGAAACCCCGAACAATTCCCCTGATGTGCTCCATGCCGATGCCGGCTCTCCACTCCCGCGATCCCATGCACGCCTTGTCTTCCCGAGCTCAATACCCGTACTGTCAATGACCGTCGGATCGGCACTTAACACAAGCTGACCGGTTGCGCTACCAATTCGTTTATCATGCTCCATCGCCTTGACCAAGCATTCGATATAGGTCTTGCTTACGACAACATCGGGATTAAGAACAAGCACGTAGTCTGAAATCGTGTGGGAAATCGCTTGATTCTGACCCTCTGCGAATCCCACGTTGCGCTCGTTCTCGACTAGCAGCACTTTTCCTTCATATTGTCGCACAACACTACAGCTCTGATCAGAGGATGCGTTATCCACTACGACGATGCTTGCAATAGGATGCGATGACAACAAAACAGCGTCCAGACATGCAGCAATGTCTGAGCCGCTGTTAAACGTAACTATGCATACACTAACAGTTGGCCACTTTGCTGCCCCAATCATATTTTCCCATCCTCTAAATAGTGAATTAATGCCTCCCGCCAAGGCCTCAGATCGTTAAATCCACGGCGTTCAATAGCTGAATGGCTCATGATGGAATAAGCCGGCCGAGCGGCAGGACGCGGAAACTGTGCTGTCGTGCAAGGATTAAGCTTTACAGCCGATAATCCACTCTCTTGCAAGATCGCCTGAGCAAACTCAAACCAGGAACAAGATCCTGTATTCGAGGCGTGGTACGTCCCGTAATGCTCTGTTTGAACAAGCTCGATTAAGAACTTAGCAAGGTCAAGCGTATACGTAGGCGAGCCAACTTGATCGCTCACGACCTGCAGGTGATCACGTTCGCTTGCAAGCTTCTGTATCGTTTTGACGAAGTTGTTGCCGTACTTGCCAAACACCCACGATGTCCGAACGATAAAATGGGAGGCTAGCAGTCCGCTAACTTCTTGCTCTCCGGCAAGCTTCGATTCGCCATAGACGGTCTGCGGATTGACCACAGCTTCTTCTGAATAGGGCGTATTCGCTTTGCCATCAAATACATAATCCGTACTCACATAACACAGCTTTGCATGAAACTCCTTCGCTGCCGATGCAATGTTGCGAGTACCCTCTCTATTAATGCGAAAAGCCTCGTCCGGTTTGGATTCTGCCTTATCCACAGCGGTATAAGCAGCACAATGAATCACTACATCGGGCCGATAATGCGCTATGACTTCACGACAAAGCTCTGCATTCGTAATATCCAACTGATCGCGCCCTAGCCCAATCAGTTGAAGATCAGATGAGACGGGGAGACGAACGAGCTCCTGTCCGAGCTGGCCGTTCGCTCCGGTAACGAGAATTTTCATCGTTGTCTTCATGATTGATCACCGAGATAAGCACCGGAACGAACTCGCTCCAACCATTCACGGTTACTCAAGTACCACTGGATCGTCAACCGAATACCGGACTCATAATCGTATTTCGGCGTCCAACCCAGCTCGGAACGGATCTTCTGCGCATCGATGGCATATCTCCGGTCATGGCCAAGACGATCTTCCACGAACGTTATGAGCGACTCCGGCTTATCTAGCTCACCAAGAATCCGCTGTACCACTTGAATATTGCTGCGTTCATTGTTGCCCCCGACATTGTACACTTCACCGGCCTTGCCGTTGTGAAGAACAAGATCTATGGCACTGCAATGATCCTCCACATACAGCCAGTCCCGAACGTTTAAGCCATCCCCATACACCGGGAGCGATTTGTCCTCGAGCGCATTCTGGATCATCAGCGGGATGAGCTTCTCCGGGAATTGATATTGCCCATAATTGTTGGAGCAGCGGGTGATATTCACATTCATTCCGAAAGTCTCGTAATAAGCACGCACAATGAGGTCCGCACCTGCTTTGCTCGCGGAATACGGACTGTTCGGAGCAAGCGGCGTTCCTTCCGAGAACAAGCCTGTGTCTCCTAACGTTCCGTACACTTCGTCTGTGGATACTTGAACAAATTTGGAGACCTTATATTGCTTCGCCAAATCTAGCAGCGTTTGAGTGCCTAATATATTCGTTCTCACGAAAATATCCGGCTGTACGATACTGCGATCCACATGAGATTCTGCAGCAAAGTTAATCACCGCATCAAGACCTTCCACAAATAGAGGCTCCAATGCCGAACGATCGGAGATATCTGCTTTCACAAAGCGATAATTCGGCGTATTTTCCATAGAGCGGAGATTATCCAAATTACCTGCATACGTAAGCATGTCGACATTAATAATCGTGTACTCCGAGTGTCTCTGAGCCATGTAATGTATGAAGTTACTGCCAATAAAGCCCGCTCCGCCTGTCACTAAAACTTTCATGGTGTGTCACCCTCAAATATGAAGTTGGTTTCAGCTAAAGCTAGGACAGGATGCTTCATATCCTTATCGGACATAATCGGATTCGTAATCGGCCAATCAATACCGAGCGTGGGATCATTCCAAGCGATGCCGCGATCATGATCAGCCGAATAGAACTCATCGACTTTATATTGAACCTCGCAATTGGGCACTAGCGTGCAGAAGCCATGCGCAAACCCCTTAGGGACCAGCAATTGCCTAAAGTTTGATGCCGATAGAATAAATCCTCGCCATTCTCCGAATGTCGGTGAACCTTGCCGAATATCGACAACAACGTCATAAATGGCGCCACTTGTGCATCTTACCAGCTTTGTTTGCGCTTTGGGCGCTAACTGATAATGCAATCCGCGAAGTACGCCTGCTTGCGCAGACAAGGAATGATTGTCTTGCACAAACCGCACGTTAACCCCATGTTCCAGCAGTTTCATATCACTATACGATTCTGTAAAGAAGCCCCGGCTATCACCTAATACGATCGGTTCGATTAGCATAACGCCAGGTAGAGCTGTATTCGTAACTTTCAAATACGTAACGCCTCCTAACTCACAAATTCGGCTCTCCAAACTCCAAGCCTAATCTCATATTTCGGGCTAGTTCATTTGCTCGTGCCAAAGATGCGTGTGTACCCGCGTCAGTCCACCAGCCTTCTAATATATCATATGATAATTGATTCATTTTGATATAGACATTGTTGACATCAGTTATTTCCAATTCGCCGCGGGCAGAAGGCGTAAGCGTACGAATGATATCAAACACCTGGTTATCGTACATATAGATTCCGGTCACTGCAAAGCTGCTTTTCGGTGTCTGCGGCTTCTCTTCGATAGAGATAATCTTATCTCCGTCCAGCTCTGGCACCCCATAGCGCTGGGGATCGGGGACGTTCTGAATAAGTAGTCTCGCTCCGGATTGCTGCTCGGAGAAAGAAGAAACGAAAGGTATTATACTCTCTTCAAAAACATTATCACCGAGAATAACGAGCACTCGATTACCGTTCGCAAAGTGCTCTGCCATGCCAAGCGCCTGGGCAATACCGCCGGCTTCATCTTGAACTTTATAAGTGAAGTTAAGCTTATAATCCCGCCCGCTGCCTAAGAGACTTACGACATCGCCCATATGCTCTTTGCCTGTGACGATAAGAATATCCTGAATCCCAGTTTCTTTCATCTTGGCAATCGCATGAAAGATCATCGGATACTTGCCGACCGGAAGCAGATGCTTGTTCGTTACTTTTGTTAATGGATATAACCGCGAGCCTGTCCCGCCGGCTAGTATGATGCCTTTCATGGGATAATCCTCCAAAATAAATGTCATGACTCGTAAAAGAAAAACAAGCGAAGTCCTGATTTTATTACAGAACTTCGCGGTGTTCAATGCGAACGCGATATTATTTGTACACGATATAACTGGTTAGGTTCAAGAAAACCACCTGTAAATGGCTCATCATTAGCGAATACGGTACATCCCTGTTCCAATGCCAACATCATTCCGGGAAGCAAGTCCCACACGTACGCCCCTTTAGGATTCACAAACTTAGAAAAGGCACCACGCGCTACATTGTAGATATTGTATGCGGCGCTCCCCATCATCCGATATTGAAGCGGCCCTCTGAATTGTTCAATGACCGATTCCGAGATGGATGAAGATATGCCAACCAATCTGGAATGAATCGGCTCAATAACGTCTCCGCTAACCAAGCGCACTCCCATCTCAGGGAATAGTAAAAAACTTCCTAAATGCTCCTCCCCGTACCATATTCCAAACGATACTCCCCACTCCACCAAACCCGAGCAGAAGTTCTCCGTGCCGTCGATTGGATCAAGTACCGCCAAATATTCATTGGCTTCCGCTGACTTCATATCTGTGCTGAAGCCTTCTTCGCTAATGAATCGAATTTGTGGAAGTCTCTCCTTCACGTAAGCAACGACAAGTGATTCCACATACAAATCAGCTTGCGTCACTGGAGTACCATCTTGTTTTAACGTAATGTTATATCGCTGTGCTTGAATTTCCGGAAGGTGAATAACAACATGATCACATAGTTCATGTAACAGCGTTCGAATCTCCGTCACACTCATCATTGGTAGATCGACTCCGTAATGAAATCAATGTCAATTCGACGGCGGTAGGCGTGTACAACTTCTCGTATCTGCTTGTTCATCTCTTCGATAGTCAACTGTTCAAGTGACGTCTCCAACTGGTCCTCCGAGTAGTTGTCCTTAATAACATTGAATCCGTCGAACCCAGCAATTGCCAACCTTGAAATACCTAGTTTCATGAGCAGCGCAAGCAACATTAATGTCGCATTATCGTTCACGAGCGGCTGATTATTCAACAGATCGCTATAATTTACTCGCTGAATATGTTCAGCTTGTTCCGTTTCAATATTTGATGTGAGAATGAGTTCATACGCTGGCTGAACGCTGCTCTCCCTTGAGTCTTTGTATTGCTGGAACCGCTTATCGTTACTGAAGAAACAGTAATCTGGCAAGATATAGTCTCCTGTAAAATTCACCGAGATTACGCGAGCATTGTGTTGAATTCGATATTGTTCGATGTGTGCAGACTGTTTCTTGAAGTTACTACCTGGCGCAACGATCAGAATCGACTGCCCTTGGAAGTCCTTCTCTAATTTATCGTAGGCTTCAGCTGCATCGATTTGGTGTTTCTGATACTGTGTATACAGTTCTTGAATGTATTCTTTATTATACAGCTCACGCTGATCTGCTACGATTCGTTCAAGAATCTCGCCTATGGATTTTACCGTAAGAGTATTGCGTCCCATCAGATAGGAAGCATAATTCGGGTGACAATTGTTAATGGCCGCCAGATAATACGGGACAGCGTAGCCCCACGAATGCTGCTCGGCAATTTTGCTTATCGTGTCATCAATAATTTCAAGTACACTTACAATGTCGTAATTCGAATCTTTGACGTCATTTAAATACTGAGTAATCAGCTCGGTGTTTAAATTGCCCGCGCCTCTACCCATCCCGTAAACGGACGAATCTAATGTAATTTGGCGCTTGGAGTTAAGATCGACCAACTCTTGCGAATTGGAGAATGATAGCTGCATGTTATTATGAGAATGAAATCCAAGAACGATATTTTTATTTAGATTGTTGTCCACTAAGTAGAACATACGAAGTAGATCATTCTTTTTCATCAGTCCAAGCGTATCCACTATATAGAAGGCGTAAGGCTGAAGCTCGTTAACCTGCTCAATCAATTTCAACAAATATTGGTCAGAGTAACTAGTCGTCCCGACTGGTTGTACGTAGACATTATAGCCTTTCTCCTGAACTTGCTTGCAGAATGCAAGCGCTCCCGCGACTTCATCCTCGTGGAACGTGATGCGAATGCCGTTTATCGAATTGCCGTCGAACGATTTTAGATGGTCGATATCTAGGAACCCATATCGCGTCATCGCTACATACTCGGTATTTCCGCGGTCTTTCGGAAGCACGGCCGCTATTTGATCGACATCCGTGAACATACTGCATTCACGATCATATTCGCCGTCTTCTAGAAAGCCACATTCAATGATATCAACACGCGCTTGCGTTAGCTTGTTCATGATGCTACGGATTATCGAATGACCGAAGCGCCAATCGTTAATATAGCCGCCGTCACGAAGCGTACAGTCCAGGATTTTGATCCCCATTGTGTTATTCACCTCAATCAACTAAAGTTGCGTGCTTGTACAATTGCAATAACCTTCTCCAAGTCCTTCGGTGTATCCACAGATAACGTTTCCGCGGACACTTCAATCATCCGTAGTTTCTGACCATTCTCAATGAAGCGCAGTTCATTGATGTCTTCGACTTTCTCAATCTGGTTTTTACTAGTCTTGCTGAAGAACTCCAATGCCTTGTAGTTGTACACTAACACTCCCAGGTGTTTTTTATAAGTATAGTCCATACTTGCCTTTGGATAAGGAATCGGACTTCTCGACATGTACATCGCATTGCCGGCATGATCGACAGTTACTTTAATATTCGTATTATCAACGACCTCAACAGGATTTTTAATCTCTGTCATCAGATTCGCCACATAGATTTCGGAACTCTCAACACTTCTCGGTAAAATCGCTTGGATTGTAGCTGGATCAATAAGAGGCTCGTCACCATTGATGCAGACGTAATAATCAGCCGCCACTTTCTGAGCAATTTCAAATAACCGTTCAGTGCTAGTACCATGCTGATTAGAAGTCATTATATATTTCATCGCGTATTGCTCACAGATAGTGCTGATTCGTTCATCGTCTGTTGCAACATAGACATCTTCAAGTTGATTAACCTTCTTCACTTGTTGGTATACCCACCACAGCATTGGCTTCCCTTGGATCTCTGCCAATGGCTTACCGACGAAGCGAGATGAATTGTACCTAGCTGGAATAACACCGACAATTTTCACTCTATACACTCCTTATTTATTGCTACATCCGTAGAATCATTTCTTATCTTTACCGCTCTCTTATCGACATAGCTATAAATTCATCAACTGTTCTCATCTTTCTCGGTAGATCGTAATAATTCTCACTGCTTCCTGTAAATTGCCAGAATACGTTTTCTTTTATAACTCTGGCAGGATTTCCAGTTACAATACAGTTATTAGGAACTGAATCCGAGACAACAGAGCTAGATTCAATAACGCAACCATCGCCGATATTTGCACCAACATATAATGTCGAATCGTAGCCTAACCACACATGTTTTCCGATATACAAATCTTTATTTTTCAATCGTGTACCATCATACTCGTATATAGAGTGATAGTTCATTGCACGAATGCGAACCTCATTATCCAACATACAATCATCATCTATCTTAATTGAAGCATTAGCTGCATGTATTAACACTCCGTAATTCACAAATAATAATCTTCCAATTTCAATTGATGATTGGTTTAGTGCCTCTATCCTAAAGTTACCTTTACATCCGTGTGTAAAATTAAGATCTTTGAAAACGATCCTATTACTCCCTGACCCAGCAAATTTTATATTGATAGCTTCCATGTTTCTGTATACATCTTCACTGATTTCACCGTCAATTTGTATCTCATTTCTATTATTATCGTAATAATGTTTTCCAAATTTCTGATAGCAATCCATGAGATTAATAACCGTATTTATTGGATAATATTCAACCTTATTAACTGTCGTAATCTCTTTCTCAGTCGTTACCTCCAGTGAAACCCCAGCATACTTATTCACACGAACTGTATTATAAGTACTAATTAAATCATGCCACTTTTCATCTCTAGAAATGAGGTAGATATATTCATCTTGTAAGGGAGCAATAACGTTACTTGCTTTCTTTACCGTTCTCTTATTAATTTTAATCCGTGTAATATAATTTGATCTTGATAGTTTGTGAAGTTCCTCAAGTGACATTTGTTCAAACACATCCGTCAGGATTACGAAATCGTTTATTGCAACTTTTTCGTTTATTTGTCCATCCATTATTTGTGGAATCGCAAACTTAATCGCAGTGGTTTCTTCGACGCCATTAAAGTTAACTTGAATCATGCTATTAATATCCGTTTGCATTAATGATGTGTTGTACTGAAATAAATTTCCTATAGGCCCTATTGACTCAAATTCCTTACTAGCAAATTTATTTAGTGCATTAAATTCACTCAATATCTCAAGTACAACAAAGAATTTGTCATAGAACAATGGAAACAGCCATACTCCTGGACATTGAATATCGCTTGACTGCCCACTAAACGAACGATTCACCGTGGATGACAGCGAAATCTTGTTTTTCGGCTTAACATCGGGTAATAGCTTCATCAGTAAAGCTGTAAATAACGAGGGAAATGCGAACACACCATTAAAGTACCGCTCTGAAGTCGTTGGGTCAATAGGAATTGTAGGGTGTGTCTTTAAGACAGGAGTAGTATCTTCCGGCAGATAATAATCTAACATGCATTGTGTTGCATAATGCATATATAGGAAATGATGTTTGAAGCGCTGATTTACATACTCACTACTCTTATACACTTCACCGGGAAGCCAGTTACTTTGAAGTAGAAGCATCGCAATATTATCGTCGAATTTCTTTTTCTTCAACTCAAAGATACTTAATATTAACTCCTTATGCTCTTGCGTTAATTGGGTAACTGCTGTTTCGGCATCAAAAACAACCATTTTTTCTTGCTCATATTTCACTCGATTTGAGTTTGGATTTAAGACAAATTCTTGCAGGGGACTTGCTGCTATTAAAGTTTTGTGCTTTAACAAAGCAGCCTGATAACCACTGGAAGCTGAATATGCATTTCGAATCCAATCCTCTGTTCGAAAATTCAACATATTCGGTGCATGTTCAAAATGGAAGAATCGTTTATTCTTTAATGAAAGATAGATCCCCATTGTATCCTCACCATCGGTATGGGAATATATCTTATCAAAATCAAGAATATTAACGCGTTGTTTAGAAAGTCTCAGATCCATTCCATGAACTATTGCACTTTCTGATTCTTCTAGTGTCCTGTATAGATCGCCATCCAGTCCCAATCTATTGTCGTACGTATACACATCTTTAAATACACCTTCACGAATAAAACGAAGTAAAAGTGAGTGATTCGGACTTCCAACCTTCCAGTCCCAACCGTCTGCAACTAACAAATATGCATCATCCTGAGGATGAACTGTAAGTTTATGAACCAGGCTCCACGCAAATGCAGCGCCATGATAAAATGTGTAAAGTATTTTCATTAAAACACCCCATTAACACTAGTTTTAAATCATATTCATACTTAATTTTCAGATGATTTAACGACATGAATAATCGGGTTCCACTCGAAGTCCTATTTGGATGAGCTAGTATCTGCTCATTCGTGCTAAACTTCTATGATGGATTCATCCCTTCAATTGTATAATGCTGCGTTTGACTCTCCTTAATGAACGATAGCTCGTGATTATTACTTTTAGCAACATCGGCTTAGAAGTATAACGTCGTTTTAATTTCGTTTTAAGCTCTTCTCGATCAAACAAACCATAGAACAATACCTTTACGATTTTGCTTCTATTGTACAACAAATTAAATCGTTCATTATAAGTAACCTGATTATTAATTGGGTTGGAAGAAGCATGTGCCCTTGCAAGCTCTCCATCCCACCATTGCGTCAAACGATTCCGATCGTTACCACCATGCACCGTATCATCTGAATAAGAGAAGTTGAACAACAGCCGATCTGCGTTATGGGATTGATGAATGTAGTACTCTAGCGGCTGAGAGACTTCGTTTTTTCGGAATTTCCATGTGGTAATAGATTCGCCAAATGTATTCGTCATGTCTTTGGCAAATTGTACAGCTCCTTGATGCATAACTTCCATCATAGCAGCATTGATAGGGTGATCATTGTATTCCTCAAAAACAGGCTCAATAACTCCAACCTCATCAACTCGAATTCCAACACTTGAAGGAGCGGACTTGGCAAAGAGCTGTTCTCTAAGGATGCCGCTGATCTCTGGTTTATTCTCGTAATACGTTTGCACCTGGAATCCGTTTCTCCTACCATACATCCATGGAGTCTCCTTGTTCGCATGCACAAAATATGCATCCACAGGTCGCTCTAGGAGTTTAACCAGAATAGTCTGAAGACGCCCTGAGTAACCTAGATCAAATATAGCGTCATTTCCCTTAATGATATCTCTATAATAACGGGTTAAGCTATCAATATGAGTTGTAAGCTTACTGGAATCGATTAGCTTATTCATTATCAGGTCAACGAAGTCCATGAATTCTCTATTATTCTTAAACATTTCATCTAATTTTACATCGCAACCATTAAGCTCATGCTTCCAGTTTTCAACGAGCACGACATCAAACATCTTCAAGATACTCATTGGCGTATGTGAATGTACGGAAACAAACAACTCCAAACCATACTGATTGTTAGAGGTAAGCAAATATGGAAGTAACATCAACCGGGACGCATACATATAATTCGATTTAGCTGCTCCCGGATATCTGCTAGATACGATGTCATACACTAACTGCGGCAAGTAACCATCCCGAGCCATGAAATGCATCGTGTCCAGCTGCTTCATTTGCGATTCTTCTGCTAACCATTGAGCCAACCCGAATGCATGCATGCCTAGCGCATAATAGCCTACAAAATAAGGATCACAATTAAAGTCTGTATGAGCATTAAACGAAATAAACGGATTATCAAATAGCCTGTTGGCAACGACGGCGAGCATGCACCGAACACTCAAATATTGAGCTTGCTCGCTGTTCATCCACCTCGCACTACTGTCGCCGAAAGAATTGACACTTTGTCCGGTTTCTTTATCCTGTAATTTATTCAACAGCAGATCGATTGTTTTACCTACAAACCAAGAGTTCCAACCCTTGTTTTGGGCGTTTATTTTATCCGACTCCCAGTTATCTCCAATATGAATGATTCGGTTAGCTTGTGTGTTGAGATCCTTAACTACATAATCAAATAATGCCCCCGTATGTTTGAGCAATCGAACCTCTGAAGACACATAAAGCTTATGGTATTCATCGTAACCAACTTTACTTAACATGTTTTCAATTGCTGTTTGTGGAAGATACATATCGGAGACGAAGATGATTTTTTTATTGATTGAGCAAGCCATACGATATAATTCGTAAATCGTTTCTCTTCGCTCAATAAATCGCAGTTCTAATTCAAGTTCCTTTTTTAACATTTTTTCCACGATTGAATGCGGCAACTTGTATTCTGACTTTATGAAACTGTAGATTTCATTTAGATTAACGTCTTCCCAAGTCGGATTCTGCTTTCGCAGCATTCTGCGCGCGATCTCTTCAGCCCTGAATCTAATAGAAGAGAACGGAATGAGCGCACCTTCAGGATAGATCTCACTAAAATAGTCATCCATGAAAACGTATAAATCTTGCGGCGAGTAGAACGGACGAACAACGAGCGTATCGAATATGTCGAAGCTTACAAACTCCATCTGTGGGTTAGCAATATCTTTTCTAATGGCCTCTAGGCGATCATCCCATGTCGTAGTAACGATGGAGTGGTAGTAATCTTCAACTTTTACATAATCAATTTCTTCAGAGATTATCCCAAAAGAACTGCTGAGTTCATTTAGTATATTCTCTTTAGCAGACGAAGAGAGCGACTCGGACCGAGCACGTCCAGCCCATAATCGATAATAACTCGACTTCCAATTAATAATGTGCTGAATATTCTCTTCATGTTCTTCATGAAGCTTTAAATAGTTCTCTACAAAAGAAAATACAATTCCCATATCCTTTATATTTTTCATCATTTTATTCTCATTCGATGAAGAGCCAGTCGCTGCTTCAGAACGAACAAAATAATAGTAGACTGCATTATTCACAGAACAATAGTGAGTTGCATTGAAGAATAATAAAGACGAGAAAAGTAAATCCTCAGTCATGATTAGATGCTGTTCTTGCTTCTTATAGTGTGGCAGACATTGTTTCCACAATTTCATCGAATAGATTTTATTCCAAATCACATGCCAATGATAGAAAACACCTTCTTGCGAGAAAAACTTTTGTTTTATTCCATCTCCATGCAATTCATCAATCAGAATATTATTCAAATTTTGAATAAACTTCTCGCCAGATTCATATTCGCGAACAATTCTTCCCTCTATGATATCAGCATGTGACGAAATAGCTTTTTCTATTAATATCCGATAATAGTCTATTGAGATATGATCGTCACTATCAACAAATGCAATGTAATCACCAGTAGCAAGCTCAGCCCCAGAAATACGCGCATGATACAATCCTTTGTTCACGCTATGTTCAACGTATTTCACTCTAGCATCTGTTTCACAATATTGTTGTACAATTTGTTTTGCATTCCCTGGCGAACAATCATTTACACAAATGATTTCAAGGTTTTTATAGGTTTGATTTATGATGCTATCGAGACATTTCTTTAATAAATTTTCCGTTCCATAAATCGGAACAATGATTGATACCTTCGGGAGCAAGATATTTTCGTTATTCATTCGTAACTATCCTTTCATGATGAATATATAGTTGCAGAACACATATTTATTCTTTACGAATTAACGGTTTAAGCCGGTCGACAATGGACCCTCTCACATATCGCAATGCCCTCTTTGGATCCCTGATTCCCTTGACCAATAGTCGCAGTAATTTCTTTCTCTGAACAGCATTGAATTGTATGTACAATCGATCCCAGACATGCTGCGGTCGGCTCGCAGCTGCATCTTTGCTACCAATCATGACTACTGCACCAGGCCATAAATTCGTCACTGACTGACGCATTGCCACACGCTTCATTTTCCGACTTGCGCCTGCCGGGATCACACTTACGTACTTTTGCTTTGATTTGGAATCCCCGATTCCGACAACTGCTATTAACTCGCTGAACGCCACCAGGTCTTCGTATTGTTTTGCTTCTATGAAAGTCATGTAATCACTCAATGCTTCCTCTACTCTCACGCCCTGCAAGTAGTCGGCGTACTGCTCGTATTCGTCAACCATAGCTAGCACTCCTGTCTGGATGCCATTCATCGCTGCGATAACTGCACTATTCTCTTCTAGGTCCTTCAGAACGGGTACGACTTGTCTACCGTCTTGTTCGAAGCCAATCAATGACCCATGTGGAGCTGAGAATAGGAATTCATACATCATGACATTGTCCATGATATGCTTACGCAGTTGATGCGGACGGCCTAGGTTGAAGACATATGCAGCTACTTTGTCCGCGATTTCCGTGTAGACATTCTCAATTGTACCGAAATAATAGCCATTTATGGTCATCCCCGTCATATCATGTAGCGCCTTATGTGTCGAAGCGCGCCAGCCCACATCAACAACGTTCACGCGGTGTTCGCCTTTAATGCCAAACTGTTGCAAATATGTTCGAAGCAATTCTGCTTCCGCCTCTAAATGAACCAAGATATCAGGATAGATCGACTTAAGCACTTCGCGTGCGGCGAAAACATCTCGTTGACTGTGAAGAGCATATGTAAAACCAGATAAGTCAAACTTATCATCGTATTTTCGCCTATCTAATCGAAGATTCTCAAATAGCTCATCCAATGTGATGCTCTGATCCGGAACTTTATTGTGCGGTATCAGCAATTCAAGTCCTTCATCTTGCGGCATATGGATTATATTCGGAATCTGGTACGCTCGTCTCGAAGCATATATATATTGTGCTCGAGGGAGATCCGAGCGGTTCAGCGCCAATTTCTCGTAGAGTAAGAAAGGCAGATACCCGTCTCGTGACAGGAAGAAAACATTCTCTTTCCCCTTCAATCCTTCCATCAACCATGTCGTAAACCCGTAGAACAACGAGGAGACGGTCAACCTTCCGAAGCGCTCCCAATAATTATACTCATCCGTCGTCTCACACGCATTAATCTGCAGAGCCTTCATTATCGACTGCCGAAGCGTAAGACGACCACGACCATCATTGTTATCAATATCGCTCATCCCCGCACGCTCCCGCACGGATATGTAGTAATAGGCGCTAATATTCACTTTTCTTGCATTCTCATAGTCAGATACGAAATTATCACCGATGTGCAGCCATTTTACCGCAGTCGGGTATATGTCCTGCAACTGCCGATAGCGGCTGCCTGTCGCCTTGGAGTAGCCATCCTCACCTGACACCAATAACGCCTCATACTGATCGTATCCATGCATAAACAGTAATTTGGCAAGCACAGTAGGAGGCAAATACATGTCTGAGATAAACGAGATATGCTTGCCGCGCTCACGAGCATAGTCGTAGACTCGTTTCATGAAGCGATTGGCGACAGTGAATTTGCGCTCCGTTTCTAGCTCCAACTGCAGTACCTGCTCGCTAAGCTCTGTACCGATACGCTCCGTCACAACCCGGTAGATATCATCAAGAGTAATGTCCTCGTTCGCAGAACGCCTTCGAGCTTCTCTTTCCGATACGATCCGCAGTCGCTTGAAATCCACAACCGTTTCCCGCCGCTCACTCAACTTCATCTCTACGATGCCGAAAATATCACTCGGATACAGCACATTACGCAGCAATGCCGTATCATAGATATCGAAGGATACGTATTCATGTTGATCGATCAATTGACATATTTGATCGAACTCTGTTTTCACTTTGTCACGCATCTCTATCACCTGATACCCTTACTGCACTGTATTGCCTCGATGTACCAACACAATTCAGAAGGAACTGTTTAGGCGTTTTCCTTAAATTCGGAAATGACCTCATTTACTTTACCAACCTTCTTCACACAACCATGCTCTAGCCATAGTGCATGGTTACAAATTCTCTCAACTTGACTTAATGAGTGAGAGACAAATAAAACGGTAGTTCCCTCATCTTCAATCATTGACTTGATTTTTTTCTCGGATTTCTCTCTGAATTTAAAATCGCCTACAGCCAGCACTTCGTCCACAATTAATATTTCAGGCTGAACGACTGTCGCAATAGAAAACCCAAGTCTTGCCTTCATACCCGACGAGTAATTTTTCAATGGCGTATGAATAAATTTTTCCAACTCTGAGAAGGAAATAATTTCCTCAATCTTTTCGTTAATGAACTTCTTCGAATAGCCCATCAACAAGCCATTCAGATAAATGTTCTCAACACCGGTCAACTCGCCGTTAAATCCTGCCCCCAGCTCAATCAATGGAGCAATAGCCCCTTTTGTAACTACCTTGCCATGTGTCGGCTTAAGCACGCCCGCTATTATTTTCAGCAATGTACTCTTCCCCGCACCATTTAATCCAATAATCCCGAAGACTTCGCCTTTGGTAACGGAAAATCCGACTTCCTTTAGCGCATGAAACTCTTCATATTGAATTTCTTTCCTTAACTTTTTGATAAGGTAATTTTTCAGAGAATCTACTTTCTCAGAAGCTAACCGGTATTTCATTGTTACATTTGAAACCTGAATCGCAATATCGCTCATCGGTTCTCACACCTCAACTCTACAAGTGATAAACGAACCGGTCTTGCGTTTTATAGAACACAAACAACCCGATTCCTCCATAAAAAACCATATTCAAAATCAAATATAGATGCGCCCAGATATCAGGCATAGTATTATACATTAGAAAATCTCGAAACATTTCAACGATGGGGAAAATCGGGTTCAATTTGATTAAAGTCAAATACTTGTCGGGAATTATAGAAGCCGGATAAAAAATAGGTGTCATATACATAAGCAATAACAAAAAAATGGAATACATATGTTTCATATCTTTGAAAAACACCGTAATAGCAGAAAGCAATAGCCCTATTCCTGCGACAATAACCAACAAATATAATAGCGGAAAAACAACCATTAAATTAATCCAACGCAATGGAAGCCCCGTAATAAGCATCGTCAATGCTAAAGGTACCAAAGTAAGGATCGTTGTAACTAACGAAGAGACCACACGTGAAAGCGGGAAAAAATACTTCGGAACGTACACCTTCCGAATCAACTGGCTATTGACGTTAATGGAGTCCATTGCAAAATTGGTAGCTTCCGAAAAATATTGATATACGAGCCTGCCTGTTAAAACGTAGACCGGAAAATTAGGGATGTTGTGTTTGAAAAACTCCATAAAAACGATGCTTAAAACTACCATCATTAGCAATGGGTTCAGCATGCTCCATAGAACGCCGAGTACAGAATTTCTATATTTTAGTTTGATATCTTTTTTAACTAATTCTACGAATAGATCTTTATATTTATAAAGATTTTTAATGTAAGTGTTCATGCGAAGCTCCTTATATTGTCAGTCAGCCATTTAATCAGGACATGCAAATTTACCGATTATCATACCAAGATTACATAATAAGTTCCAGTAAAATTAAAAGATTCAAAGATTAAGATTAAATTACGTCTAAAATTCCTCCTCTTTCCAAAATTAATGTATTTTAGTATTATAGTGCTACCTTGTCGCATTTAATAGTTCTATCTTTTTTATTCTTTTATGGTCTGCTTAATTTTATATACTTAGAAAACTTATAATAGTTTTCTCATTTCCGTTTTGTAGAAAAATATTCATATATATTGCAACTTTTCTGGTCATCCTACGTTTAAGATTAAGATGCTCGTTTTCTTTCCAATTTTCTACCCACGATCGTAAGAATATTACATAGATGATCTAAATAGGAGAACACCAATGAAATCAACGCTCAAAGAAAATTTATCAAAGCCTGAAGCTGATATCTCGTTAATTAAATGGTCAGGCTTAACAGTCATTACTTTATTATTGTTTATCTACCCCTACAACAGCAGTAAATTGTTCGTCGGATATTTGCTTATGTACGAACGTTCATTAGTTGGAGCGGAAATCGCCTTTTTCACTCTCTTGTTAGCCGGAACCATCTACTTTTTCAAGACAGCAAGATTAACGAGTTGGAAAGCAATACTTTCCGTTAGTACGTGGCTGCTACCCATTTCATATTTGATTTCCAATATCGGTGCAGCCTCCGTTCATCAGTCACATATCATGATTTATGTATCGTTCATGCTGTCTACTATCTTTTTGTTAGGTTTATATTATGGCGATTCAATCCGAGCTAGACAAGTGCTGCTCTTTGGGATTCAACTTTCAGGCTATGGCGTTGTATTCTATGGACTTGCAAATATGTTGGGTCAGATCTATTATCCTGACGCTTTGTGGTTTCAACAGGAAGTATACCGGGTCACTGCGGTATTCCAGTATCCAAACGCATATGCTGCTTATTTGTCCGCTCTGTTCTTAGCCGGGTTATTTCTTATCACGCACGTTCGTCACTCTTACTGGCGGTTCCTTCACGCATTCATGCTCGTGCCGATTTGGGTATCCTTCATGCTTACCTTGTCTCGCGGTGCGCTGGTTATCGTCCCGGTGTTGATTTTGCTTGTGCTTCCGTTCCTGCGTTTTAAACAGCAGCTATTGTTCCTTCTCAATGCCTGCATCTCTATCGCCGTCTCGTTTGCAATACTAGGAAAAATGACATCCACTATGAATGAGATCGCGCTTGAGGTCTTGCCTAAAACAAAGGATGGACAAGCTAACCTTATATCAATTTGGTCTAAATTGCCGCTAACAGGCTGGTCCGTAATCTTTGTCGCAAGTCTCCTTACAGCAACCATTGTAACGATTATACATAAACTACTGAGTGACCGACTGGATTTGAAATTTGCCGCCTTCGCCAAAAGAAGAATATCCTATGCTGTTGTTCCCGCTGCATTAATTATCATTACCGTCTTGGCCGCTGCAGCCATTTTACTTAGCAGCAGCATCCGGAATTTGCTACCGGGCGAGATTGCACATCGTCTGGAGAATATCAACTTCAACCAACATAGCGTGTTAGAACGAGGCACCTTTTATAAAGATGCTCTTAAAATTTCGGCTGATTACCCCATCTTCGGAGCTGGCGGCGGAGCTTGGAATGCTCTTTATGAGAAATACCAGAACAATCCCTATAGCAGTAAGCAAGTACACAGCTACTTCTTGCAAACGCTCGTAGAGACTGGGTGGGTTGGCCTACTCTTGTTAATCGGTTTTTTGGGTGTTATCTTATTCATCTATATTCGAAGCTACATAAACGATAAAGACGGCGACAAAATTCATTTTGCATTTTATATTTTCGCGGTATCGATTCTTGTTCACAGCATCATCGACTTCGATATGAGTTTTATTTATCTGGCTGCGATTGTGTTTCTCTCATTGGGACTAATGGGAGCTGTTTACAGCGACTCCCTGCCGCTACCGACTAAGATTCAAGAGGATGAAACTGCGGGTAAGGTTTGGAAATTCGGGTTTCCGGCGGGTATAGCCCTAATGGCTATCGTCATGTTAATAGGCGCTAGTCGCGCCTACATGGCAGACGGTTATTATACCAATGCCATCACTCTTGCATCAGAGCAAAAGAACAAATTGCAAGACTTGCTTCCGCCTCTTGACTCAGCAATTAGCTACTCTCCGAGCAACTCGGAGTTTATTCTGCGAAAAATCGACTGGCTGAACCAAGCGTATAATCAAACAAGAGACGAGAAATTCCAACAAGTTATTTCTACTCTGATCGATCAACTTCGTGAATCGGAGCCATATAGCCGTGATCTATCCCTCGTAGAAAATACCTTCTACAAGAACGAGGGAAATACAAATAAGGCGCTAACTGCACTCGAAGAAGGAATTCAAAACCGTCCATGGGATATAGAATTCTACGAGCGGGCCATTTATGAGAATTGGGCTGCTGGGAAACTCGTTCAACAATCCAATAGCTCCGATGCCAGCGAGAAATGGGGCAAGGCACTCGAGCTCTATGAAGTGGTGCTTGCTAGGATTAATCAACTGAAAGATTTGCCAGACGAACAGCTTCAGGGAAGGGATTTCAGCGTTACGCCTCTCATTCGGCTTGGCATTGGGCAAATTGATGTGGAACAGAAGAATTATCAAGAAGCCGTCAATCTCCTCAAGCCTCTGACGAAGCACAAGCTTACTGAGAAATATGTACCGGATGCCATGCGCATCTACTTGAATGCACTTAGAGCCGAAGGTAAGGATGACAAGAAGACAAGAGATAAGTTAAACGCCTATGAGGCTTCTCTGAAAAAGTCGTAGAAAGTCACACCATATGAATACAGCTTTGACAGAAAACGCGGAATATTTTTTCTTTTTTACAAATATTGACCTAGGCAGACAAAATAAGCTATTATATACTAACGTTCAATACTTCCTTTACAGAACATTGATAGATTTCACGAAAGGAGGTGAAACATAACATGAAAAAACTTCTTAAGAACAAAACAGCAGCAGTTCTCGTATTTGCTATGATTGTTTCCGTATTCACGCCGATTATTGCTTTTGCAGCTACTTTCAACGTTACTCAAAACAGTAATAAACTTTCGGGTTCGATTACTTTGAGCGAAGCT
This sequence comes from Paenibacillus sp. J31R98, assembly GCF_056269245.1. NCBI lineage: Bacteria > Bacillati > Bacillota > Bacilli > Caryophanales > Paenibacillaceae > Paenibacillus > Paenibacillus sp. J31R98. Next base: position 186,496 of record NZ_JBWDNO010000003.1, read on the forward strand.
GAGTACCTTGCTCTTAGCGATCGGAACACAATTACGATTGGTGTTTACGGACCAAATGGCCAATACGACGTTGCGACAGCTACATACACAGCTGGAGGCGTGTACACTTTTAGTAATGTAACTATCACTAAAAACACATACCTGCAGTATGGTGCTGATCGTACGCTTGGTGAGTATACTTACTCCACGGGCGGTAACAACAGTGTCTACGTTCCGACAACACCTGATGTTGTTAACGCAGACGGAACTGTAAACCGTGATGCTCTTATTGCTTTGTTCGCAGCTAATGCTGATGCTACTATTACTTCCAAATCGGACGTAGTGTTGCTTCCTGCTGATGCCCTGCTGAAAGGTAAGTCCTTGACCATTAAATTGGAAGATGGTACTTCCTACACGCTGCCAATTCCTGCGCTGAAACTTGAAGAGCTTGCTAAATCCTTCGGGGTTGAGCTTAAAGATCTGACAATTCGCGTAGAGTTGAAAAAAGTAACTGGCGATACTGCAACTAAAATTGCAGGCGCTGCTACTGCAGTCGGCGGTGAACAAATTGCTCCAGCAGTCGACTTTAAAGTCGTAGCTGTTGCAGGTTCGAAAGAACAAGCAATCGAAAACTTCGGACAGTACGTAACTCGTACGATTCCGGTAACTGCATCCTTCACAGCTGGCGCTACAGGCGTATTGTACAACCCATTAACAGGTACTTTCACATTCGTGCCAAGCACCTTCTCTACTGTGGATGGCAAGACTCTTGCAACGCTGAAGCGTAACGGTAACAGCATCTACACTGTAATCAAAACAAAAGCTGCATCCTTCGCGGATCTGGCTGGACATTGGGCACAGAAAGATGTTGAGGCTCTTGCAGGTAAATTGATCGTTGAAGGAACGGGCGCTAACAAGTTCGAACCTAAACGTGACATTACTCGCGCTGAGTTCGCAGCACTGGTAGTTCGCGCATTGGGTCTTGAAGTTGGCGGTTCTTCCGACAAGTTCAAGGATGTTGCTTCCAACAAGTGGTTCGCAGGCACAATCGCTACGGCGGTTAAAGCTGGTCTGATCACTGGTTACGAAGATGGTACATTCAAACCAAACGCAAACATCACTCGTAAAGAGATGGCTGCAATCGTGGTTCGCGCCATGAAACTTGCTGGTAAAGATGTCGCGCTTTCGGATGCTGATGTATCCAAAGCATTGGCAAGCTTCACTGATGCAAGCAGCCTGGGCTGGGCGAAAGACGAAGTTGCAGTTGCAATCAACGCTGGTGTCGTTAATGGTCAAACTTCCACGAAAGTGGTAGGTGATGCTAACGCTAACCGTGCTGAAGCAGCTACAATGATCGCTCGTTTCCTCGGCAAAGTTGGATTCATCAACTAATTCAACTTAAAAAAACGACCCTGCGGGGTCGTTTTTTTATATCATTTTTATCATACCGTAGACTTCCATGTTTCTACTTGCTTGAACTGATAGTAAGAGGATACTCCATTATCGAGAAGCAAATAGAAGCCATAATTATCTGTTCGGACTAGTGTCAATAGATATGTTGCTAGTTCTCGCGGATTGCTGAGCGCGTTCGGCGCAGTTGCTAGGTTCACGATATAGACGCGATCTAGGATAGACTGTAGCTGTTGCCGTTCCTCGGGCGATACTTCACCTTCTATAACATAGACCAGCTTAGCACCGAACGCTTTGGCCGCTTGCGCGATATTGCTAGTTGGTAACGTTCCCCCGCTGACGATTATAACGTCTGGTTGATAGGTCTTCACAATATGGTGACAGTGTTCCAAATCCGTCAGATCCATCCCGCTGGGACTGAAGCCGAGGACCGCGATCCCAGGCTCGTTGCTGCCGTAAACAAGCGTATGTCCAAGCTCCCCCTCGACACCAGCACCTGTTACAATTACCCGCAATGCTCTTTCCTTTGCCGTCATGCCGCTCACCCTGCTTCCCATGATGTTACTTTATGTATATTCCGCAGGTGCCCATTTTGGTTCAAGGCTAGGTTAATTTGTATGGGAAACGACTGTTTGGTTCATGCTAGAGGATGTTGTTCGGACTGCTCGCATGAAGGGCTACTTTACAAACATTTATGTTGATTTATGTGCCTGGAAGGAGCATAATGGAAAAGAAAAAAAACGATACATATTATAGGAGGTTTTTGAACAATGGCACACCAATTGCCTGCATTGCCTTATGCAAACAATGCGCTTGAGCCGCATATCGATGAAACAACGATGATGATTCACCACGACCGTCATCATAACGCTTATGTAACGAACCTTAACGCTGCACTGGAGTCCGCTCCTGAGCTGCAAAGCAAATCCATTGAAGACCTGATCGCTGATCTGAACAGCGTTCCAGAAGCGATCCGCACAGCTGTCCGCAACAACGGCGGCGGCCACGCGAACCACTCCCTGTTCTGGGAAACAATCGGACCAAACGCTGGCGGCGAGCCTACTGGCGCATTGGCTGATGCAATCGCTAGCGAGCTGGGCGGCTTTGAGCAGTTCAAAGCTGACTTCGCGAAAGCAGCAACAACTCGTTTCGGCAGCGGCTGGGCGTTCCTTGCACTTAGCAAAGACGGCAAGCTGAAAGTGTACAGCCTTCCGAACCAAGACAGCCCGATCATGGAAGGCGAAACTCCGCTTCTTGGTCTGGACGTATGGGAGCACGCTTACTACCTGAACTACCAAAACAAACGCCCTGACTACATTGCAGCGTTCTGGAACGTTGTTAACTGGGCTGAAGTTAGCAAACGCTTCGAAGCTGCGAAGTAATTCGCGCTTTATGAAGAAGAGGACCTTGAGGTGCACTTACCTGCGCCCTGAGGTCCTCTTTTTTTATTGGCTACTTGCCGGCTAGGGCGTTCAGCAGCTCGTGATTGAATTTCTCGCGTTCGTCGTAGAAGAGGCCGTGCCCACTCGCCTCGAATGGAATGAGCTTCGAGCCTTGAATGCCCTTGTTCATTTGCTCTGCCAGCGCATAAGGCGCGATTGCATCCAGCTTGCCGTGTAGAATCGTCGTGGGCAGCTGTACTTTGGCGAGGTCCTCGCGCAAATCTTCATCGCGCAGTGACTCGAGTCCTTTAATCGTGCCGTATGAAGAGGCATCGAAGCTCAGGCCGTTGAACCATGTGCGGAACGGATCGCTTATTGGCTTCGCAAAGAAGGTCATGCCGAAATCAGCCACTGTCTTGGGCCGGTCAACATATAGTCCGGCGATGGTCGTATTCACTTGCTCTGCAGTCGTCCCGTATGGGAAGTCCGGTCGCCGTGTGAATACCGGTGCTGCCGCCGCTGCGAGCACGAGTCCGCATAGCCTTCTCCCGCAGTGCCGGGCGGCATAACGGATCGCCAGCGCACCGCCCATTGAGAAGCCGACGAGCGTTGCATGCTGCAAGCCTAGCGTATCTGCCACGATGGCGATATCATCGGACATCCGATTGTAGTCGTAGCCGCTCCAAGGCGCATCGGACCTGCCATAGCCGCGCAGATCAATGCCAATACAGCGGTAACCGCTCTTCGGCAGCACATTGTATTGATACTCGAACATCTTGTGATTGACCGGCCAGCCGTGGACAAATACGACAGGCCTTCCTTCCCCGATATCCTCGACGTACAGCTTTACGCCTCTCTCGACTTCCACCTGGTGCCCCATCCTAATCAACCCCCTTTCGCCCATCTTATATGTATACAGTAAGACTAGCGTCCAAATACCTAACATACCTCCGCGATCATAAACTTTTTTCAATAAATTCCAACCTTTTACCCATGTCTCATGTTATAATTCCTCCCATAATGTTCAAGGAGAGAGAGAAGGGGTGCCTAATGTTCGATTGGTTGGGATTTCGTAAAGGACTGCCGCTGTGGTGGTCGTACAAGCTCAATGCTTCAATGAAAGAGGACGTTGCGGACATTTTCGAAGGCATTGCAGAAACAAGGATGGACATCCTTCAGGCATGGGCAGCCGAATATTGGGACCATCTTGACCGCTTGCTTCATCAGATGTCCCTCAAGCAGCCTATTGATGCCGTTATAACCTCAAACGCAACTGCTTCATGGGAGGGATTGTTTGCCGGAACCCGTGCCAGAGCATCGGATTTCTCCGAACTCTTCCTCCTTGACGAGAAGAACCACGTTATATTCTCAACAGAGCCTCGCCATGTCGGAGAGTATTATGGGCATGGAAGTGTGCTGGCACCTGGATTAATATATTCGCAAGATACGGAGTCTGGCGGCCGTAAGTGTTTGTTTGGACCTTATGCTGATCCTTGGACGCTTACAATCGGGTCAAGCACATCTTCTTTTCATGATAAAATGACGCTTCTGTTTATTTCCCCCATCGTCCATGACGGCAAAAGGCAAGGTTATCTGTGCGGACGAGTACCAAACGATGTAATCGGAGATCTCATTCAACGGGAATCCGGCCATGTCTATCCCGATTCCGGTGACAACTACCTGTTTATGGCTCGCCCAACACTGGCAACGCACGTCGCACCGGGGACTGCTTTATCCCGCAGTCGTTTCGAAGACCGAACCTTTACGCACGGCGACAATCTCAAAGACGGCGTATCCACGGACTTTGGCACCGTTTCCGTTAAGGAGCATACAGAGCTAGAGCTTATCTTTACCGATCCCGCTACCGGACAGCTCCATCCAGGTGTTGCGAACACCATTCGAAACGGCTCAAATCTGTTCACCCAATTCCCCGGCTATTCAGACTACCGGCACATTCCTGTCATAGGCAAAGGCGTCACCTTTCAACTTCCTCATTGTCCAGATCTGTGGGGGATGATGTGCGAAGGGGACTTGGAGGAAGTCTACCGCATTCGGAGCATCCGATATACGCAGTTCAAGCTGGTGATGGGATGGCTCGCCTGTCTCGGCCTCTTCAGCACCATACTTGCTTACTATCTCTTTACCATCGCCACTCCTGTAGTCGGATCGCTAGTCGTTGGCGGTTTCTGCTTTGTGTTCGGCCTTGCCATGATGCGAGCTCTTGATCATAAAAGCAATAGGGTGACGGTTAGGCAGATGCGCAGATTAAATCAATTTATTCGCATTAATGCCGAAGGCAAGGGCGACCTCACCCAGCGCCTGGACACGAGCTCTTTTCCAAACAACGAAATGCGCGAGCTTGCTAAATGGGTTAACAATATGATTGATTCTATTGAAGGTATTATGCTTCAGGTGAAGCTTGCTTCCAGCGACGTGTTAACCAACCAACGCACGCTGCTTGAGACGACAGGAGCGACTGCCGGCACGACCGAGCGGGTCAGCAGCCGAGTTAGCGATATGATTCTCAGCATTCGGAGCCAGTTGAAGGATATAGACATCGCGAAGGATGTCGCGGGCGAGATGCGAGAGACTCTGCGCATGCTCGAGGAGAAAGCATCTACCAACATCAATGTCGCGCAGGACGAGCTCGTTCGGATTGGTGATAAGATGGAGCAAATTGCGGCGCATGTTGCGGAAACGAACCGATCCGTCGAAGCATTCATGGAAACGACAAATGAAATTCGCAGCGTGCTCCTTGTCATTGAGAATATATCGTCACAGACGCATCTGCTGGCGCTTAACGCTTCCATTGAAGCCGCGCGGGTCGGCGAGCAAGGCAGAGGCTTTGCCGTTGTCGCCGCTGAAATCCGCAAATTGGCCGACCATACCAAGCAGTCAACCGAACAGGTGCACAACATTGTCCACCACATCTATGTCAACGCCAAGCAAGCGACAGAGACGATGGCCGAGGGCACGAAGGTTGTAACGGAAGGAACGGCGCTTGTTGCAGCTGCCTCCGAACTCTTAAGCAGCAGCCAAGATGATGACACTTTAAAATCGCAAATCATCGACGAAGTGGTCGTCATTATGGAGAAAATCGCGGAGGTAAGCAAGCAGAACCGCGTCATTTCGACCGAGGTGGAACGTAATGTACAGGATCTGCTCGGCGACTTCGTCAACGTTCGCCACACATCCAATCATGTAGAGGCAATCACGGCATTCCTTCAACAACTTGTCGGCCAGTTCCAGCTTAGCGATGCACGCAAGCGGTAATAGAGAACAAGACCTCGCGATTAGCCAATTGGCCGCTGAGGTCTTTTTTTTATTAAACACACCATGGAGAATAGGCGCATACACTGAACCGAGACATTTACCTAATGACGCTTTCGGTAAAGGAGATCGATTCATGAGTACTTACGCTTATATTCCAGGCATGCCTGAAAGCTATTCGCGCGATTGTGGATGCGGCGGTCCGCGTATGTTCCCAGGCTTGCCGGGCGGCGGCATGGGCATGCCGGGCGGTCCCGGCGGTATGCCAGGTGGACCTGGCGGATTCCCTGGTGGACCTGGAGGCCCTGGCGGCCCCGGCGGTCCAGGATTCCCTGGTATGCCGGGCGGACCTGGCGGATTTCCGGGCGGACCTGGTGGTCCAGGATTCCCTGGTATGCCAGGCGGACCTGGCGGATTTCCGGGCGGACCTGGTGGCCCCGGCGGTCCTGGCGGTCCAGGATTCCCTGGCGGACCTGGCGGTCCAGGATTCCCTGGCGGACCCGGCGGTCCGGGATTCCCTGGCGGTCCCGGCGGACCTGGATTCCCTGGCGGTCCCGGTGGTCCAGGATTCCCTGGTGGTCCCGGATTCCCTGGCGGACCAGGGGGCTTCCCACCGCCGCCATTCCCAGGTCCTGGTCCATTCCCACCCGGACCGTTCCCAATACCAATACCGATTCCAATCCCATTCCCACCTGGTCCTGGACCATTCCCGCCTGGACCGTTCCCTCGCTTCGTAACGGTCTTCATCAACGGAGGACGTTTCTTCCCATGGATTACGAACCAGTATCGTTTGCGGCACTTCCCGGGCATGAGCATCGCTCAAGCGCTTGCTTCGACTGGCGTCGTCCGCATCAACAATAACGGACGCATCGTTTCCGTGAACGGAGTTGTAATTGCGGGCAGCACAGATGCGATTGTCCGACTTAACGGCCGCCGCATTCCAGAGTCGCTGATCTACTTCCCTGTTCAATCCGGCGACAATGTCGGTTTGGAGCTTGTCGTAGGCCCATTTGGAACTCCGCGTAATGATGATGACAATTACCAGCCATACCCGGAAGTCATCGAGAACAACCTCGAAGCGCTCCAGCGCTTGGAAGAGGCTGAGCAGCAAGGTTAACGCGCTCGATGCCCATACAAATAATCGCCCGCAGTCCTCGGTGGACTGCGGGCGATTGTCTATTCCATCAAGCTGCGGACCTGCCGCTCGAAGTCCTGTATCGAGAACGGCTTCATGATGAAGAGGTCTGCGCCAAGCGCCAAACTTTCTTTTGCCGCATCGGATAGATCGTGGCCAGTCGCGAATATAATCTTGGTTCGTGCAGGCCGCGAGCCTTCATCCTCCATCCGCTTCAGCACCTGCAAGCCGCTCATCATCGGCATAATGCAATCGAGTATGCACAGATCTGCGTTCTCGCTCATCAGCATATGGTACGCCATCTCACCGTCATGGGCCTCCAGCGTATGGTAGCCGCAACTGTTTAAATTATCGACCATAATCATCCGAAGCACCCGGTCGTCTTCAGCGACGATCACTTTCTTCATCGGCAAGGAGCTCTCTGTTGCCTGATCGGTACGAGGCTTGCTTGAGATTTTGTACATGCGGTTACGTCCCAGATGCTTCGCCTTATATAGCGCATAGTCCGCCCGCTGAATCCACTGCTCCACGGTAAGACCCGCTCGCCACTGAGAGATACCGGCTGAGAACGTTATGGAGAGGCTCCGTTCCTCAGTTGTCACAATCGGCGCATTCTGCACCATCTGCAAGATAGAGCCAACTGCCGTGTAAGCATCCGAGTCTGTCGTATTCGGCATGATGATAACGAACTCTTCCCCGCCCCAACGCGCCACAATATCGGAGCTGCGCAGGTTTCTGCGAAGCAGTTGGCCAAATTGCTGCAGGACAAGATCGCCGATCTGATGACCGTAAGTATCATTCACTTTCTTAAAATGATCCACATCCAGCAGCACAATCGAAATATTCGCCGGCGTCCGACTCATCCGGCTCAGCTCCACTTCAATCTGACAGTCGAAGAACCGGCGGTTGTACAAGCCTGTAAGCGGATCGCAGAACGCAATCAATTCAAAGTCGCGGTTGCGCTGCAATATTCTTCGAATACGCGCACTCAACTCTTCATAATCGAACGGCTTGCTGACATAATCATCTGCGCCCATATGGAGACAACGGACCTTATCTTCCGTATCATTGCAGCCGGACAGCACAATTAGCGGCACCACCCGAATCGCCCGATCGTCCTTGAGCATATGCAAGATATCGTAACCGCTTTGCGGGTACATCATCAGATCGAGCGTAATCAGATGATAGCTGCCGCCTCGCAGCAACGCCATCGCTTCTTGCACGTTCGATGCCGTATCAATCAGATAACCCTCAAGCTCAAGGCGTTCTGCCAAGTAAGCACGAAGTCCGGCATCGTCATCAATAATAAGAATCCGGCTTGCCCCTGATAACTCTGCATGCCCGGCTTGCCCTTCGACCGCTACAGGCGACGACTCTTGTTGAGCGGCTGCAATGGCAATCGCGCATACATCGATCTCCGCTTCCAGCACGTAAAGCAGCGGCAGCGTTCCGAGCGTACTAGCCTGATACTGCTGCATAATGGATGCGTCGTCATATTCCTCCAATGCCGCCGCCAGCGAGGCTTGCCTCGCCCAATGCCAACAGGAGAGCATTTGCTGCGCGATTTCACCGATTCGTTTGAACCCGATAATTGGCGCGCTTCCTTTAATCGAATGTGCAATGCGGTAGATTTCAGCCGCTCTGTCGAATGAAATGTCAAAATCAGCAATTGCGCACAATTGCTGCAGCTGATGAAGTTTACTGAACAGCTCTTCTACATACAGCCTCTTGCTGTGGTTCATAAGACGTTCCTGCGACAACGGACCCGTCTCGTCTCTGCCTGGCTGAATCATGTAATGTTCTCCTCGCTTGACTATGGATGTTCATATGAGAATGGCACATTAAATTCAAGGATTTATGAATATTTTATCAGTTTGAGTGAATAAAAAAAACCAGCTGAAGCAGCTTCAGCCGGCGTTTCTGACAATTTAATAAAAGTTTTATTGTTAATCATTGGTTTTGGCGATCAAACAAGCTTACTTCACATTAATAACAAACGGTACGATCATAAGCTGGCCATGCCGTTTGAATTGTCCCCAAATCTTGTACAAGCCCGGCTCCGGGAACGTCATATGAAATACCGCTTTCGGTCCCTTTCCCAGCTCATCCATCGCATGCACATGCACATAGTGCTTCGCGTCCGCGTCCATAATGACCACATGACCGACTGCGCCTAGATAGGGCTGCAAATCGGCGACCGGCTTGCGGCTTATCTGATCGAGGAAAGAGAAGGTCATCATCCCGCTTACCCCTGCTCGCGGAACGCTGTCAAAGGATAAATTCACTTCCATCCCGCCTGCTGCGCGAGTCAACTCCTTGTCGGCAATCAATACCGGCTCAGCCTTTGACTCGCTCCCTTCGCCTCGCGCAACCACCACCCAGTCACTTTGCGATTGCTGGCTGCCGTCTGCTGGTTTGAAATCAGCTACCAGCTTGTACGCGCCGGCCGTTTTGAAAGGAACGACCACTTCAAACACGCCTGCTGCCTTCGTTTCAACGGGGTGGAGGTGCATGAATGACGATAGCTTTTTGCTAACGATGATGAGATGCAACTTCTTCTCATGGTTGATTCGAAGCTTCTGATCAGGTTCACCGCCAGCGTCCGTAATCGCGATGCGCAGCAACGCCGGTTTGCCGGCTTTCGGCATCCCGCTTGGCCATGTCCACTTGGCATAATCCGTCTGGTTCGGCCCTTTGGCGGCTGGCTCCGTCATCTCCATGCTCGTCTCGGTGCCTTGCTGGTGATGCATATCGGATGGCATAGCCTCCATCATGGCCGCAGTCTGTGTTTGAACGACAGATGCGCCTCGTTGACAGCCCGTACCGCTTATCAACAGCACAAGCGCAGCCATAACGGATAAAGCCGCCTTTGCTTTGTTCAACATTACGTTGTCCTCGATTCCTTAGTATACCGTCGCCGAAGCGGCTTCTTACTTGTTTTTCCAACTCCGCCCGAAATATTCAGCTCCAAGGGATTAGCGGCCCAAGTACATCCATTGTTCAAGCGCATTGTAAAAAGTGAAAAAGGGTTGACTTTCGTCCTTATTTATAATAATTTTAATTTAGAAGTTATTATTATTTAGACTTCAGCTTCGTAGTAAATATCGGTTTATATCGAAGGGAGATGTTTGCCCATGGAAGATATCGTAATTGTAGGCACAGGACCAGCCGGACTTACGGCAGCCATCTATCTCGCTCGGGCCGGATACAGCCCGCTCGTACTGGAAGGTCCGCAGCCAGGCGGTCAATTGACAACAACGACAGAGGTGGAGAACTTCCCCGGATTCCCGGATGGCGTACTCGGCACCGACCTGATGGCGAATATGCGCCAACAGGCGGAGAGGTTCGGCGCTCGTTTCCAAACGGGCTGGGTGCAAGCCGCTGACCTGTCGAAACGTCCGTTCAAGCTGGTAATTGAGAATGGCAGTGAAATCTTTACACAGTCGATGATTATTTCCACCGGCGCCTCGGCAAAATATATGGGTATCCCGGGTGAACGTGACAACATCGGGCGCGGGGTAAGCACATGTGCGACATGTGACGGATTTTTCTTCCGCGGGAAGAAGATCATCGTGGTCGGCGGCGGCGACTCTGCGATGGAAGAGGCGGGCTTCTTGACTCGGTTCGCGTCTGAGGTAAGGGTTGTGCACCGCCGCGAAGAGCTGCGGGCTTCGAAGATTATGCAAGATCGGGCGCGCGCCAATGACAAAATCAAATGGAGTTTAGGCGTCACGCCGCTTGAAGTCGTAGCAGGCGAGCAAGGCTTGCAAGGCCTTCGTGTCCGTGACAACGCGACGGGTGAAGAAACACTGCTCGAAGCGGACGGCGTCTTCGTCGCAATCGGTCATACGCCGAACACCGGCTTCCTCGGCGGTCAAGTGACGACCGATGAACTTGGCTATATTGAAGTCCAGCCAGGCACTTCGCTCACCAATATTCCTGGTGTATATGCTTGCGGCGATGTGCAAGATCATCGTTACCGCCAAGCGATCACAGCTGCCGGAAGCGGCTGTATGGCAGCGCTCGATTGCGAACATGAGCTTGAAGCATTTAAAGCAGGGCGATTAAAAGAAGAAGTCGGAGTTTAATTTAGTTATATATACCAATTTGATTACAAAGGAGCTAACCAACATGACAACGAAACTGCAATCGATTCTGAACAAACAAATCGCGACATGGAGCGTTCTCTACGTCAAGCTGCACAACTACCATTGGTATGTAAAAGGCAATCAGTTCTTCACCCTGCATACGAAATTCCAGGAACTATATGAGGAAGCTACGCTGCATGTCGACGAAATTGCTGAGCGCCTGCTCGCAATCGGCGGTCAGCCGGTAGCAACGATGTCGGAGTACATCGAGCTCTCGACAGTGAAGGAAGCGTCTGGCCAAGAGTCCGCAGTCGAGATGGTCGACTCCCTCATCGCCGACTTCTCCGCTGTCGTAGCTGAGCTAAAGGAAGGTATGGAAGAAGCGGCATCAAGCGGCGACGAAACATCCGGCGACATGCTCCTTGCCATCCACAGCACGCTCGAGAAACATATTTGGATGCTGAAGGCGTTTAATGGACGTTAAGTTAAGAGTTAGAGAAAACAGCGAAAAGCAGTCCTTTGGCCATGGCCTGAGGGCTGCTTTTTTGTGGGCGAGCAGTGCGTTCGGCGAGATGAACGCAAGAGGGGTACTAGGTATCTCTCTTTGGCCGCAGCTTCAACAATGAAGCCCATTTAACCAGTTATTCGAGTCAACTTTCCGCAATTTTCACCATGTAGTCCACCAGACCAGCTTCTTAGCCCCGCAGCTTCCGAGATTCCACCAATGTAGTCCAACAAACCAGCTACTTGAACCCACTACTACCTAAATCACACCGATGTAGACCACCAGACCAGCTTCTTACCCCACAGCTTCCGAGATTCCACCAATGTAGTCCAACAAACCAGCTACTTGAACCCACCACTACCAAGATACCGCCAATGTAGGTACCTACACTACTCTCTTTCACCCTTTTCGCTGATTTCCCACCAATGTAGATACCTACAGTACTCTCTTTCACCTTTTTCACCGTTTCCCCACCAATGTAGGTACTTACAGTACTCTCTTTCACCCTTTTCGCCGTTTCCCCGCCGACAACAAAAAAACCGCCCTGTTCCCACAAGGCGGCTCTCCCATTATTTCTTCTTATTCGCCGCGATCTGCTCGGCGAGCTCGTTCAAATAAGTCCAGCGCTCCATCAGCTGCTCCAGCTTCGCTTCCAGCCCCTGCTGTTCGTTCAACAGCTCCTGCAGCGTCGCGGAGTCGCTGCTCGACGCTTCCATCTTCGACTGCACGGCAGCGAGCGCGGCTTCCGCTTTCTCGATGTCGGCATCTATCGTTTCAAATTCCTTTTGCTCTTTGTAACTCATCTTGGTCGGACCCACCGGCTCCTTCAAAATAGCAGCAGCTGCATCACCATCAGCTGCGACCGATTCAGCAGCCTTCCCGCTCTTGCCGCCGCCAGCAGTGGAACCTGCCGCCGCTCCAGCCTGTGAGCGCACCCCATGTGCTTCCGCATAAGCCTGATATTCCGTGAAGTTGCCGACATGCTGCTCGATCACGCCATCGCCTTCAAAAGCAAAGATCCGATCGACCGTCCGATCCAGGAAGTACCGGTCATGGGAGACCGTGAACACGACGCCTGGGAAGTCGTCCAGATAATCTTCAAGCACCGTCAGCGTCGTAATGTCGAGATCGTTCGTCGGCTCGTCGAGCAGCAGCACGTTCGGTGCTTCCATCAGCACGCGCAGCAGCTGCAGCCGGCGCTTCTCGCCACCGGACAGCTTCGCAATCGGCGTCCACTGCTGCGCCGGCGGGAACAAGAACCGCTCCAGCATCTGTGCCGCTGTCACCGTCGTGCCGTCGCCGGTCGTTACTCGCTCTGCGCTCTCCTTGATAAAATCAATGACGCGCATCGACTCATCCATCTCCTCGCGCTCCTGCGAGAACACGCCGAGCTTCACCGTCGGCCCGAGACGAACCTCGCCGGCGTCCGGCTCAAACTTGCCGGAGATAAGCTTCAGCAGCGTCGACTTGCCGAGCCCGTTGCGGCCAACGATGCCGACGCGGTCCTCCGGCACCGCGATATAGTTGAAATCGCGAATGACGGTCCGACCTTCGAACGACTTGGTCAAGCCTTCGATTTCAACGATTTTCTTCCCGAGGCGCGTCGAAGCAACGGACACTTCAAGCTTGCCGAGTGCCTTCTCCGGCGCGGCCGCGCTTAGAGATTCGAAGCGCTGAATACGCGCCTGCTGCTTCGTCGTGCGCGCCTTCGCGCCGCGGCGCATCCAAGCGAGCTCATTGCGAAGCAAGTTCTGTCGCTTCGATTCCGACGCCGCTTCCCGCTCCTCGCGGTCCAGCTTCAGCTCAATGAAGCTGCTGTAATTCGCCGTGTAGAAATACGCCCGCCCGCGGTCCAGCTCCAAAGTCCGGTTGCTGACACGGTCAAGGAAATACCGATCATGCGTAATCATCAAGAGCGCGCCTTTGCGTTTCTGCAGCATCCCTTCCAGCCATGCGACCGATTCGTTGTCGATATGGTTCGTCGGCTCATCCAGCAGCAGCACATCTGCCGGCTGAATAAGAGCAGCCGCCATCGCCACCCGCTTGCGCTGACCGCCTGACAGCACGCCGAGCTTCGCATCGAAGCTCGTGATACCGAGCTTTGACAGCGCGATCTTCGCTTCGCTCTCAATGCCCCATGCATCCAGCTCAGCCATCCGCTGATTCGCTCGAACGAGCTTCTCCTGCAGCTCCGCATCGCCTGGCTTCAGTTCAAGCGCCTGAAGCGCTGCTTCATAAGCGCGAATCGCAACCATCTGCGGCGAATCGCCGCCGAGCACATGCGCAAGCACCGTCTGCTCCGGATCGAACTGCGGATCCTGCGACAGCATGCGCACCGTCACGCCTCCAGCAACAAGAATAGAGCCCGAATCAGGGGGCTCTAAACCTGCAACGACATTAAGAAACGTCGACTTACCGGTGCCGTTAACGCCGATAATACCGATTTTGTCGCCCATCTCAACGCCGAACGACACGTCTTGAAACAATACTTTCTCGCCATAGTTCTTCGAAATATGATCAACCGTTAATACGTGCATCGTTATTATTCCCGCCTAACGTTAGTAAATCGCAAAACCGTGAGACCGCCGCATTCACATGCATGAACACTCTCGCATAATTTTGTCCTCTACCCACTTTAAACGATTGGCTAAGCTTCAATCAAATCTTTCTTTACAACTTCCTTTAGCGCTTCCTCCGCTTTGACCGCAATTGCAGCCATCGTCTGCACCGCTTCAACCGGATATGCGCCCGATGCCGTCTCGCCGGAGAGCATGACTGCATCTGTGCCGTCCCATACCGCATTCGCTACGTCGCAAGCTTCAGCGCGTGTCGGACGCGGGTTGCTCTGCATGGATTCAAGCATTTGCGTTGCAGTGATAACGAATTTGCCGGCACGGTTACAAGCCGCAATCATGCGCTTCTGTGCGAACGGCACATCTTCGATCGGAATTTCGACGCCAAGATCGCCGCGTGCGACCATAATGCCGTCGGACGCTTCGATAATCGCTTCCAGCTCGTCGAGACCCTCTTGGTTCTCGATTTTCGAATGCACCTCAATGTGGCTAGCGCCTAGCTCAACCAGCATGCGCTTCACTTCCAGTACGTCTTCTGCACGGCGAACGAACGACATTGCAATGATATCAACGCCAGTCTCCACGCCAAAAGCAATATGCAGCTTATCTTTCTCCGTTACACCTGGCAGGCTCGTGCGAATGCCCGGCAAATTAACGCCTTTGCGCGACTTGATGATGCCGCCGTTCTGAATGACGCACACCACTTCCGTACCTTCGATGCGCACGACTTTCAGTTCAATGAGGCCATCGTCGATCATAATGCGCGAACCAACCGTTACATCCTTCGCGAGGTCGTACGATACCGAGATACGCGATGCATTGCCGACGATTTGCTCCGTAGTAAGCGTCAGGAATTCACCGCTTTGTAGCATATAAGATGGCTCTTGCAGGAGCCCTGTACGAATTTCCGGTCCTTTAATATCGAGCAAGATCGATACAGGCACATTCAGCTTGCGCGCTGCTTCACGAACAACGAGAATACGCTGACGGTGGTCATCGAGCTCTCCGTGCGCCAAGTTAAGGCGAGCGATATTCATGCCTGCCTTCAGCATGCCTTCCAATTTATCAGCGGCCATACAAGCGGGTCCCATTGTACATACAATCGCTGTCTTTTTCATGTCGCTCACTCCTGTCCAAGTTCAAACCGTTTCTTTCATTTTAAAAGAACGATTGAACAAGTGCGATGAACTATAGTACAGTAGCTGTAAAATAGTACGCTAATCGACAAAAAGTGAGGTTGTCTTGTGTTCCATATCTTCGATATTAAACAGGAGCGCGGGGTTCTGCAGGAGGAGCGCCGGATGCTCGGAATCGACAGCTTCACGCTCATTTGGATACGTTTCGGCCAGACCAGCTTCACCTACGCCGGTCAAGTGGTGAGCTGCCGTAAGAACGAGCTGCTGCTCATTCCGGCAGGCGTTCCCGCCGCTGAGCTGCGCGGTTCAGCTAGCATTCGCGAAAGTGTCACCGTCCGCTTCAGCCCCGCCGACACCGCTACGACACAGCTGCTGCCGATTCTCGCAAGGCGCGCGCCGCTGAACTGGGTCACGCATATGCCGGAGCTGTTGATGGAGAAGCTGCTCGGCATTGTGGAGCAATGGACCGCGCGCGATCGGTACTTCTCCGTCATGTGCGCCGCGCTGCTAACCGAGCTGATCGTCACTATCAGCCGCGAGTACGACGAGGGAGAGAAGGCCCCCTCCTCCATTCAGCATATCGAGCGGATGAAGCAATACGTCGAGAATCACTACCGCAGCAAAATCACCAAGAACGAGCTAGGAGCCTGCATCGGCGTCAGCCCGAACTACGCCGCAACGCTGTTCCGCAAAGTGACTGGCCTCACCATCAGCGACTATGTGCACCGCAAAAGGATGAAGACCGCCCACTACATGCTCCGCCACTCCCAGCTGACAGTGCAGGATATTTCCGAGCATCTCGGGTACAGCGACCCTTCGTATTTCAATCGGATCTTCAAAAAGGTGGTCGGCCGGCTTCCATCCGACGTGATTGCAGAGCGGTCTCAGTTAGAGTAGTTGGCTAAAAAAGAAAAGAGACCGCCGCAGCGGTCCCTCCAAATATGTAGCTCCTTGCTTCCTTACACCCACTCTGTCCGAGGAGCTTGCAGCTCGACGCCAGCGTCGCCCGTGCCATCCAGCGGAATCGCGATCATGCGCAGCTCGTCCATCGGATGCAGCATCGAATGCAGCTCAGAGGGCGGGCGCTTCCCGCGATTCAGCCAGTCGCCGATCGCCTCGGGCTCAAGAATCGCCGGCATCAGAGGCTGATAAGGCGAGACATGCGCGTTCGCTTCCGTCATCATCATCGTGCAGGTACGCAGCTCGTAGCCGGAGGCTTGACGGAATACATCGTAAAGCCCGGCGATAGCAAAGGTACCGCTGCGCATCATGAGCTTAAGGCGATGCACCTCTTTGCCAATAGTCCGCGTCACATAGAAGCCGTTGCACGGAATGATGCAGCGCTGCTTCTGCACAATGCGCTCGTAAATGGGCTTATGGAACAGCTGATTACGGTCCATATGTACGGAATCTTTTGCCCAATAGGGAACCATTCCCCAGCGGAACTCATCCATGATCCGCCCTGACTCTTTATGCTCGAATATCGCCGATATCGTATCGGTTGGAGTCACTTCATTTCGGTTCGCGATATAGAGCAGAATATTGTCGAGCTCGAATTTATCCGTTAGCTCAGATGATTGCGCCGTAATGGCAATTGCTTCACACATCGGAAAACACCTCCAGTTATTTCGGCTATTATTGCCCGGAAGTTTCCAAATCATGTGTGAACATTTCTCCCTACCAACTGAAGGTGCGTTATAATCAAACCTAACGAAAGGAGCGAATCCTCCCGATGCCGAGCAACCCTGGAATGCCGAATGAGTCGAACTCGCAGCCCAATACGCCACCGAACAAACGCTCCTCTGCTATGCCGGGTTTCTCCAGAGGCGAGCGACTGTTGCCTTTCTCGTCCCTCTTCGAGAGCGACAACGAAGCGCCGATCTATGTGAACCGCGCGCATGAAACCTTCGAGCTGCTTATGCATGAGCATGATTTCATCGAGGTGTGCATGGTTGCCGAAGGGACAGGCTTCCATTACATCGGCGACGAGCAGATGCCGGTTGTCCGCGGCGATCTATTCTTCATTCCGGTCGGCGTCTCGCATGTATTCCGCCCTGGATCGACAGCCAGAGGCCGGCAGCTCATCATCTACAACTGCACGTTTACAATCGAGCAGTTGGACAAGCTGCTGCATGCCGTACCTGCCGAGCCGGCTATCCCGGCCTTGTACCGCCAGCTTTGCGATGAGCAACAGTGGCTGCATGTGCATGAGCGAGGCGAAGAAGGACAACTGCTGTTCCATAAGCTGTACCAGGAATTCACGACACGCCGCCCCGGCTATGCCGCATCGATGTGTGCAGCGGTAATCGAGCTGCTCATCATGCTCTACCGCAGGCAGCTCGAACGCGAAGCGCTGCCCCAGCAGCAGCTAGCTCAGCAGGCAATGCCGCCGAGCTCCATGCAGCAGGTCATCGAAGCCATCGATGCCGATTGCGCAGCATCCGAGCTGTCCCTTGCCGCAATGGCTTCGCAACTCGGCATCAGCGAGCGCCAATTTCAGCGCAGCTTCCAGAAGGCAACGGGGATGACCTTCCTCGCCTATGTCCAGAGCGCGCGCATCGACCTGAGCTGCAAGCTGCTCGTGAGCACCGATGACTTGATAAGCCGGATCGCTCTGCGTGCCGGCTACCAGGACATGAAATTTTTCAACCGACTGTTCAAGAAGAAGACGGGCATGACGCCGCGCGAGTACCGGACCACGCAACGTTCCGAGCCACTCATCACCTCGTCAAAATAATCGGATCCCCGTCCGTCACCGCCACCGTGTGCTCAAATTGCGCACCCCATGAGCCGTCTATCGTACGGACCGTCCAGCCGTCGTTGTCGATGCTTACGAGAGGACCTCCAATAACGAAGATTGGCTCAATGGTAATGACCATTCCTTTGCGCAGCCATCGACCCGTGCCCGGCTTGCCGCGGTGAAGCACTTGCGGATCCTCGTGCATCCTTCGTCCGATGCCGTGCCCGATGAATTCCTCCACGACCGAGTAGCCTTCTCGGTCAGCGATCTGCTCCACCGCATGGCCGATATCGCCTAGCCGTTTGCCCAAGGCCGCCTGTGCAATGCCTCGGAAGAGAGCCTGCTTCGTCATCTTCATGAGCCGATCCACCTCCGGACTCACTTTGCCGACAGCATAGGTCCATGCGGAATCCGCCATCCATCCGTCCAGTTCTGCAACCATATCAATCGTCACGATCTGCCCTTCTCTCAGCGGAAGCGCCGTCGGAAAGCCGTGGCACACGGCATCTCCCACAGACGCGCAAGTGGCATAAGGATAGCCCTTATAACCGATTTGAGCCGGCCTTGCACCGTGTCTGCGCATATAAGAGTCCGCGAATCGGTCGATCTCAAGTGTCGTCACGCCGGGCTTGATACGCGCCGCAATCTCCTTGTGGCACGCCGCAACGATGCGCCCAGCCCTGCGTATCGACCGCAGCTGATCATCCGTCTTGTAATGAATCATTTCCGTGACTTCCTCCCCTCCCGCAGCACAGGGACATATAACAAAAAAACCTTGTCCTAATGTGCCGGACAAGGTTTACGATTCATTCTATTCAGCTCACGGACGACCGAAGTCTGCCCATCTCGTGTTCCACTAGCAGGGTTAGTTCTTCCTCATAGCCTCCCATAATTCGATACTTACGGATATACTCTCTGACAAATTTCCGTGAATCCTTAGGCTGAAAAATGCGGGTTAGCTCCATGAGGCTTTCTTTGACTTCATTATGGCTGCGTTTCGCCATGAAATCCCCTCCCTAGCGTCGGCTTACTGGTCCTAACAGTTACTGTACGAGAACACACACGGCGGAACTTGAGCCGCGGCTGGTACCCCACTGGTGCCTACAATCCGTTTGAACGATAGCGAGAAAAGGAAGCTCTGTGAGCAGCATGAAATCAATTTGAAACAATCTCGCGGAGAACATTTGGACAAAATTGTTTCATTTATCAATTAATTATAACATTTTAAACTTTCAGTTAAAAGCGAACACCTAAACTTTACATTTATTTCAATCCTCGTCCCGAACAGGACTCTCCTCCACTTCGGCAGATGCAGACTCTTCCCGCTGTTTCGGCCCCAAAATAAGCGTCCTTGGCGGATCAGATTCCGGCGAGCGTGAAGTCCTGGCTGACCAAGTGCTGTTCTTATACATTCGCAAGTAGGCGACCACGCCTGTTACCGCGACGATGATGCCGAACAGGATGACCGCGCCCGTAATCCATGGGCTAACCATTATGCACCCTCCATCTCCCCAATGAATTTCCATTTACAGGCTAATTATAGGGGAAAGGGATAACGCTTTCAATGTGGCGGACAGCCCTCGACAGAAATGTAACATGTTACAATTAAGTTACTCGGCGGAATGTTCCGCTTCCCCAAGCCAGTAACTCACCTTTATTATCGACAATACTGCCTTGTAATGTGAGCGTTCGCCGAGATTTGTGGATAAGCACCGCTTCACAGCGGATTTCTCCTAGCCCTGCACTTTGCAAATAATGCACGTTCAGCTGTGTCGTAACGGTCTTCTCCCCCGGACATTCCATAATAACGACGAGCCCCATCGCGTTATCGAGCAGCGATGCGAGCACGCCGCCGTGAACAATATGTGCGAGGTTGAGGTGTTCCGGCCTCACTTGCAGCGAAATGCCGCATTTGCCCGGCGTTGCATGCACCAGCTCGCAGCCGAGATAGCCCCAGAACGTCGGCTTCGCGGCTTCGGCAAGCAGGTTCAGCTGATCCAGCGCATCATGAGGACGGGGGTCCTCCTGTTCCTTCTCGTTCATTCGTTTCCTCCTCCTGCAGCTTGCGCCGCAGCACCTTCCCGATCATCGACATCGGCAGCTCCGTACGGAATTCATAGAGATGCGGCACTTTAAAGACAGCAAGCCGGTCGCGGCACCAGCGGTCCAGCTGCATCGCCGATACGTTCACGTCCTTGCGCAGCACGACGAAAGCTTTGACCGTCTCTCCCCGGTACTCATCCTTCACCCCGATCACGCAGGCATCGCGGATACCCGGATGCTCGTAGAGCACCTCTTCGATCTCGCGCGGGTATACGTTAAATCCGCTCGCGATAATAATATCCTTGATCCGATCCACAATCGCAAAGAAGCCGTCACGATCGACCTGCGCCAGATCACCTGTCCGCAGCCATTCTCCGCGGAACGATGCCTCCGTCGCAGCCTCATTGTTCCAATAGCCCTTCATTACCTGCGGACCTCGAACGAGCAGTTCGCCGATCTCGCCTTCTGGCACGTCTTCGCCTGACTCCATATCCACAATACGGGCATCCGTATTCGGCAGCGGCAAGCCGATAGAGCCAATCCGGCGCTTCGTCCAGATCGGATTCACATGGGTAACGGGCGATGCCTCCGTTAAACCATAGCCTTCAATGAGCCTGCCTCCGGTCATCGCTTCAAATTTCGTCTGCACCTCAAGCGGCAGCGGCGACGAGCCGCTAACGCAAACTTTTATCGAAGAGAGATCGTACTTCTTCACATCAGGATGGTTTAGCAATGCGATATACATCGTTGGGGCTCCGGGGAAGAGAGTCGGCTTCAGTTTGCGTATCGTCTGCAGCACGGTTAGAACTTCAAAGCGGGGTAGGAGTATAAGGGAGCCTGCTTTCAATACAGACAAGTTCATCAGTGAGGTTAGACCGAAGACGTGAAAGAGCGGGAGCGCGGCAAGAAACCGTTCTTTCCCTTCATCCACGCGATAGAACCAAGAAGCGCACTGCATCACATTCGCAACTAAATTGCGGTGTGTGAGGATAACACCCTTCGCAAGTCCGGTCGTACCGCCGGTATATTGCAGCTGCGCCGTATCCGTCTCCGGATTGACCGCTGCTTCAGCCGGCAGCTTCGGGGCTTTGGATAGAAATGAGGTGTAACGGGTGACGCCATGCTTGCCATACGGAATGCTGGGATTATGGCCGGCTTTGCGTTGTTTGATCGGGTAGAGCATATTTTTCGGAAAAGGGAGCTCATCTTGAATGGAAGTGACGAGCACGGTGCGCAGCTGCGGCACCGGACCGTCCTCCGGCGCCTCGCCGCGCACGCGCGCCAGCCGAGGATAGAGCAAATCGAGCGTAATGATGCACCGCGCGCCGCTGTCCTTCAGCTGATGCGCCAGCTCCCGCTCCACATAGAGCGGGTTCGTCATGACGACAATCGCGCCTGCGAGCAGGACGCCGAAATAAGCGATGACGGTTTGCGGGCAGTTCGGCAGCATGATCGCGACGCGGTCGCCCTTGCCGATGCCAACAGCTTGCAAGCCGGCCGCCATGCGATTCGCTGCGGCCAGCAGCTCGCGGTATGTTGTTCGTTTGCCGTAGAAATAAATCGCTTCGTTGCCCGGGTATTTGGCAGCTGTCTGCAGCAGCAGATCGCTGATGCTGACGTTCGGAATATCGAGCGTATGCGGCACTTCACCGGGATAGTTCCGAAACCATGGACTTGCTTGCGTCTGATCCATAACGCGTGCGCCTCCTCCTACAACGTGTACTGTTCGCTGCGGATGACACGAGCGGCAATGCCGCGTTTGAGCGCGATGGTATCGGAGAGCGGTGCGCGCGTAAGCTTCTTCAGCACCGAAAGCTGCGTTTGGAGCGAATCGCCTTCCTCCAATGCGGACAGCGCCGTCTTCGCGTAACGTTCAACCCTCTCCATCGCTTCTTGCACGAAAACAACGGTCATTTCAGTTGCATTTTTGATGCGGGAGGCGGCGGCTGGATCGGCTTTTTGAATCATTTTGCGCGTGCGGAGATTGGCGCTTTCCATAGCGAACACTTGGATCATCATGTCTGCGAGCAAGCAGAGCACCTCCTGCTGCTGTTCAAGCGCTAGCCCATACTTCTGCACGGCAAGACCGCCGACTGCGAGAAAAATTTTCTTCGCCTGCTGGATCCGGTAGGTCTCCTTGGAGAGCGGCTCGTCGAACGAAGGAAGCGGCATCGGCTGCAGCAGCTCCGCTTGGAGAGCGCGCGCTTTGCGTAGGAGCGGCAGCTCGCCTTTGAGCGCTTTTTTCATGAGGGTGCCGGGAATGAGCATGCGGTTAATCTCGTTCGTCCCTTCAAAAATCCGGTTAATCCGAGAGTCCCGGTAAATCCGCTCCACCTTGTACTCGCGGATATAGCCGTAGCCTCCGTGAATCTGCACGCCTTCGTCCGCGACGTAGTCGAGCACTTCGGTTGCGAATACTTTGTTGATCGAGCATTCGAGCGCATATTCGGAGATCGCTTTGGCCGCACGGGCTCCCGCGTTCTCGTCAGTCCCGCCTTCCGCTTCGCTCTCTTGAAGGAGGGCGTCGATCCAACCAGCCGTGCGGTACACCATGCTTTCGAGCACGTATGTGGCAATATTCATATCAGCCAGCTTCGCGCCGATGAGCGGGAAGGAGGAGATGGAGCGGCCGAACTGCTTGCGCTGGTTGGCGTATTTGGAAGCGAGCCCGATCGTTTCCTTCGCTCCGCCGACGCAGCCTGCAGCGAGCTTGAAGCGGCCGATGTTGAGAATGTTGAACGCGATGAGATGACCTTTGCCAATCTCGCCGAGCACGTTCTCCACGGGCACTGGCGTATCCTCGAAGAAGATCGGGCAAGTCGACGAGCCTTTGATGCCCATCTTGTGCTCCTCCGGTCCAATGCTGAAGCCGGAATAGCCGCGCTCCACGATGAATGCGGTAAAATGGTCCCCATTCACCTTCGCGTACACGATGAACACATCCGCGAAACCGGAGTTCGTAATGTACAGCTTGGAGCCGTTCAAGATGTAATGCTTGCCGTCCGGCGACAGCCGCGCCGTTGTCCTTGCGCCGAGCGCATCGGAGCCGGATGCCGGTTCCGTCAGGCAGTAAGCGGCAATTCGCTTGGCGGTGGCGAGGTCCGGCAAGTAGCGCTGCTTCTGCTCTGCCGTGCCGAAGAAGACGATCGGCAGCGTGCCGATGCCGACATGCGCCCCGACGGACAGCGCGAACGACGATGCCTCGGCGAACGTCTCGGCGAGCAGCGTCGAGCTTACTTTGTCGAGGCCAAGGCCGCCGTATGCCTCTGGCACGTCCGCGCTTAGCAAGCCGAGGTCACCGGCTTTGCGCAGCAACTGCGTGGTGAGATCATAATTGAGCGCCTCAATTTCCGCATCGCGCGGCCGCACCTCACCCGCGAGAAAAGCGCGCGCCGCATCCGCGATCATCCGCTGCTCATCGGTGAAGTCCTCCGGCGTGACGACCGCTTCCGGCGTAATATCCTCCACCACGAAGCGCCCGCCCCAACGATTGTTTTGCGCCATACGTATTCACTCCTTTCTAGGAGAAGCACGATTGATGCCGTAGATCAACTTCAGCTTTCGTCCAACTAATGTAGGTAGCTGGAAGACTCTCTTGCTCTCAAACTGCCGGGTTTCCAGCAATGTGTATCCCTCAGGGGCACTCTTTCGCCGATTTAGCTACTTCTAACCCAATGTGTATCCCTCAGGATCACTCTTTCGCCGATTTAGCTACTTCTAACCCAATGTGTATCCCTCAGGGGCACTCTTTCGTCGATTTAGCTACTTCTAATCCAATGTGTATCCCTCAGGGGCACTCTTTCGCCGATTTAGCTATTTCTAACCCAATGTGTATCCCTCAGGATCACTCTTTCGCCGATTTAGCTATTTCTAACCCAATGTGTATCCCTCAGGATCACTCTTTCGCCGATTTAGCTACTTCAAACCCAGTGTGTATCCCTCAGGGTCACTCTTTCGCCGATTTAGCTACTTCTAACCCAATGTGTATCCCTCAGGGGCACTCTTTAGCTCAAACTACCGCATTTCCTCTCATGTGTATCCCTCAGGGGCACTCTTTAACAAATGTAGTCGACTATGCCAGCTTCATTTCACCGGATCCACCAATGTAATCCAACTAGCCAGCATCTTACGCTCGTTTGAGCGGATTTCCACTGATGTGTGTTACCTCGTACTCTCTTTAGCTAATCTGAAGGAATTTCCGCCCATGTGTGTTACCTGCTACTACTCTTTGGCCAATTTGATCGCATCTCTGCTCATGTAGCTGCCTAACATGCTCTTGTGTTCGATACGCCTCCAATGAAGTGTACCTGTTACCCCTCTTCCACCTTTTCACGCGGATTATCACTGATGAGGGGTACCTGCTACCCTGCTTCCACCACTTCACTCGGATTTTCGCTGATAAAGGGTGCTGGGAACTCCTCCCTCACCTTTTCAACCAGCTTCACACCGATGTAGGGTACTGGGTACCCCACATCACTCTCAGCCTTAACCCGAAAGAACCTCGAACACGCCCGCGGCGCCCATGCCGCCGCCAACGCACATGGAGACGATGCCGAGACCGCCGCCGCGGCGCTGCAGCTCGTGGATCAGGGAGACGCTGAGCTTCGTCCCCGTGCAGCCGAGCGGATGGCCAAGAGCGATTGCGCCGCCGTTGACGTTCACGAGCTCGGGGTTGATCCCGAGCCGCTGAACGATCGGCAGGCACTGTGCCGCGAAGGCCTCGTTCAGCTCGAACAGCTTCACTTGTTCGAGTGTAATGCCCGCGCGCGCCAGCGCTTTGGGGATCGCCTCAATCGGGCCGATCCCCATCACCTCCGGCGCGACGCCCGCGACGCTGTACGCGCGGAACACCGCGAGAGGCTTCACGCCGAGCTGCTCGGCGCGGGCGCGGCTCATGACGACGACAGCCGCGGCGCCGTCGCTCATCTGCGAGGCGTTGCCCGCGGTGACGGTGCCTTCGCGCGCGAAGGACGGCTTCAGCTTCGCGAGCACCTCAGGCGTCGTGTCGGCGCGCACGCCTTCGTCGCGGTCAAACACGAAGCTGCGCGACCAAGGCCGGCCGTTATCGTCGACGCCCTCCCGCTGCACATGCAGCGGAACGATCTCCTCCGCGAAGCGCCCGGCTGCCTGCGCTGCTGCTGCCTTCACATGGCTCGCCGCAGCAAAAGCATCCTGCGCCTCGCGGCTAATCCCATACCGCCGCGCCACTTCCTCGGCGGTATGCCCCATGCCCATATACACCTCCGGCATCGCGTCGGCGATGCCCGGATGCGGTGAAAGCTTGAAGCCAGTCATCGGGACGTGGCTCATGCTTTCAACACCTCCGGCGAGCACGACGTCAGCCTCGCCTAGCCGGATGCGCTCCGCCGCATAGGCAATCGCCTGCAGCCCGGAGGCGCAAAACCGATTGACGGTGACGGCCGGCGTCGTCACCGGAAAGTCCGCATACAGCGTCATGATGCGGGCAAAGTTAAGACCTTGCTCCCCTTCGGGCATCGCGCAGCCGATGACAACGTCCTGCACGTCCCCGTATGTAAGCTCGGGGACGCGGTCCACCGCCGCGCGCAGCACCGCGCGGCCTAAATCCTCGGCTCTCGTGTCGGCAAGGCTGCCTTTCTTCGCCTTGCCGACAGCCGTTCGAACCGCCGACACAATGACAGCGTCGAGCGGATGGTTCTGATTCGCACTTGTCATAGGCGGTCACCTCCTTCAAATAGTGGCATCGCAAGTTTTTTTGTCGTTAACGCTCTGTCATTACTTCTCTGTTATCACTTCTCTGTTATCACTTCTCTGTCATCACTTCTCTTTCGTTACCGCTCATCGTTACCGCACCAGCACCAACACTAATTCCGAAGCGGCTTGCCCGTCGCCAGCATATGCCTCATCCGCGCCTGCGTCAGCGGCTCGCCGCACAAGCTGAGGAACGCTTCGCGCTCCAGATCGAGCAAATACTGCTCGCTCACCTCAGCACCCGGCGCTGCGTCGCCTCCTGCAATGACATGCGCGAGCTTGCGGCCGATCTTCACATCATGCGCGCTGATCTGCCCGCCGAGGCGCATCGCCTCTACGGCAAGCTGCAGTACAGCACGCCCTTCTCGGCCAGCGACACGAATCCGTGCTCCCGCCGACCCAGGCGGCGTATAGCCCGCCTGATCCAGCTCGAGCACGTTGCGCTTCGCCTCCGCCACGCGCGTCTCGTCTCGCATAATGACGCGGTCCCCAGGCCGCATCAGCCCGGTGCGATGCACATCGTAGCCGCTCGTCGACGTCTTCGCCATCGCAATTGTCTCGAAGAGCGCATTCACATGCGGCTGCAGATCACCGAGCGCCCCAGCGCGCGAAGCCGCCATTACCGCCGCCTCTTTGCAACCGCCGCCTGCCGGAATTAAACCGACGCCAGTCTCGACGAGTCCGAAATACGTCTCCGCCGAGAAAATAATCCGGTCCGCGGGCAGGCATGCCTCCACCCCGCCGCCAAGCGTCATCCGGTGCGGCGCTGCTACTACAGGCCGATCAAGCCGCTTCAGCGTCAGCATGCTGTTCTGGAACAGGCGGATAATATCGTCTACTTCGTCGAAGTCGCCGTTCTGAGCTTCCATGAGCAGCATCATCAGATTGGCGCCAACGCAGAAATGCCGCCCCTCGTTGGCAAGCACAAGACCCCGCCAATTACGGCTCACCTCATCTGCGCTCTGCCGAATCGCGCTCAAAATATCTCCGCCAATCGCATTGTTCGGCGAATGGAAGACGAGACACGCGACCTCATCGCCAAGGTCCAGCAGCGAAGCGCCCGAATTGCCGAGAATCGTTCTACCGGCACGTTTCAGCGCAGCAAGCGAGATGACGTCAGGCTTCTCCTCCACCTTCCGGAATTCGCCTCTGTCCACGTAAAATCTGCGCTGTCCGTCCTCCTTGTAAAAGCTTTTATTTCCCGAAGCCAGCCACTCGCTAAGCCACCCCGGGATGTCGTCGCCCTCTGCCCGCATCCGCTGCACCGACTTCTCAAGCCCGATCGCATCCCACAGCTCGAACGGCCCCAGCTCCCAGTTGAAGCCCCAGACGAGCGCTTTGTCGATGTCATCGATCGTGTCCGCCACAACGCCAAGCTGCCGCGCCGAGTAGAGCAGCACCGTCTTCGTCACTTGCCACGAGAACTTGGCGTAACGGTCGTCCGTGTCTGTGAAGAGTAGCGCCTTGATCTTGGCAGCAGTGCCTTTTGCCGACTTCGCAGCTTCAATGACCGGAGAATTCACGCTGCTGCGCGGTGCGTACGTCATCGTGTCCAGCTGGAGCGTTTCGATGTCGCTGCCTCCGCCGGGACGTTTGATTTTGCGGTAGAAGCCGCTCCCTGCCTTCTCGCCGATCCACCCTTTAGCCACAAGCGCTTCAAGCTCCGGCGGTCTTGCAAAAGCTTCCTGGTCCTCGTTGTCCTCGCTCCGCTCCCGCACATTGTCCACCACATGCAGCAGTGTATCGAGTCCGACGAGGTCCAGCATCCGGAACGTCGCCGTCTTCGGGCGTCCCATCGCAGGTCCGGTCAGCGCATCCACCTCATCCACATTCAGCCCGAACTGCTTCATCGCTGCAAAAGTCGTCATCATCCCGTACGTGCCGATCCGGTTCGCAATGAAGTTCGGCGTGTCTTTTGCGGTGACGACGCCTTTGCCAAGCTGTCGCTCGCAGATGCCCGCCAGCCTTGCCATGACGGCAGAATCCGTATCCGGTCCGGCGACAAGCTCGACCAGCTTCATATGACGAGGCGGATTGAAGAAATGGGTGACGGCAAAATGCTTCCGAAACTTCTCGCCGCGCCCCTCCGCCATCGCTGCTGCCGACAAGCCCGACGTGTTGGTGGTGACGAGCGTCTCCGCCCCCAGCCAAGGTTCAATGCGGGCGAACACGCTCTGCTTCACATCGAGTCGCTCCACCACGGCTTCGACGATCCATTCCACATCGGTCAGCTTGGCGAGGTCATCCTCCAAGTTGCCTGCGGTAATCCGTCCTGCGAAAGCTGCATCGTATAAAGCCGCCGGCTGTTGATTCGTAAGTCTCGCAATGCTGGCGGCTGCAAGGCGATTCCGCACCGCTGGATCCTGCAGCGTCTTGCCCGCGCGCTCCTCCTGCTGCGTCAACGCAGCAGGCGGAACATCGAGCAGCAGAACACTGATGCCCGCATTCGCAAGATGAGCGGCGATCCCCGCTCCCATCACACCCGACCCGATAACCGCCGCGCGGCTAATGCGGGTCCCTGGCGTTTTTCCTCCCACATGACTCCCTCCTTTTAGTTAGGCTCGAAAATATTGTGTGAGAAATTGCGGGTTCTCCGCTTGTTCTCCCGATGACCGGCGGACCGGCACCCTCACCCAAACACACTCTCCGCCAGCAGCTCCGCGACGTCACGCGCTCGTACCGTGTCCTCCGCGTCAAGCAGCTTGATACCGTCCTCCATCATCGTCAGACAGTACGGACATGCCGAGCCGATGACGGTCGGCGACGTCGACAGCGCTTGCGACGCTCGCGCTTCGTTCACCCGTACGCCGCTGCGCTCTTCCATCCACATGAGGCCGCCGCCTGCGCCGCAGCACATGCCATTCTCGCGATTGCGCTCCATCTCCAGCAGCTTTACGCCCGGAATCGCGCGAAGCAGATTACGCGGAGCATCGTAGATGCCGTTGTAGCGACCCAAGTAGCATGAATCGTGGAACACGACACGCTCCTTGAGCGGATGCACTGGCGTAATGAGCTGTTGTGCAACGAGCCGTTCGAGCAATGTTGTGTGATGCTCCACCACGACGGATTTGCTCAATCCAAAATCCGGATACTCATTCTTGAACGCATTGAACGTATGCGGGCAAATCGTCACAACCCGCTTCACGCCATAGCGTTCGAGCGTAGCGATGTTCTCGCTGCAAAGCGTCTGGAACAGCAGCTCGTTCCCCATCCGCCGCGCCGTATCGCCGGAGTTGCGCTCCTCCCCGCCGAGCACAGCGAACGGAACGCCGGCATGCTGGAGCAGCCGCACAACGGCGAACAATACTTTTCGGCTCCGCTGGTCATAAGCGCCCATTGTTCCTGCCCACAACACCAGCTCGGGACGTTCCTCCGAACTCCTTCGGGCTGCCTCCTGCATCGTCAGCACAGGCAATGTCTCAGCCGCAGAGCTGTTATACGCCGAGAGCCAGGCGACCCGCTCCGAACGTGGCAGTCCCCAAGGATTGCCCTGCCGTTCGATATTGTTCATCGCACGCTGACCCTCTGCGGGGATTTTGCCCTCGGTCAGGACGAGGAAGCGGCGCATATCGATGATTTTGTCCACATGCTCATTGCCTACGGGGCACTGGTCCTCGCAATTTCGGCAGGTCGTGCACGACCACAGCTCCGACTCCGTCATGACGTCGCCGATAAGTGCTACATCCGCTGGAGCAGTATCGCCGTGAATCGTCCACGCCCCCTTTTGCGCAGACATTGTCGGTCCAATGGTTGTAGAGGAATTGTCATCACCCGTATCGTTCACCCACAACACCGGCGCATCGCTCTTCATCACATGCGCGCTTCGCCCCACCCCTACGCCGCTGAAATCCGGCACCCAAGGCGATTTGGACGTAATCGCAGCGCCTTTCTCCGTCAAGTGATCGCGCAGCTTCGTGATGAGATGCATCGGCGATAGCAGCTTGCCGGTATTCGATGCCGGGCAAACATTCGTGCAGCGCCCGCATTCAACGCAGGCGTAGAGATCAAGCAACTGCTTCTGCGTGAACTGCTCAATCGCGCCGACTCCGAACGATTCCGCCTCTTCATCCTCGAGATCGAGCGGCGTCAGCTTTCCAGGTGCGGAGCGGCGGCGCAGCCACAAGTTAACTGGAGCGGTCAAGATATGAAAATGCTTCGACTGCGGCACATACACCAAGAACGACAGAAGCACCGCATAATGCAGCCACCAGAACAGCTCGTAGAGCACGCGGCCAGCACCCTCTGTTACACCAGCAGCATGCAGCGCCTCTGCGATTGCCGAAGATACCGGGGCGTAGCTCACATACAGCGAGGAAGCGCCGCCTGAAGACGCATCCTGCAAGCGGTTAAAAGCTTGTGCAAGCAACACCGTCAACATCAGACCCCCGATAAACCACAGCACAATAGAGGGCTTCCAGCCTCTTTTCAGACGGCGAAGCCGCTCCACATATCGCCGAAAGCCGCCGTAGAGCAGCGCCAGCAGCACGAGCGACACGGTGATTTCCTGCATATACACAAACCAGTGATAGTCCAGAAAAGGCAGCGGAGAACCGTTGATGCCTTCCCAGATAATGTCCAGCGCGCCGAACTGCAGAACAATAAACCCATAGAACAAGACCAGATGCATCAGTCCGCTGCGAATATCCTTCAGCAGCTTGCTATGGCCGAATACTTGGTACGCCCACTCAAACCCCCTGCGCGCCTCCGGACTCGTCATCGCCTCAGATGCAAGTGCAGCATTGGCTGAAAATGAAGAGAGACGAGCTGTTTCCCCACTCTCATTCTCATTCTCGTTATCGTCGTACTCATCCCCTGCTTCGTCATAGGGCGGTGCAGGCCGTTTCGGCGCAAGCTTTCTGCCAAGCCGCATGTAGCCGACTCTCCTGCTCACAACGAGGTAAAAGCACACGAGCGCTCCTGTCGTCATCCCCGCAAACAGCAGCCAGCGCAGCAGAGCAGCGAGCGGATGCACGCTTAGAAACCCCACAAAGATCCCTCCTTTGGAGCCGTTTGTACCATGGATAACGGGAGTGGTTCAGTATATGTCCCTCTGTCTTAGAACATGCGGATAGGCACCTGCCGCGAAGCGCGGCAACGGTCTATTTCAAGGGCCAAGTTCATAAGGTAACTACTAGTCGCAATAAGGCATGGAGGCTTAGTTTATCGTATTCGGCCGCTCGTCGGCGGTATGACTGATGCGGTCAATTAAGGATATTTCAGGAGGTGCTTTCGAAGCGATGCAGCTGGTCGTTCTAATGAAGCAGACGTTTGATACGGAGGAAAAAATCGAGCTCGTGAACGGCACCGCAGACGAGCAAAATGTGAAATTCATCATTAATCCATATGACGAATACGCGCTGGAGGAAGCGCTTCGGCTGCGCGAGGCACACGGCGGGAGCGTCACCGTCGTCTCCTGTGGACCGGCCCGCTCCATTGAAGCGCTCCGAACGGCTCTTGCCATGGGTGCAGACGAAGCAGTGCTCCTATCCTCGGAAGGCTTGCAGGGCGATGACGGCTATGCAGTAGCCGCAGCCCTCGCCAAGGTCGTAGAGCAGCTGCAGCCTGACCTGCTGCTCGCCGGGCTATTCGCCGTTGACCGAGGTGCGGGCAGCGTCGCGCTGCAAATCGCGGAGCGGCTCGGACTGCCGCAAGCGGCGGCGGCATTGAAGGTGGAGATACAAGCTGGCGGCGGCAGCGGAGGCGCTTCGCAGAGCGGAGCCTCGTGGGCTAAAGGCGGGGTGAAGCAAGTCGCTGTCGTAGAACGCGACACCGAGTGGGGCGTGGAGACGGTGGAGATTCCCCTCCCCGCTCTCATTACAGCGCAGCAAGGCCTCAACGAACCGAGGTATCCGTCGCTGCCGGGCATTATGAAAGCGAAGAAGAAGCCGCTGAAGCAGATCAGCGCTTCGGAGCTTGGACTCGCGGCGGATGATCACGCGCCGCGAACGGAGCGCGTAGCGCTGCTCGCGCCGCCGGTTCGCGCGGCGGGACGCAAGCTCGGCGGCACGCCGCAGGAGCAAGCCGCGCAGCTGGCGGATTTGCTGCAGCGCGAAGCGAAATTGTTCTAGGAGAGGAGGTCATACGCGATGACCGATACAGGAAAACGAACGGCACTCGTGTATGCCGAGTGCGCGGAGGGGGCTTTGCGGCGCGTGGCGCTGGAAGCGCTCGGCGCAGCGCGGCAGCTAGCCGGTGACGGCGGCAGCGTGCACGCCGTCGTTGTCGGCGGCGATTCCGCGACGCTTGGCGCGGCTGCCGCGGAGCTCGCTGCGCGCGGGGCGGAGGTCGTGCATGTCGCCTGCGACCCCGCCCTCGCGGGCTATGCGCCAGAGGCGTACGCCGCCGCCATCGGCGCAGCCATTGCTGCGGTGCAGCCGAGCATCATCGTGCTCGGCCACACCGCGGCGGGGCGCGAGCTCGCGCCCCGCGTGGCCGCCGCCGTGAATGGCGGCCATATCGCGGATGTGACCGCCGTCGACTTCGATGGCGACGGCGGCGCAGCCGCGATCTTCACGCGCCCGCTCTACGCCGGCAAGGCGTTCGAGCAGCGGCGGTTTCTCCCCGGCGCACCGCAGGTCATCACTGTGCGACCGAACAATCTGCCCGTCGCGGAGCCGGTCGCTCCCGGCAGCGAAGGCACGATCGCGGCGCTGGCGTACTCAGCGCCGCCGCTCTGGACCATCGTCCGCGACGTGGTGCGCAAAGCGAGCGGACGGATCGATCTCGCCGAGGCCGACATCATCGTCTCCGGCGGCAGAGGGGTGCGCAGCGCGGAGGGCTTCGCGCCGCTTGATGAGCTCGCCGCCGTCGTCGGCGGCGCGGTCGGCGCATCACGAGGCGCCTGCGATGCCGGCTATTGCGATTACTCGCTGCAGATCGGGCAGACGGGCAAGACCGTCACGCCCAAGCTCTATATCGCCTGCGGCATCAGCGGCGCGATCCAGCACCTCGCGGGCATGAGCCAATCCCGCGTCATTGTCGCCATCAACAAAGACCCCGAAGCGCCGATCTTCGGGGTCGCCGACTACGGCATTGTCGGGGACCTGTTCGAGGTTGTCCCTCTTCTGACGGAGCAATTCCGTACGATATTGCAGAAGCCCGGTTCTTAACTCGTGCGTAAGCTGACGCTAACGAACTCCAGAGTCGCTATTGGGCGCAAATAGCTCCCTTCGGATTTCTAACGAACCCCAGACTCGCTATTGCTGCCAAATGAGTCTCTTTGGGACCAGAAAGCGCTCAATAGCGTCACCTGGGTTCGTTACCGTTTCAAAAGTGCCGAATTCATTCGAATAAGGTCATTACGGTTCGTTAGCCAGCAAACAGCCAGCAACACAAAAACCAGGCCCCTAACGGCGGCCTGGTTTTCGTCTTTTCCATATCCAATTGAAACTCGCAACAATGATACTATACGCCGCCAATAGCACGACAACGAATGCCACGTACCCCACCCACCCGACATGAAGCGCCAGAAAGTAGCTGTCATGATAAGCATAGTCTTGCGGGGCACGGTTCCGATATTCTACGTACAAATGGAGCGCGATATAGGCTAACCATGGCACAGTAAGAGCCCCAGCTACGCCGCTCGCAAACTGCCGCATTGACATGGTGCTCCCCTACCTTTTCCATCCACTTATAATGGATTTTTCCATTATAGCTGGTAAGCAGGTGAATTGGCTCGCATCTCGCCGCCTACACCCCATAATTCTTAAAATCAATCTCCAAGAACCGCGCCACTTCCGGTATCCAGCGGCCTTCAACGAAATCGACGTGAACCGGATGAGCATTGTAGGCTTCGTAGTCGGCTTGGTTGTCGAATACCATGGAGAAGCCGTATTGATAGTCGTTCTTCACGCTCACTTGGTTGAACACTTGGAAGTTCCGCACCACCGGAATCGAAGTCAACAGACGTGCGCCATCACTCAGAAACTGCTGTGCCTCCGCCGATCCTGCCGCATGCTTCAAATCAAAAATCACCATGTGTTGAATGCTATTGTTATCCATTACCTTACTCCTCCTCGACTGTTTGCTTGATAGTAACTCATGAGTCATTCTCTCATTTCCTTCTACCACTTGGAACCCCAGCGAACGATAAAATAAATCCGCCTCCGGATTGCTGGTCCGCAGGACGAGTCGATCATAGGCAAAAGGACTCCCTTTCTCAGCATGCTCTATGATGGCTTTCATAAGTGCACGAGCTACACCTTGCCTGCGATACGCTGGAGCCACATAGACTCGCCGTACCCGACCTTCCGATCGCGCCGTCATCTCATGATTGAGCCCGCCAACGCCAGCCATATGTCCATCGACACACGCAACGAACAAAGCTTCACCCTCTTGATCGAACCGATTGGCACCATCAAGATAGTCGTTCACGAGCCGCCTGATATGGCGATAACCTTCCGCTTCACTCTCTACCAGCAGCGAATTCAGATCGTAATCTTCCAGACGCTCTACTTTGCAGATATCAATTTGCATAATCGGCAAGCCCCACTTTCCAACACCATTACTCTCTCGCTCTCGTGTCTCCCTGCCAACCTATGTATCCTTCGAAAACAACAAGATCCCTTCCCGCTTCTCCCAACCAGTCCGAGCCCAGAACCGGGTCCCGATCGCATTGTTCTCCAGCACGAAGAGATGGCATTTGGCAATGCCCGCTTCACGCAGCTTGCCAAGCGACAATTGCACAAGTTGCTGTCCGATGCCTCTTCCTCGAGTATACAGCGACACAGCAACATGATAGATAAACCCGCGCCGCCCGTCATGACCGCCGAGTATCGTGCCTAGCAGTTCACCTTCCTCCTCGCAGACGAAGCTTAAGCCCGGGTTACGCAGCAAATAAGCTTCGATCTCTTCCTTGGAGTCGGCGCTGCTGAGCACCATCCCTTCGGTCTTCATCCACAGCGAGTAAGCTGCCTCGTAATCGCCAATTGTCATTTCCCGATAGATCAATTCCATAACCGTCTTACCTCCACCAGCTGCTCACCTTCGAATTCGGCTTCATACAGATCCGGCATCGTCGTGCTTCTCCAGAAAGCAAAATCATACCGTTCATCGAAAGCGTTCAGCATCATCGCCATAATGTTGCCGTGCGTCCCAATAACGACGGTTTCGCCTCGATGCTCCCGAAGCAGCTTCTTAATAACTGATACCGCCCGCTGCTGAGCTTCTTCGAACGACTCTCCCCCAGGAAGCGCGAAGCGCTTATCCTCGAATGACCGCTGAATCACTCCGAGGAATTCCTCCCCAGCAAGCGGATATTCCGCTCCATGCAGCTGACGCTCTCGCAATTCTTCATAGCAGGTAATCGGCAGTCCATGAGCATCCGCCAGCCCTTGCACCGTAAGCTTCGCCCGCTGATAGGGACTGGAGACGACGTGATGAATTCGCGTCTCTCTCAAGCTATCACCGATGCGGCTCAAGGAGGCCTGTCCACGCTCTGACAGTCCTCGCGTCCGGTCAAGCTCAGGTACAAAAGGACCTATGGACTCTGCATGTCTGGCGAAGATTAGCTTTGTTCGCACCTTTGCATCCCTCCCCAGAAATGGCATGTTTCACTCATTATATTCCATTTTGGACGGAGATGGTTCTGTATTTTTCCTCCATGTTTTCCTGCACAACACAATCACAGCTAAAGCGACAATTGCCCCGTACAACGTCATCTCCAGGTCATGCTGTGAGTCCCAGATGTCCCCCTGCATCCCGAGAAAATCTTGCCCTTCTTTCTTCGGCGCAACAAATACAACGTACATCTCTCCGATCTCATAGAGCGCACCACAGCCGAGCAAAATCCAAGGAGTAAGCATGTACGCCCAAATTAGGCGTGTTCGGGAAACGCGTGTGAGAAGCTCTATCAAAGGGTAGCTGAGCAACACACCGAAGCCGCAATGAACGATGCGGTCATACATGTTCCTTCGAAGCTGAAACAGCGACTTCATCCACCGATCGACCGGCGTTTCTTGATACGCATAATGAGCCCCTATTGTATGGAGCAGGATGAGCAACAGGATCAGCGTGTAAGACACCCTGCTGAATTTGAACCAGCGATAGCTGATTGCGAGCACAATGGTCGCGGCAAAGATCAATATATTCTCCATCCACCAGTCAAGCACGATGCGAGGATGGATGGCGAGCAGCACCCAGAATATGACGAAAAGAACGATCTCGATGTGCAGCACATGATTGCGGCGAAATGGCAATGTTATCCCTCCAGTTAGCGTCACCAACAAACACGTTGACAACTGCCCCTTCTGGGGAGTATAACAAGAATAATTCGAAATTATGAAAATTCTACTGACGGGAACAAGCGCATCCGTAAGAAGGCATCCCCCAGAGAGCCGGTACCTGCTGAAAGCCGGCGTTTGCCAAACGTTTGCTGTATCCTCCCCGAGAAGCCGTGCTGAACCTTGTAGTCAGTAAGCACGGACGGAATCCGCCGTTACACGGAGCGCGTATGATAGTACGCGACAAAGGAGCCGTTATGTTAGCAGCCAGCCATCAGGCATGGGGCGCATACGGAATTAGGGTGGTAACGCGAGATGAATCTCGTCCCTTTCGGGGCGGGATTTTTTTGTATTTGTCATAAACGCGATATGGGGAGAGGAAGAAGGGAGCATGAAGGCTATGGTTAATGAATGGGACTACAGCGGTACGCACACCGTTGGACTGACGGAGATCGCACAGGCGCAAATGCATGTAAAAGAAGTGGCGGCGCGCACACCGCTGCAGCAGAATCGGGTGCTGTCTGAGCGTTATGGCTGCAATGTGCTGTTGAAACGGGAGGATCTGCAAGTGGTTCGCTCCTTCAAGCTGCGCGGCGCTTATCATCTGATTAAGTCGCTGCCTGAGGAATGTCTGCTCCGCGGCGTCGTCTGCGCGAGCGCAGGCAACCACGCGCAAGGCGTTGCCTACTCCTGCCATACGCTCGGCATCCCGGGCAAAATCTACATGCCAAGCACAACGCCGCGCCAGAAGGTCAACCAAGTAGCGTTCTTCGGCGGCTCGGATGTTGAGATCATTCTGACCGGCGACACGTTCGACGATGCCTTTAACGAGGCGATCAAAGCGAGCCGCAAGGATGACCTTGCCTTCATCCATCCTTTCGACGATCCGAAGATTATCGCGGGCAACGGCACGATTGGCAAAGAAATTATGGAGGCCGTAGACGCTGCTCCAGATTACATCTTCGTCACGATTGGCGGCGGCGGTCTTGCTGCAGGTGTTGCCGCTTATGTAAAAGCCGTATCGCCAAGCACGAAGATCATCGGCATTGAGCCCGAAGGCGC
This sequence comes from Paenibacillus sp. J31R98, assembly GCF_056269245.1. Lineage (NCBI taxonomy): Bacteria > Bacillati > Bacillota > Bacilli > Caryophanales > Paenibacillaceae > Paenibacillus > Paenibacillus sp. J31R98. Next base: position 223,769 of record NZ_JBWDNO010000003.1, read on the forward strand.
GCCTTCGATGCGCGCGGCGCTGGATGCCGGCGAAGTGCTCACGCTGGATACGATCGACAAATTCGTAGACGGCGCCGCAGTGAAGCGCGTCGGTGAGCTGACGTTCCGCATGTGCCGCGAAATGCTCGACGACATCATTATCGTGCCGGAGGGCAAAGCCTGCACGGCAATGCTCGATCTGTACAACGAGAATGCAATCGTTGTAGAGCCAGCAGGATCGCTGCCAATTGCGGCGCTGGACCTGTACCGCGAGCAGATCGCCGGCAAAACCGTCGTCTGCGTCATCAGCGGCGGCAACAACGATGTCGACCGGATGCAAGAGATTAAGGAGCGGTCGCTCGTCTTTGAAGGGCTGAAGCATTATTTTATGGTCAACTTCCCTCAGCGTGCCGGCGCCCTTCGCGAATTCCTTGATGAGGTGCTTGGACCGGACGACGACATTACACGGTTTGAATATACGAAGAAGCATAACAAGGATAACGGCCCTGCCCTTGTCGGCATCGAGCTGAAAAATCGGCAAGATTACGCACCGCTTGTCGACCGGATGAATAAGAAAGGCCTCAATTTCCTGGAGCTGAACAAAGACCCTGTTCTGTTCAACCTGCTCATCTAATCCTTGCTGAAGGTTAGCTGAACGCTTGCTGATATCCCATGCCCGGCTGCTCCTAACGGAGTGGACGGGCTATTTTTGTGCAATGTTTCGTTCGAAATATGGGAATCCTGATAATACTTTGTGAAACGTACTGATCATCCGATTCGTAAATGGAAGGGCAAGCACACTTTGTCTAATATGCTGAAGGGCTTGGTTGGATTTTTATACCAGCTTGCATATAATAAAGACGTCTATCCGCCCGCCGTGCCCGAATCGTGGATGCAAAGGGGATTTAAGACCATGCCTAAACGATTATTTTCACGCGAAATCATTCTGTTCTCGGTCATTTTGTTCTTCGTCGAATTCGTGCGCGGGGCTGCACTTATCAGCTTCATGCCGATCTACGGGGAGAAAATACTCGGTTTATCGCTCGATATCATCGGCATTGCGATAACCGCCCACTATCTAACCGATACCGCGCTCAAGATGGCGATCGGTTATCTGCTTGACCGGTTCTCGATTCGATTCGTCGTACATACCGGCTTATTCGTCTCGCTTATCGGCATATTTCTCGTCCCATTCGCACATGCTCCATGGCTCTTCATTTTAGCCGCAGCATTATATGGAGTCGGGATCTCACCAATCTGGATCGTTTGTTTGACGAAGGTGACGGATGATCGCAGAGCGATGCAGATGGGCTTTCTCTACACGATCTGGTTCATCGGCATCGGTGCCGGACCGATCGTCAGCAACCTGCTGCTCGACTATAGCAAGTCCTTCACCTACTACCTGCTCCTCGGATTCGCCCTGCTCTGCTGGCTGCTGTCGCTGTTCATCAATAACAGCAAAGCGCCTGGCGCTGCGGTATCGCTTCCGCTTCGGGAGCAGTTCGTCATCTTGAAAGACCGGCTGCGCCACATGCGCCTGCTGCTGCCTGGCATGGTGCTGCAGACAATGGGAGCTGGAATGCTCGTTCCGATTCTACCGAGCTTCGCCGAACACAAGCTTGACATGAACGGTGCGCAATATTCGCTGCTTCTTACAGCCGGAGGAGCCTGCACGGTGCTTGGCCTTATTCCGCTTGGCCGCTTGTCGGACATCCTTGGCGGCAAGAAGTGGTTCCTCGTGCTCGGCTTTGTCTTCATTGGCGTCTCGCTTTATATGCTCTCGCTCGCTCCGCCGATGTGGGAGTGCATCGTGCTTACCGGCGTACTCGGCCTCTCGTATGCGACGCTGCTGCCTGCTTGGAACGCGCTGCTCGCCAATTACGTCCCTCCGAAGCAGCAAGGGCTCGGCTGGGGCATCTTCTCCACTGTTGAAGGCATTGGCGGCATGATCGGGCCAGTAATCGGCGGTACGCTTGCTACTTGGCAGGGTCAGTCTTCTGTGCTGTGGTACAGCGGCATCATGTACGCCGTTATTGGATTTTTCTACATTTGGTTCCCATTCCGTGCGTTTAAAGAGAAAGAATAAAACGAGCTTATCGGGATGAGGTTAGGGGAGAGTTACAAGGATGGATCACTTTCAAGATTGGATTCACTCGTTTAAAAATTTAGATCTTGAGCATATGCAGAAGACGCTGGAGAGCTATAAGGCATACGGCCCGCTGCCGGGCATTCTGCTGCCGCTCGCAGAATCGTTCCTTCCGGTGCTGCCGCTGCTTGTATTCGTCGCCGCCAACGCGAATATCTATGGGCTATGGCTAGGCTCGCTGCTATCCTGGATCGGCGTATGCAGCGGCTCGATTCTGTTGTTCTGGATCTCGCGCAAGCTCGGAGGACATCTAAGCGGCTGGATCCGCCGCAAATTCCCGCGCGCCTCAAAGCTGCTCGTGTTTATTGAGAAACGCGGCTTTACGCCGATCTTTCTATTCGCTTGTTTCCCATTCTCGCCTTCAGCCATCATTAATGTCGTCTCCGGCCTTAGCCGTATTTCCTTCGGCTCATTCGTCCTCGCGGTACTGCTGGGCAAAGCCGTCATGATTCTCAGCGTCTCGGTGCTCAGCTTCGACATTGGCAAGCTGACGGAGCAGCCATGGCGGATCATCCTTGCCCTCGTCCTGTTTATTGTCATGTGGTTCGGTGGCAAGAAGCTTGAGTCACGCTATCAACTGAAATAATAAGCGAGGAACCTCTGCCATGATGAATACGATTGCTACTGTTGTTGTTCTTGCTGTTGTTGGAGCGCTCGTCGCGGCTATGATAGCGATGGTCCGAATTTCCGGTGACGACTCCGGCAAGCATACCGATTTAAAGCAGTTCGTGGAAGCGCTTTTTGGCGGATCCGCAGCGCAAGCGGCGAGCAAGGAGACCACCGAGGAACTTCGAGCTCAGAATGACAGCGCCTTGCAAGCAGCGGCTAAGCAGCCCTTCACGGAGCCATGTCCCGCCTGCGGCGATCCTGTCACCCATCAAGATGTCGATTGTCCGTCCTGCGGGCTGCGGCTGTTATAGCTGTAACCACCCGCTACATAGTTTCTCCCCTCTCGTGGCACACTGAGAAAGGCATTTCAATTATTATGACCTATCGATCAGGAGGCCACCGTATGTCAGGCGAACAACCTTCCCACTTGCAAGTGAAAGCGAGCAAGGCGCAGTCGAAAGCAGATCGGACAGGCGCAGGCAAAGCTGAGGCGAGTTCAGTGCAATCCGCTGCTGACCGCGCCGCTGTTCCTAAACATGGCCTGTAAGGCGTAAGGCTGCGGCTGACCGATGAGACTTTTCAGGAGGAGAACGTGATGAACGAACAATTAGGGCATAATCAGATGGACCCGGTATCAGGTGAGCCCGTTGAGGTAGATGGTGTCTATAAGAACGAGCTTGGACGCGAGGAGCATCTGAAGCGCAATGATGTCTTCCCTGCTGACCCATCGATCGGTACGACGGAATGGGAGCTCATCCAGCTTGACTTTGATAATCACCATGAAGGCAAGACCGATGAGCGGCTTACGCCGAAGAAGGAAATCACTCAGCATGAAGCACATCTGCAGCATCCGCGCAGACATCCGGACGATGTTGATAAATAATAGCCAAGCAGCACTAGCAGCATGACGATAAACGCCCTTGTACCTGTCAGCGATGAGCAGATGCTCTTCTCGCCTGACGATACAAGGGCGTTTTTTCTAATGCTATTGATAGTAGTATGTGCTATTGCAGGCTCAGCTCTGCTGCGCCTTCGCGCTGCTGCACCTGGTCCGCTACTTTGTCGAGGCGGCGCAGATGATAACCGTACTCCAACATCGACGAGGCAACGAACACAAGGCGCTTATTATGAGCGTGTTCTTCTTGTAAGTAATTCGTCAGCTGCTCAATGAGCCGATCCTCCCGCTCCTGCTCCGGCTCGATTGAAGCGAACGGCTTCATTTTGCCGGCTAGCTTGAGCAAGATATGTTCATGATACTTCGCGAGCTCCTCGATCTGGGCATCGAACCGCTTCGCCCACATCTCCGCATCCGCCGCCGAGAAATAATGCTCCTCTACAACCTCGAGCAGATCGACGCCTTTATGCAGCGCTTTGATGAGATGCTTGGATAGAATGAGCTGCCTCGCTCGTGCTACCTTGCGCTTCGGAAGCAGCGATCGCTCCTCCTCGAACAGCAAGTACGACTCATCCAGCTTGCGCAGGATACCCTCCAGCTTCTCCTTCTCCCTGCGATGCACATCCTCCTTCATCTCATTCGAGATGGCAAGACGCAGCAGGAGCGACAGCTGGTTGTAGGCCTCCTGAACTTGACTGACGAACTGCTTGCGCGGACGCGGCGGAATAATGAGCGTGTTCACGGCGAAAGCAGCCGCCATCCCTGTCAGTACCATAAGGACGCGATCCAGCGCGAATGTCCAGCCTCCCTGATTCGCTTCCATTACCGCTACAACTGTGACGAGCGTAAGGCCGATGGTGCTTTCCATCCGCAGCTTGATGCTAACTAGAATGACAATAATACAAACAAGTCCGACTGCAATCGGCGCCGTCCCGAACAGACGAACTGCCGCCAGGGCGACAGCTGCGCCGAGCAAATTCGTTTGTAGCTGGTCCACGACCTGCTGCCACGAGCGGGAAATGGACGGCTGGATGGTGAAGATCGAAGCTACTGCTGCGATAATCGGAGATGGAAAGCCAAGCATGTTGCTCAGGTAGACGGCCAGGGCGACGGCTAGCCCCGTCTTCAGAACTCGTGCGCCAATTGTCATACCACACCGCTCCTTGTTCCAGACTCAAGCAACTGTATGTTCGTCTCGGCAACCGCAAGACCGTTCACCACAAGCGTCAGTCTATGTAACCCCTCATAATGCTTACGCGTCGATAAGTCCTTCCAGCTCAGCTTCTTCGAGCCCCCGAAGCGGGTGCCCGGTGCTGCTTTCTTGTCGGTGACGAGGAACCGTTTCTCCGATACCTTGCCCCCAGACTTCACGTAGAAGACGCCGAGCTCCACGCGAAGCCGCAGCAGCTCCGTGCTTGATGACTGGCGCAGCTTCACTTCGAAGCGCAGCTCGCTATCTTCGCCAATACGCACTTCCGCCTGAAGTGCCTCAAGCGACGCATGCTCGACGAAGCCTTCCGCGTCTGCGTCCGCGCTGTGCTCCTCGTAACCGAACAGCGCCATAATAGCTGGATCCGCCGCTTTAATAAGCGTGCGGCAGCCATGGCGGACAATCCAGTCCGTCCACGGATGATGGCCCATCCAGCGCTTCGCGATTTCTTTAACAACCTCTGGATGATCCTTGGCAATATCGTTCAAATTATTAGCAACACTCTTGCGTACATAGAGCGACGAATCGCACTTCAGCAGCTCAAGGAGCGGAACAATCGGCGACGGGTCCTTCTTGTACATCGTTAATGCAGGCGCCCACGGCAGGCGCGGTCTACAGCCTTCGCTGGCAAGCCGGCGGATATGCTCATTCGGGCTTAGCGCCCATTCCATCATTCGGCCGAGCGTGCGCTCTGGCGCCTGCAGCAGAAACGGCCGGATTGCGAACTCCGCTGAGGACTGCGCCGTGAAGCGCTCGAGTGCATCCAAGGAACGCTCGTGATGATGCTCTTCTAATCCATACACCTCTACAAAATCAGGGAAAAATAAATACGGGAAGCCTGCGCACTGCTCATGAATAGCAAGCAATACACCGAGCGCCTCCGGGTATGATGCAGGCAAAGTTGCCCCAAGTGAGTGCGTAATGCGCCGGATTCGGCCTTTCAGCTCGAGCTCCTCCCAGCCGTCTTCCATGACGAGCCCAATAAACGCCTCTTGTTCAAAAGGCGCCCACGCGGAGGCGACGCGCGCCGCGAATTGCCGCAGGAACGGCAGGTCATACATTGCTTTTAACGGTTCAGCCATATCTTGTCTAACCTCCTTCCGTTATTATAGCCGATTCTGCTGCAAAAAGAAGTTGGCGTGCATGTCCAGAGCCCCTTATAATGAGGGCTAGTTAGAGGAGGAGTCGCATCATGTGGATATTCGCGGTGAATGAACGAGCCGGAAGCGGCCGTGGGAAAATAATATGGAAGCTTGTTGAAGCCGAGCTGCGCCGCAGAAATCTTCCATATCAAGCCGTCATTGCGGATTCGGCTGAGTCTGCGTGCGAAGAAGTGTGCAGCTTGCTGGAACGGAGCAGGACAAGCAGCAGCGATGAAGCACGCGCAGAGGTGAGAGCGGTTACAGTAATCGGCGGCGACGGTACGATTCATAGTATCCTGCCGGCTCTGCAAGGCAGCGGCGTTCCGCTGGGTCTCATCCCCGCCGGCTCCGGCAACGACACTGCGCGAGCCTTCGGCATTCCGAAGCAGCCGCTCGCGGCGCTTGAACGCGTGCTGCAGGGCGAGGCAGTGCCGGTCGATCTCATTATGCTCGGCGGCAGGTGCAGTGGCAGCGATAACGTTCAGCCGAAGCCCATATTGACCGCGCTCGCCGTCGGCTTCGACGCAGCGATTGCCTCCGCGGTGAATCGTTCCTCTTATAAACAGCTATGTAATCGGCTTGGCGTCGGCTCGCTTGCCTATGTCATCGCTCTCTTCCAGATGCTGCTGACCTATCGCCCTCGTCCGATGACGGTGACAATTGACGGTACGCCGCATGCTTACAAACGCGGCTGGATGGCTGCGATCTGCAACGTGTCCGCTTACGGCGGCGGTCTGCGTATCTGCCCGGAGGCATCGCCTTCCGATGGATTGCTTGATATCTGCATTGTACATACATGTACGCCGCTGCAGCTGCTGCGCCTCTTCCCAACGCTGCTTACGGGCAAGCATGTGCGGCTGCCTTTCGTGACGATGCTGCGCGGACAACGTATATCGGTAACCGCCGATTCTGTGGAGGGAGCTGCTCCTATCTCCGCGTTCGGAGACGGCGAGCCGGTCTGCGAGGTGCCGCTTGAGGTGGAGGCTGCTTCAAATCGGCTGCTTTTGGTGAGATAATCTTTGATCGCCTTTGCGATTCCGATATAATAGGGCAGAAGGAGTTGATAGCATCATGAAAATTTTAAAAGAGTTTAGAGAGTTTGCCGTCCGAGGCAATGTGCTCGATCTTGCTGTCGGGGTTATCATAGGGGGCGCATTCGGCAAAATCGTAACCTCATTGGTCAATGACATTATTATGCCTCCGATCAGCAAGCTGATGGGCAACGTCAATCTGGTTGATAAGTTTTTTCTACTTAAGCATGTTGACGATCGTCCGGAGACCTTAGCGGCTGCACAAGCCAAAACGATACCTGTCATTGCATACGGCAATTTTATCAACGTTATCCTCGATTTCACCATTGTGGCTTTCTGTATCTTCATGATCGTCAAGGGAGCTAATACACTGCGCCGCATAGGCAACAAGGAGGCAGAGGTTGTCGCAGCTCCAGAGCCGACTGAGAAGGACTGCCCGTACTGCTTGACGAAGATTCCAATCAAAGCAACGCGCTGCGGTCACTGTACTTCGCATCTGACTGAGATGCCGGATGGCGTGCAGGAAGGATTGGCTTAAGTGATGGAGGAAGAGCAGTTCGATTACTACGACGAAGCCGGCAATTGGCTCGGCACGGCTAGCCGCAGCGATGTGCATGCTCGCGGGCTGTGGCATCGCTCCATTCATTGCTGGCTGGCGCGGCGAGACGGCGAGCGCAAGCTTGTCCTGTTCCAGCAGCGCAGCATCGATAAGGATACGTTCCCGAGCCACTTCGACGTCACGGCCGCCGGCCATCTAAGCGCCGGTGAAACGATGCAAGACGCCGCTCGGGAGATCGATGAAGAGCTCGGAGCGCATGTCCCGTTCGATGCGCTCATCCCGCTTGGCGAAGCCCGCAAGGAAACTGCGGGCTTCGCCAAAGGCGCGGCCTTCATCGACCGCGAGGCGAGCGAGGTGTTCGGCTTTATTTACGACGCGCCGATCGCTTCGCTAACCCTGCAGCCGGAAGAAGTGGCCGGGATTTACGAAGCCGATCTCGAAGCGATGATTGCGCTGTTCGAGGGACGTCAGGATCACGCAGAGGCGGCCGGTTTCCGGCTTGGCTCTGATCAACAGCCGATAGCGGCTTCCGTTCAAGTAAAGGCTTCGGACTTCGTGCCAAGGCCAGCAAGCTACTATTCCGGCGTATTCCGCGCTTTACTGCTCGAGCTTTGAGCGGTAAGGCGCTTTTTTTATGGGCGATCGCTTTGCCCCTCTTCTCCCGCTTCTGCTGTGGCAGCGCGGCAGCTATGCCAGCGGCATCGCTTCCGCTTCGTCCCGCGTTCGCTTGACCTGTTGCACGCTCCCAGTTCGTATACCATTGATCGATCAATCCGTGGATTTTGTAGAACATCGTAGTGGCAGGCGCAATGTCGAAGTCGTTCAGCGCCTCCTCGTTAAACCATCTCGCCGCTTCCTGATGCATGCAGCCGTGAAGGTTCGAGCCTTCAATGAACAAGCCCAGCTGATCCAACGTTGCGAAGGATTGCGGGTTATTCACTACGCGGGCTTCAGCCGCACGGTTATAACAACGGGCGTTACGAATAACTTCGGGCGGCACATTAGGCCAACCCGCTACAAGCTGCGGATCGTAGCCCTGAGCGTTATACCACTGCAATGCTTTTCGAATAAAGTAGCGGTGAAATTGCATAAACTGCTGGCCATAACCTGGCGGCAGCAGCGCAGGATTATCAAAATGATTCGCGTGGTGCCAGCGCATATGCTCATCTAGTAATGCTTGCGGGAAATTCGGTATCATCGGCATACCAAGTCACCTCCGTAGTCATATGTCCATTACTACAGCTTATGCCGCCTCGCCAGTATAGGTTCACAACAACAAAACAGGCCATCCCACTTAGAGTGAGACAGCCTGCAACAGATACAGCCGGTTCGCAAAACAAAACTAGAATACATTGTTACAGTTGCCCATGGACACACAAATATCGAACGTAATCCGAACATCACAGCAATTTCCGAACACACAAGCAATCCGTACACACGCAAATCTGCCTTGGTGGAAGAAACAGACGACTTCACAGTTGTCGCCGATCAAAGAATTGACGAGCTTACGGTTTCTGCAGCGGATACCGCGCACGAGTTTGGCTGCTACCTCTTCGTTACGAAGATGACAGAACAGATCAGAGAGATCACGACCTGCTTCTTGGATACCTTCGACAGCACCGTCACGACGATCACAGCATTTGCTGCGGCCGCTGCGCATACCTTCGTTGGAGACCTTCGCATTGCGAGTCCGAACTGCTTTCACGTTACTCACTTTCAATTTAGCTGACACTAGATTTCCTCCTCTCGAGAGATCTACCATAACTTATGAGAGGAGAGATAGATTGGTATAAGGCAACCTACCACCGTCAAAAGCACAACCTGTAACCCGCTGTTTTCGCGGCGCCTACGCCCTGACCCTTGATTGGCCTATGTTAAGCTGCAATTGTGGAGTCATTGCATGTGACTCGCCTATTTATTTGATGACTTTCTCAATCTTCATCTGATCTAGTATTTCATAGCTCTCAATCGGGTTGTTCTGGATTTTCAACGAGGCCAGTTTCGTAAGGTATTTCAGCGGTTCGATATCTCTGATTTGATTATCATACGCATAGAGGACAGTAAGATTCGGCAATTTTGAAACCCACTTGAGGTCTTGTAATTGCAACTTTTCAACCGCTAACCACTGCAATTGTCTCATGCCGAACAGCGGTGTAATGTTTGTAATCGGATTACCGCCTACTCCCAGTATTATAAGTTGCTTCATCCCTGCCAGCGGACCTAGATCAGAGATTTGATTCTCATCAAAGGTTAATGATTCAAGCTGGTTTAAGCCTTCAATTGGTTGAATACTCGCAACCTGATTATTAACGAAGTCTACATTTTTCAACGACATGAGTTTTGCTAGTGGAGACAGATTATTAATCTCGTTCTTGGCGAAGAACAACAGCTCTAGCTTCGTTAGCTTCTCAATCCCATCCAAAGACCGCAGGTGGTTGTTGGAGAGGTCGAGCTCCCTCAAGTTCGTCATATCCCGAAGATCTTCCAAATTCACTAACCCGATATCTTTCAGGGAGAGTTGTTCCACCTTCTGCAGGTCGTCTTCCTTTAATGCACGATTTGCAGGAATATTCAACACTGCTCTAATGCTTTCGCCAACTTTCGGGTTACTGAAACGGTAAGGTTCTTTATCGGTATGATGATTATAGAAGAACAGAATTGCTGTACAGAGTAGTACAAATAAAATTCCGATTAGGTTCTTCATAGCATTCTCCTTATTACATAAAAAGTAGCTTGGGATTAATAATCCAAAGCTACTTTATTTAAATAATTTTAGCTAATTGTATAGTAGTAAGTATTAATTAAATTGCGATAATAAGTGATTGGACCACCTGTTTGTGCAGTATAAGACGTTTTTATTTCCTTTAGAGTATACGTGTTCTGAAATGAAATTGTCTTGTAGTACGTAGTAGTATCTGCTAGAGTCTCCCAGTCAAATAGACCTGTCTTTCGTTGTGAAGTTGATGTGTAATTAATAACATCGTCGATATAGGCATACGACGTAATTTCCCCGTTAGATGCATTCGACGTTCTGTTATCCATGGCAAAAACACTGGAAGAGAGTGAGATAGATAATAGAGCAGTTGCTGTTAATACTTTAGATGTAATTCTCATTTCATCAGTCTCCTTATTATTTATTTACTTCGATTTCCAATATATTTCATATATAAAAAACTATCAATACATTTTTTACATATAATTAATAACTTTAATAAAACTTTAATATTAATGATAATCTATTACTCATTAATACGCTGAACGAAGGTTCTTTGGACACAAAAAAACCTCCCGCAAATTAGCGCAAGAAGTTTCATTTTTTGGTGAAATGATACACCGTATATTTATTAAGAATACTTTGCCTTACGTATCTACTTATTTTTCTAATTTATGGTGCTGGTGAAGGGAATCGAACCCCCGACCTACGCATTACGAGTGCGTTGCTCTGCCCCTGAGCTACACCAGCGTACCTGATGACGACTATAATATACTGCATCGCTCAAGCAGCCGTCAATGCTCTTTTTAAGAGCGTTTACATCACTTAAATCTCTGCAAAAAAAGGCGCTTCATCCCATGCGATCAGGCACGGGACAAGCGCCTATTTCCCTTATCCGGAGGTTCCGGCTGGCCGTTCTCCCCGAGCGCCACGCTGCTTGTCACCTGCGGCGTAACCGGCAGATAGAGAGTGAACGTGCTGCCCTCGCCTTTCTGACTCACAAGCGACAGCGTACCTTCGAGCAGCCGGGCAAGCTGCAGGCTGATCGACAACCCTAGCCCCGTGCCGCCGTAGTTGCGGTTAATCGAACCGTCCTCCTGCTGGAACGCTTCGAAGATGAGCTGCTGCTTCTCAAGCTCAATGCCGATTCCCGTATCTACAACGGAGAACGATATTCGCTGCGGCGAGGTAATCCGCACCGCCGGGCGCCCCCACGCTACCGGATTCCAGCTGCGAAGCCGGCGCTTCTTCAGCGCAGAAGGCTCAAGCGGTACGCCGCCCTCCAGCTTCACGACAAGCTTGACGGTCCCTTGTTCGGTGAACTTGATCGCATTCACAAGCAGGTTCCGCAAGATCTGATTGACTCGCAGCGCGTCGCTCTGCATCACTTCCGGCACGTTCGGGGCAATCTCCGTCTCGAAGACGAGATTCTTCCGATTCGCATGCGGCATATATTGCTCCTGCAGCGTCTGGACGAGCTCTCGCGTCGAGAGCGGCTCGAAGTAGACGTCCATTTTGCCGGCTTCCACCTTCGACAGGTCCAGAATATCGTTGATTAGCTGAAGCAGGTCATTTCCTGCTCCATTGATTAGCTCTGCGTAGCGAACATCCTCCGTGCTGACCCGCTCGCCGTCGCTCTCTTGCATCAGCTGCGACAGCAGAATAATGCTGTTCAGCGGCGTCTTCAATTCATGCGACATATTCGCAAGAAACTCCGACTTGTACTTGTTCGCGAGCATCAGCTCCCGCGCCTTCTCCTCGACTTCCCGCTTCGCCTCGCGCAGCTCCCGAGTCTGTCTGCGAAGCAGCATGTTCATCGTCCGCAGCTCATCTACACGCTGCTGTTCCTTCTGAAAATCCCGGATAATGTAGATCAATAATCCGCTCAGCACAATACGAATGGGCAGCGAGTAGTAGCCAAACTCCCTCCAGTAGGTGCCAACTGGGATCAAGTCGAGCGTTTCCAGTGTCAGTGTTGTATCCAAGGCATACAATAAATTTACCACTAGCACCGTGACGAGGCTCTTATACTCGAACCGCCACGGCTTCCAGCGCAAATAAGCGCATAGCCAAGCACTGACAAGGCCAACAACGGTCATATTCAAGCAAGCAGCAATTGCCGCTTCATCGACCCCGAGAAACAGCCTCCCTACCCCAATGCCGAAGCCGATAATCGCAATCGTTAACGGTTCTTGGATGACTAACACAGCGATAATAATCGGTACGAATCGCAGATCAAGCAAATACAGGCCTTCCGTCCTAGTTCCGAAAGCCATCGCCGTCCAGCCGCCAAGGATAAACATCGACGTCGTCAGTATGTATTTTGCTCGATTGGAAGCATATTGAAAGAGGTACCTGTACCCCAAATCGAATAAATAAGCCAGCGCAATAAGCAAACAAATATTGGTTAATAGCGCTTTAGCGTTTGCCAATTTTCACGCCTCCCGCCCATCTTCTGCAGGTCATTACCCGTATTTCGAGATCGTGACTCAGCATGAGGATTATTCCGCACATTTGAGCAAATAATACCACGAGCGTCGCTCGCGAAACAGCGCGAATAATGTATGAATTTGTTAGAAAAGGGTAAGCAAAACAAACAGAAGACTCATTTCCATTTTATAAGGGACTAAAAGATTTTCATTACAATGAGGACATCAAATAAACGGAGGCGCTACAGCGATGACTAAAGCCATTACCTTCAAGAATCGTACTGTTCTAGTCCACTACCCATCCGAGCAACTTTCCTATATGGAGCTTCTGCATAATAAATTATTGGAAATGGAATTCAATTTCGATTTTCGCAAAAAGTGGAAACGAATTAAATCAGTAGAAATGGTTCGCGATGTGGCGATCCTGCAATATAGTGATGGCACCAAGCTTTATCTCGAAGTATGCTAATTTCCGCTAACGCAAATGAAAGGGCAGCTTGTACATTGCGGGAAACTCGGCCATTTCCGAATCCCGCTTACGCGCAAACTGCCCTTTTTCGTTGATTCCCTATATACAGACTTCTTCTATAGCTCCACCTGCTGCAGCTTCGCGCAGATCGCTTCTTCATTCATCGGCTTGCCAAGCCAATAGCCTTGATATAGATTACAGCCCCAGCTGCGAAGCAGCTCGAACTGCTCCTTCGTCTCGACACCTTCTGCAACCGCTTCGAAACCCAGCTCATGCACGAGTGAGATCATAGCTTTCACAATTGCTGCCTCCGCATGCTGCTCGGTGATATGGCAAATAAACGAACGATCCAGCTTGAGCGTATGTAGCGGCAGCTCCCGCAAGTAGGTTAACGAGGCGTAGCCGATGCCGAAATCATCGAGCGCAATGCGCACGCCCATTGCCCGCAACGCGTGCAACACCGTCGTTGTGCGCTTGCTCGAATCAATCATAATACTTTCCGTAATTTCGAATTCCAAGCAGCTCGCCGGCGTATCCGTCTGCGCGAGTATAGATTGTAAGGACTCAACGAAGCCAGGCGCTGTAATCTGCAGCGGAGATAGATTCACGGAAATGATAATATCGGTCAGCCCTTTGCTCCGCGTCCGGTGAATCATCCGGCATACTTCGCCCAGTACCCAATCACCTATCTCCACGATTTGTCCGCTCTGCTCCAAGAGAGATATGAACTCGCCAGGCGGTACATTGCCGAGCAGCGCATGATGCCACCGCAAGAGCGCCTCCAAGCCTCTCAGACGGCCTGCAGCATCATAGATAGGCTGATAATGCAGCGACAACTGGTCGCTAGGATTCATGCTTCTTAGCGCCCTGCGCAGCTCCTCCAACCGATTGATGTGCGCCACATCATCTTCGGTATAGACCGCCACCTGGTTGCCGCCAGCTGCTTTCGCCTGGCGGAGAGCTGTGTCAGCATGACGCACGATCAGCTCCGCTGTATCGCCATCTGACGGGAAGCTGCTTACGCCGATGCTGCAGAACGGATACAGCTGCTGCCCCCTTACATACAATAGGCTCTCAACCGAATTCTTAAGTTCCTCAATAAGTCTCTCTGATTCCTTCGAGGCCGTCTCCAGATGCAGCATCCGGAACAGGAGGAAGGTGTTGCCGCTCAAACGATAGACCGAGCATGACCAATGGCTCAGCTCATAGAGCCGATTCGCCATCTGCCGCAGTGCTTCATCGCCGAAAGCGGTTCCCCTCGTTTCGTTGATCAAGTAAAAACGGTCCATATCTACAAGTGCAGCAAGCACGCCTCTGCCGCACTTCTTCGCTAATGAGATCGCTCTAGCCAGCATGGCGAATGCCGCCTTCCGGCCAGGCAGTCCAGTCAAGGCATCATACATCTGCGTTGTTGGCGCATTAATACGGCGAGGCATCGTTTCCCGTTGAATGATGGGATCTAATAGTTCCATATGCGTTGCTCGTCATCCTTTCGACCCATAAGTGCCTTAGGTAAATTCTCACACAAATCGACACGAAAGGAAATAGAGATTTAGCATTTTATACGTTAAAATTCTGCTAAAGTGTATATTCCATCCATATAAAAAGCTCCCCAGCGCATAATTATGCACCAGAGAGCTCTATCGTTCTATGAATGGGTCGGTTCAGCCTCAGAGACGTACTTGTACCCAACACCCCATACGGTGCGGATAAAATGCGGCTCCTTCGGGTTACGTTCGACTTTACGACGTAAATTCACAATATGAACATCGATGGCCCGGTCCGTTACGAATGAATCGAAGCCGCGGATTGCGTTGATCAGATCTTCACGACTGAACACTTTGCCAGGATGGGTAAGAAACAGCTTCATGAGTTCAAACTCAGAGAAAGTCGTCTCCACTTGCGTCCCGCGTACGAGCAGCAATCTCCGCTCGGTATCAAGCCGAATAGCGGTCTCCGATTGCTCCAGTTCGTCCTCTTCCGTACCAGCTGCAGCCGTCTGCATCAGTCGCGCTCTGCGAATTAAAGCTTCCACCCGCGCACTCAGCTCATGCATGCTGAACGGCTTGCATAAGTAGTCGTCTGCACCTGCGCGCAGCGCTTGTACACGTTCGGAAACTTCCGATTTCATCGATACGATCATAATCGGAACGGAAGATGTCTGCCGTATCTTCAGGCACAGTTCTGTGCCATCCCAATCCGGTAGCATCAAATCGAGCAATACGACATCAGGGATAAACTGCTCCAGCAGCTTCAAACCTTGCTCACCAGTAGCAGCCTGCTTAATGACGTAGCCTTCTTCAGACATGTACATGGATAGCATATCGCTCATCATTACATCATCTTCGATAACCAATATCTTGTACATGCATTCTTCACCTCGTGAAGGGAGTCGTGATTCGTACAGAAACCTTCTACTATTACTATACAATAGGAAGATCAACCCAACAATAGATTGTTAGAAAAATGTTAGGATTTTGTGTCGAATTCCGTCATTTCCGTCACAAGTCTTGATACAATTTGTCGAAGCTCCTCATTAACTGCTGCTGCTGCCTCATAAATGAGCCCCATTTCCTGCTCAGGCTCTGTCGCTTTCAGCAGCTGCTCAAGTTGCCCGGCCAGCTTTGCCAGCTCCGCTGCCGACAGATTGCTCGCGACCCCTTTAAGCGTATGCGCCATGCGGCGCGCCAGCGTGATATCATGTCCCTCGAGCGCTTCGGCCAATCGCTCCTCGAACGTACTGTAATCCTTTACGAATAGCTTCAGCATATGCGTCAAAATATCTCTTTTGCCATTGACTCGCTGCAGCGCTTCTTCCAGATTGAGACCTTCAACGCCTCTTGCCAGCCATTCATCATCGAGCGCCTGCACCGGCACATAAGCTGTGGTCGCCGAATCGCGCTCTTTGGGCTTCGACTTCGCCTGGTCAACCCGCAGCTCACCACTGTAGCGGAGCCACTTGGAGATGATTTGGAGCAGCGTCTCCGGCGGAATCGGCTTCGTAAGGACATCGTTCATTCCGAGCTGCATGTACCGGTCATGATCCTCTTGAATAATATTCGCCGTCAATGCCACAATTGGCAGGCGATCATACTTCGAATCCTGCCGGATAATCCGCGCGGCTTTGTCTCCATCCATCTCCGGCATATGAATATCCATGAGAATAAGATCATAGCGCTTGGTCGTGATGCGCTTCAGCACCTCGATGCCGGTCTCCACCACATCAACCTTAAAGCCCCACTCGCGCAGCTGCTCTACGGCGACAAGCTGGTTGATATGATTATCTTCGGCAAGCAGAATCGTGCCTTTCGTCTGCTTCGGCAGCTCCGCTTGCGCAGCAGCTGCTTCAACATCAGCCGCCGCTATCGGCTGCTCCTCCCGAGGGAACAGCGTCAGCAGCATCTGGTTCAGACTGACGCGGGTCGCCGGCTTCACCAGAATCGCATCTGGACGATGCTCCAGCGGCAGCTTCAGCAGCTCTTCTCGTCCGTAGGCTGTCGTCAGGGCGATCGTCTTCACACCTGCCTCTTTGGCCGCTTCCTGCATATCGTTCCAGGTTTCTTCCCCATACATATCGGGCATTTCAAAGTCGAGCAGCACCGCGAACGGCCGTACGCCAATGCCCGAACGCAGCAGACGTTCATGCGCGATCTTCCAAGAATTTAGTGGTATCGGCGTGAGACCACTGTCTTCAAGTGCCACGCATAGCCGCTCCGTTACCGGCTCATAATCCTCTACGACCCAGACGGAATGCTCTCCGCTCCGATCGCTTCGGTCAATCCGAAAGCGCTCCGGCTCTGCTTCTTCGCCCACGGCCAGCTCGAGAACAACAGTGAACTGGCTGCCTTTGCCGTGCTCGCTGTGTACCTGTATCGTGCCGCCCATAAGCTCCACCAGGCGCTTCACGATGACAAGACCGAGACCGGTCCCGCCGTATTTGCGGTTCGTCGCCGCGTCGGCCTGCATGAACGGCTTGAACATCTTGACAAGCTGCTCTTCCTTCATGCCAATGCCTGTATCTTCCACGATGAAGGCAATCTTCGCTTTGCCGCCCGGCTCGCTGCTCTGAAGCACCTGAAGCTTCAACCGCACATGACCGCGCTCGGTAAACTTAATTGCATTGATACATAGATTGAGCAAGATCTGCTCCATACGTAGCCAATCCCCGATAAGCAGCGACGGCAAGTTATTCGGCGTCTCCACAATAAATTGGAACCGTTCCTTGCCACCGACGAACATACTAAGCAGTTCTGTAAGCTTATGCAGCATGCTGTAAGGATCGAAGGGCACCTCGTCCAGCTCAATCTTGCCTGCCTCGACTTTTGCAAAATCAAGAATATCATTAATAATGAGCAGCAGCGCCTCAGAGGAATCCCGCATTTTATGCAGATATTCAAGCTGCAGCGAAGTAAGCTCAGTCTTCTGCAATAGCCCTGTCAGACCAATAATGCCGGCAAGCGGCGTACGGATCTCGTGGCTGATCTGTGCGAGGAAGTGGCTCTTCGCGAGGTTCGCGCTCTCCGCTTCTCTCCTTGCTTGCTCCAGCTCCAGCTGAACCCGCTTCGTCTCCGAAATATCTCGGGCGATACAAGAGTAGAACGTCTCCCCAGTCTGATCATCCTGGTGCACGACGAGAATCTTCGATACGGGGATAAAAGCGCCTTGTATCGTGCGCAGCAGCACTTCCTTCTCCTGGAAGCCGAATACGCGCGCCTCATCTATGCCATCGAGCAGCTCGCCGATTGAACGCATCGGCATGGGATCCGTATCGCTATGGGAATCGTGAATGCCAAGCAATGCTCGTCCTGCCGCATTAATATACATCAGCTGGCCTTGATCATCGAACGTTGCGATGAGGTCCTTCGCGGCGCCCATGACCTTCAGTTGCTGGCTGCGCGCCTTCTCCGCTTGCTTCTGCCCCGTAATGTCGCGGGCGATGCCGGCTACGCCAATAAAACGCCCTTCGCGATCGCTCATGCCATTGGAGCTGTGCGAGACCGGGAAGCTCGTTCCGTCCTTGCGGATATAATTCCATTCCCGCTCGTAGGAGAAGTTTTCACCGCGAAGCATTTCGAATACCGTAATGTCCGGCGGTACATGGCGGTTGTACTTCTTGCTGAGCCGCTGCGCTTCCATGCGAATATCTTCGGGAGACACGAACAAGAGACCTGTCGCCTTATTAATCACTTCCTCGGATTTATAGCCGAGCATCTTCTCGGCAGCCTTGCTGAAGTAAGTGACGCGGTACTGGTCATCCAGCACGATAAATGCAAACTGGTTCTGGTTGATCATCGCATCCATACGGCCGAACAACCCGCTTAAATGCACCTTCATTTGGTTCACCGATTGGGCAAGATGCGAGATCTCGTCACCGTTGTCATCATGCACATTGTTCACGTCGAACCGGCCTGCAGCCGCTGCCTCCGTAACCTGAAGGATTCGCTTGATGCGCCGAATAACATGATCAGAGAATACGAAGAAGAGGATTGTCAGGAGCGATTCCGCGATAGCAATCGTTAAGATTGCGCGCCATTGAATCGCCTTGAGCGGCGCACTAATATCAGCCAGCGGTACATCGAGGGCAATATGCCAAGACGTTCCTCTAACTGCTGCATAGAACAGTATGGAATCGCCAGATGGACCATGAAGGGTATCATATCCGTAACTGCTGACAAGCATTTTCGAAGCAATGGATTGAAAAGGAAGCTCCGCTGAGTGAATGGATTGGGCAGGCAGCTTCGTTGTAGCTTCAAAAATATGAGCATTGTCGTTATACAAGAACAGCGAGTCGTTCGTCCCGACATGAACATTAAGATGCTCTTGGTACATACGATTCGCGAGCAGGGAGGCATCCACAACGCCGATTACCTCATTATCCGGGCCGAATACCGGCACTTGAATGACGATAATCTCCGTCTTATCCTGACGCCCTTCCATTGGATCGGTTATAACGACATTGCCTCTGATCGCTCTCGTAAAAGAAGGCTCGTCCAATATATTAATTGTTGTACGATTATCAAGCCGCATGCGTCCGGTCAAATCTGCAAACCCTAGCGATAAATAAGGGGAGTTAGCCCGGTGCGTCTCCGTGTTGAAATAAAGCTCACGCTGGCTGTCCGATCCGAAACGAACTTGATCCGTCCGGCTCATCACCTCTACTTCAGCGCGCCTTGTATCAATCCAGGATGCCAAACCATTAGCCATGTTCTGAACCTTCGAATTCGCCTTCTCAACGAGCGTATCCATTATCGTTTGCTTGGCAAGCGTATAGTTGCCATAACCGACAATCGACAGCGCGCCTGATGTTACAAAAAGAATTAACACGAGTACTTTCGTTCGAAGTGAGAAACTCCCCAAAGCTTATGCCCTCCTGAAGGAACAATAGTTGTAGTTGTTGCCATTATACCTCGGGCATAGCGAAAGAGTAATGGATTACGAGTTTATATGCACTTTCTGCACGTTTTGTAGACGGTATATGTAGTAATGCTTCGAGCAAAATCCTTTGCTTACTGTAATTCTGTCGCAATTCGCCCACTTGCACGGGGTCGGCTCTGCGGATTGGCGGACCTTCGTCACCACTGGGTCTCCATGCCTACGCCAACGCTGATGGTGCATCGAGCACATTTTCTTTGCTTTTACCGGTTTGTCACATTCATTTACTGTACAGTTTGCCATATAAAACTACTCTCCTTCGTTGTCAAAACATAGATGCTAGTCTATGTATTATTATGAATGAAAGTGCTTCTTTTGGAAAGTTCCTCGAAGATGAAATTGTTTGGTAATTGTAACATTTTAATGTCAAGCCAGTCGTGCCCGAGCCCGTCATCCCGGTTCAAATTGAGGCGCAAAAACTGTCCGAATTTATAAATAATCGCGACAACTTATAAATAATCATTGAAAATTCAGACTTCCTTACATATACTGTTCTATAAACTAGCCGCTTATTGATTGTGAGGGAAGCCCGATGTCTCTGTTTGCCGCTGTCTTTCATACGCTCAAAACGCCGCTCGCTGTCATAACAGGATATGGTGCGAGTATGCAATTTGACCGCGTAAATAAAGCTTTCTCAGATCTTGTTGGCTGCTCGGAGGATGAGCTCAAGGGGCTCCCGCCAAGTAGGCTGTTCTCCTCATGGAACGATCAAGCGCTAATTGCTGCTGAACGGTCGGAGATCTTCATGTTGAGGCAGACTTCCAAGCCGCGAGAACCACAGACTCTACTGCTAACGATCGATGAGGTTGTCGATACTGCTGAACCTGCTTATTTGCTCACGGCCGAGGATATCTCTGCTCGAACATGGATTGATGCAATGAGCAAAACCGAACGAGTGCTGCAATCCGGTATTTTGAATGAGCATCTCGTTATCGAACGGTATTTTCGCAGTACTACGTCTCCGATTCTCGATCCGAACCTGCGCATTGAAGAAGAGTCTCTCCAGAAGTTTTTTGACGACATCGACCAAGATCGGTTAGTATCCGCACTTAAGCAAGCCACCCTCCACCAAAGAATGGATCAGATCGTCGTCCAAACTAAGCCACTTGCGAATAACGTACAACTGGAGCTGCATATCACATTCCGCCCGTTCTTCAACGGCGACGGCAGCTTGCTTCATTACGGCTTCATTATTACTAACATTCATTCCGTCTCAGAGCCGGCTGATCCGTCCGTGACACTCAAGGTGCTCATGACTCGCAATTATATATCCGCTCAGCAGCTGTCACTTGCGACGGGTATCTCTCTGCAAACGATCTCCAAGCTTCGCAATGGCAAGATCGGCAAGCCCCAACGGCAGACGGCGCTGCTCATCGCGTCCCAGCTGAACGTGCTGCCCCAGGATATTTGGCCATAAAAAGGAACAAAAAAACTCTCCTTGGAGAACGGACTCACGCTGATGCGCTGACCATTTCTCAAGGAGAGTTTTTTGAGCTGGGAGGCTTTGTACGGCGGCCCAGCGCGAGAGTCGCAGAATCCTCTCTCCGCCTTTTCCCCTCCCCAGTAAAAAAGCCTACCTTGCAAGCCACATCCGAGATGTGACTTGCAAGGTAGCCTTCTACATTACAGTGCTGTCTTATGTACGAGCCGCAGCGTTCTGTCGCTCGCCGCAATCTCGGCGAAGAACTCCGCATCGATGGACGCGAGCCGCTCCCATGCTTTCACGCATACAGGATCGAAGTGAACGCCGCTGCCGGCGAGAATCACTTCCATCGCATCCTCATGTGCCATCGCCAAGCGGTAGGAGCGCGATGACGTCAGCGCATCATAAACGTCGGCAACCGCGGTAATCCGCGCGAGCAACGGAATGCCTTCTCCGCTCAGCCGGTCGGGATAACCGGTACCGTCCCATTTCTCATGATGCGAACGGATAATGGACAGCTCATCTTTCAGGAAGCCGAGCTGCCGGCAGATCTCATAGCCCGAGACCGGATGGCGCTCAATAACGAGCCGTTCCTCACCCGTGAGCTTGCCTCTCTTATTCAGAATCGCATCCGGCACGCGCAGCTTGCCAACATCATGCACGACGCCGCCGTGGGCTATCGCCTGCAGCTGGTGCTTCGACAGCCCCATCACTTCCCCAAGCCGCAGCGCATACAGCGCAACCCGCTTGTTATGGCCTGCCGTGTACGAATCACGCGCTTCCGTCGCCATGATAAGCGCCTGAACGCTCGGTGTAATCCACGCCTCTAGCCAAGCGCGCGGATCAGATTGGAACAGAATGCGCAGCGATGTGCTGAAGGAGCCCTTGGAGAAATACTGTCTCACAAGACCAAGCAGCATCGTAAGCAAGGAACCGAGCAGCAGGAAGTGGTACGTCCACCAGCTGAGCTTCCAGGCCGTTCCCATCAATATAATGTATTGCGCTGCGACAATAAATCCCGTGCTGTATACAATCGCCTGCTGAAGCGGGATCCGCGCATGCTGATTCGCATGCCAATAGCGATACATCGTCCACAGACATGCTATGCATGTGGCAGCTCCCGCGATCCATTTGTACGGATTGATGTTCAGCGGAAGATGATCAATCGCATCCGGATAACGGATCGTTAACGCGCATAACACGCCGAGCAGCACCAGCCACCCAGGGAGGAGCAACACGCGCCATTTCGATAGATGGCGAACGCTCCAATGGTCGGAGCTCGCTGCCGACAGCGCAAGCCAAATCGATGTCAGCAGCACGCTTAGCTGGGCAAATATCTTCGGCATGTACTCTTCATGCATCAGAAATCCTGGTGTTGTAAGTCCATGCAGGAAGAACACGCCAGACAGCGACAAGTACGCGATCGACATAAAGCCGACTTTAATGTTACGAAGCCGATGACCCGTGATGCCGACGCCGATGGCAACCAGTATCGCTAACGCTGCGACAATCGTTACAATGTGAAAATGTCCCTCAGGTACAACAATGGAAACATCCTTCGTTCCGAGCGAACGTATCCATTCAAATGCGCCAATCGGCAGTAGAATGGATAAAATGGGGCCAATGACAGATTTACCTTTAAGCTGCATGTTCTTAGCTCCTCTGCTACATATACTCGAACTAACGGGCAACTTGTATGGTCGTAAACATGCCTCCAATAGGTAGCGTAAAGTTGTTGGACGTATGATGTGGAATATGGCAGTGAAACGGCCAATGCCCCGGGTTCCACGCGTCGAACTGTACATCGCGTGTCTCGCCCGGCGCCACGAACACGGTGCTTCTGCGGAGCTGTCTCCATGGCGGCACTTCGTTGCCGTCATAAGCCGTCTCCTGCATTTGCACGCCATGCAGATGCATCGGATGGCCCTGCATCCCTATATTCGCCAATCGAATCCGCACGCGTTCGCCTAAGCGAACCTGCACGGGCGACGTATTCGGGAAGCAGCGACCGTTCATCGTAAAGAAGTTAAACCCGTCCGACAACGGATCGATGGTGTAAGTGCCTGGGTGCAGCTCGCTCTTGGCCAGCCCGCTCAGATGAAATTCCTGAAGCATATAAGCAATATCCCGCTGGATGTGCTTCTCTTGCTTGTTCTGAATGATGAATAATCCGGCAAGTCCCAGCATTTCTTGACGGAGCGTTTGATAATGGCTGTGATACATATGCGTTCCGGGCGGATTAATAATCTGGAAAATATAATCCATTCCGTAACCAGGTTCAATTAACGGCGACGGTTCAATCGGCGGTACGCCGTCCATCGAATTCGGTACATCAAGCCCATGCCAATGGACACTCGTCGCTTCCGGCAACCTATTTATAACTCGGATACGCACCCAGTCGCCTGTCTCTACAACAATCGTAGGGCCAGGAATTGAGCCGTTATATCCGTAGCCTTGCATGTAAATATCCGGCAGCAGCTCTTGCAGCACCGGTTCGGCAACCAATTCGAAGCATTTCATCCCGTTCTCGATCCGATAAGGCGCAAGAGACAAATCCGGCGATTCCACCATACGCATCTCCCCCCGTTTACAAACAACGAAGTTTATGCGGACCGGAGCCGATTCATGCCTGAGCCCAAAAAAATGCTACTATCACCAGTTATATCGGCAAATCTCGTTCATTATTGAAGCCCCTTATGCAAAAAAAGCTCCGTTTGCTTAAAGCGCAAACGGAGCCTTTCTTATTAACGAGCACCGACATCCAAATCGCCGGAGCCTGTATGAACATGCACGGGAACTGTTCCGCTGCCGAATACGAGATTATCGCGATCATCCGCATCAGTCGATTTCTCTGCCCCGTCCCAATCGTTGTCCAGATCACCACTGCCTGTGCTGTACGTAATATGCGCATTTTGCGGCTGCTCGCTTGTCATGATAGACACATCGCCGCTGCCTGTTTCCAGATCGACCTGCTGGTTCAGCGTATCCAGCGCGAGATCGATGTCGCCGCTTCTCGCTTCGCTTTTGATTGCCGCATCCACATCAGCCAGTTCAATATTGCCGCTGCCAGTCTTCACCGTAAGCTGCTTCGACTTCAACCCCTCGACGGTTATGTCGCCGGACTGGGCTTTCAGCTCTGCCAATTCATCCGCTGTGATGTCCGTTGCGTGCAAATTGCCGCTGCCAATATCAACGCTAACTGTCTTAGCTGTGACTTTCTGCAGGCGAACATCGCCGGAGCCTGTGTCGAGTTCAATGCGGTCCGCTTGAATTTGATTCACCTCAGTATCGCCACTGCCAGTGTCCAGCACCAGCTTGCGGTACATCTGCTGCGGCAACTCCAGCGTTAAGTCGACGCTTCGAAAGTTTAATCCAATCGTGAAGCCGACTTTATCTTCAAGCGAGACGTTCAGCTGATCCCCTTTGCGATCAAGTGAAAGCTTCAGTTTGTCACGGTATTTGCGGCTGGCGCGGCCGGTCAGCTTTGCTTTAATCTTCTGATCGCCGCTTGGCACAATCGTCACATCCATGCTGCCGCTATCTACCATGATATCAGAGATGCCGTCCGCTTCCATCCACTCCTGCTGGTCGATCTTTTCCGTACCGAACGAGAAGTCGCCACGGAATGTCCCGAACGCGCCGATCAGGCCGACAACGACCAGGATGAGTGCAATAACAATCCAATTTCTCATTTTTTGTTCACCCTCATCACTCTGGAATTGAATTTCAAATAGGCAAGCGTCATCTTCAAGAATGCTTTCGTTAGCCACTGTGTGCCTGCACCGAGAAGCATGCCAAGCCCCAGCAGCACCATCGCGATAAATATTCCTTGCATCATCGTTACGCCACCGCCATACATCCCTTCATAGAGGGCCATGAGGGAAGATGCGCCGACGCCAATTGCCGACGCCCATAGCGCGACAAGTACGCCAAGCAGCCCAACATATGGACCGAGTACAAAAATCAAATTAAAGAATCCGAGACTCACCGCCGCCAGCACCGCACGGGAGACGAGCGTGATGCTTCCGTTCTTCGTCTCTGCTTGGTCGACGCGGTAGGTGAGAAGCAGTTCTTTGGCAATCAGACGCGGATCTCCCAGCTCATGCGCCGCTTCCACCTCCGACTTGCCGTGCTCGGCCGCCATGCGAAAATGCTCCTCATAATCGTACATCCACTCCCGCCGAATCCGCTCCGGAACAGGCGCCAGCAGCTCCCATAGCTGCTGCAAATATTGATTCCTGATCATCGCTCTACACCTTCCTTAATAATTTCGTCCACAGCAACGGAGAAGGACTTCCACTCGCGAATGAGCTCCATCAGATGCCGATGCCCTTCCGGAGTAAGCTTGTAATATTTGCGCGGGGGTCCCTCCGAGGATTCTCTAAGGTAAGTGGAGAAATAACCCTCCTGCGTCAGTCGGCTCAGCAGCGGATAGACACTTCCGACTGCGACCTCGAACTTGGCGGACATGCTGACAGCCAGCTCATAGCCATACCTGTCTTCCCATGCGGTCAATGCGAGCACGCATAAGTCCAGCACGCCTTTCTTAAATTGCACATTCATAATCAAGCACCCCTATACGGTATCGTTAGGTATTCAACATTGTAGAATAGTGGGTCAAAAAAAATGTCCCGCAGCTATACTATATCACCAGCTATTCTACAATGCAATATAGTGGTTTGTAAAATAGGCACTCGCTTTAGTACACTGTCGCAATATGGTATGCTGATCGCATATAACCTGATGATGATGGGAGTCCTGAAGTAATGAGCTATGAAGTGATGCGCACGGTAGATACATATGAGCTGTTTACACTAATTGACACGGCAACGAACTCTTCTGTTACGGTCTGCCCAGAGCGAGGCGGCATTGCGATAAGCTGCGTACTTGGCGGCGTGGAGCTGTTCTACTTGGACAAAGAAACTCTGCTCGATCCTGTTGCTAACATTCGCGGAGGCAACCCTGTGCTGTTCCCGATCTGCGGACAGCTCGTGGAAGGCCGGTATGAGTGGGAAGGCGCGGAATATACGATGCGTAACCACGGTGTTGCACGCAATCGGCCATGGGAAGTTGTTGCAACAAACGAGGATGGCGAAGCCGCCATTACACTGCGTATTCGCAGCGATGCGAGCACGAAACAAGAGTACCCTTGGGATTTTGAGCTGCTATTCACCTATGCGCTAGTCCACGGCGAGCTGCAAATTCGTCAGACGTACAGCAACTTATCTGACTCGGCGATGCCGTATTATGCAGGCTTCCACCCGTACTTCCGCAGCAAGTCGAAGGATCTTCTGTATGGAACAGATGCCTCCCAATATCTCGATTATAACGACAATATCGTCAAAGATGTTCAGGGAGAGATTGTGCTTACCGGGCTCAAAGAATCGGTCGCGTTGCTGGATGCAACCGAGCCGCATATTTCGTTCCCAGGTCCGGATGGAAGCGGCAAAGTCACTTTGCGTTACAGCGATGCGTTCAAATATGTCGTGCTGTGGCAGGTAAACGGTTCGCCATTCGTCTGCGTTGAACCATGGATGGCGTTAACCAGCGAGCTGAACCGGAGAGACGAGCTGCCGATGCTGGCGGCGGGTTCACAGCAGCAGCTGGAGTTGTCGATTGCTTTTGAGCAGTAATGGCGGAATAGAAGTACCGAAGGCATTGTAAAACAAATGATGACGCTTGACTCGTGAAAAATGTGAACGTTGGGGCATACGAGAGGGGAAATTGGTGCTATGGCGATGCAAACGGCGGAAGCGAATACGCAGCTGCGGCGGAGGCTTGGCAATTCGGATTTGGAATTGTCCCCGCTCGGGCTGGGCTGCTGGCAGTTCAGCAAGGGCAGCGGAATGGTCGGCAAGTTCTGGCCGGTGCTTGCGGATGAGGATATTCTCGGCATTGTGCGCACCAGCCTTGAGGGCGGCATCAACTGGTTCGATACCGCCGAGGTGTACGGCGGAGGCAAGTCGGAAGAAGCGCTGGCGGGTGCGCTTAATGCACTCGGCAATGCGGCACGCGGTGCGCATGTGGCGACAAAGTGGTGGCCGGTTATGCGGACAGCCGGCAGTATTCCGCGCACCATCGACGAGCGGCTGCTTAGACTGAAGGGCTGGCCCATCGACCTGCACCAAGTGCATCAGCCCTACTCGTTCTCTTCCGCAACGGCGGAGATGAACGAGATGGCGAAGCTGGTGCAGCAGGGCAAGATCCGCCACGTCGGCGTGAGCAATTTCTCTGCTGCGCGCATGCGTGAAGCGGATAAAGCGCTGCGCGCGCACGGTCTGAGGCTTACGTCCAACCAGGTGAAATACAACCTGCTGGACCGCCGCATCGAGCATAATGGCGTGCTCGACACCGCCAAGGAACTTGGCGTTGCCATTATCGCATACTCGCCGCTCGAACAAGGCGTGCTGACGGGCAAGTTCCACAGCAATCCCGAGCTTGTGCGCGGGATTGCCGCCGGCCGCAAGCTGAGCGGCAGCTTCAAGCCTGCCGCTCTGGCGCGGACGCGGCCTTTGATCGACCGGCTGGCCGAGCTCGCCGGCAAGTACGATGCATCCCCGAGCCAGGTCGCGCTGAACTGGCTCATTCATGCGAATGGCGAGACGGTATTCGCCATTCCCGGGGCTTCCAAGCCGAAGCATGCACAGGAGAATGTGCATGCGATGGCGTTCAAGCTCAGCGGCGACGAACTGCTGGAGCTCGGGAAGCTGGCGGACCGCTGTAAGCGATAGCTGGTACTGCCGCGCTTGGGACGCTCTCGGCTGGTTGGCGCTGGTCGGCGTTGGTTGACGTTGGTCGCTGACAGAGCGCCGCAGCACTTCAAACTCCGTCTCCACCAGTGGACTATTTATCCACTATAGAACAAACAAAAGGGATTGCAGCTCCGCTTCGTGAAGCGGGCTTGCAATCCCTTTGCTATTGTCAGGCGTGCCGGCAGGCGATGACTTGCCGCTCGAATTTTCCTTTGCGGACGATACAGCGGTCCGTAACAACGAGGCGCGCCGCGGCGATATCTTCGTCAATCGTCTCCGTTGAGACGATAACGACCTTAGCCGCCAGGCGGCGGGCGCTCTGCAGCATGGCGAGCCGCTCCTCAGACGAAAGCTTCGAGCACAGATTATACGGCAAGTCGATGATTGCAGCATCGTACGGCGGCTTGCCTGAAGCAGTGCCAAGCTGCAGCTGCGTCATGTCCGCTTTGCTCACGATGTCAGGCATGCCGAAGTGAGCGAGATTGACCCGGGCTCCTTTGAGCGCGAGCGGATTCAAGTCATAGCCGACGATATGAATACCCATCGACAGAGCTTCAATGAGGACCGTGCCGATACCGCAGCACGGATCGATGACGCGAAGCTCTTCAGTAATATCAGGCGCTGCGATGTTCACAACCGCTCGCGCGACCCTAGTGCTGAGCGCTGTCGAGTACGGCTGAGGCTTGTCATTATGCTTCAGCCAGAGCGCTTCGTTCTTCTCGAATTCCCCGAACAGGTAACGCCCACCTACGATGGCGACGCCGAACCATTGATCGGGCTTGCGCATTTCGGCTTTGCCAACAATTCGCCAGCCGATCTCCTTCTCGATCTCCCGCTGACGGTCGAAGTCGACCGGGACGTCACTGCCGACGAACGAAACCTTGAACGTTCGTCCCTCAAGCGCTACAGCCTCTCCCACTTGCTCAGCGATACCAGAAGCATCGTCCGCAGTTAGCCGAATGGAGAGCTTGCCGCGGATAAAAGGACTCCTGCTCGGATTTATGTTTTTATCTGAAATCACACAACCATGATGC
This sequence comes from Paenibacillus sp. J31R98, assembly GCF_056269245.1. Lineage (NCBI taxonomy): Bacteria > Bacillati > Bacillota > Bacilli > Caryophanales > Paenibacillaceae > Paenibacillus > Paenibacillus sp. J31R98. The sequence goes on from NZ_JBWDNO010000003.1 coordinate 252,592, forward strand.
GGCTCGAAACCAAACAGAGAACGCATCTCCATCCTGCATAACTCTTGTTCTTCCTCGTGGAAGGATACGGAATAGAAATACGTGTTCATACTTGGAATATTTTGCACATTTTCACTCATGATAGTACTCCTTGGATCCGCTATTCATTGCTTGTACTCGCTGCACGATAGGTCCGAAACACAATCGACTGATTGTAATTCCCAAAGCCCTCGCCATAGATGGTGAGGCCCCCAACATGCTCGGCTTCTTCGGGAACGGCGAGGCGCAGCAGCCAGTCGTTGCGGGACATGACGATGTCGCTTAGCTTCACGTCCGACAGCCGTTGGCCGTCGAGGTACGTGCCGTCTTTTGTAATACGAATGATTTTGAGCCATCCATATTGATTGAGCTTAACGCTCCACCACCCAGGATTCAGCTTGCCCCGCCCTTCGCCGGAGTCGCCGGGACTTGTCCATGCTCCTAGCAGCGTGTTGTTGAGGTAGAAATGAATGTCGGAGGGCCAATCTACGCGAACGCCTGGCGCTTCCGAGCCAATCTCCAGTGAAATCTCAATCTCCTCCAACGTCTGCCCGAGCAGCACGTAATTCGGTATCCGGTACTCCACGTACCCTTTGCCGAACCAGAGAACTTGCGCATGCATCCGCTCCGGATCGTGGAAAAAGCGCGGGTCATCGAACTGTCCAATCATATGCTCGCTGGTGGCAAGACCGCAGGTCGGATGAATATCGAAGCTCGTGTAATGGCCAACCGGTACCGAAACCTCTTGGCACTCCCGCTTCTGCTCCACCGTTAGCGGAATGGTAATCTCGACGTGACCTTCGGCAATCGAGCAAATCTTATGCGTCCCGCCGCCGCGACGAACGAGCTTCGTCTCAATAAGTCCGCCCTTCTCCAGCTTCTTCGCATGCATCGTCACGATAGCGCTGCTTAGGCCAAGCGCCGCCGCAAGATCTTTAATATTCATCGGCTGCACCGCGAGCAGCTCCAGGATGTGCAATCTCACATCGCTGGCGAGCGCCTCGTAGAGGGGGAGCCATTTTCGGTCTAAGCTTGCGCGAATCATCGTCGTCACTCCGTATCTTGGCTAGTTATAGCCGATTGTCTGCGAATGTCAGTATATAGTTCCACTGGGCAGCGGTCAACTTAACGGATATCACTCTGCTGCCAAAAGAAATGCTTGCGCGAAACCGTCATGGTGAGTTTTAATTAGGTTATACGCTGTTTTTTATTAACTAATTAATATATTTATTAAATCAAGAGGTGAGCCTTCATGTCAATGCAAGCAAAGCTGATTGTGGATAAAGATTTTACGATTGGTGAGGTCGATAAGCGAATTTATGGCTCTTTTATCGAACATTTGGGGCGCGCCGTTTATGGCGGAATCTATGAACCAGGGCATCCGAGCGCGGATGAGCAAGGCTTCCGCAGCGATGTGATGGAGCTGATCCGTGGCATTGACGTACCGATCGTGCGCTATCCCGGGGGCAACTTCGTGTCCGGCTACAATTGGGAGGACGGGGTCGGACCGGTGGAGCTGCGCCCGCAGCGCCTCGAGCTGGCATGGCGGACGTTGGAACCGAACCTGTTCGGGCTTGGCGAGTTCGTGGACTGGTGCCGCAAAGCAGGCACAGCGCCGATGATGGCGGTCAACCTCGGCACGCGCGGACCAGAGGAAGCGCGGCAGTTAATTGAATACGCGAATCATCCATCCGGTACATATTGGAGCGATCTTCGCGTGCAGCACGGGCATAAGGCTCCGCATGCAATTAAGACGTGGTGCCTCGGCAATGAAATGGACGGCCCCTGGCAGATCGGTGCCAAGACGGCAGAAGAATATGGACGCATCGCCGCGGAAACAGCGAAGGTGATGAAATGGGTCGATCCGAGCATCGAGCTGGTCGCCTGCGGAAGCTCCGGACTTGGCATGCCCACTTTCCCGGAATGGGAGCGCACGGTGCTGGACCTCAGCTATAACGAAGTGGATTATATTTCGCTGCATCAATATTATGGCAACCGCGACAAGGATACGGCGAATTTCCTGGCGCAATCGATGGGGATGGATGCTTTTATCGGCTCCGTCATCGCGACTTGCGACTACATTCAAGCGAAGAAACGCAGCAAGAAGAAGGTTCACCTCTCCTTCGACGAGTGGAACGTCTGGTACCATTCCAATGAGGCGGATTCCCGCATCGAGCCGTGGTCGGTAGCGCCGCCGCAGCTTGAAGATGTGTACAATCACGAGGACGCGCTGCTGGTCGGCAGCATGCTCATTAGCATCCTGAAACGTGCGGACCGGGTCAAAATGGCGTGCATGGCGCAGCTCGTCAACGTCATCGCTCCGATAATGACGGAGACAGGTGGAGCTGCGTGGAAGCAGACGATCTATTACCCGTACATGCATGCGAGTATTTTTGGCCGCGGCACGGTACTCGTCCCGCTGGTGGAGTCGCCGAAATATGATGCCAAAGACTACACCGACGTCCCGTACCTAGACGCGATCGCGGTGCACAATGCCGAGGCTGGCGAAGTGACGGTGTTCGCCGTGAACCGCCACTTGAGCGAGTCGCTGCCGCTGACGGTCGATCTGCGCAGCTTCGGCAGCTTCCGTCTGATCGAGCATATCGTGCTCGAGTCGGACGATTTGAAGGCGGCCAACACGAAGGCCGCCCCGAACCGCGTTGCTCCGCACACGCGCGGCAACGCCACGGTCGAAGGTGGCGGGATTGCCGCCTCGCTCGGCAAGGCGTCGTGGAACGTGATTCGCGTGAAGCTGGGGTAGTTTTGCGAGGTTAGCGGCAGGGAGCACCGCTGGTAGGTAAAGGGATTATTGACGAGAGCCGGATATTTCGGCTCTCGTTTTGTTTTTGTTGGCCCTGCGGCGGCTGGAGAGGCGGGTTTATTGACTCTCGGGGGAGGGGAGAGAATGCTGAGAGAGAGCGCATATTCGTACTCACATCAGCGATGCTCGAGTTACTCGGTGGCCACTCCGGCGTTGAGAGAGGATTTTTCCGCTCTCGGAGACAATTTCGAGCAAATTGCGCCCTTGGTGTCACTCCGATGCTGAGAGATCATATATGTGCTCTCAGCAGACTTTTTGCCGTTTTTGCATGCTGAGAGAACACATACGTGCTCTCAGCAGCAAATATCGAGTTAATTGCTGCCATTCTGGCGCTGAGAGATCATATATGTGCTCTCAGCGAATTTTTAGCCGTTTTTGCATGCTGAGAGAACACATACGTGCTCTCAGCAGCAAATATCCAGTTACTTGGTGCCACTTCGACGCTGAGAGAGACTTTTCCCGCTCTCACCGTTAGATTGGCGCAAGATTCAAGCTGAGAGAGGATATTCCCGCTCTCGGAGACCATTTCGAGCAAATTGCGCCAGTTTCGGACAATGAGAGAGGCAAAAACCGCTTTCGGCGGGCAAATGCCTCTTTTTCACGTCTGAGAGAGGCTTTTCCCTCTCTCACCGTCACACAAAAAAACGGAGCAGGATTCCCCTCCTGCTCCGCTCATCCCACCAACTACAACTGATACCCAACTGCCTTCTGCCAGCCGCCATATACGCCGGCGCGCCAGGTATCGTCCCGCTCCGGGACGAAGGTTCGGTCCAGCTCCCACAGTGCGCGGAGCTCATCCGTGCCGCTCCAGAAGCCTACGCCTAGACCGGCGAGGAACGCCGCGCCGAGTGCTGTCGTCTCCAGCATGACCGGGCGGATGACCGAGACGCCGAGCAGATCCGCCTGGAACTGCATGAGCAGGCTATTCGCGACTGCGCCGCCGTCGACCCGCAGCTCCTTCAGCCGCAGGCCGGACTCTGCGGCCATCGTGCCGAGCACATCCGCGGTTTGATACGCGATGGACTCGAGCGCCGCGCGCACCAGATGCGCGGAAGTGACGCCGCGCGTCAAGCCCGTTATCATGCCGCGCGCCTCGGCATTCCAATAAGGTGTGCCAAGTCCCGTGAAAGCCGGGACAACATACACGCCAAGCGTGTCCGCAACCGAAGCAGCTAGCGGCTCGCACTCGGATGCATGAGCAATCAAGCCAAGACCGTCGCGCAGCCATTGAATGACGGAGCCTGCCGTAAAGACGCTGCCCTCCAGCGCATAGGTTGTCCTGCCGTCCAGCTGCCATGCGATCGTCGTGAGCAGCCCCTTCTCCGACGTAACCGGTGCCTCGCCCGTGTTCGTCAACAAGAAGCATCCTGTTCCATATGTATTCTTCGCCATGCCCGATTCGAAGCAGCCTTGGCCGAATAATGCCGCCTGCTGGTCGCCAGCAACTCCGGCAATCGGAATACCGCGTGTAACGTTGTTAGAGTCACCATCGAGCAAATGCGTATAACCAAAAATCCCACTCGATGGCCTCACCTCCGGCAGCATTGCAGCCGGTATGCCGAGCTTCGCCAGAATTGCCTCATCCCAAGCCAGTGAGTGAATATTGAACAGCATTGTCCGCGAAGCATTCGAAACATCCGTTGCATGAACCGCGCCTTCTGTCAGCTTCCAGATCAGCCAGCTATCGATCGTACCGGCAAGCACGCCCCCAGCTTCCGCCTTCTCGCGAAGCCCTGGCACCTCATCGAGCATCCACTTCAGCTTCGTCCCCGTGAAATATGGGTCAAGGACAAGCCCCGTCCGCGCCCGGACTTCGGCTTCCCAGCCTTCCGCCTTCAACGAATCGCACAACGCGCTCGTCCGGCGGCATTGCCATACAATCGCCGGATGCAGCGGCTCTCCCGTCTCCGCATCCCAAACGACCAGCGTTTCACGCTGATTCGTAATGCCAATCGCACTAATTTGCTCCGGGGACACGCCACTGGCTGCCTCGCGCATTACCGCAAGCTGCGAACGCCATATTTCACCCGCATCCTGTTCCACCCAGCCGGCCTGCGGAAACACCGAAGCAAATTCCTGCTGCGCGGAGGCTGCTGCTCGCCCCTGCCGATCGAATAATATCGCTCTGCAGGACGTCGTCCCCTCATCTAGCGCCAAAATATACTCGCCCATTCATGCTCCCCCTTAAGCCTGCTCATGTCCTATCTGGAAAAGCCGCCGCCGCATGCAGCTCTGCCTGCACACGCGCCAGCTCCGATCTCCGCTTCTCTTCATTCCAGCCGAATCGCTGCCCAAGCAGCCGTACGACCGTCCCCATCAACTTCTCCGCACGCCTCCGGTCGAACAAGATCATCCCCGTACGCCGCAGCAAGAAGTCCACCGCGCTGCACGTCATCTCCTCTTCCACGGCAAAATCCAGCTCCGCACGCAGCGCCCACTCCAGCCGCGCATTCTGCAAAGCCTCCGCACGACCAACCGCGATGGTAATCCGGTGCCCCGCAGCCGCGCTGCCCGCACTTGAGGTACTTCCAGCACTACCCAATCCACCTACGCCACCGGCACTACCAGCACTCCCCGCTCCACCAACCACTTCAGCCCCAGCATCCTCACGCGCAGCCGCCACTGGCAAGCCAGCTCCGGCAGAAGCCGCAGCCCTCTGCTCATTTGCCTCTGCACGCTCATATGCAGCGTATCGCGCCATCAGCTTCGGTGCATTGCTGCCGTAGCGCGCAACCCAGCCGCTAAGCGCTTCCTTAGGCACGCCTTGACGCTCACCTTCCAGAAGCATTGCATCGCACATGGCCTCGAAATTCGGATAGCCGCTGTAATCACCGCCGGAGAGCACTTCCTTATGCGTCGTGCAGCGGTCGAACTTTCGTCCGGTTCCCTCTTTAATCTCTGCTGCGACGAGATCCACGACCTTCTCCGCCATTTTGCGAAATCCGGTCAGCTTCCCGCCTGCAATCGTAACGAGCCCTTTGTCCGATATGAAGATCTCGTCCTTGCGCGAAATCTCCGAGGGGCTCTTCCCGTCTTCGTGAATGAGCGGCCGAACTCCTGCCCAGCTCGACTCAATATCTTCGCTAGTCAGACCAGCTGTTGGAAAAGCCGCGTTCACCGCCGTCAATAAATAATCCCGGTCAGCACGGGTCGCAACAACATCGCCCGGATCATCGCTATAAAACGTATCCGTCGTTCCGAAATACGTCTTCCCATCACGCGGGATAATGAAGATCATTCTTCCATCAGGCACATCTATATAAATCGCCTGCTTCACAGGCAGCTTGGCATAGTCCACTACAAGATGGACGCCCTTGGTCAGCATGAGCCGCTTCCCTTCAACCTTGCCATCCATACTGCGGACATGATCAACCCACGGCCCTGCTGCATTGACGATTTTGCGCGCGTAAATATCGTAGCTCTTCCCGCTTCGAACGTCCTTCACCCTAGCGCCGCAGATAACACCGTCCCGATAAAGCATCTCCTCTGCCTTGGCGTAGTTCACAATGGAAGCGCCATGGCGGTGCGCCGTCTTCATCACTTCCAGCGTCAGCCGTGCATCATCTGTCCGATACTCATAATAGTGACCGCTTCCCCGAAGACCTTCGCGTTTCAAGAGCGGCTCCAGCGCCTCCGTCTCCTCGCGCCGATACATACGCCGTCGCTCCGCACGCTTCACTCTTGCCAGACGATCATAGATATATAAACCAATCGAGGATGCAAAATAGCCGAAGGTGCCGCCCTTGTACACCGGCATCAGCATTGGCGCTGGGATAACAACATGCGGCGCATGACGATGAAGCAGCGCCCGCTCTCGGCCGACTTCCGCGACCAGCCTCACTTCACCCTGCTTTAGATAACGCAGCCCGCCATGCACAAGCTTCGTCGAACGACTGCTCGTACCTTGCGCGTAGTCGCCCATTTCAACGAGACCTGACCGCAAGCCCCGCCGCGAAGCGTCCCATGCGATGCCCGCACCTGTAATGCCCCCGCCAATGATGAGCACATCCAATAGTTCTGATGCCATTCGTTCCAAATACGTCGTCCGCGCCGATGCCGAGAAAGCTTCGTTCATCGCCTGCAAGCCCTCCTTATGAGCTGAAACTCCACGAGATATGCTTCATTACACGCTGATATAACCTACGGAATCATTCTTACTACAGTATAATCCGCAGAGGAATTTCATACCAGTTGCTTGCATATATGATATTATTAATTTATGAAACATAGTTTCACACAATAAAACAACCGACTTAAGGAGGCACTTCTACTATGACCACGGCAAAAGCATTCTCTTTCGATGGAATCGACCACATTCAGCTGGCTGCACCGCCAGGATGCGAGGAAGCAGCAAGGGATTTTTACGCTGGTATCTTGGGCTGGAGTGAGCTTCCCAAGCCTTCCGAGCTGCAGAAGCGCGGCGGCGTATGGTTTCAATGCGGCGCGCATCAGGTGCATATTGGCGTGCAGCAGGATTTTGTTCCGGCGCTGAAGGCACATTCCGCCTTTCTCGTTCGCGGGCTCGATGCGCTCCGCAATCATATTGCTGCAGCTGGTGTCTCCGTAATCAACGACGACGCACGCAGTGCAGAGTCCATTTATCGTTTCTACCTTAATGACCCTTGGGGCAATCGGTTGGAATTTATGGAATATAGCACGGTGTAACCTTTTCCCGTCCAGGAGCGTCTATCCGATCATACGAACTCATTCCAATGATTAGGAGATGTCCTGAACAATGAAGCTGAATATCCTAACGAAACGGACAGTCGCCGCAGCTATCATCGCTGCATCCACCTTGACCGCCTTTGCCGCCGCACCGCCGAACGCACTGAATAGAGCCTCAGCCGCTGCCCAGCAGCAAGCCAGCAAGCCGATCTTCGTCTACTTCAACAGCACTCAGCTGACTACACCCGATACATCCGCGATTATTAAAGACGGCAATCTGTTGCTCCCGCTCAATCTGCTTGGCGGTATTCCCGGCGCTTCTTTCTCCTATGACACCGCCAGCCAAACGATCCATGCCGCATATGACTCACATAAGGGCAGCCTTCGTCTGGGTGAACAGTCAGGGACGGTGGACGGTAGCAGCATGACTTTTGCCGGCAAAGCCATTCTCCTGAACAAGCGGATCTATGTCCCTGCCCGCTTCGTAGTCGCCGCAATCGGCGGAACGATCGTATGGGATGCCAAATACCGCGTTGCATCCATCTTCGGCGCTCAATATGTAACAGCGTCTGGCAAAGGCGGAGAGTATCGACTCGATGGCACGACAGGCGCGCTCTACTATAAAAGCCAAGGCCAACCGCAGAAGCTAGTCGGCAAGAGCCTCGCGAAGCTGAGCCTCGGCTACATTCCGATGGCGACGATGAGCGTTATCTCGATCAGCAAAGACAGCGAGCTGATTACGATCAGCCATGTGCACGGGGAGCCGTTAATTAACGACGAGGAATATACCTTGTTCGTGAAGAATGGCGCAATCATTCATCAAATGCACGCCCACTATTGGCAGTTCTCGCCTCAGAATATAGCAACGGCAGGCGCACAGGCAGTTATGACGGATGGCCGCACGGTACAGCTCGTGAATAGCGACGCTCAAATTGTCCAAACCTACTCACTCCCTAAGCTTTCAGGGCTGGACGCGATATTCGATATAGAGGCGGTACATAGCGACTTCCTGCTTTTCCGATCGAACGAAGGGCTGCTGTACATCGCCGATCTCCAATCCGGCAAGACATCTGCGCTCTATCAATTGCTGAGGCTCGATCCGAAGCAGCTAGCCCCTTTCTATGACGGCATCACGTTCAAGGAGCAGGACGGAAACAAGCTCTACTTCGAGGTCACGTCTAACGAGGATGGCCACCGGGAAATTGTCTCTTACGGGCTTGGTGGCGGATAGATTCTGTGGTACACTAGCTTCAAAATCATGCGGTATGCGACTGGCGAGAAAACGTGGAATGAACCACGGGGAAGCATACATTCGGCACATCTACCGTTCGCCTGGGTAAAGTATTTGCGTCAAGCGGCGCCTTTGTCTTCCAAGACATGGGCATCCTAGCGCGAATACTTTTTTTATTCCATGGATAAGGGGACTGATTCACATGACAATGGCACGACTGTTGAAGGCAAAAGAAGCGGCGGACCTCATCTACGCCGGCATCCGGGAGCGCATCTCCGCACATCAGAGGGATGGAGTTCAACCGCGTTTGGCAACACTGCTCATTGAAGGCGACCCGGCATCGGCTTATTACGCCAAGTCCAAGCAGCGCATGGCTGAGAAGCTCAGCATCGCCTTCGATCTGCACAGCCTCCCGGCTGACATTACGGCGACGCAGCTGACTAAATTGATCCTCTCGCTGAACACGGACGAGCATATTCACGGCATTATGCTGGAGCTTCCTCTGCCGAAGCATCTGTCAGCGACGGACATCACAGCCCATATTTCGCCGCTCAAAGATATCGACGGCGTCACGCCTGCCAATAAGCTGGCGACGCTAACGGGCGAAGCGGGCCTCTACCCGGCAACGCCTCAAGCCTGCATCGAACTGCTGCGGCACTACGGCTATCCGCTTGAGGGCCGCAACGTCACCTTGATCGGCAGAGGGCAGACGGTCGGACTGCCGCTCTTTCACCTGCTGCAGCGCGAGCAGGCGACGGTCACCGTCTGCCATTCGCGCACGCCGGATATCGCTGCGCATCTGCGGCACGCGGATATTGCCATTGTCGCCGCCGGCAAGCCGGGCATCCTCACTCGCGAGATGGTGCAGCCGAATCCGAATCTCGTCGTCATTGATGCCGGAATCAATGAAACGGCTGATGGCTCCATCATTGGCGATGCAGCTGCAGATGTGAGCGAAGCGGCTGCGGCTGTATCGCCGGTTCCAGGCGGCGTCGGCACGCTCACGACCGCCGTGCTCTTCCGCAATCTGATTGATGCGATTCAGCTTCAGCAGTTGAACGCGAAAGGAGAGTAACCCGATGACTTCGGTATCCTGGGACGATTCTTTGCGCCGCTTTCTGGAGAGAGCGGCAAGCGCCGATCCAACGCCTGGCGGCGGAAGTGCAGCGGCGGTTGCCGCCGCGCTCGGCGCAGCCATGTCAGCGATGGCAGGCCATCTGACGCAGGGCGACAAATTCGCCGAGGCGCAGCACCTCATCGCGCCGGCGCTCGATCAGCTGACGCGGCTGTCTGTCGACTGCGAAGCGCTGCTTACGGCAGATATCCGCGCCTTCGATCACTACATGGAGGCGCTCAAGCTGCCGCGAGCCACCGAGGAAGAGAAGCTCCACCGCAAGTCGGTGCTTCATGACGCGACGATCAACGCCATCGAGGTGCCGCTCCGCTTGATGCGCGTCTGCCGCTCTGCCCTGCAAGCGACCGAGAGCATTGCCGCCTGCACGAATCCGCATGTCATCTCGGATCTCGGCATTGGCGCGATCTTGCTTGAAGCAGCGGCTCAGTCGGCGCTGCTCACGGTGCAGATCAACTTGGCTGCACTCAAGGATGCCCCGCTCCGCGATGAACTCGAAATAACTGCAAACACGCTAATCGCCGAGATCGAGCAATTAAAAAGCCGGACATTAGCTGTCGTTCGCGACAGAATCTAATGTCCGGCTCTCTTAGAATCTTATTTCAAGCTACAGCCTACCGTAATTACGCAGCACATTCAGCACGACAATAGTCGTATAGGCTTGCCAATGCTTTAATCCATGCTCATCATCCCAGCCTCCATCCTCGCGCTGCGAGGATGCGAGGTGATCGAAGAACTTGCTTAGAAGCTCTGGCGGCGTCGCTTGCCCAACCGGCGAGTCAGGTGTAGCGGCGAAGGAGAAATACGAGAAGTACTGCTTCGGCTCCGCCTTCGAGGCGCAGGCGATAATGTTCGCAATCGCTGCTTCCCTGTGCGCCGCAAACTCTGGTGCTGCTGGCGTGTTCACGTAATAATCGAAAGCATGATAAGCCATGAACAGCCACTCGTTCGCTTCGATTTCCTCAAGACTCAAATTCTCTTGCGCCCACTTAGCAGTCGACGCTTGCAGATCAGGCGTACACAACCCCAGCCGTATCAAATTTCCTGTTATGGAATCTGGCTTCGTCTGTCCGCCGCCGCTCCACCAAGGCGCGAGTGGGTACTTCATCAACGAATCTGGATTGCGCAAGGAGCCGTCCTCTTCGCGATTCCGCTCTACCCATTCCGCTGTACCCTCAAGCAGCGGAGTAAGAGGTGCTCCGGTATCTCGGTTAATATTCAGCAGGAACTCTAGCGCGAGTGGATGCGAGTCCGGGCATTTGATATCATGCTCAAGGCCGTGCCCCCAGCCTCCGTCCGCATTCTTATAGTTCAACAGACAGCTGTGCAATCGCTGGGCGGAGCCGCCGTCAAATAAATAGCTGAACAATGCTTGCTCCCACAACAGCCCGTTTGCATATACAAATTGCCTTGCCCTATCAATGGATACCGACATGACGCCAACCCCCTAATTTGGATACAAATTCCTTTTAGTAAGAGTTCGGTGCCAGCATTCCTTTTCCTTCCAATATCCCATGCAAAATAACGCTTTGCCAGCTAAGCCGCCCCTTGCAGCAGCACGCTGAACCTGACGCCTTCCGGCGTATTTACAATGCTGTACTGCGCCCCGTGGGCATCCAGCACCTTGCTTACAATATACAACCCTAGCCCGCTTCCTCCGGTTGAGCGGCTTCGCGATTGCTCGGCGCGATAGAATGGCTCGAACAGCCGCGGCAGCTTCGATTCGTCAACAGCCGCTCCGGTGTTAAGCACCTCGAACCGATACCTCGTTTGCGGCTCACCAGCCGATTCCGCATCTGCATCTGCATCCGTATTCACACTCTCAGATTCCACCCATAGCCGCACGATGACCCGTTCTTCATCATTTGAATATTGAACCGCATTCGTAATGATATTCGAGATCGCTTTCGACATGAGCCGCTCATCTGCCGTTATCACCGCTTCTTCCGGCAGCTCGCAATCCAGAATCATGTTCTTCACATTGGCCAAGTAGCTCACATGTTCAACCGATTCGCGGATAAGCTCCGCGAGATCTACCTCCCGCATGAGCGGCAGGAAGTCGCGGCTCTCCAGCCTGGACAGCTCTAATATCTCATGAACGAGCTTGTCCATATCCTGCATAATCGTATAGCTCTTGCGAAGGTACGTGTCCCGATCTCGGAACGGTCCAACGTTCGCGATCATCGCCTCAAGCTGTCCGCTTACTGCGGTGATCGGCGTCTTCAGCTCATGCGATATCGTCGCTACGAACTCCCGCCGCTTCGACTCTTGCTCGCGCTCCCGTTCGATGTCGCTCTTCAGCTGAGCATTCGCTTCTTGCAGCTCGCCCATCGTCGATTGCAGATTAACCGCCAGCCTGCTGAGGCTGAGCGACAGCTCGCCAAGCTCATCTCGCGTCTTCAGCGCAGGCTCCGTTGCAGAGAAATCCAGCTTCGCAAGACGCCTTGCAACCTTGTTCAGCGATAGCAGCGGCCTTGCGATAAGTCTCGAATAGATAAGCGCTCCTCCGATCGCGATGAGCAGAATCGGAATGAGCATATAAGGCAGGAATAGCAGAATGACGCCTGCTGCTTCCCCTACCGGCTGCAGCGGAGCATCGACATACAGCGTAAACACTTCGTCGCTTTCGGCGAATTTGATTTTGCGCTCTACGCTAAGCAGATGCATGCCTCGATCGCCGGGGTCTCTGCTGCCGGCTTCAAACCGTCCCGCCTGCATTTGCTTGCGGAGACCGAGGTAACTGTCGCCAGTCCCTATCCAGTTTTTCATCGTTCGGAAATTCGGCGGAATGTAATACCCGTTCCCGGCGCTGTCGCGCAGCATCATCATGGCGTTATGCTCCTGACCGAACTGGGCCATGAGCGGGATGGCATCTTCGGTACTTTTGCCATTGATGCCCTTCACGAGTTCGCTGACGCCGCTCTCGAGCCGATCCTGCTTAATCGACTTATAGTAACCCGGCAGCATGAAGTAAAGCGTCAAGTAAATGACCAGCGCGAACATGACGAGAAGCGCTGTCGTGACGAGGAAGATTTTGAACCGAATGCCTTTGCGCCTTGTCATCCTTCCACCGCCGCAAGTTCCGTTTCCAGCGAGTACCCGACTCCTTTGACCGTCCGAATAACGGAGATGCCGAGCTTCTTCCGAATGTTCTTAATATGCGCGTCGACGATGCGAGAATCGCCGTAATAGTCGTAACCCCACACCTTGTCGAGCAGCATATCCCTCGTCAGAATGCGACCAGCATTCAGAATGAGCGTGTTCAAGATATCAAATTCCTTCGTTGTCGTATCAATTAGCTTCCCATCGACATACACCTTGTACGCATCGGCATCCAGCCGCAGTCTGCCGTCGAACAACAGCTCACCGGACTGTCCGACTCGCGTGCGCCGAAGCACCGCCTCGACCCGCTTCATGAGCACATGGAACGAGAATGGCTTCGTCACGTAATCGTCCGCTTCTTCCTCGAACGCTTTCAGCTGATCCTTCTCTTCGCTGAGCGCCGTAAGCACGATTACCGGCGTATCAGAACGCTCGCGGATTAAGCGGCACACTTCATAGCCGTTCATCGACGGCAGCATCAAATCGAGTATAACCAGATCATAATTGGCCTGCTGAAACTTCTTCCAGCCTTCCAAACCATCGCTTGCTACATCTACTTCATAGCTCTGCGCGCGCAGAAACTCGGCAATAAGCTCTTGAATATAGTAATCGTCCTCGACAACGAGAATAGCGGCTGGCATAGCAGCAATCCCCCATCCTAATAAGTTACTCCAAGCATACCTGATAAATATGAAAGGAATATGAATATGGACTGAAAAAGGGGTAAACGAAAAAGAACCGACACCGCTTCGGTGTCAGTTCCACATAACCGCATTCAATCTACTTAAACCTTGCCCTCATTCGCCAGCTTCTCCTGCGCCATGCGGATGAGCTCCTTCACCATAGAGCCGCCGATCTGACCGCCGATCTGGCCGGCTGATTCCGTTGACAACTGGCCGTTATAGCCATGCTCAAGCGGAATGCCGAGCGACTTCGCGACCTCGTACTTCACATCATCAGGACGGCTCGGATTAACGACGTAGCCTTGCTTTCGCATCACCTCGGCTTTGAACGCGCTCATCTGCGCATCCGCTGCTGGGACAACAAGCTTTCTTCGACTTCTTCGTGCCATTTTGACCTATCCGCCTCCTTCTGGAGTATCTACCGATTACCGTACCCCATGGCGGAATGTTCTATTCAAGCACTCAATCGAACCAGCCTTTTACCTTAAACCAAGCATACATCCCCACCGACAAGACAGCCATCACAAGGAGAACGAGAAAATATCCGGCATGCCACTGCAGCTCTGGCATATTCGAGAAATTCATCCCGTAAATCCCGGCAATGAACGTGAGCGGCATGAAGATTACCGTGATAACCGTCAGCGTCTTCATAATCTCATTCATCCGGTTGGAGTTAATCGACATGTAATGATCGCGCAGATCGGATGTCATCTCGCGGTTGGAATCAACCATCTCCGCGAGCTTCAGCAGATGATCATATATATCTGTGAAGAACAGTTGATAATGCGGCAAAGCTTCGATTCGCTGTGTATTCAGCAGCCGGTAGAGCAGGTCTCTCATCGGCACTAAGGTTTTGCGAAGCTTCAACAGTTTGTTACGAATATCGAACACACGGTTCAAATTCGCTCTGAAGTTCCCCGCATTCGTCCCCGCCGTCTCAAACTCCAGCAACTGATCCTCTATCGCCTGCAAAGCCGGAAAATACTGATCCACCAGCTCGTCAATCACCACGTACGCTGCATGCAAATTACCATGAGCTTCGGTATGCGGCTTATGGCGAACCTTCTCCCAAGCATGGTCGATCTCTTGAAGCGACTGGTGATGGTAGCTGACGAGAAAGTTTTTGCCGATGAACAGATCTACCTCCGTCGCATCGAGCGTACGCTCATTAATCGCATGAAGGACAAGGAAGTGGACATCCTCGTAATGATCCATCTTCGGCCTTTGCAGATAAAGCATGCAATCTTCGATTGCAAGCGGGTGAAAATGAAAATAGTCATCCAGCAGCTTCGATTCCTCTGCAGTCGGTTCGCAGAAATCAACCCAGAACCACCCGATGTGCTTTCCGTCTAGCTCCGAGAGGCTGGACAGCTGCATCACGCGATGGTCCTTCGTAATCAGCATTATTCGCATCATGATAGAAGTGCTCCGTATCTTTTTGCATCCATTGTAGCATTAGCGGTAACGAAACTTAAAGCTGACCACGCCGCTCTTATCCATCGTGTACGAATAGCCGCTAATTTCCGAAGCATGCTGCTGCATAATCGGAATCCAAGCATTCGCACCCTGGCTGTCGGCGTACTGCCGCTTCACCGTAATCGAATCTGCCTTCTCCCTGATTGCCGCTTCAATCCGCTCTTCGAATTGCTGTGGCGTATCTACCGTGAGTCCGTTGTAGGTGTAATAGTTATAAATAATAGCCGTTGCTGCGGGCAGCTGATCAGACCAGACATGATCGCGGCGAAGCTCCTCATCGGTCACATTGTAGTATCCGAATGTCAAGCGCCCTTCAACGTCCGGTACGGGATCATCCCAAGTAACGTCGAGATTGTAGTAGGATCCGTCGATCTTCACTTTGTTCCAGGCATGCAGGGCGCCATCGACCGTACCCGTCACTAGATAAGACTCAATACCCGCCATCGTAAGGAGCAGCTGCGCCGAGTAAGCATAGCCTTGGCACACTGCAATGCCTTTCAAGAGCGAGCCATAGATGGTATAGGAATCCGCCGGAACGGAGTTATTCTCGTAATTCACGTAATCGTATGCGATATGCTGCAGCAAATAGTTATGGATAGCAAGCTCCTGCTCGTATTCGGTCATACCCGGCTCGATGATATCTGCGAGAATTTGCTTCGCTTTGGCTTCAACCGTCCTGGCCCGCTCGTCCTTAATGACGACCGGCAGTGTCTGGTTCGAGGCCTTCAACAGATCGAGCTCATCCTTCACAAAATAGGACCCGAACCGCGTGTAAATCCGATAAACCAGCACAATCGACTGCTCCCGCGTCGTGGTCGAGCGCGGCATGAATTTCAACAGGCTGCCGTAGGTATTGCCCTTCATAATGCTGTTAGCTGCGAGTATCGTCACGGCATCCTTCGACCATGCCGCAACCTGCTTGGCATCGGCGAATACCGGCGCGGTGCCTTGTTCGCTCGTCAGCCTACCTTGCATGCCTGCTATGGCGAGCGTGTTGTACAGCATGAGCGAGAGCTGCTCCCGCGTGATGCTTGCGGATGGCGTGAAGGTATTCGCGCTCGTGCCTTTCACAATACCGAGGCTGTAAGCTTGCAGCACAGGGGTGCTGTTCGTGTCCTTGAACGGATCCGACTTCGGCGCAGGCGGCTTCTCGCCAGTCAGCACCTCGTAGAGCTGCACCGCCATCTCGCTAAATTCCTGACGAGTCAGAGGTTTCTGATAGCTATTCGTTAATCCGTATGGAATGAGCCCGCTTGTCAGGGCATCTTGAATTTCTTGCTTCGCCCACTCGCTCGGGGCGCCCGCAGCAGCAGCTTGAGCCTCGTTCTGGCTGAAACCGAGCTGACAACCTACGCTTAAGGTTACGAACGCGAGTGCGGTAATGCCATATTTTTTCATGCGCCTAGTGTAATTCATGATCGAATAATCCTCCTAAAGCGTTCCATCGAAGAAGTAGAAGCTATGAAACTATTAGTCTAGTTTAGCACAGAACTGGGCATGACTTACATTTTTTCGAATAGGAGTCCACATAAAATAAACCTCAAGCCCCTAATTGATTCGTGGGCTTGAGGTTTATTTCGTGTCGGAATGAGCTCCGTCATGATGCCGATTTACTAAGCTAGCTCAGCCAGCCGTTCTTCTCCGCGATGCCGATAGCGTCGATCCGGTTCTTCGCTTCCAACTTCTGAATCGCTTCGGATAGATAATTACGCACCGTGCCCGCCGACAGAAACAGCTGCTTGGCGATATCGCCGGCCGTAAGTCCGGCAGCTGCCAGCTTCAGCACCTCTTGTTCCCGCTCCGTGAGCGGATTCTCCGTGTCCCAGAACGTCATGGCCAGCTCCGGACTTACCGCGCGGCCGCCGGCATGAACCGTTCGAAGCGCCGCTCCAAGCTCATCAATCGGCGAGTCCTTGAGCAGAAAACCGCGTGCGCCTGCTTTCATCGCCCGCTGAAAGTAGCCAGAACGCGAGAACGTCGTCAAGATGACGACTCGGCAGGAGTGGCCGTTCTCCTTCAGCTTCTCCGCGACATCCAGTCCGCTCATCTCCGGCATCTCAATGTCCATGACGCAGATGTCGGGCACCAGCTCCTGAATAAGATCAAGCGCCTGCTTCCCATTCTCCGCTTGCCCGATCACTTCAATGTCGTCTTCCAAATCCAGCAGCGCGCTTAGCGCGCCGCGCAGCATTCCTTGATCTTCCGCTACAATGACCTTCATCCGCTTATCCCCCTTTCCCCGTCTTTTTTCTCTACGAGCGGCACGGTCATCATCAGCCGTGTTCCGCGTCCAACCGATTCGACCGCCAAGCTGCCCTCAATTAACTTCAGCCGTTCTCTCATTCCCTTAATACCGTTCCCGCCGCGGGATTCCAGCCAAGCCCCATTCTCGCCAGTCTTGCTTAATCCCGCGCCGTTGTCCGTAACGGAGAGCGTTAGCCGGCTGCCTTCTGCAGCCAGACGGACCGTACAAACCTTCGCCTTGCTATGCTTGACGACATTCGTGACCGCTTCACGCAGGCACATGCCGAGTATATTGTTGATGGTTGCCGAAGGAACCTCCATCTCGAAATCCCCTTCCGCCTCCAGCACAATCCCTGCGGTGGACAAAATCTGCTTCGCATGGTCAAGCTCATCGCGAACGGTGAGCATGCTCATGCCAGAGACGAGCTCCCGCACTTGCCGCAGCGCCGCACGCGAAGTCGCTTGAATGTCCTTCACTTCCTGCACCGCCCGCTCCGGATGCTTCAGGATAAGCTTCTCTGCCAGCTCGCTCTTCAGTGTAATGAGCGAGAGCGTGTGGCCGAGCGTATCATGCAAGTCGCGCGATATTCGCTGACGCTCCTCATTCTTGGACAGCCTTGCAATCTCTTCATTCGCCAGATTAAGCCGCTTCTTCAGTTCCTTCGATCTGCGTCCGATAGTGAACGCGACCGGCATGAACAGCATGATGATCATCGCAGGCAAATACTGCAGCATGGCATTCGTGTCCCGGTACAGGTCCCAATACCAGCTCACCGCACCGAACAAAGCTAGCAGCGCGGCAAGCGCCACGTACATCTGCTTGCGGCTCATTAACATGCCAATGAGAGGGGCCGGATAGAATGCCATATAGATAGCACCCTCATCCGAATAGCAGAACAAGGCAACGATTACGATAAGCACGAGAATGCCATAGAATCGCATCCGTTCGAAGCGGAAGCTGCATACATAAATGATCATAAACAGCACAACGGCTGTAACGCCAACAACCACCTCGAGAGGCGGCTGTTGGAATAAATAATAGAGCGGAAACACAAGATAAACGAGCCATACCATGGAGAAAATCATAGGCGGACCCGACTGGGCCTGCTCAGTCTGCTGAGGACGCCTTAATGATTCCGACATATTGCTACACCGCTTCCTGCTTCTTCATAATATAAGCGGATATCCGCATGAACACGACAACATAGATCGCTAGAATGAGAATGCCCATCCAATCGACCGAACCGCCGGCGATAATGTTCCATGCGCCTTGACCTAACCGGTAAGTTGGCGTCAGCTTCGCTATGTTCTGCATCGTTTCCGACATCGTCTCCGTCGGCATCCACAGTCCGCCGATAACCGATAAGCCCATATAAGTAATCATG
The DNA here is from genome assembly GCF_056269245.1 of Paenibacillus sp. J31R98. Taxonomy (NCBI): domain Bacteria; kingdom Bacillati; phylum Bacillota; class Bacilli; order Caryophanales; family Paenibacillaceae; genus Paenibacillus; species Paenibacillus sp. J31R98. The sequence continues at coordinate 271,349 of NZ_JBWDNO010000003.1, forward strand.
CTCAGCACCTGAACCGCATCCGGATTGCGCATAGAGCCGAACAGCGTGCCAAGCGACATGAACGACAAACCGCCGATCCAGATCCACAGCCCGCTCTCGATCCAATGGGCAGCCGACAAATCAACATGCTTGCCCACGCCGCCGATGACGAACATCATGATGATAATAATCAGGTTGATAATCGCTTGTGAGGCGATTTTGGAGACGATATACGCCGAAGAAGGCAGCGGCGTAATCTTAAGCAGCCGAATCCAGCCCATTGAACGTTCGCGCGCAATTCGAATACTGAACGTAGAGAAGCTCGCGCCGATAATGCCGTAGCAGGTCATCGACATTAAGTAGTACGCCGACCAGTCAACGCCGCCGACTTTCTGATTGCCAACGACATTGGAGAACAGGAAGAAGAAGATGACAGGCATGACCACAGAGAAAATAACAAACCGTTTATTCCGGACTGTCCGCAGCAGCTCCGCTTTACACTGGGCTATCGTCGCCCGAAGCATCAATGAATTCACCGATTGCTCAACTCCTTAATCTATTTTATCCGTACGAATCGCCAATTATTGATTAGCTTGCTGTACAAGCGCTTGGAACGCATCCTCAAGGCCGCCGCTTTGAATCTCGATATCGCGCATCTCGAATTGTTTCTCCACAAGCAGTGTAATGAGCTTATCCGTATTCCCGCTCGAGAGCTTCACTCGGCGACCGCTCCATTCGATGTTCGTGATGCCTGGCAATTGCTGCAGCGCTTCTGTCGTCACGGATGGTCCCGCGATGAACGAGATAACGCGACCGGTCGTCTCTGCTTTGATTTCGCTCGGCGTACCGTCTGCGATGACCCGGCCATTATTAATAACGACGATTCGGTCCGCTACGCTATCCGCTTCGTCCAAGTAGTGCGTCGTTAGTACAATCGTCCGGCCGCGGCCCGCCATCGCGCGCACCGTATCCCAGAAGAGCTGCCGGGAAGTAACGTCCATCCCAACCGTCGGCTCATCCAGGAAGATCACTTCCGGGTCGCCTGCCAGCGCGAGAGCGAATCCAAGGCGACGCTGCTGTCCGCCTGACAAGGCGGTTGCGAACTTATCTCGCTCCGCTTCGAGGTTCGACACTTTCAGCAAGTAGTCGAGCGCCAGCGGCTTCTCATAGTAGCTGCGGAACAACTGGATCGTCTCACCAACCTTAAGCCCGTCAATGACGCTGACATCCTGCAGCATCGCGCCGATCCGATCCCTAACCTGCTGCTTTCGCGGATCCGCGCCGAGCAGCTTCACGGTTCCTTTCGTCGGTTGGTGCATGCCGAGAATCATCGACACCGTCGTTGTTTTGCCCGCGCCGTTAGGCCCGAGCAGCGCTACAACGGTACCCTCTGCGATTGTCAGCGTCAAATCGTCAACAGCCTTCTTGTCCTTGTACACTTTGCTAACGCCGGTTAACTGTATCGCTGGTTTCATGGATTCGTCCTCGCTCCTTCTCTACTCGCTCATTTGATCTGTATCTAGCATACCTTCCGGTGCTTCAAGAAGGAATTCATGAATGTAATGCAATTCATATGACAAATGTCATGTGAAACAAACGTTGACAATTGTGTGACAAGCGCGTATAATTCTGCTTTGTATCAAGTGTAACCTCTGGTTTTTTCCTCATAGATGTGTTGTTTCACCCTCCAGATCACCACACAAGTTTTTCCTTTTCAATTACCAACGGCTGCTTTAAAGGAAACACGGATTCACACTGGCGCGGCCCGAGGAGCCGCAAGGACGTTAGAGAGGTTAGGGCTTTCGTTGCTTTCGTGCATAAGTAATTTTATGAAAGTAGGAAGACATTAGCGGTTACGCTTACTATATATGAGGCGCATGATAAGTCGCCTGATAGTTTTACAACAAAAAAGACCCTCGCTTCGATATGAAGCGAGGGTCGTCCAATTTATACGGCTTTATTGATTAACGGGGCTGCTTCGGGATCTTTCTTCTCCAAGCTGATCCATACAAGACCTGCCGCCATGAACAGCGTTCCAACCAGCTGCCAGAAGCTGATGCTCTCATTGAAGAATATATAGCCAACCGCCACCGCTGCCGACGGAACGACATAACGGAAGAAGTTCGCACGCGCCGCGCCGATACGGAACATGCTATTATTCCAGATAATGAATCCAATAACCGTACAGAGCACCACATTATAGAGAACTGCCCCGTAGTCACCGGCAGTCAGTCCACTCCAGTCCACTTTACCCCAAGAGTTAAACGTAAGCGGGAGCATGAACAGTGTGCCGAAGACGATAATCCAAGTGCTAACCCGCAGTGCCGAGTACTGCTTCATAAGCGGCATGCTGGCCACATTATATAACGCCCCAATGATACTCACGCTAAGCGCAAGCAAATTGCCGATCATATGATCCGATGACATATTGAGCCCTTCGCCGCCGCCAAGAATGACGAAGCATACGCCGACCATCGCTGCAGCGCCTCCAGCTACCAGCCGCCGGGAGATGCGCTCTCGCATGAACAAAGGTCCGAACAGCGCCGCGAAAATGGGCCAAGGCGCCACATTCAGCAGTGATGCGTTCGCCAGCGTCGTATATTTAATAGAATAAACGACGATAATTTCCAGACCCGTAACGCCGACAAGGCCAAGAATAGCCGTATGCAGCATTGCTTTAGGCGCGATGCCTACATTGCCTTCTTTGATTTTGAGCAGAAGGAATAGTAGTGGAAGTGAAAGCGAGAACCGGAGAAATGGGAATAATATCGGGTCAAAAGTCTCCATCGCCTTGCGCGTAACGCCAAAATTCGCTCCCCAAACTACTGCAACGAGAACGAGCCCCAAATAATACAACCATTTGCGATCCTGCTTCATTGTTTCTTGTATGCCCCAATCTGTGAATTGTAATCTGTTCACATTTTGACGGATTCGCCGATGAAATACAATATAAAATAATATCGACGATCATGTAAAATTTCGACCTGTTTCTTAATAAAACGGCTTGAGAATCATGAGGATGAACAGTAGTGTCCCCATTGCCGTCGCACCGTAATACAACTTGTTCGCCTTGGCAAGCAGCTGTTTCTGCTCGTCAGGCACTGCCTGTTCGGACGACAGCTTGGCATCGGCGATCAGTTTGCCCAGCTGTTTCGTTACTGGGGAAGCAAAGCCGATGACCAGCACTTGAATGGCAACATATAACACTAACGAGCCGATAATCCAGAAGCTGACGAACTCCCACCCATCCGAGAAGACGAGAATGAGCCCGGTTACGACTGCGATAGAGCCGCCAATCTTCGGGAACAGCTCCAGCTTGCTGCCGAGCTTGAACGCGCTGCGCAGCTCGCCGACATTGTCTTTTTTGCCGAATAGCGTGTGAATGAAGAAAGTGGGGCCCACCCCAATGATGGCTGACAGGACGTGAAGCAGTACTAGAAATTTCATTCCTTGAATCACCTCTCGATAAGTTTTGGAAAAACAGGTATGTATGGTAAATATCACCATAATAACATGCTGTCACTTACAGCTATATTACGGCACCATTACACCTATGCCTTCCATTTCATCTTGAATGTTCGAGGCGGATGCTTCGACTTTTGCCGGCGCTTCGGCTACAATAGCATTGTTTATGTCTATCACCGAATGAAAGGCGGATTCCCGCATGAATGCTCGGATTAATCAGCTTTATTCGTATATGGATCAGCACTCGCTAGATGCTGTTCTCATTAACATGCCGAAGCATGTTTACTACCTGACCGGATTCGCTTCCGACCCGCATGAGCGGTTCCTCGGACTCATTATCCCGCGTCAAGCAGAGCCTTTCTTGCTCGTTCCTGCGCTTGATCTCGAAGCGGCACAAGCGGCTTCTGACGTAAAGCTCATCTACACCCACACCGATACAGATAACCCTTATGAAGTGTTGAAGAAGCATCTGCCAGCAGGCATTCAGACGCTCGGACTTGAAAAAGGCTACCTGACCGTCAGCCGATTCGAAGCGCTCAGCGAAGCAATTGGAGCGACTCGGTATGCCGATATCGACGAGCCGCTGCGTGAGATGCGCGTCATTAAATCCGCCGACGAGATCGTGCGCATGAAGCATGCGATTCGCATCATCGAAGATGTGCTCCGCGCAGGCATCGCGCAAGTGAAGCCCGGTGTCACGGAGATTGAGCTCGTAGCCGAGCTTGAATACCAGATGAAGAAGCTCGGCGCAAGCGGTCCTTCGTTCTCCACGATGGTGCTCGCGGGCGAGAAGTCGGCGATGCCGCATGGCGTGCCGGGCGAGCGCGCGGTTCGCTCGGGCGAACTGCTCTTGTTTGACCTTGGCGTATATGCGGACGGCTATGCGTCCGATATTACGCGGACATTCGCGGTCGGCGATATCACGAAGGAGCAAGCGAAGATCTATGACACGGTGCTGCAAGGGAACTTGCGCGCCATCGCAGCGACTCGCCCAGGCGCGACGCTGGCGAGCCTCGACCAGGCTGCGCGCGAGCACATTGCTTCGGCGGGCTACGGCGAGTATTTCATGCACAGGCTTGGCCACGGACTTGGCCTCGATGTGCACGAGTACCCTTCCGTGCACGGTCAGAACCAGGAGCTGCTGCGAAGCGGCATGGTGTTCACGATCGAGCCGGGCATCTACGTGCCGGCCGTCGGCGGCGTGCGCATAGAAGACGACGTTCTCGTCACGGATAGCGGCGTGGAAGTGCTGACGAGCTTCCCGAAGGAGCTTACGGTAATCGGGTAATTGGAATGGAAAAAGCCGTTGACTTCATAGTCAGCGGCTTTTTATGTTGAACCTTTGTAATTAGCGCAATTAATAGACATTTTTAACTACTTTCAAGTACTTTAGCCTTTCACCAGCAGCGGCAGGACCCATTCGATCCAAGCCATCTCTTCTCTCAATAGTCTTACCCGCCGCTGGTACAGCAAATAGCGACCGAACTGCTTGGAGGCATAGCTCGTCACCGGCACCTGCTCACTCTCCATCAGCCTCATCTCCGGCTCCAGCCTCTGCAGGCGTGCAAGCATCGCTTCGCGCCGCTCCTCGAACAGCTTGATTGCCGTCTGTGGCTCTGTTAAGCCAATGGCGTACAGCTTAATGAGGAACTCGTCCCGTTCCAGCTGCAGCGAAGCCGGTTGGTTATCGATCCATTCCCTCAGAGCGGCAGTGCCCGCCTCTGTAATGCTGTATATCTTCTTGTCCGGCTTTCCGGTCTGTCCGATGTGCTCATAAGTGACCAGCTGCTCCTTCTCAATCTTAGCCAGCAGCGGATAGATCTGACTGTGCTTCGCCTGCCAGAAAGCTTGAAGCAACTTCATCAGTTCATAGCCGGAGCAAGGCTTACGCACCAGCATGCTGAGCAGGGCATATGACAATGTATTCACGTTACAGTAACCCCCTAGGTCGCCTATTATCTGCCCTCGATCGTATCATAAAAGCACCAAGAAAGCATCGCAGCAGCTTCCAGTCATGTATGATAATGGTAAACACAACGCATAAGAGGTGATGCAACCTTGCTATTAAGCTTAAAACCGCTTATTTATAGGAAGCTAACAACCTCAGCGATTGCTTCAGGTATAGCCGCGATCCTGTTCGCCGCTCTATGGTCTACGGAACGTTTCGCACCATCGTTTCACATCTTTTTACTCTATGGGACTCCTATCTTCTACATCATTGGCTTTACCTCTTCGTTACTTTGCGAGCTGTTGGCAAAGGCACTCATTAAACAACACAGGTTATGGCTTCTCCTGTCCGCCATTCTTCATGCGGGGTGCGGCTACTACGGACTATGGTTGCTGCTTGGCATCTCCTTGCGATTGGTTGGCGAAATTGGGTTGTACTCGGCTCTCCTCTACTACCTCATTGATATCATACTGGCTAGTCAGCTCCGGAGAAACACCATACAGCAGGCAGTATTTTCGTTCATTGTGGGACCGATCACCCTATTCTTCATCTCGATCGTCCTGATCAATCGTTAGGCCATATCACCGTTGCCTTGATTGCGCTTTCTTGCTAAGATGAAGGAAAGCATGACGGGTACTTCCGCTTTGATACGGAGCAGCGGCCCTGCCACCGATTACGCGGTTAAAAGAGGGATAATGATGAACCAGAAGGAAGCGGAGTTTAGCAATTTGGTCAAAGCGTTCCGTAAGCGGCATATGGGCAAGGGCCCGAGCCGGATTACGACGACGTTCTGCAAGCAATGGGCTATCTGCGAGATGGACGGTAATCTCTCCCCTGTCGAGAAATTCATTGCAGGAGCGAGCGACGGCAAGCAGATGCTTCGTGAAGCACGCACGCAGTGGGTGAAAGAGATCTATAAGAACCATCCCCCAACGGAGATGGAAGCGCTGCTTGGAGCGCGATTCGTGGACTTATTCGTAGATATTGATATCGACAAAGATTTCGGCATGTCGGTGTTCGTGTTCGATCAGGACATTGAGCGCAAATTCGGCAGCAGCCGGTAGCATACGGGAACGCAAGAGTACGGGAATGCAAGAAAACAGAAACATGAATAGACAGTGGCCGTTGGCGCTTGGCAGCGAACCTGCGAGAGACTAACCGCGATAGAGACGAACGATTTTCTTTTTGACAAAAGAGGATCGAAACGTTTCTTCGCGGTTTTTTTGTTCCTATTGACCTGAAGGAGGACGAAGATAGAGATGGGAAAAACGAAGCATACCGGGCCGATCAAGCTGCCCGGCAAACCAGATCCGAAGCTATGGGTGAGTAAGGTGCCTTTCGGCCTCGGCAAAGTGAAGCCGCACCACATCCGCGATACGATGAAAGTGATGGTTGATAACCGCGATAACCTGCCATACGCATTCCGCATTCTGACGCAAGGCGTGTGCGACGGCTGTGCACTTGGCGTATCGGGCTTGTACGACCAGACGCTCGAAGGGCCGCATGTGTGCACGACACGGCTTAACTTGCTGCGTCTCAATACGATGCCGGCGATCAAGCCCTCGGTGCTGCACGCGGACATCGATGAGCTGCGCAAGATGGATAGCACGCAGCTGCGAAAGCTAGGGCGCATCCCGTATCCGCTCATTCGCCGCAAGGGCGAGCGTACGTTCAGTCGCATCTCATGGGACGCGGCACTTGATCAGGTCGCGGAGCGGATTCGCGCGATCGATCCGAAGCAGCTGGCGTTCTACTTGACCGCCCGCGGCATTACGAACGAATCGTATTATGCGGCGGCGAAGGTCGCCCGCTTCCTCGGGACGAACAACATCGACAACGCGTCGCGGATCTGTCACTCGCCGTCGAAGACCGCGCTGAAGCGTTCGGTCGGCATCGGCGCCTCCAGCTGCAGCTACAAGGATTGGATCGGCACCGATGTGCTTATCTTCTGGGGCAGCGTTGCTGCGAACAATCAGCCGGTATCGACCAAATATATGTACGCGGCGAAGCGGAAAGGGACGAAGATCATCGTCATTAATCCGTACCGCGAACCGGCGATGGACGGCTATTGGGTCCCTTCCATCGCGGAATCGGCGTTGTTCGGCACACGCCTCGCCGATGACTTCTACCAAGTGAACATCGGCGGCGATATCGCCTTCATGCACGGCGTGATGAAGCATTGGTTCGCGATGGAGCTCGAGAAACCCGGCTCTGCGATTGATCGCAAGTTTGTCGCCGCACATGTAAGCGGCTATGAAGAACTGCGCCAGCACGTGAAGCTGCAGGACTGGGCGCAGCTGGAACGCTCATCGGGCTTATCACGCGAGCGGATGGAAGAGTTCGCCGAGCTGCTTGCCGCTTCGAAGTCCGGCGTATTCGTCTGGAGCATGGGGCTCACGCAGCACCGCTTCGGCACGGACAATATTTCGCAGGTCGCCAATCTTGCGCTGCTGCGCGGGTTCCTTGGCCGCGAGCATTGCGGCCTCATGCCGATTCGCGGTCATAGCGGCGTGCAGGGCTCCGGCGAGATGGGAGCCGACCCGTTCAGCTTGCCGGGCGGCGAGTTCAAGGACGCAGACATTCCGCGCGTCGAGAAAGTCTGGGGCTTCGAGCTGCCGAAGTGGCAAGGCGACATCGTCGGCGTGACGCTTGAGAACGCCATGCTGCCGGAAGATCACGAACGGAAGCTGAAGCTGTTCTATACGTCCGGCGGCAACTTCCTCGAGACGATGCCGGACCCGGACTTCATCCGCGGCTGCCTCGAGTCGGTGGACATCCGCGTCCATCAGGACATCGTGCTCAACACCTCGACGCTCGCCGATGCGAATGAAGCGGTCATCGTGCTGCCTGCGATGACCCGCTACGAGCAGCCTGGCGGCGGCACGTCCACCTCAACCGAGCGGATGGTGTACTTCTCGCCCGAGATTGCGGGTCCGCGCATCGAAGAAGCACGCGCGGAGTGGCAAATCTACTGCGACCTCGCATCGCGAGTTGATCCGGAGCGCGCCGCAATTGTCCAGTTCAAGGACGCGCAGGCGCTGCGCGAAGAGATGGCGATTGCCGCGCCGAACTACGACGGCGTGCAGCAGTTGAAGAACAAAGGCGACGTCTTCCAATGGGGCGGCGCATTCCTATGCGAGGATGGCGTCTGCCCGACGCCGAGCGGCCGCGGCCAGCTGATCAAGATCGAGCTGCCGGAGCTTCGCAAGCCGGAGGGGCATTATTACATCACTTCCCGCCGGGGCAAGCAGTTCAATTCGATGATCTATAGCGCGAAGGATCCTTTCAACGATGCGGATCGGTATGATGTGCTGCTAAGTCCTCAGGACGCTGCGAAACAAGGCATTGCGGAAGGTGATGCCATCGTGCTGTACAATAACTGCGGCACGTTCCACGGCAGAGCGCGTTATGCGGATATTGCCTCCGGGAACCTTGAGCTGTACTGGCCGGAGTGCAATGCGCTGCTGCCGAAGAAAGTGTATGAACCATTCGCGGGCATTCCCGAGTACAATACAGCAGTTGTGATGGAGAAAGCAGAGACATACCATGCGCTCAAAGATACGCGGTATGTGGAGAAACGGATTGCCGAGCTCGATCATGAAATGAACGATGAGGAAGCGTGAGGGGGCTAGAGCAGTCATGCTGCCAAAAATAACGACAAGATGGCGCATTACCCGCATCAGCGATGGCGCAGCCGCGCTGCAAGAGGATGATATTGCGACCGAATACCCGCTGACCATTCGGCTCGGCGATGAAGAGTTTGCGACGATCGTCTGCTCGCCGACCGACCTTGAGGAGATGACGATCGGCTTTCTCGCATCCGAAGGGGTCATCCGTCAGGCGAGCGAGATTAAGGAGCTGCGCCTCGACGAGGAGCGCGGCTTCGTCTACGCCCAGCTCTTCCATGAACAGTCCACAAGCAAGGATGATTACGCGCGGAGGTTCATCGGCTCGTGCTGCGGCAAGAGCAGACAGTTTTATTTTCAAAATGATGTCCGTACCGCGCGTACCTCGATGAGCCGTACGACGTTAACACCGGCACAGTGCGCTTCGCTCATGCGGCTGCTGCAGAACAGCTCGAGCGAGTTCAAGCTGACCGGCGGCGTTCATAACGCTGCCCTCTGCACGCCGACTGAGCTGCTTGCAGTCCGCACGGACATTGGTCGCCACAATGCGCTCGACAAGCTGTTCGGCTACGCGCTGCAGCAGCAGCTTCCGATCACGGACAAAATCATCGCCTTCAGCGGCAGGCTCTCCTCCGAGGTCGTGCTGAAAGCCGCCAAAATCGGCGTCGGCATAATGCTCTCCAAATCCGCGCCGACCGATCTTGCGCTGAAGCTCGCCGATGATCTTGGCATCACCTGCGTCGGGTTCATCCGAGGCAGCGAGATGAATGTGTATACGCATGGTCATCGCATAGTAGAAGGGGCTAAGAGCGCCGAATAGCGCTTTAGCCCCTTTTGTATGTTCGGTTATTTCGTTTTCTGAAGCAGCTTCTTAATTTCAGCCTCAATCTTCATCGGCTTCGTCGCCGGAGCGAACCGTTTGATGACTCGTCCTTCAGGGTCAACGAGGAACTTCGTGAAGTTCCACTTGATGCGGCCGGAGCCCAGGAAGCCCGGAGCTTCTTTCTTCAGGTACTTGTACAGCGGGTCCGTATCCGACCCATTCACATCGATCTTACCGAGGAGCGGGAACGTAACGCCGAAGTTAATCTGGCATGTCTGTGCCATCTCATTGTCCTTCACCGGCTCTTGATTCGCGAACTGATTGCAGGGGAAGCCAATGACCGCAAGCCCCTCATTCTGGTAAGTTTCATGCAGCCGTTGCAAGTCGTTGAATTGTGGAGCAAGACCGCACTTAGTCGCCGTATTAACAATCAGAAGCACCTTGCCGCGGTAGTCTTCCAGCGACTTCTGCTCGCCTCTCGATGTCTTTACCTTGAAATCGTATACGCTCATGGTTCGTCACCTCATTTATATTTCACACAATTATATTTTACACAACTTATAATCCAATGGGAAGCGGAAAATATACCGCTTGCCACAGCTTAATTATACCTCAATTGAGAGTAATTCTTACCCTGTGTCGCGCGCTAGCAGAACAGAAAAGGGAGCCCCCAGTATTCGTAACCGAAATCGAGACTTCTGCTAACGGAACACAGAGTGCTTATACGGCTAAAATGAGCCCGGAATGTGAGCTAACGATACTCAGATGCGTTATTTCGTCCAAAAGCTAGTGTTGGAGCGCATTTCGGAGCGAATAACGCGTCTGAGGTCCGTTAGCAGCGAGAATATGGCGTTTTCGGCAAAATAAGCATTGTGAGTTCCGTTAGCATTGGGGATGTGACAAAAAGCCCCCATCCCGCCAACACGGCAGAATCGGGGCTAGGTAATCTACTCGTCGCTAATTTCCCTACGATGGTCAGCAGGTTCGCCGCCCTAGCTAACTACCACAACAAAACTAACAAGTCGAGACGCCCCGCTCGTTCCGGGAACGCTGCCCTCAGGACTGTACAACGTCACTTCATACGTCCCTGTCCCCTTGCTTGGCGTCAGGCGATACGCAAACTTGCCATCCTTAACGGGAATGCTGACACGCTTGCTCTCCAAACTGCCAACGCGATAGCCAATCTGAACCGAGTTGAAGCCCGCTCCCTTAAACTCCCCGGCAATATCCACCGAAGCACCTGCGCTTATCTCGGCGTATCCTCCCGGCCACACCTTTCCGTTGCTGGTTGTCAGCTTCGTCTCTATCTTCACGTTATCCGTGAAAACAGAACCGTCTGTACGAAACGGCACATCCGCAGCCGTGATCGTCGTCTTAAGCGGAATACTGTTGATGACACGCTTCGTTTGCATATCCTGCATGACAAAAGCATTATCACCCGGCACCAAATGCACGCCTACCTTGTATACTTGATATTTTAAACTGTTGTATCCAACCGGAGGTTTTTGATGCTCATAACTCCACCCTGTTCCTGTTCCAAGCCGCTCGTTGTAATAGGTGAACGGAGGTCCGCCGATACTGAGGACGGAGGTCTCATAGTCTGCTGTGGCGCTAACTGGCGGCACAATCGAATTAGTCGCCCAGTGCGAATAATGCACCGAGATCGACTTAGCCGCAGCGTCATAGTTGACAGGCAGGCCGAACTGTTCGGACATGAACCGAAGCGGCACCAGCGTCGTGCCATCCTTCACCACGAGCGGTACGGTCGCCACCTTCTCTTGCTTACGGAACACTTCACCGGTTCGCAGCTGGAGCTTGAGCTCATTCTGCCAGCCGTTCTGCGAGACGTAGACTGCCGAGCCGCCTTTCTCCGCCACGTATTGGATCTCCCCGCCAATGATCGTCGCGATATCACGCAGCGGCAAGAATGCCGTACCGTTCTTCACCAGAGGTGCCTGCGCCAGCTTAACGAACTGATTCTCGAACGGCTTGAACATCTCACCGCGTCCCGCTTGCAGATTCAACTGCAAGTCTACAGGTAGCAGCACGATATCCGCCGAATCGAGCAGGTTCAGAACTGGACGGAAGCTAGTCAGCATCGAGGAAAAATCATCAAACGAGCCATAGCTGACAAAAGAGTAGTACGTGCTGCCGTCATTCGTCCAGCTCGCCGAATACGTCGCCTTTCCGGCAGCCGAGCTTGTCACGAGCACCGTACCTGTCGCTCCACTCACCGGTGCACCTGGCTTTACAATCGCAGTGAATTTATTGCTCAGCTGCTTCTCCATCACCGCGTCTGCGCCAGCGACAAAGAACTTCCAGCCGGCAGCATCGCCGCTGATCGACAGCTGCTTCGCGTTCGCCGGCACTGTCAATCCTACTTCATTTCCTTTCCCTGCCGCGAGCCGATAGAGCACATCCTCCGTCTTCAGCTGTACAGCAGCCTGATCGCCGGCTCCAAGCAGCTCCGCTTCAGCCGGCTTTGCCGAGCGATAAGCCGTTAACGTATAGCCACTCGCTGTTAGCTGGCTCTGTATCCCGTAATACTGCCAGCCCGAATCCGGCAGACGGGTAGGCAAATACGCAGTAACCGGGCTTTGCTTGTACAGCTGCTCCGCCAGCACATTCGTAAAATGCATATAATACCCAAAGCCCGGATCAAGCATCGGTTTCCCCAATCCCGTTAACCGCGGCGGCTTCCCTGTTCCTGTCCCTGCTCCAGTTCCAGCCCCATCTGCCGATACCGACGAAACGGCGGCACTCCCTACCGTCACGAGAAGCGCTGCCGCAAGCAGCATCGATCTTGTCCATTTCCTGTTCATCTTACTCAACCTTCCTCTCACAGTAGACTCCCTGTTTTTACAGACGCTTCCATCGCCGAAAGGTTGCAACGATACAAAAAAGCCCCCAAACGATCAGCATCAGCCGACCATTCGGGGACTCCTCACTCTATTCACGCTCTGTTACACGCGTGTAGCTTCCACGCTCTGACGAAGCAGATCGGCCGCTCTTGCCGTGCCGGATTTCTGCTCCTCCAAGCCTTCATACTCGATCGTCATCCAGCCGCTGTAATTAACTCCTGCAAGACGAGCAACGATGTCGTTGACATCAACATCGCCCTCTGTCGGCACGGAGCCGATGAACGGTCTGCCGTCCAGCGAGCGATAGATGCCTTCGGTCGCTTCAGGACCAACAAGCTTGAAGTCCTTCGCATGCACGTGGCTGATGAAAGACTTCAACGCTTCGAACGCAGGCTTCGGCTCATCGTCAACAAGCAAGAAATTGCCCATATCGAACGTGCTGCGCAGAGCCGGCGATCCAACCGAATTGATGATCTCTTCCACTTGCCATGATTTTCCGGCGAACACGCCATGGTTCTCAAGGCAAAGCACTACGCCTTTCTCTAATGCATACGCCGCGCCAGCTGCGAGACCTTCCACAATCCAGCCTTTTCCTTGCTCGAAGGTGATGCCTTCCTTGCGATCGCCAGCGAAGACGCGCACCACTTCCGCACCAAGCTCTACCGCCATATCAACGGCCAGCTTAATATCATCCAGCTGAGCTGCGCGCTCTTCTGCAGACGGCTTCACGAAGTCATTGCATGCGCCGAAGCAAGCCAGCTTCACATTATTGCGAGCAAGCGCCTCGCGCACTGGTGCAAGATCGCGCTCCGTATTCCAGAACACGGTCAGCAGCTCAACGCCGCCGGCGCCGATGGATGCCGCGTAGTCGATAAAGTCGGCATTTTGCCAAGAACCGTCAAACATATATTTGTGGCAGCTATATACACTTACTGCGATTTTCATAACCTGACAAGCCTCCTCTTAACGATACCTTTTAATAAATTCAACCGCTTTGCGAATATCGAGCTCCGGCTTCGCGCCTACCTCGCGCTCAATCGTCAGATAACCCTTGTAACCAATCGACTGCAGCGCGGCAAAATAAGCGTCAAAGTCAACGCCGCCCTCGCCAAGCGGCACTTCCTCGAAGTCCGCACCGGCAGCAGCCATCTCGGCAATATGCTCATGCGTCATTTTCTGATAGCCGAGGAAACCGTACACTTGGCGCGGATCAACGACACGCATCCGTTTGCCGTCCTTCACATGCGTATGCACAATATAATCTTTGAGCGTAATCACGCCCTGCACCGGATCGTCGCCCGTCACCATAACCATGTTCGCCGGATCGAAGTTAACTGACACGCCGTTCGTGCTGAGCGTATCGAGGAAGCTCTTAAGGTGAGCAGCCGGCTCCGGACCTGTCTCAATTGCAAAATACGAATTCAGGCTTTTCGCGTACTGACCCAGCTCTTCGCAAGCTTCCTGCATCGCCGTGTAGATCGCGCCATTCCGGTCATCCGGAACGATACCGATATGCGTCGTCACCACGTTCGTGCCGAGGTCAACCGCAAGATCGAGAATCCGCTTCGACTGCTCGACTTTCTCCGCATTGGCTGCACCATCCTGGAAGCCGTGACCGCCGAGGTCGCCGCACAACGCCGAAATTTCTAGGCCAAGTCCGTCAATATATGAACGCAGCTCGCGTCTTGCCGCCGCATTCAGGTTCGCAGGGTCCATCTCGCCGGATACGGCATAGATTTGCACGCCTTCCGCGCCGACTTCCTTCGCTTTCAACAATCCGTCACGCACGCCAATGCCGAAGCTGTCGACGATAACGCCGATTTTGTTCGCCAATTGAATCGACATACTATACGCCCTCTCTATTCAAAAATAATCTCTTTCCCAGTAGCAGCCGACTCATAAATCGCACACAGCATGCGAGTCACTTCCACGCCGTCTTGAACCGGGCTCAGCGTCTCTGCTTTGCCTAGACAGCTGTTTACGAAATAGCCAACTTCGCGTCCGAACGCATCTAGGAAATCGAATGTCTTATGATCAATTTGCGGAGTCAGGTTCACGATCGTATTATGCTGCTCGCCCATAATGATAAGTTCCGGCTCCACTTCTGCGCCGCCTTTGTCGCCGAAGATCTTCACCGAAATCTCATCCTTCTGCGCATGCAGCGTGAAGCTGACGTCGACCATCAAGGAAGCGCCGTTCTCGAAACGGATGATCGCATTCGCCAAGTCCTCAACGTCATTGCGCTCCGCATCATAGTCAGCTGCTTTATAGAAATCAAGGTTCTTAATATGCGAACGGTTGCCGAGTTTCTTGTACGTGTTGCCCGTAACCGATTTCACCTTCGGACGGCCCATCAAGTACCAGCAAATATCGATAATATGGACGCCAAGATCAATCAGCGGTCCACCGCCAGAACGCTCCTTATCGGAGAACCAGCCGCCAGGGTTGCCAAGTCTGCGCAGGCACGTCGCCTTCGCGTAGTAGATTTCGCCAAGATCGCCCGCGTCAATGAAGCGCTTCAGCACTTCGACGCTGGAAGCATAACGGCGCACGAAGCCAACCTGCAGCAGCTTTCCCGATGCTTCTACAGCAGCCGCAACGCGCTCTGCGTCCTCGACCGTCTTCGTGAGCGGCTTCTCGCAAAGCACATGCTTGCCCGCTTCAAGAGCAGCAATGCTAATCTCCGCATGCATGTTGTTCCAAGTACATACGCTAATCGCATCAATGCTTGGGTCAGCAAGCAGCTCTCTGTAATCGGTGTACACTTTAGCTGCGCCGTACTTGTCCGCCGCCGCATTCGCACGCTCTTCATTCACGTCACAAATCGCAACCAGCACGACATTCGGGTTTGTAGAATATGCACCTAGATGCGCGCCGGAGATAGAGCCTGCCCCAACAACGCCAATATGAAGCTTTTCTTTTGTATTCGTCATTATTTATCAACCTTTCCTAAATGTAATCGGTTTCGCTATAATGAGTTTAACTTGTCACCTCAGATGGGAGAATGCACAGCATGCCAACGTTCATGGACAATATGATCAGTCCTTTGCCACTTCGCCTATTCGACTCGATGGTCGATATTACGAAGCTGCGCATCAAATCGCTCACGATCATTCATGCCGGGCATTTGCCAGGTCGAACGCAGCAGCGGGGGAAGACGGAATTCGATCATTGGGCGTTTGTCTATATCAGCGCTGGCCGTGGCTATTACCAGGCAGGCGATGGCGAACGGCAGAACGTTGAGGCCGGATCGCTCTTCTGCTTCTATCCCGGCGAAGTGTTCCAATATGGTCCCGAGAAGAACGGCTTCTGGGACGAGTACTATTTCACCCTGGTAGGCGATCGCGTTCAAGAGTGGGTCGCAGGCTGGTACAAGCAGCCCGAGCTGGTCAAGCATATCGGAACGGACGAAAGCTTCTTCAGCAAAATCGAGCTCATCTTCCAACTGATCGACAGCGCTGTCCCCGCCAACCAGGATCGTGCAGCTCTCTCACTGGAGTCGCTGCTGTTTGATATGATGCTCCGCTTTGACAGCCCTGAGACAGACAGCCGTTCGCTGTTCGTTCACAAGGTAATTGATGACTTGTCCGAGTCTATCTATCAGCCGCTCGACACGGCGGCGCTTGCTGCGCGCCATCATATCTCCATCCCTACACTGCGCCGAATCGTGCATGGTTATACCGGATATCCGCTCGGCGAATATCTTCATCGTCTCAAAGTGGCGGAAGCGAAGAAACTGCTCGTCAGCTCGGATAAGACCGTCAATGAGATTGCGGCGCTGCTCGGCTATTCGGATATGTTCTATTTCTCGCGCGTGTTCAAGAAGATGACCGACACTGCACCGCGGACGTATCGTAAGCGCATGGGCTGATTAATCAGCGCATTGGCGGCCAAACAAAATAGCCCGCCCTCTTCTTATGCTGAAGGGGCGAGCCTGGGATAAACTGCATATCTGCTAATCACGCTCTTCGAGGTTACGCTGCAGGTAGCTCTCCAGCGTGTTTGAAATATCGAAGGCGGTATGGGCTAAGTCGTAGTTTTCAAAAGCGTGCTCACAGCTTGCTTGATAACGAATCGCAGATTCATATTGATTCAAATTATGCTCAATGATGGCTTGATCGAGCCCTGCTTCGCTCTGCCGCTCTTGCACGGTCCGGCGGTCGGCGTAGATGAAGATGCGGACGACTTTGTCGCCATACGTATCCTTCAGCGCATGCGCGCCCTCAGGGTTCAGGATGAGGTAGATGCTGCCGCTCTTTTTCAAGTTGTAAGCGATGTCCTTGGCACGCAAGCCGTAATGGTTGCCGTTCACGGTTACGCTTTCAATAAATTCGCCGTCCGAATCGAACTGCTCATACAAATCTGGCGTGATGAAGTGGTAATCTTGTCCGTTAATCTCTCCGAGCCGCGGTCTGCGCGTTGCAAAAGAGATAACTTTCGTAATGCCGAGCGTTGCGCCTACACTTTCAGCGACCGTCTTACGTCCCGAGCCGTCTGGTCCCGTAAATACGAAAATGATCTCGCGTTCATGCTGCTCACCCATCCGCACAACCTCCTGAACTTACCGATTTTAGGTACATTTCTTGCAACTAAGCGTTGAAGAGTCAGGCATGGCAAGGTATAACATATCTATTATAACTTAAACCAAATTAATCCAGCAATTGTTCTATTTGCAAGACGCTTGACTATTTCTATGAATTCGGATATATTTTACAAAAATCATATAAACCGGATTCTCTTACGTCGGAAGCACCCGTAAGCAAAGGCTCTTTATGCAGCCTTTCTTGCGGGTTTTTTGCGTTTTCAGGGAATTTCAGGTTCAGAGAGGAATGAGTCCTATGTTACATGTTATGAAGGAAAAAGCGTTTTCAGCCTTGTTAATTGTTCTTATTGCGGTCATTGGAGTGATTGGGGCAATGCCCGGCTCTGCCGCGGCCTCGTCTGTCAAGCTGACATCTTCAGCACAAGCTTCGCTTGCGAAACAGCTCACCGCCGCCAGCCCGCAGATGAGAGAGAAGCTGCAAGCACAATCGCTAATCCTGTCGGTGTTGCAGAAGTCCGAGGAAGCGCTGGATAAGCAGATCGAGACACAACACATCAACAATGGAAATTCGCTTACAACCGTTCGCAATCGGATTAAAGGGATCGATGCCGACAAGCTGAACAAGCTCGCTCAGGATGCGGCTTCGGTACGCGAGAAATATAAGCCATTGCTAGCAATGTACACGTCACTCAATTCGCAGATCAAGGATGCGAAGGCATTGAAGCTGAAGACGCTGGCTGCTCTGCTTCAAATCCAGGCGGATGGAATGAAGCTGGCTGTGACGCTTGCCCGTGCTGATATCCGAGCGAAGGATGATGCCCTGAAGGCGGCCAAAGCAGCAACCACTAGCAAAATCAAACATCTGCGTGCAACGCTCGCCGATACCGATCCGCTGCGAGACCAGATTCGATCGGTGCAGGCGGTCATTTCCGGTACGAAGAAGAATATTTCACCTGTTATTAAGACAATGAACGCGTCAATGAAGAGCGTTAGCTTTGAAGGAACGCTGCAGTCGCTGACCACGCTCGTCTCGCTGTCGCGAACGATTGTGGAGCAGAAGCAGCGAATTAGCAGCTTTGAGAGCCGTATCAGCGGCATTATCAGTGCGACGAATGCGCAAATTCCTGCCAAGTCATAGTCGTCTGGCAGTCTTTTAGCAGGAACCTCTGACATGTATGACTGCATTCTTGAATAGCATGTAGAAGGCGAACTGCGTACTTACGGCTACTCTCGGTAGTACATAAGGAGGAGATCAGCTTGCAGATTCATGTTGTTCAGGCGGGACAGACGCTTTACCGGATCGCCCAGACATACGGCGTACCGGTAGAATCCATTACGGAAGCGAATGAAATATCCGCCAGCAATGCGCTCGTCATTGGACAGGCATTAGTTATTCCGATCGTCGGGCAGTATTACTGGGTGCAGCAGGGCGACACCCTCAATTCGATCGCCCGCACATTCGGTACTACCGCGTCAGCAATCGCGACCGCGAACCGAATCCCGCTGACTGCGCCGCTTAACGTGGGGCTGCGGCTCTATATTCCGCCGGCTCCGAAGCGGAATGCAGCCGTGAATGCGTACATCGAGCCACGTGGCGGAACCGTATCGGACGCACTTATTCAGGCGGCTCGCGATGCCGCGCCACATCTGACCTACCTTGCCCCGGCGAACTTCCGAATTACGCGCGAAGGCACTCTTACCCTGCCCCCGCTTGATGATCTATCGTCCATTGCGCGAAGCCAGCGCGTTGCGATGATGATGACGGTGACGAATATGGAGAATGATCAGTTTAGCGCGGAGCTTGGCGCCCTGATCCTGAATGATACGGCGCTGCAGGATAAGCTCCTTGCGAATATTATCGAGACGGCGGAGAGGCTTGGTTACCGCGATATTCATTTTGACATCGAACACTTGCGCCCGGAGGATCGGGAAGCCTACAACCGTTTCCTCCGCAAAGCGGTTGTTCCGATTCATGCTGCCGGGCTCTCCATGTCCACCGCGCTTGCTCCCAAGACGAGTGCCACGCAGCAAGGCGCATGGTACTCTGGGCATGACTACAAATCGCATGGACAAATTGCCGACTTCGTCATCATTATGACGTACGAATGGGGCTACAGCGGTGGACCGCCGATGCCGGTCTCTCCAATCGGACCGGTTCGCACTGTGCTTGAATATGCGCTCACTGAGATTCCGGCGGACAAAATCATGATGGGACAGAATCTGTACGGCTATGACTGGACGCTCCCTTATGTGCCAGGCGGCGCATATGCGAAAGCGATCAGCCCGCAGGCAGCCATTACGCTTGCAAGAGAGCGGGGCGCGGCGATTCAGTACGATTACACGGCACAGGCGCCGCACTGCACGTACTGGGACGACAACGGCAAGGAGCATCGCGTCTGGTTCGAGGATGCGCGCTCCATCCAGGCGAAGTTTAACCTGCTGAAGGAGCTTAAACTGCGCGGCATCAGCTACTGGAAGCTTGGCCTCAGCTTCCCTCAAAACTGGCTGCTGCTGGAGGATAACTTCAGAGTGACGAAGCTGCTTTAATTGAAGCAGTGCTAGCAAAGTAAACCGCCACTTGAGCGTTGCGCTCAGGTGGCGGTTTTTTTTGGGGGTGTTGCCTCTCTCAGTGCGAGCCTCCCCGCGATTCGTTGCGAATTGGGCAGTGAGAGAGGTTAATTCCTCTCTCAGCGACCAAACCACGCCCATTCACTCCTCCCCTTCACCCGAGAGCACAGATACGTGCTCTCAGCTCCGAATTCGCGCTAAAAATCCGCTGAGAGCAAATATAGGTTCTCTCAAGCAGCCAATGCTCCTCCCCAGATAGCCGCCTTAGGTCGGAGGGGTCCCCCGCCTTAAGGCCAGCTTCAGAAACAGCCGCGGGACGGTTACGAAGAACGCCGCAGATCTTTAAACTAAGGATATCGGTTAGCGCAATACGTACCGCACATTAGATCAATCAACATACTCACTATAAACAATGACAAAGATCATAAATAAGGAGATGGATTCACATGAAAAAGCTTTTCCGTTCCACGATGGATCGCAAAATTACCGGTCTTGCCGGCGGGCTTGGAGAATGGCTCGGCGTTGACCCGACGATCGTTCGGATCGTGCTGATCGCTTCCGGCGTATTCAGCTTCGGTACGACACTGCTGCTGTACGTCATCGCCAGCATTCTTGTACCAAAAGCACCATTCGAGGTTATTCCCCCACCTCCAAGCGGTTCGTTCCGTTACTTTGGATAATCGAAACTAATAAGAGCGGTAGGTAGTTCACTTGAGTACAAATCAGCAATCAGAGAAGCTCATGAAGGGTACGAATAACCCCTCCCGAGCAGCAAAAAGCCAAACTAATTCGCTCCATGCAGGGTACCTGCTGCTCCTCTTGAGCAGAAAACGAACTAATTTGCTTCATGTAGGGTTCTCACTCCCCCTGTTAAGCCTAATACCAGCAAACTCGCTCATGTAGAGTACCTAGTACCCTTCTCGAGCCGAACCACCACTACATTATCAAATAGGAGATGTTCAACATGAGTTTATTAAACCGTTTATTCAATATTACGCAGGCAGCTGCCAATGAGCTGCTCGATAAGCTGGAAAGTCCCGCAATGATGCTGAATCAGTACGTTCGCGGCATGCAAGATGATATTGCGAAGACCGAGCAGGAACTGACTAAGCAAGAAGCGACTGCCAAGAGTATGGAGAAGCAAGCGCAGGAAGCGTCCGTGATGGCTGAGCATTGCGAAGCGAAAGCGATGGACGCGATGAGAGCCGGACTAGAAGGACAAGCGCGCGAATCGCTGGCAGCCAAGCTTCAATATGTGGAGAAAGCGAAGGAGTATACACAGTGGCATGAGAATGCAAAGCAACGAGTGGTCGAGCTGACCCGTCAGCTGGAGCTTGCCCGCGAGGAGCAAGAGAAGCTGCTGAAGAAACGCGAGGAGCTGCAATCCCGCATTCAGCAAGCTTCGGCCAAAACACGCTCCGAGATGCCGAACTTCAGCCGCAATGACTTCGAAGGCGGCTTCGCATCCCGCGGATTCCAACGCATCGAAGAGAAGATTGCTCAGTGGGAAGCGCATCTGGAGCTAAGAAACCGCAATCCATACGGCACCAACGGGGGCGCATATGGTGCGCCGTCCGGCACAGCACCGCAAGCTGCAAATCACTCGCTGGTTGATGAGCAAATGGAACTGCTGCGCAAGAAGCTGCCAAACGACAACGTATAAACCAACTTGCGCCTGCAAAAAATAACAACCTGACCTCTCGCTGTAAGAAGCGGAAAGTCAGGTTGTTTGCTTTTGCCCTAAGGTAGGCCATTAAAATGTGATGTCATTAAAGTGTAATGCCGTTACAGTCCTACGCCAGTGTAATGTTCTGTCATGCTCATGCCAGCCACTCCGCCAACTGCGCCCTTCCGCGCCGGATGTGCGTCTTGACCGTATTCTCATTGCAGCCGAGCTGGCCGGCGATCTCGCTGTAGCTCGAATGCTTGAACAGCCGCAAATAGAGCGCGGCGCGAGTGCGCGGCTTGAGCCGCAGCAGCATGAGCCGCACGATGCGTTCGAAATCGCTATAGAGCACCGCTTCCTCCGGCGTCACCGCACCAAGCATCGAGTCACAGAGCGGCTGCCACGTAATCCGTTTCTTACGCCGCCACTGGTCGACAAACAACCGGTAGCCCGTTTGGCTCAGCCACGTCTTCGGATAATGGGGCATATCGCCGCCTTGCATAATCAACCGAAGAAAAGCTTCCTGCACCAGATCTGCCGCTTCCTCCCGATTGCGGGTCAGCTTATACATGTACTGGTTCAGTTGATTCGCATGGGCCGCATATAGCTCATTCAGCTTCGCCGCTGCCCGCTCCATGAGAACCTGCACCTCCAGCCGTAGAAGCAGCACCCGCTGGCGGGCGAATTCGCACAGATTCTCCGTCGAAATCAATGACTGCTTTGTCCGTTAAATTCAGCGCTTCCACATATTCCTTCGGAATTTGCAGACGATGCGACCGATCAATGACTGCGAACTGCTCATGCCGCGATCCAAAGCCCGTTTCCGCGATTGCCCCCGTGTCGCCACCTCTATCTCCATCGCCATCACCTGGCACATACGCAACTGCTTCAAACTCGCTTCTTTTCACCCATTCCGTACTCGTCAATCCGTCACGAATCGCAACTACACGGTCAACTTTATCTGCGATGGATAAGTCATGCGTGACGATGACAATCGTCACTCCCATCTCCCTGTTCAGCCTACGGAAGATCGCCATAATCTGCTCGCCGGTCGCACTGTCGACCGAGCCAGTCGGTTCATCCGCAAGGACAAGCTGCGGACGGCCTGCAAGCGCGATTGCAATCGCAACACGCTGCTGTTCGCCACCGCTCAGTTGCGTCAGCTTGCTCATCATCCGATGCTCGAGGCCAACGGCAGCAAGCAGCTGCTTCGCGTATGCACGATCTGCCTTGCCCTGAATCATCATCGGAAGCTCGACATTTTGCAGCGCGGTGAGATAGGGCACCAGGTTGCGGCCGTTATTTTGCCAGATGAATCCGACTGTGCTCCGTTTGTATTCGATCAGCTTTTCCTTGGTCATTTTGAGCAAATTCCATGGTCCAACATTCGCTGTTCCGGCTGAGGGCAGATCGAGACCGCCCAAAATATTCAGCAAAGTCGACTTGCCGCTCCCGCTGTTGCCGATGATCGCCATCATCTCGCCCTTCGCGACGCTCAAATTCAGTCCCTGCAGCGCGACGACCTCGATATCATCGGTTTTGAAAATTTTCACTAAGCCCTCGCAATGTATCATCATCTGCTTAAGCACCTCCATCCGTCACCGCTCCTCACCGAGCTTCACCGCATTCGTAATCCGCAGCCGCCGCAGCTGCATAATCAACAGACACGCGCCGGCAGCAAGCATAACGGCTGTTGCCACGTACAGCTTGAGCGCATCACCCGGCTCGAACACGATTCGAAATGGAGGTACTTGCCGCGCTGCTTCCGTATCGCTGCCTCCCTGCAAGAAAGGCAGGAACATTCGACTCGCCAACGTGCCGAGCCCGATGCCGGCAGCAACAGACAAGCCGGTCGTAAACAACTGCTCGAGCAGCAACATGCCGGTCAACTGCCCGCGAGAGAGTCCCATCGCTCGCAATATCCCGAGCTGAACGACACGACGCGATAACGTGAAGAACCAGAAGATTAAATAGCCAAGCAAGGACACGAGCAACGAAATGAGGAAGCCGAGACTCAGGATGCCAAACACGCCTCCTTGTGCCGGATGGTTCCGGCGCTCAATGAGCGCACCTCGCGCGTCATCCACTTGCGATACCGTTATGCCGCTTGCCGCTAGCTTCTCAAGCACAGGAGCCAGCTTCGCGCCGTTCTCCATGTTAAGCCACACGTCATAGGGGATTTTCTCAATCTGCTGATTGATGTAGTCCAGATTAGCGATAAAGAACGGCATTTCATCCGGATACAAGCTTGGCCAGTAAGGTACGATGCCGACAACAACGAAGTCGACCGGCGTGTTGTCATAGCCCATCCGAATGCGGATCGGGTCTCCTTCCTTCAGCCCATACTTCTGCGCAAAATTACTCGATACCAATACTGCCTGCTCCGCCGTGCCTAGCGCATCCAAATACTGATAAGGAGACACCGGATACAAATCATCGCGGAACCAGGCTGTCTTCGCGAAATCCGCATTATCGATCCCGACAACCTGCCCGGTTCCTGCGGACTTGCCGCTTACCTCCACCTTGCCCGTCGCCTTCAACACGCGGGTTGCGGAAGCGACTCCTTCTAGCTTGCGGTATAGCTCGAAGGATGGCTCTGTGTAATAGATTTTGTTCTGGTCATCCTCATCCTGAATCCCTTCCCAAGCGGTCTTCAAGACAACGTCTGTGCCATATTGATACTGCGTCCGGTCGTTCGCGTTCATATCCATCGTCCGGGCGGCAGAGGAATTGTAGACACCAAGTCCGATCGTCAATACGAGCAAAATCATGATCGGGTAGAAAGCCGCCCCCGACCGCGAAAGCTGCGTCAAGGTCAAGTAAACCGTCACCGGGGCACGGTTCTTCAGCACCGTGCGCAGAAACCGGAGCAGCAGCGGGAACAGCCGCAGGCAGAGCAATCCGGCCGCGAAGATGAGCAGCGCGGGCACTGCGAAGATGACGGGCTGAATGTCAGCCGATCCGCCGCCGCTGGCACTGCCGCCGTTGCTCCCTACAGCCGCGAACTGCCCGCCGCGGAGCAAGTACCAGCCGCCTGCCGCCAAGCCCAGCAGCACGACATCGAGGTAAAGCCGCTGCCAGAGCGGCGCCCCGCCAGTTCGTGCCCGCTGCTGCACATGCTGAACGACGGACGCCTCGGCGTACTTGCGGACCGGCACGACGGTAGCGATAACCGCGAGCAGCGTCGCGGCGATGCCGAACAACCAGGCGGTCCCGTTCCAGCCGACCGGAATCGACTTGCGGCCGACGAACGAGAGGAAGCCGCTCGAGGAGCCAATCGTCTTGGCCATGAACCAGGCGAGTCCAAGCCCGATCAAGAGCGCAACCGCGCCAAGCAGCGCCGCTTCAATCGCATACAGCGCGATGATCTGACGCGGGCTGGTGCCACGGCTGTGGAGCACCGCGATGTCGCTGCGCTGACGCTCCAGCGATTGCTGCGCGTTCAGCGTAATATAGTAGAGCACCATCGCCAGCACCGGCGCAGCCAGCGCGAACAGCATCGCCTGCAGCAGCGTGCTCTGCCTCTGGAAGTCCTGCAGCATATCAACGAACGTCAAGTTGACTTTCGTATTGTCCATCATCCGGCTCAGGTTGACTTCAAGCCGCTGCAGCTCGCTGATTAGCGGCGAGAGGTCGCTGATGCGAATATTTTGCAGATCGAACGCCCAGTACCAACCCGCTGAATCAAGGACTAGCTTGTTGTCCTTTAGCAGCGTATCCATCATCGTCTTAGAGCCGACGAGTAAGGTGGCTGCCAGCTTATCTTTGCCGTCAATCGCCAAGCTCGGGTCAGCCTCATCCTTCAGCTTGTATGAGCCGGCAATGCGCACCTTGAGCCGCTTCGTCTTGCCGTCGCTGTTACGCGCATCATAATAGAACGTATCGCCGATCTTCCAACCATACCGAGCCATCGCCTCGTCCAGCACAAGCGCTTCAATTGCGCTGTCCTGCATCCCCTCTTGTGGAAGCTTCCCTTGCACAATCTGGGTCTTGCTCTGCATGTCGCTCTGCGCCGCAAGCTCCATACGCACGAGCCTGCCCGCTTTCTCTTTGTCCGTAGGACGCACGACTGACGAGGGCAGCGCCATCCGACTGGAGTACGCCTCCGCAGGGAAACCGATCTTCTCAGGCAGCTGCTTGCTGATCCAGTTGTCCACTTCGGCAAGCCCCTCTAAATCCGTCTCGTCATCGCCAGCGGATTGATATTTCATATAAAGCGAGGCCGCAGGTAGCCCCTGCGTCTCTTCTTGAAGCGACTTCGCCACGACCCGCTTCAGCGTTCCGTCTGCATACATCGGAATACTCATTGCAAAAGCAGCCGCAACCGTCAGCCCGAGCAGCGTGCCCAGAGTGAACCAGCGATTTTGCCACATTTTCAAGAGCAGAAAAAGGAGAATTGGCATTATTTCCCCACAACCTTCTGGCCTTCTACAAGTCCTTTGCTAATTTCCACTTCCGTCGTCGATTGCGATCCGACCTCAACGTCCACCTCTCCCTTGGTGCCGTCGGTATTCGCGACCATCACATATTTCCGGTCATTCTGAGTCCGCAGAGCAGATACAGGAATCGTGAGCACATTCAAGCGGCGTTCGACGATGACGGAAGCCGAGAGCGGCGTACCGTGACCGACACCTTCCGGCAGCTTCGGCACATCAATCAGCACATAAGTATCAAGCGAATCATCATCATTATCCTGATCGCTGCTAATTGGCATCCGCCTAACCTTCCCCGTCACTTCTCCGCCAGTATTGATGCTAACCGTCGCCTCCATCCCCGGCGCGATGCTTGCCAGATCGGTTGCGCTGAACTGAGCGGCAACGACGAGCTTGTTCATATCGGCAATCTGCCCAACCTTCTCATACGACCTCGCAAGATCACCCTTTTTCGCCGAGAAGCTTACGATCGTCCCGCTATAGGGTGCAACGAGCTTCGAGCCAGCCAGCTCCTTCTTCAGATCGGCGAGCTCGCTCTCGAGCAGCTCATAATCGAGCTTCTGCTTACGCAGCGCGGTATCGCCGCTATCGCCCGCAGCTCCCTGACTTGAATTGCGCATCGATTCCTTGAGATCCAGCCCCGCCTTCTCAATATCGATCTCCTTGCGGCGAATCTGGCTCTCGGTATCGCCCGTATCCAGTGTGGCAAGCACCTGGTCTTTCTTCACTTTGTCGCCTGCCTTGACTAGAACATCCGTAATGCGCTGGTTATCCACTGTAAAATATAGATTCTCCTCCCGCTCGCTCATCAGCTTCCCGGACCCGCTCACACTGAGCGTAAGCGTCTCGCGCTTCACGGGATACTCCGGCTTCTGCGATATCTTCGGCACCCGGATCTGCGGCAGCGCCTCCTGCTCTTCCTCTTGAGGCAGCAGCGAGCAGCCGGTCAGAAGCGCGAAGCTAAGCCCTGCGAGCAAGAGCCGTGCGGCACTCTTCATAGGCCGGTTACGCCGTTGCCGGGACAATCCGCCCATCGGCCATTTGGTATACAACGTCAGCCGCCTCCCATAATGTAGAATCATGTGTCGTCATGCAGATCGCAATCTGCTCCGCCTCGATAATGCTGCGGAATACGCCGATAATATGCGCCGCCATCATCGTGTCCAGCTCCGCTGTCGGCTCGTCCGCCAGCAGCAGCGCGGGCCGGTGAGCAATCGCCTTCGCGATCGCCACCCGCTGCTGTTCGCCGCCGGACAGCTCGAACGGCCGATGATGCGCCCGCTTCGCAAGTCCGACGAGCTCGAGACATCTCGCGGTGCGCTCCCTCCATTGCGCGCGGGGAATGCCTGCCATCCGAAGCGACAGCTCAACATTCTCCCATGCGGTGAGGAGCGGCAGCAGCGCGAAGGATTGGAACACGAACCCGACCTCCTTGCGCCGCAGCAGCGTCAACCGCTTATCGCTCCATTCGCTGATCCTGTTCCCGCGAAAAACAACCTCGCCCTCTGTCGGGCGATCCAATCCGCCAAGCAAATTGAGCAGCGTCGTCTTCCCAGACCCCGATCGTCCACGGAGCATCGTGAGCTTGCCCGGCTCAATCGCAAGTTCGATGCCCTTCAGTACATCGACGCGCCTGCTCCCTCCTGCGGCGAAGCTCTTATGCACATGCCGCACCTCAAGCAGCGGTTGCTGTTGTTGCTGTTGCTTCAGGTGCGGTTGTTGCTGTTGCAGCTGCGTTTCTTCCGCCGCCATTACTCTTTCGCCGCCTCGTCAGCGATCGCCTTAGTGAGCAGATCCTGCCCTTTGGACTGGATCGATTTCAGTGCAGCGTCTACTGTTTGCGAGCCGTCTACTGCTTTCTGAATTTGTTCGTCGGCCATCTGGGCAAAAGCATCCGCAAAGCCATCAGGCAGATTTTGCAGCAAGCTCTGCTCATTAAGCTTCAGTGCATAGAACGCATCAATGTTTTTGCCATCCGTCTCATTCTTGAATGCGGTGCGGGACGAGAGCGATGGGGACGACTTCGAGCTTGTCTTCGCCAATTGCTCGCCGTTGACGTATTTGACGAGCTCCCATGCCAGCGGCAGACTCTCGGATGCCGCATTAATGGCAACCACATTGTCTAGCGATATGCTCCCCGTTACATCCGGCTGCGCAGGGTCAACCGGCATCGTCACGACATCCCAATTAATATCTTGACCAAGCGGTCGCGGGCCCGCATCACTGCTCTTAGCACTGCCATCGCCGCCTTTTATCACCGTCGTGCTCGCTCCGGCCATTCTGCTCATCATATTCATAATCATCGGACCGTCGACCGCCATTGCCGCTTGCCCCTGCATAAACCGCATCGAACTCGGGCCAAACGTTATCCCCTTCTGACCTCCGGCCATGCGGATCATGCCGCCCATGCCACCTCCGCCGTTTGTTTGCGGGGCAGTCAAGCTTCCTGACTTGTAACCCGCAATAACGGATTCGAAGATGCTCTTCCACTCCGGCGTGTCAATCGATACCGTCTTCGCGTCGGTGTCGGCATACAGCAATCCTTTTGCTTCGCCAATCGAACGAATCAGGTCAAAAGAATTGCTCGTCTCAATCGATTGCGCCATGCCGTACAACGCATCTTCGCCTTTCATCATGGCCTCAGGATCGTCGCTGCCCTTCTTCGCCGGGAAGCGCGCCGCGAGCTTCATGACATCCTCCCAGCTCATGCCGTCACTCGGATACGGGATACCGTACTTGTCGAAGAGATCTTTGTTGTAATACAGCGCCTGACTGGAGAAGGTCGGACTCAGCCCATACAGTTTGCCGCCTCCGCGCTGCTTCAGCAGATCAATGACTGCCGGCTGGAAGCTGTCGATGTCGAACTTGTCCTGCTTCACGGCTGCGTCCAGATCGTAGAGCATTCCTTTCTTAGCTAGCTCAGCATACTGATCTTCGGAGAGGAACAAGGCATCCGGATGCTGGTCCTGAATGAGCTTCTCAAGCTCTGCCTCCGGGTCCTCTGCCTGGAACACGCTTTCCGTCGACACCACTTCCACATCCACGTTCGGGAACATCGCTTGAAACGCGTTGCCATACTGGCTGAAGAACGCCTGCTCGTCGAAGTAAGCCACCTTCAGCGTTCCTTTGTCCTCTCTATCCAAGCCCCCGAAATCCGAGCCCTTCTTGCCTCCCGCCGACGTGCAGGCCGACATCGCAACGAGCAGCGTCAGCGCGGACAGGCTCAGCGCCGGTTTCTTGCCCCATGATTTAACCAATACAATCACCCTTCTTCTATGAATTGATCTACTCGTTCAAGTATGCAAGGCGATCTTTAGAAATCCGTTAGAGAAGCTGAAAGGAAGCTTAATAGACGCTGAATAGAACATAAAAAAAGAGGAAGACCGGAGTCTCCCTCTTCGAAAATGACGACGTATAGCTAGGAGGCGTGCGAGTTTCCCGGCTGGTTGCAATCGTTACTGACCCGCAGCACACTCGCTTGCGTAGCTACTAACCAACTAATCCACCGCACCACTGCTAACGGAACGTACAAACCTTATTCGCCCGAAATTAGCTCTGTTTGCGCTCTAACGGTACTCAGCGGCGCTATTGGGCCAAAATGGAGCGTAAAGCGCAGCATTGCGGCCAAATAACGCTTCCTGAGTCCGTTAGAATTTCAAACGGGGCAAATTCGACCGGATAACGCTTCCTGAGTCCGTTAGAAGCTTCGCGGGGGGCGGCACGGGAGGGCGAGGGGCTGTTAGCTGGCTGCAAGCTGGGGGCTTGCTCTCCCTATCTCGATTGAAGATCCCTTGCTACTCGTTCAATCCTTCGACTAGACCATTGCCATTGCCGTTTCTGCTACCCACCTGCCTGCTGCTCGACAGCCTGCTTCGTCCTCTCGGACTTCGTAACCTCGGCCCACGTTGCGCCAATTCACCCGCTCGCAGTACCGCTAACGAACCGTAACATCCTTATTCGCACAAAAATAGCCCCTATCAAACTCTAATGAACTCCAGCGACGTTATTGGGCCAGAATCAAGCGAAAAATTCGCTTTCTGAGCTGAATAGCGTGTCCTAAGTTCGTTAGCATTTCAGATGGGGCTGTATTGGATCGAATAACGCTTCCTGGGTTCGTTAGATGGCGGTGGGGATCGCGACAGAAGCGCAGGTTGGGTTGCCGGTGACTAGCGTTCGTTAGATGGCGGTGGGGATCGCAGCTGAAGCGCACGTTGGGTTGCCGGTGACTAGCGTCCGCTAACTCATGGCCGGTGCGCTGTTTGAGCTGTAAGCCAATCGGACACCGACAACCAACCGCTCCCCTCTACGCCGTCAACGGCAGCGTAACCATAACTCTCGTGCCGACGCCGAGCTTGCTCTCCACCCGAATCTTGCCGCCGTGGCGCTCGACAATCCATTTGGCGATGGCAAGGCCGAGGCCGGTGCCGCCTTCCTGGCGGGTGCGCGCCTTGTCGGCGCGATAGAACCGATCGAACACGTGCGGCAGATGATCCGCTGCAATGCCGATGCCAGTGTCTTCTACCTCAAGCACCGCAGTATGGGCGAGCTTGCGGCAGATGACACGAACGACGCCGCCCTCCGGCGTGTACTTAATTGCATTATCCAGCAGCACCGTTAGCAGCTGGTGCAGCCGCTCCTCGTCAGCCGTCATCGGCACAGTAGCTTCCGCTTCGCCATGAAGGATGATCTCCTTGACTTCAGCGAGCATTTGCATCTTGCTGACGCTATCCTGCACAATCCGGTCAAGCTGAACCGACCGCTTATCGAGCTCCAGCTGGTTCGAATCCGACCGCGCGAGCGTAAGCAAGCCGCCGACCAGCTTGCTCATGCGCCGCGTTTCCTGCAGCACCACGGAAATATGCTTGCTGTCCTGCTCGATCGTATGATCGGGATGGCGCAGCATCAGCTCCCCATGTGCTTGAATAACAGACAGCGGCGTGCGCAGCTCATGCGAAGCATCGGAGACGAACTGCTGCTGCCTCTCCAGCGAGAGCCGAATCGGAATGAGCGCTCGATTCGCCAGATAATAGCCGGCAGCAACGGCAACGAGCAGGCCGACAAACCCGCCCAGAAGCAAAATCAACCTTAGCCGGTGAAGCATACTGGTCTCCGCAGAAATATTCGTAAGCAGCTGCAGCTTCGCAATCTGATACTCGCTGTCGTTCCTGATTACTACAGGTATATCCGCGTCGCTGCCTTTCGTATAGACGCGGTAATACTGATCGCCGACTTTGACGGTCATCAGAGCTTTGGCGAGCTTGTCCGGCTGAAGCTTCAGCAGCTGGTCCTCCCCGATAATCTCGTTCGCCGGCATCTGGAGCGGCTCGTTATCCTTGGACCAGAAGAGTTGGATAACCGGCCTGTCCATCTGATTGACCTCATAGAGAACTGCAGTCTGCGAGGGCATCGCCGTCTGCGTCAAAAGCATTTTATTGCTTACTCCGGTCAGTGACCGATCGATCTGAGACATGAGCATATCCTTCATCACAAAAAACACAGATGCATTCAAAGTGATAAGAATAACGGACAACACAGCGGCATTGCGGATGGTAAGCTGGATGCGGGTACGATTGAACATTACGCTCTCTCCTTCAGCATATATCCGACGCCGCGAATCGTATGGATGCAGCGGTCATAGCCCGAGGGAGCCAGCTTCTTGCGCAGATAATGCACATAAACGTCAACGACACCGATTCCCGCATCCGAATCAATGCCCCATACGCGGTCAAGCAGCTGCTCTTTGGTAAGAATCTGCTCCCTGTTGAGCAGCAGAAACTCCATGAGCTCGAACTCTTTGGCCGTCAGCTTAAGCGGTTCTCCGCCTACATACCCTTCCATCGCCTGGCATTTCACAGTAATGCCGCCGTAATTCAGTTCCCCATCCGGAGCGCCGCGCAATTGCCTGCGCATGAGCACGCGAATCCGCGCGAGCAATTCGGGCGTCGCGAAGGGTTTAATCATATAATCATCGGCGCCTGCATCGAGCCCCAGGACCCGGTCTTCCACGCTGTCTTTTGCCGTGAGGAGCAGAATTGGCAGTGTGATTCCTTTGGCTCGCAGCGAATTGAGGACGGTCAGACCATCCATCCCAGGCAGCATAATATCAAGCACAACCAGATCGTGGATGCGCTGCTCGGCTAGGTACAGCCCTTCGAGGCCATTGTCCGCCTCATCGACCTGGTAAGCCTCTTCTCTTAACACCATCGCTATCGCATCGCGCAGCGGGCGGTCATCTTCCACTATTAAAATTCGCAAATTGCCATGCCCCTTCTTCTAACGGCCATATTTCCATTGGTCCAATTGTACATGGCGAACCTTAAGAAAGGGTTAAAGAATAGGCGGCGAGGCGTAGTTTTGTAGTTCTATCAAGCTCTGGTAAGTTCTGCTAGTCTAGCTAAACCAATTGGCGAAGTAGCTCCTTCAGCTCTATGCCTTCGAAGCCATCCAGCATCACATCGGCCTGCGACAGGTTCATCTGTGCAGTCACCGGATTCGGCACGGCAATTGCCCGCAAGCGCGCAAGCTTAGCCGCCGTTAGCCCGTTCAGCGAATCTTCAACTGCCACCGCTTCGTCCGCATTCACGCCGAGCCGCTCCAAGGCGAGTAGATACAAGGCCGGGTCCGGTTTCGCTCGCAGCACATCGTCTCTTGTACAGATGACCTCGAAGTATTCCGCAATGCCCTGCTCTTGCAAATGCCGATTAATCCATACGCGATCCGAGCTTGATGCAAGGCCGATACGCAGACCGAGCCGCCGCGCTTCATCCAAGATTTCTAGTACACCCGGCCGCAGCGTCGCGCTATGCAGTTCCTCGTCATGCAGTTGGTCAAAATGCTTTTTCAACTGATCACGGTCAAGCGGTCTGCCTGCCAGCTCCTGCAAATGGTCGTAAGGGTCGAATGGACTGTTCACCGTTCCGATACAGATCGCCCACTTCTCGAGCGCGAGCTCTTGCCCGTAGTGCTTGTACACTTTACATATGGCGTCATAGGCGCAAGTTTCCGTATCCATCAGCGTACCGTCAAAATCAAAAATAATCGCTTTTATCGTCATCTTCTTCATCCCCTCTAATGGTTATAAACAAATAAAAAAAACCGTCAGTTTCCATAATACTCCTGACGGCTCCTATTCACTACAGCAGGAAGAACCCTTCCTCCTGTAAGTATTGTTCTGCCTCTTCGTAAGTTTCAAGCACCATCTCTAAGCTCGCACCAGCGTACACATACCAGAGATCGTCTTCGCGACGCAAAATCAGTGATTGTCTATCCGGTCCATACCATGTCGATGAAGACACTTCGCTCCTGCCGCGCGGCACATTCGCCGCTTCTCTAACTGATCGCTCGTTCCATTCCGGCTTCCGGTAGGAGAGCGACCTTATGGACTCTTCTACCAGCCTGCGGAACGCGTCCGCTTCATAGCTGCGAACGTTAACAAACCCCTTGTCATCGGTATCATAACCTTCCAGGTTGCCGGCGTAGATGAAGCCGTTTCCGTTCGGGTGAAGGTGAAACGCAACATTTTTCTTCTCATACAGACTCTCTTCATACTGATAATTGACACGGCCTAGTGACACGTCCTTCCGCTTGAGCTCAGGAAAGGACTCCAAAATCGAAATCTTCTGGTCGAAGCTGAGCATAATCGCCTCCGGATAATGGAAATAGTTGCTGTGATTATAACACAGCGGTGCAGCAACTCCAAAGCTCACATGAGCTGGAAGAGTTCTGATACGACATTTTATGTTGCGACGGCTATTTCCTAGTACTTGCACCTAAAAAAATTCACAATATTCCATGCCATTAATGGACAGAATAGGAAAGATATTGCGAGGCAGCACCCATCCCAAGTAAAGGTGGCAAAATGTGATGATAAACCGAGACACCCACGATGAGTATGACGAGTTCTACAACAAGACCTCCAACACAGCCGCAGGCATAAACACGCCGCGTGATCACGAAAGCTCCGGGCCGCTGGACATGCTGAGCGATGCGGTAGAGGAAATCGTCGATAACGTGCAGCATTCCTTCGGCAGCCATGACCCGGATGAGCATGTGTACCGGAATTATTCGGATCGGCATTCGTTCTGACCGAGCAGCATTTATCTGAATAAGTGAAAGGAGCATCTCCAGCCGGAGACGCTCCTTTTCTTTGTTTACAAGGGCAACAGCTTAACAGCAGCCTGTTTGCCGCTCAGCTGGATGCCTGTCTCCTTCTTGCCGCTGCCGGCAAGTTCCTTCACCAGTTGCTCCAGCAATTCCTTCGCCTTGGGGCCTTCTTTGCCTTGGATGCGAACGACGAGATCGACCGCATTGCCTGAGGCGAGCAGCTTCTCGCACTGGCGCAGCTTCGTGTCGTAGTCGTGATCTTCGATGTGCGGCGTCAACCGGATCTCCTTCGCCTTCAGCGGCTGATCCTTCTTCTTCTCCTCGCGCTTCTGCGTTGATGCGTCCTGCTTCGCAGATCCTTTGCTAATCAGCTTGCACGGCGGCGGGCTGCTCATAAGCGATGTGCAAACGAGATCTACCTTGTGCTGCTTCGCGAGCGCAAGCGCCTCCTCCCGCGTGACGACGCCGAGATCCTCGCCGTTTATTCCGGTTAACTGTACTTCCGATGCTTTAATCTGCTCATTGACGATCATGCTAGTAACCGCTCCTTCTTCCCATTTTGTTGCTTCATAGCGCTATTATCGCATAAAGAATGGCTTGTTCGCCATATAACAGATTTGTTATAATAATAACAGAAACGTTATAAAACGCCTGCGAGTGGGCATAAAGATAATGACGAAAGGAAAAGGCATCCTAGTGTATGAAATTATCTTCACTCAAGAGGTCGAACATTTTTACACTGTTTTAGAAAGACGAAAATCTACCGGCGACAAAACCGCTAGAATCTTGCTTGAGAAACTTGACTACATTTTCGCTCGTGTCTCCATTCAGGGCACTAGAGCCGGGGCAAACTTTATCAAGCATCTGCAAGGGCCAGAAAACTACAACCTCTACGAGCTCCGGCCACAAGACGAACGCATTTTCTGCTGTATGTGGAATGGCCATCATTTTGTATTACTCTCACATTATACCAAGGATAGCAACCAAACCGATCGTTTGGAACTCGCGCGCGCCCGTCGACTGCGCGACGAATGGATAAAGAACAACCCGGTAACTCTCAGCCTACCCAAAAAGAAACGGAGATGAAGCGACATGAGAACTTGGAACGACATGGTTAATGATATGGACCCTGCGCGTCGAATGGAAGTCGAACTCATCCGTGCAAAGGCTCGGATGGTAGCCGAACTGATTGAACTTCGTGAATCTAAAGGATGGACGCAGGCGCAGCTAGGCGAGATTGCGGGCATGAAACAATCCGCCATTGCACGATTTGAAGGAGGTACGACCGCCCCTTCTATTGAAACGATCTTGAGAATCGCCATCGCGCTTGGTGTACAACTGAGTTTCACCGACAACCCAATGGAAAACGAAGAAGCCGCTGCAAGGGAGGAAGAGGTCTTCGCATAAAAAGCTCGGTCAGGTCAAATTCACCCGAAAGATATTCACTTTTTATAAGTGCTGTCTTTCAGATTTTGTTTTCTCAAAAAGGACACCTTCACTGGTGTCCTTAGTCATGCACTATTGGAATGCCGCTAACGGATTCCAGAAGCCTTATTGGGCACAAATCGCTCGTTTCTGGAATGTAACGGATCTCAGAGACGCTATTCCGTTGAAATCGGCCTCAATCAGCTGCAAACGCGGCAAATAGCGCTTCTGGAGTCCGTTACATTTTTTTGAGCGCTGAATTTGGATCAAT
This sequence comes from Paenibacillus sp. J31R98, assembly GCF_056269245.1. Taxonomy (NCBI): domain Bacteria; kingdom Bacillati; phylum Bacillota; class Bacilli; order Caryophanales; family Paenibacillaceae; genus Paenibacillus; species Paenibacillus sp. J31R98. The sequence continues at coordinate 307,060 of NZ_JBWDNO010000003.1, forward strand.
AAGGCGTATAGGATCCGTTAGCCTAGCGAGCGCGAGCAGCTCCAGCCGGCCGGCAGCAGTCAATGCTCAATAAAACTTCAGCACCGATCCCCAGTTCCATTGCTCATAGAAATTGTCGCCGATATCGATGCCCTTGATCCACACGCTTGCTTTCTTCCCGATCTTGTCCTGCGACGCGAGCATCACGTCGGCCTTGGTCTTGTTCGACCGCACCCAAGCGAGGCCATTAGCGCCAAGCGACACAGGCTGATAATCCCCCGCCTCGGTGCTGCTTCTCGTGATCCGCTTCTGCTGCCCGCCGCCGAGCGTCACGTTCACCAGATTCGGATAAGGCCGCTGCGCCGGATTGCTGATATCTCCGCTCGCTTTCGCACGCTGCACGACGATATCGCTCCTCGTAAGCCATGTGAAATTCTGATCCACATAGCCCGCTGGCGTATATGACGGGCCTGGCCGGAACGCAGGCGCTACGGCGACTTTCAGCTGCTTGTTCGAGATTGCCTCCCGCCCAATGCCGCTTATATAGGCCAGCGAGTCCGTCTGTGCCGGCCATTCGAACCAGTTCGCATTGTTCACCATCATATCAACAGGCTTCAGCTGCTTGCCATCAGCCGACAGCACGCATAACGTATTGCCGTCCGCGGACAAGGACGCCGTCGGCGTCGCGAGGAACGCGATCCACTTGCCGCTTGCCGACCACTTGAATGTGCTCGTGCCTACGACGACCTGATCGTTCAGCTTGGCAGGCAGCACCGCAAGCGGCTTCGCTGGCGCTCCTCCCGCGGCAGATCCGCTCGGCAGCATAACTTCTACTAACCGCACCGGCGTCCAATTGCCGTCAGGTAATAGGTGAGCCGCTGTCGATACAAGGAAGCCATTGCCACTCGGCTGCCATGCATAGTTCCCGATGTCGCCTACCGTTCCAGTCACTTCAACCGGCTTCGAGGATTCTGCCGTACCGACGACATACAGCCGCTGATTCTGCACGAAGGCAAGCAGTCCGCGGTTCGGGGACCATGCGTAGCGACCTCCGTCTGCATTCGCGGCTACGAGCCTGCTCTTGCCTGAAGCCACATTCACCATCCACAGGTCCTGCTGATTCTCTCCTTTTGTAAAAGCGAGCCATGCCCCATCTGCCGACCATTTCGGTCCATGCACCTGGTTCGCTTCCGTCAACCGCTTCTCGCCGCTGCCGTCGACCTTCACCCACAGCGCACCGCCTCGAACGAAGGCTGCCATGAGCGGCTTCTTCGGCAACGGCTCAGCCGACTTCGCCTCTGCTACCCCGCCGAAGAAGACAACAGCCGCAAACAGCAGCATCGCCGGCAGCAAGCTCCTCCTCAATCTTTCCCATATTCGTATACTCGCTTGATTGTTTCCGTTTCTCATTATTACCCTCCACCCTCAAATAAACAGCCTCACATAGTATGGGCGGATTTTCCAATCGCTATGAATACAAAAAAAAGACAGCCACCCCAAGAGCCAAGGGCGACCGTCATATTCTTATTCCTATTCCTTCTTCCTATCTATTCTGCAGCCAGCTGTTTTATGAGAGGCTTCAGCCAATCATTCAATTCCTTAAACATGTAGCCCGCAGCTTCTGCCTTCGCGGTACTCATATACCACGGCTCGGGAACGCCAAACGGCGAATCATGCTGCTTGTCCGTCTCGAGAGCAAGGAATGCTTGCTTCCCGGTTGCTTCTTCGATGAGCGCTACGATGCCGCCTGGCGAAATTTCACCTTTGGAGCAAGCATTAAATGACCCTACCGCTTCTGATCGACCCAGCCAGTCGAGGAAAGCCGCAGCCTCGTCGGCATCGATGAACGACATCAGCGCCTCGGTATTCGGCATGCCAATCGGCAGCTCCTGCTGCACATGCTCGACATGAAAATGCAGTCGCCGTGTGTAGTCATCCGCACCCAGTACGATCGGGAAACGCACCGCCGCTACGGGGAAGGATGCCTTTTGCAAGAAGATGGCTTCGACCAGACGTTTGCCTTCGCCATAATTGATATCGTGCGGGTACGGATGAGGCACCGTATATTCCATTGCGTTGAAGAAATCCTCCGTCTTGCGCGGCTCTCCGAATGGATACACGCTCAGCGTGGACGTGACGATGTATTTGCCCGTCTTGCCCGCGAACAGCTTCACCGCCTCCTCGGCTTCCTTCGGCATAAAGCAAATGTTGTCGTACACCACATCATAAGAGACATCGCGGATAGCCTCCTCCAGCGCAGCCGCATTCGTACGGTCCAGCTGCAGATGCTTCACTTGCTCACCGAACGGATTAGACAACCCGCCTCTTGTCACAATCGTGACCTGATCGCCAGCTTGCAGCAGCCGCTCGACCAGCTTCTTCCCGAAAAATCGTGTACCGCCCAGCACCAGCACATTGCGCATCAGCCAATCTCTCCTTTGTCACAAAGCTTGTCTATGTATCTATCTTGCCATATTCCATAGCTGAGAAGCAAAAATCACCCATTCCGTAAGAATGGATGATTTCAAAAATAGGACTACATATTTAGCGTTCGATGATGCGGCTTCTGTTCAATCACCTGAACCGAATTCGTAATTTCCCTTAGCACATCCGAAACCTGCTGCGGGTTCATATAGTGAGCCTTAATGTAGGCTTCGCCCTCCTGGCTGGAGGTGTAATGCGTAGGGAGATGATTCAAGGTCAGCAGCAAAATATCAAGCTTGCAGTTGTCACAATTACAGTTGAGCACACCTGGCTTAACAAAATGCTCTTCTATAATATCAACCACGATTGGCTCCATCGCATTCATTACTCTCAAGTGACCCGAATAGTTCATGTGCCCACTCCAATACTTCTCTATACTGCCAATTATACTGGATTTCATTGGAATGTGAAGTACATTTTAGTAGGTCTTAGGACACCTTTCCCCACATCGAAATCCTTACACCACTTCGCCTTGCTGAACCGCCGCTTCAATGCCTTGACGTTCCAGCGCTGCAAGCTGCTCCAGCAGCATGATAGCGCTAAGCTGCGTGCTCAGCGTTACGCGCTCCGCCGGTTGCGCTCCCCATTGCGTATGGAATACGCTGCGGTCCGCGTCACGCCCGAGCGACCAAAGCGCTGCTCCGTTCCGCGCAAGGAGCGGCGCTGCCGAGCTATGCTCCGGCGCTTCCTTCGCCAGCTCGCCAAGGTAGCGGACAAGGATGCCCTTGAACAACCCGCCGTCTCCGTCTCCTTCATCCGGCAGCAAGCCGCTTATCGGATCGGTCAACTCCTGCTCAGCCGCATCGGCTGTACGCAGCGCATCCTCCAAGTAAGTGCGATCCCCCGTAATCCGGAACAGCTCTACGCCTGAACCAATGTACACGCCTTGGCAGTAGGTGAATTTCCACTCCTTATCGATCTGCCCGTCACCTACACGGTTCATGCCGTCCCACACAAAGCCATTGTCCGGATTCACGAGGTGACTCTTCAGCCAGTCGTAGATGCGTATCGCCCAGTCGAGGTCTTCCTGACGACCGAACTGCTGATACAACCTTGCCGCCAAAATAATAGCAGGCCCGTTCGCAGGCGTATTCTTATAATCAAGCTGCGGCTTCTGCCAGGCAATGCCTCCGCCCATGGCGTCGTTCCAGCCGGTCTTAATATCTTCCCATAACACGAGCACAGCTTCCTTGTATCGTTCCACGCCAAGCGCCCCATAAGCTCTTAACCAAGCGATGGCCATCCATTCCATGTCATCGTACAGCTCGTTCGGGAAGGCGCCGCCGTTACGCGCGAGCAGGCCGTCATAGATTTCCTCCAGCTGCTCGGCATACCTCGCATCCCCTGTCCGGTTATACCCGTCGACAAGCGCATCTACCGCATGCGCCATCCACCAATAGTGAAAGATCGTGTTGCATGCCCCATCCGGGCACGGAATTTCGATATCATACAGACGAATGGACGGATTCCAAAATAAGTCCGACAACGCTTGCTGCGCCTCTTCCGCGCGATTGTTCCATACCTTCATGACCCTCCATGGCCTCCCCTATTTCTATTTCTCTTTCTCTGCCAGCGCCGCTTGTTCGAGCAGCATGACCCCGCTGAGCTCCGTGCTCAGCTGAACGATCTCGTCTGGTGTCTGATCCCATGAATTGCTGAAAAGCGCCTTATCCTCCGCTTTGCCATCTTCCCATAAGGTTGTCGCGTTGGTAAGCAGCATCGTGCGCAGTTCCTTCTGAGAAGGATCGATCTTGATCAGCTCGCCGATATAGCGGACTAGCACTCCTTTGAATAACCCCGCATCATCTCCACCCTCGAAAGGCAGCATATCTGTCGTCGGCGAGAGGAAATCCTTCTTCAAATTCGCAGCTGTCTTACGCGCATCGTCGAGGTACTGCTGATCCTTCGTAATTCGGTACAGCTCCACCCCTGCGCCGATGAACACGCCTTGGCTGTAGGTGAACAGCCAATTCTTGTCGACTGTACCATCGCCTTGACGATTAATACCGTCCCAGACTAGCCCGGTATCGGGGTCTACCAGATTGCTCTTCTCCCAATCGTACAGCTTCTTCGCCCATTCCAGATCAGCGGCAGCCTTCGTTTGATTATATATCCGAGCTGCCAGTATAATCGCAGGCGCATTCGCCGGTGTATTCTTGTAGTCGAGCTGCTCCTTGCGCCATGCAATTCCACCGCCCAGCGTATCATTCCAGCCGGTCTGAATGTCCTGCCACAGCGACATCGCAGCCTGCTGATACCGTTCATCGCCGGTCGCATCGTAGGCACGCAGCCACGCGAGCGCCATCCATTCCATATCGTCGTAATAATCGTTGATGAAGTCTCCTCCGTTGCGTCCAAGCAAACCTTGATGCAGCTTATCCAGCTGCTTCACATACTGCATATCGCCTGTCCGCTCGTAACCGTCGGTAAGCACATCGACCGCGTGCGCTAACCACCAATAATTGAACGGATTGTCACACTGCTGATCGATGCACGGTACTGCATTGTTGAATAAGCCTCGATCCTCGTTCCAGAATGAACTCATCAACTCCTTCTGCGCAAGATCAGCCCGCTCGCTCCATATGGATGGAGCGGTCTTTTGATCCGTTTGTTGCGTTGCTTGTTGAGCAGTTTGTTGCGTTGTTTTTGGAGTGCTTCCTGCTGTTTCTTCAGCGCCGCCGAAGCCCCATTGCCAGACAGACAGCCCAGAGATCACCGCTACCGCCACAGCAGCCGTAATCAGTATGCTTCTACGTTTCATCTTGCTGCTCACCAACTTTCTTATGCGAGAGGATGCCGCAGCCTCGCTCCTGCTCCTGCTTCGAGTGAAGCTGCGGCGTCCGCCACTTCCTTATAAGCCTGAAATTTTATCCACGTTCACATAGTTGCTGTTGCCCTTGCTGCTATCAAACCCGATGATTACTTTGTTATAGCCTGCGTTCAAGTTCAGATTGACTGTCACCGTGCTCCATGTGCCCCAGCTGCCTGTGCCTGGGAAGCTCAGATTGTTCGCAACAACGGTTCCATTCACGGAGACATACCTGCTCGAATTGCCTGCGCCGCCTGCATAGCGAATTGTCACTGTACGGGTGCTTGCCGAATTCTGATTGACGTTGAACGTAATCGTGCCTGCTGAATTCCAGCCTGCCAAGTAGCCGCGTCCCGTATAGCCCGCCTGCGTGCTCTCCGATATAATCGTGCCGCTCTTCAGCGCATTCTCCGCTTCATACGTACCGTTGCCTGCAATGTTGCCCGTGTAGTTGTCTGCCGGCGTGAACTGCAGAATCGACGCGCCAGCCGCAGCCGCGATGCTCTGCACGAAGCCGGTTCCTGTCGGTCCCGTCCAGTCGCTGCCGATGACGTTATCGCTTGTTCTGCGGTGATTGAACGCTTGCGTCGCATTCTGCTGCAGGAAGTTCAAGTAAGTCGCATTGCCTGTCGCGATGCGGAGCTTATTCAGGTTGCGGGCAAAAACCATTTTGAACCCGGCTCCGTCATCTTCACCCTCATACAGCAGCGAGTAAGACAATGTCATGTTGTTAATGACATAATTGGCTGCGTTGTTGGCATCGGTCAGATAGCTGCTCGTGCCTGTCGCCTGATACAGAGCAAGCGCTGCGCCGAGGAATGTCCCATAGTTATACGTGAAATCCCAGTTGATGATCGTCCCGCTTCCGCTGCCCTCGACGTGGTCATTCACCTTGCTGCCGCTGACGAGCTTGCTCTTGACCCAGGAATAGATCGTCGTCGCTTTCGTCAGATACGCGTTGTCTCCCGTCGCGTTCTTCAGCTTGATCGCAGTCATGACCATCGGCGCGTTCGTCGCTATGTTCTTCTGCGGTGATGTACCGTCGCGCTTCCACCAGATGCCGCCGCCATATGTGCTGTCGTAGAAGGAATAGATCTGATCGAAGAGGAACGATGCCCGATTGCGGTATTCCGCCGTACCCGTTATCTCGTAAGCCCGCATGCAAGCGAGCGCCCACCAGCCCAAATCATCATTGAAGTCATTCGTCATCATATCGGTATACTTGGCGTTGAAACCTGTATAAATATCATCAATCATCGTACGGTACGTGCTGCTTCCAGTCCGTTCATAGGCATCCATCACCGTCTCCCACAGCTGTGCTTCCCACCAGAAATCGGTGTATAAGCCGCCGTTCGGACCAGATGCATGAGTATGTATGGCATGATCGCTATTCGTGTAGAAATATTTTGCCGTGGAGTCATAGAAGGTGTTCACAAAGCCATTCATCGCCGTATCCGCATTCGCCGTGGTAAAGGCATCTGCTTTATGGCCTCCGCCAACCGCTGGAATTAACAGAGCAGCCGCCAGCAGAACAACAGCCGCCTTCTTGCCAAACTTCCATACCGATTTCATCGCATACGCTCCTCATCCTTGTGGTTTGTCATTCCAACAAGCACCAATGTGACCCTGGCACGCCGTAAGCGCGTGATCAGATTTCGTTCACCTCCTTCGCTTAGTTAACTTTGAACGCAGTGGAATGCAGATTCATGAAAGTTAAGCAGGCATTGCAAGCAGAAGAGAGATAAGCATGTCGAGCGTGACCAACTTAGGCGCCAGAAGAAGAGGAAAGATGTACAAATCGAGGAATAGGGAACGGAAATTGTGAAGCGCTTACAATAATTCTATGGCGATAAACTTAGTATGTCAATATGGTTTTACATAACATATTCAGTTTATTGTATACCAATTATAGTAGTTGGTATATTAATAGAAAAAAGCCCTCTGACACGCTTAACGTAGCGCTTCAAAGGGCTGGCTAGTCTATTCAAAACTTAAATCGCAACTTGCTGCTGTTACTAGGGCTTCCGTAGTTTCATAGGCCCCGTTGACTTCCCCAGCATCAGCGTCGCATCCAGCAGCGTCTTGCTTGGAAGCGTCTCGCCTGCCCGCAGCTTCAAGACGTTCTCGAAGGCGATCCGCCCCATATCAAACTGATTCTGCTTCATATGGGTAAGCGGGAACGCGCCGTTAATTTCCGGACTGTCGAAGCAAATAATCGACAGATCCTCCGGCACTTTCAACCCTAGCTCATTCGCTGCGCGCTGCGCCAGCTGCGCAATGTTGTACTCGGTCGCGAATATCGCTGTAATTTGCGGATAATCACGCAGGCGGCTGACAATCTTCTCGACATCGCGCACCCGATTCTCCTCTGCGTTGCCCTGCGGCAGTGCAGAGGTAATGTCTTCGATCCACAGCTCGCGGTCGACCATAACGCCTCTCTCCGCATGCGCTTGGATGAAGCCTTCAATTCGTTCTTCAATTGCTGTCGTATCCATCGGCGGAGGCGTCAGGAACGCGATTGACTTGTGTCCAAGCCCGAACAAGTAGTTCGTCCCCTCGATCGCCGCTCTCGCGTTGTCCGTGCTGATGGAGCCTGCGGATATCCCTTTCAGATGGCGGTCAATTAGCACGAACGGGAATTTCATAATCGCGAGCTTCAGAATCTCTGCATTGAAATATTCCCCTTGCGCCGGAAAAATAATAAGGCCGTCGACCCCGAGCTCCAGAAGCCCTTGAATCGCCTGCTCCTCATACGCCGGAATGCCGAAGGAGCGGCGCAGCACGAGATAGCTGTCATTCGCGCGGGATGCCTCCTCCATGCCATAAATTAGCGCAGTGCCGTAGCTGTCGGCGAAATCGGTAATGACGAGACCAATCAGCAGCTTCCCACCTGAATGGCGCGGCTGCTTGTGCTGCAGTCCAGTGCCGCTCGCTGCTTTGGCCGCCGACTTCATATGAGGCTCCGCCACAAAGGAACCTCGTCCCGGCTGGCGGACGATGTAGCCTTCACTTGCCAGCATTTCCAGCGCTTTCTTGCTCGTTATGCGGCTGACTCCGTGCTCGTCGCCAAGCTCCTTCTCGGATGGGACGCGGTCGCCGACCCCATACTTCTTCTCTTCAATTTGATTGCGCAGCTTTTCGAATATTTTCTCATACATCGGTTTCGATCCGGAATCGCCTGACATAAGTGAAGACCTCCATAAACTGATAATGGCTCGCCGCCAGGGCAGCTTCGTAATTACTCTTGTATACCAATATATCATGGTATATATTTCTTTCCAATTGGAAAAATATTACTGGTCTAAATATGAAAAAAAGCTTCCCCCAAGTAGACCATTCTACTTGAAGAAAGCCTTGGTATATATGAAATAACAAGGAATGATTGCTTAAGCTTCAACCGTTGCCAGAAGCTCCTGCTTCAGGAAGGTAATAAACCGGATAGATTCATCGAGCGTAAGCTTCTGGCCATGCTGCGTGAACTGAAATTTCTCTGCGATTTCTTGATCCGATAGATGAAGTTGATTAACAAGCGACTGCACTTCTTTCGTAAGATTCGTCATTCCAATCGCCTCCTCTACTAATCTCATTGGCCTCATTATAGCAGGCGCGTTTCAGATAAATATGAGGAGATTGTAAGCAAATGGTTAGTTTAGAAAATACTTTGAAAATGATGCTAACATCAGATCGGAATCCGCTTACGAACGAAGCTAATCTGCCCGCGGTGGTTGATCTCATCCTCGAACACATGAAACCACATGAAGTATTTGTTCGCTTGCTTGCCGTACCAGAACTCCTCTTGTTCGCTCAGCCAAGCGTCATCGACGGTTCGGAATAAGTCGAGGGTGCGGCTGCGCACCTCTTCGAGCTTGCCGAGATAGTAGTCGAGAGCATGTCCATTGATCTTCTCCCGGCCCAGATTGCCTAGATCAAGCGCTGGCAGCCATTCCGACTCTTCTTCTTCCGTTAAGTCGCGATTCTCGAACGTCATCACCTGATAAGCATATTCCACGCCTGCAAAATGCAGCAGCAGCGCGCCAATGGAATTGCTTTGCGGGTCCAGCAGATAATCAAGCTGCTCCTTTATTCGGATTTCACTTTCCCGATATACCCTACTCCAGGCTCCAGGTCGCTATAATTCATCTGTGGATCGATGCTCCAGCGTCTTGCAATTGCCAGCACATCCTCTTCATCTGGCAGCCACTCCTCATCCGCTTCGGCATCCATGCCTTCAAACCGGAAGCCAAGCGCACGCTCTTCATCCGTAACCGCTCCTTCTTTCCAGAACACATCGCCTTCCGAACCGAATGCTCTAACGATTCTGCCACGACTTGCTTTGGCCCATACAAAGTAGTTCACAACTCTGTGCGAGCCGTAATAGTGCACTTCGTCGAACACCTTGCTAAGCCTCTCCATAATTGGCTTCATTTCATTCACATGCTGGGCACCGCCTGCGCTCGGCATCGCGTTACCGATTACAAGAACCCCACCTTTTACTACAGGGGTGATAAAAATATGATCTTCATAGGCACACCTCATCCCAAACTCCCAGTTCGATCTTCGAACCTCGGTGACAGCTAGCTGTTCGATAACTTTCTCCACGTTATCAGTCTGAATCGCTAGCCACTGGATTTTGTAGCCGAACGGAACAGGTTGGTCGGGTATCGGTTGATACGATGATGATTGCGCGCTTGGTGCTTGCACATTTGGCGACGATGGCGGAGTACTAGGCAAGGACGCCTCGTTCGATTTCAATAGTTTCTTTAGGAATGAGAGCAATAGATTCCTCTCCTTTGTGTGTGATTTGGCTTACCATGAGGTGCTCGCAGTCACTTCAGAACGACTCGACTCTATCTCAACGAGCTCTATCTCTTTATTCAACTCTTTCTGGCACCAATCTAACACGGACTTTTTTACTAATTTGCGAGCGAGCAGCTCCTCAGAACGTTTATATTGGGATAAAGATATCCAGTAGCCCCCTCAACTCTCCGAATCGCTCCCTGTCAATGAGAACAACTAACACGTGATTACCGATGTCACTAAAAAAGAACCTCTTCTTACTGCCATGCTCCGTCAACAGAGTTGTGAAAATAGATAATATCTGTAAATCCGCCCAATCATTATTTACACGAAGTTCATAGTTATGAGCCACTCCATTAACGATAAACGAAATATGAGCTTCTTCTTTCTCAAGGTTCACATAGTCAGCTAACTGCTCAATAGAGAGCTCCGATTGAAGCATTTCTCTGATCCGCTCAAGCAGTCGAACGTAGTCTCCTTGGTCCTCTATACATTCTCGATCAAAAGACCATACGCTATTGCTCGCTGATAGGAATATACCGTCTTCGGTTTCAATTTCGGAGCCTAGGTCCATTAGGAGGAGTAAGTACGGTCGCGAACGGTTTGCTTGATGTTCTCCATGTAAACATTCATCAAGCCGTATATTTTCCTTCAAATCAATACCGATGGAACGGAGATTTTTCATCTGCTCATGGATAGGGATTTCCTCTTGGTGAGTGCGCTTAAGTCTTCTACCACTCGTCACTTTCATCACTAGTCGTAGTAGCAGATACAAGGTGGAAAAACAAATCGTTCCGAATAACACTAAAATGATGGGTATGAGAAGCAGTACAGTTATCACTCCGCTTGTTTCTGCAACTCCTTCTCTGCTCATGGCCGTTTTCATATCTCCGCTAAAAAAACTAATAGCTATGATGAAACCACCAATAAAAGTAGAGATTATAAAATTCCACCCCATGAATGAACTATAGGTAAGTTGCCTTTTCATCCACTGCCCTCCATTGACATTTTAAAAAAACAATGCCCGTCTTTATACTAGCATATTCTGGAATTAGGCTACTGCATAAATTGTTAAGTTCCATTCAACAGTGGGAAATGTCACGGAATGGGTTTGTAGTTAACGTAACGGAACACAGAGCGCTTATTAGAAAATGTGCCCGAAATTTGATGTAACGGTACTCAGAAGCGTTATTTAGTCCAAAAGCTAGTGTTGGAGCGTATTTCGGAGCGAATAGCGCGTCTGAGTTCCGTTAGTAGCGGGGATTTGGTGTTTTTGGCAAAATAAGCACTGTGGGTTCCGTTAGAGGGGGAGTAGTTTACGTGGGCGATTGCGAAGGTGTTTGCGGAGACGTTTGCGGGTAGCTAAGTCGCAACACCTCGCGCCAGCAGAACAGAAAAGGGAGCCCCAACAACAGGGCTCCCCATAACACCTAAACAGCTGTACTAAACTGCCCGCCAGCCGGCAGCTCGATTACTTCGCCGCTAGGCAGCGTGAGCACGATCGGAATGCCAGCCGGGCCCTCGCCTTGAAGCTGGAAGCTGCCGTCTTCGGATAGGCTCCAGCTGACCTCGACCAAGCCGTGAGGCGTGACGACTTTGCCGCGCGCCCAAGTGAGGTGCAGCGGCTGCGGCGTGATGCGGATCTCGCCATAGCCGGGGCGACCGGACTTGACGCCGAGGATCTCGCTCGTAAACTCGGAGAGCGGCAGAGCGCTCCACGCGTGGCAGTCGCTGCGCGGGCTGCCGAAGGCCAACTCGGGCAGCGTCGTCAGGTGCAGCTCGAGGAACTGATTCCACTGCCGCATGATCGGCTGAGCCAGATCGTACCGCCCGATGTCTGAGAGCGTGCGAAGCAGCGTATACGACATCGGCACCGATACGACCGGCAGCGACTTGTCGCTCAGCGCCCGTTCGAGCAGCGCTTCTGCTTGAGAGCCTGCCACCGCGCCGGACACGACAGCCCACAGCTGTGGATGCTGGCTGAACATATCGACGCCAGGGCCGTCAGAGAACAGCCCGCGCTCCTCGCGCCAGCAATGCTTCAGCACAGCGGCGCACACCGCGTCGGCATCCTCTCGTGCTTCTCTCGCTGCGTCGCTCCAGTTCACAGCATCGTACAGCTTTGCCGCCGTGCGTAAACCAGCTGCGTACATCTGGCTAAGAACCGTCACTGGACCGTGCAGACGCGCATCCGGCGCGCCGTTGTCCCACGATTCCACCCAGTCGTAATAGTGCCAATACGCATCCGGTGTCGCTCCGACGAGTCCGTCTTCCCGCACAAGACGGCGGAACCATTCCAGCACGCCGCCAATCGTACGGCGATAGTAACGGATTAGCTCCACATCGCCAAAATACATATAGTGGTCATACAGCATATGAATCCAATATAGCGAGAACGATGGAATCACTTGTGGATACTGCGATGGATACCGGCTTTGCAGCATGCCGGAAGGCAGCGCCGAGCTGTGGTAATCATACAATGTACGTCGCGCCATCTTGTCATCGCCACTAATAATGTACGTAAACATCATCTGCAGCCTTGTGTCCATCGTGTATTGCAGCTGCTCATAATACGGACAATCCTCATAAGTCTCGTGCATGCAGCGCTGCAGCGTGTTCAAAGACAATTGCCAGAGCGCTTCGTAACCCGCGTCCGAGCAGCTGAACTCTGCCTTCACATCAAGCGGATAACCTGTATCGCGGTAGTCGAAGGATACCAGCTCCAGAGGCTCCTCTCCCGCACTCACTTCAAGCCTCACATACCGGAACGTGCGGAACCAAAATGGCTCGAACACCTCATGAGCTGAGGCATTTCCCACGCCGGCAACTTTATACAGATCCGCATCCCCGAGCAAGATTCCATTCTCCGCGTCATCGCGCACACCTTTAACCCGGTCACGAGTGGTCGAGGACGGATCCTCATAACATTCGGCGCAAACAAGCGAGATCCGGCTCCCCGCTCCGCCACGGAGCCCAAGGCGAAGATAGCCCGTCGCCAGTTCCCCGGCATCGAGCTCCGCCCAGAACGACTGCCCCGGCTGCAGTACCACGGTTGACTCAGTCTGGTTTGCCGCAGCCGCAGCCGCGCCAATCACCGCGGCCACTGCCTCAGTCCCAACATCCCCGCCGCACTTCGTCACACCGACGAAAGGCCGCTCCCGCTCGAACAGCGGCGGAATCGGACGCGGCGCAAGTTGCCACGGCGTCAGCTCGCCGAAGTCGTCGCGCGTCTCCATCGCGACGACAGCTTCCTTCCAGCCGTCCGCCTCCGAACTCAAAGCATACTCCGGCTGCTCCCAGCCGTGGTCAAGCCCCGCGCCGTCTACATCCTCGAGACCTCCGAGCCAAGGAATGACCCAGCTCGGCTTCATCACATACCCGCTCTGCTTCTTCGCAATCCAGGCGCTGCCTTCGATGCCGGTATCCAGCACAACCTCGCGCTCACCCTCCTGCAGCGTTCCCTCCAGCAGGAACACACCTGCGTTCGACCGCGCGACAGCGATCGGGCCGCTATGCCCCATCTTATGCGGATTACTCGATGCCAGATGCAGCACCTTCGCCGCTAGTACATTCGTTCCCGCACGAAGCTTCCCCGTCAGATCAACGGTCTCATAATAATGCGTGAACTGATCGCCCTTGCATGGTCCGACCGATACAGACTCTCCGTTCAAGAAGAGCCGATACCGGCTATCTGCCGACACCGACAGCACGAGCCGAGCCGACGCCGCATCCTTCACCTCAAACGCACGCCGGAACAGCACTAATTCATGCTCGCCTGGGGCGCTTGTCCATGGGTAGCCCTCATGCCAGATCCACCTAGCACTCCATGACCGATTCTCTTCCATTCAACTTTCGCCTCCACATGTAAGAAGGAACTGGCCCTTAGCACCGAGTCCGCCATGCCACCCGGCACCAAGTTCCTGTCCTTCGATTTCCACCACCACTTATTCTTTCACGCTGCCTAGCACAATTCCCTTCTTGAAGAACCTCTGAAGGAACAGTTCATGAAGATCAAGCTGTCGAATCACGAGTTCCAATGGTTAACGGTCGCAAATAACGTGATCGTCGCCAGCAGCAAGACGTTTAAGGATGATCAGCTTATTGACATCCCCTGCGCATTATTTTCTGCGGTTAACTTTCTCCAAGATATAGCATTCCATGCTTAAAACATGTGTATATTTACTTGTAAAAAGTTAGCTGCTTGCTATTCAATTGTCACTGTTTCATAATGAAATGGATTGCCTAATTCGATTTACAGGAGGTCGTCTTCCAATGACTGATTCCATAAAAGTTCCACTCTCCGTTCTGGATCTGGCGCCCGTAATTGAAGGCGCAACACCGTCGGATGCATTCCGCAATACGCTTGAGCTTGCTCAGCTCGCCGAGCGCTTAGGCTATAACCGCTACTGGCTGGCGGAGCATCACAATATGGCGGGCATCGCCAGCTCCGCCACTTCCGTTGTCATCGGCTACGTGGCAGGCGGCACGAAGCGCATTCGCGTTGGCTCCGGCGGCATTATGCTGCCTAACCATGCGCCGCTTGTCATCGCCGAGCAGTTCGGCACTTTGGAGTCGATGTACCCCGGCCGCATCGACCTCGGTCTTGGCCGCGCGCCTGGCTCCGACCAGACGACAGCACGCGCGCTGCGGCGAGATCTCGCGACGCACGGGCAGGACTTCCCCGAGCTGCTCGCTGAGCTGCGCGCCTACTTCGATCCGCCGGCGGACGATTATCGCCCTGTGCGGGCGACGCCGGGCGAAGGCAGCGACGTACCGATCTGGCTGCTCGGCTCCAGCGGCTTCAGCGCGAAGCTGGCGGGCGAGCTCGGGCTGCCCTTCTCGTTCGCGAGCCATTTTGCGCCGGAGTACTTGATGCCGGCGATCCATCTGTACCGCAGCGTCTTCAAGCCGTCTGCGGCGCTCGCGAAGCCGTATATTATGGTCGGCGTGAACATCGTTGCCGCCGAGACCGATGAGGAAGCGCGCTTCCTCGCGACATCGCAGCAGCAACAGTTCCTCAGTCTCATCCGAGGTCGCCCCGGCAAGCTGAAGCCGCCGATCGACAACATGGATGAGCTATGGCTGCCGCATGAACGCGAGGCACTGCAGTCCAAGTTCAAGTACGCAATCGCTGGCAGCAAGGGCACGGTCGAGACTCGGCTGCAGGAGATTCTGCGCGAGACAATGGCCGATGAGCTCATCGTTACTTCGCAGATTTACGACCACGCGACTCGTCTGCGGTCGTATGAGATTGTTGCGGAAGCGGCTGGATTGCAGCGTAGCATTTAAATGAAAAAAGAGGTACATTGCCTTGCTGGTATGCAGCAGGATCATGTACCTCTTTATTTTGGTCCAAGGGCAGACTCTAACGAACCGTATAGCGCTTATTGCAATCAAATTCACTTCTGCGAAATTCTAACGAATCGTATAAGGCTTATTGGGCTATTTGGCGGCAGAAATCCGCACAAAGACCTTGAATAACGTGCCTCAGATTCGTTACATCTCCGAACAAGCTCAAAATCGCCAAATAGCGTTTCCTAAGTTCGTTAATTAGCAGTTAGCCGCCCATTCACTCATGTTCAACTCTGACTCACCGTTCCGGGTTGCTTGATTGCTGGAACTGGATTGCTCGCTTCCCAAAACAGCGATTTGTACATTTTCACCTGCTCAACCATATGCCCGATATTCCCTTCCCCCGCATAGAGAGACATGTCGAAGAAGTCATGGTCCAGATCAGACCAATACAGCTCATTCTCGTCGCCCTCTACGGTGACGGTGCGCTTCAATCTGCCTGCGTAAACCTCCACATAGCAGTCCTGCAAGTAATACTTGAAATCCATGATTTGATGCAGCACGATGTCCGCCGCGTGAATACCCGTCTCTTCTTCGAGTTCCCGGTAAGCCGCATCCATGCCCGCTTCGCCAGGTTCGATTTTGCCGCCGACAAGGTTGCTTAATCCTTTGTATGGCTCCTTCAGTCTCCGGCACATGAGCAGCCGATCCATCTCCGCATTGTACACCATCAAACAGTTATAGCCCTGCACCAGCTTCCCTCCTCGAACCCTCACTATCTATCTAAAATACTGCTTTACCGTCCCGCTGCCGGCTTTCACATCTACTTCCACTTCAGCTAGAGCGCCGTTGATTAGCGTCAGCTGCGGCGGCACATGCCCGCAGTCGATATCATAGATAATCGGCAAGCCGAGCTCGTCTGCCAGATCGGCATAGACGTCCTCAATCGTGTAATCCTCGACCGGACGATTCGCCGGGCTGCGGCCGAACAGGATGCCCGAGCAATGGTCGAACCAACCGGCAAGCTTCATCTGCACGAGCGATCTGCGCACATCCGCTGTATTCAGCTCGCAGTTCTCCAGATACCACAGCAGTTTCTCTCCTGGGATGTATGCTTCCCTGAAGGCAGCCACATCGCCATACGGCGTGCCGATCAAATGTCGGATCACATCAATACAGCCTCCAAGCAGACGGCCTTGCAGCTGCAGTACGCCCTCGGCTTGCTGACCACCTGGCAATAGCACGCGCCACATCGTAGGCTCCGTCAGGTTAAACACACTCGGACCATTATCCATCGGCCACTCTCTCTGATAGTGAGTTGATGATCGCTGGACGACGGATTCGCCCGTTTCCGTGGATAAGACAGAACGCCACATCGCCGTCATCTCGTCCGTCACCTCACCACGCAGATCCACGATATTCGTCCCATGCGCTGTCGCAATGCCTGTCTTCAGCGTAATGGCAAGCAGCAGCACGCTAAGGTCCGAGTAGCCCATTACCCATTTGCACGGCAGTTTGTCATACTCCACCTGGTCTATCAATTCTATCAGCAGCTCACCGCCCCATGGCGGGATGACTAGATCCACATCGGCTGCTTGTATCATGGCATTAAACTCTTGTGCTCGCTTGGCGGCTGGCGCGGAC
The DNA here is from genome assembly GCF_056269245.1 of Paenibacillus sp. J31R98. NCBI lineage: Bacteria > Bacillati > Bacillota > Bacilli > Caryophanales > Paenibacillaceae > Paenibacillus > Paenibacillus sp. J31R98. The sequence goes on from NZ_JBWDNO010000003.1 coordinate 324,065, forward strand.
TTTGCTTTATTTTGCGTCCACACCGTGTCTCCGAATTGAACCTGCAAACCGCTAGAGGCTAGCCGTTCTCGGGTCTGCTCCAGCCAGTGATATCTGCTCGGGTCCACCCCGGATGATGGTGCTGTTACGCCAATCGTCGCATTGCTTTGCAGCTGCGGATATCGAATTGTGCTCATCGGATGTCGCTCCTCTTTCGTTATATCTCGTAACAGAACCCTACGACTCCCTCGCTCCAGCTCCAGAACCTGCCCGCCGCCTCTGAGGAATTAGCCAGCTCTGTCACCGCAATCGGCCGTTTCTTGTAGAAATAATCGCCGCTCTTCCCGTTAACTTGAGCCGAAGTTGCCAGATACACAGCCGTCGCCGAACCTTCTTCCGCCGTCTGGAAGAACGGACGCATGAGCTTGTGGGCAAGCTTGCCAAAGCCAGTCGAGCGATTCACGCCGATATCGGTGGAGACAACGCCAGGATGGAGCGAATAGACCGGAATTCCTGTCCCTTGCAGACGCTGTGCCAGCTCCTTGGCGAACCAGATGTTCGCGAGCTTCGACCTGCTGTAAGCCCGCCATACGGCAAAATCCTTCTTCATCCCAGGGTCCTCATAATTCATCTTCCCGATCTTATGCGCACCGGAGGACACAACGACAATTCGCGCCGCTTCGCTCTGCCGCAGCAGTGGGAGCAGAAGTCCCGTCAGCAAAAAATGACCCAGATGATTCACGCCAAGCTGCCGCTCGAATCCATCTGCCGTCTCTTCTCTCTTAAGCGTAATGATGCCCGCGTTGTTAACGAGCACATCGAGACGGCTTGTCCGGTTGGCTAGCTCCGCAGCCGTAGCACGGATACTTGCAAGAGAAGCGAGGTCGCATAACAGCAGCTCGGCATCCTGCCGTCCTGACTTGCGGTTGACCTCATCAACTGCGGCCTGCCCCTTCTCCTTGTTTCGAGCGAGCAGGTAGACCTTCATGCCATGTTCAGCGGCGAGTAGCGCGGCGGTAGCGCGACCCATCCCTCCGCTTGCTCCTGTTACGAGCGCGATTCGCTGCGTGCTGCTGTTGCTCACCATCATTAACTCACTCCTGTTCGCTGAGTAATTGAACACACACCTGCGTGAAGCTGTCCATCGTTTCCTCTAGCTGCGCCTCGAGCTGCCGAATTGTCCATTTGCCATCAACACCTGCTAGCCGCTTCAGATCTCCGGCGATTAGCAGTAGCATCCATAGAGAGAATAATGCAGTGAATAAATAGTAGCCTTGCTTGAAATTTTGCGCGCTTAGCTGCTGCGTTCCGTGTTCAACTGACTGCTCCAGGTAGCGATCTAGTAATCGTTCGCGTACCGGGATGCTCATCTTTTTCGGAAAATCTGGATGTGATAAATCAATGACGTGATACAGGTCCCAATAGCGGCTGTTCAGATGAGCATGCTCCCAGTCGAGTACGCGGACGATGCCTTGTACACGAGCGTAGTTACCTAGATGCAGATCGCCATGAGAAAGCGCGTCTCGCGCCCAGAAGGTTATCAGCGAGCTGTTGCGAGTAAGCGTGTACAATTGTTCAATCACGGATTGCGGCGGCTTCTCTGCGAATCTAGTCGCTAGTATTTCTGTCAGTTCCGCGCGTCTGCTCAGCACCTGCTCAGCAATATTTTCGATATATGGCTTGGGGCCAAGCAGCGGCTGCTCACTGAGGTGTTGGACAGGCAGCGCGTGCCACCAAGCGATATGGTCGATTAACTCAAGCGCGGCTTCCTCCTCGAAAATGTGCGTAAGCGCACCTAGGTCTTCGAACAGCTGCCAGCTTTGCTCGCCCGCAGCCGTCCCGGAAGCTGCAAGCAGCTGCGGATAGATCGGCGGAAAATCCATACCCTGCAAAATATGCTCATACACCCAGCCCTCCTGCCCGAGCTGGCTTTCATTCGTGAGCGGTTTATAGATGACGGTGTGCTCCGGCGAAAGATAGAATCTCTCTACGCTTTTGCCATTCATCCCTGTGTATAACGTTTCTCTGCGCCATATTCGGCTCGCATCCAGCGTGCCATCCGGCAATATAAGATCCTTCATTCCAAGCCCCCCTCCCAATGAGGAAACTTCATCCAATGATTCTATTTTACATGAAAATCTACCAAGTAGCTCCGGTTTTATAGGTGCCGTCTCGCTTATTAAAGGGATGACTTCGCTTCGTTCCATCACTGAAAGAACGGGATGACTTCGCTTCGTTCCGTACATTTCGATGATCGTTCCGGTGGTACTTCGTACCAAAGTCACTCTCATTCGAAACGTTCGGCGCTGCGCTTACGCATCCCTTTTTTCAAGCGAGCGGCAAAACCTCCGCTTGCAGAGGACAGCTGCCATTAATTAGGCAGCTGGCGAGTAGAAGACCTAAGTAGCATGGCATATCTGTGATATGCCCGCTTCGCTGGGCGACTCACTCTCACTCTATCGATTACCCGTCGCCGATGCTCCAATGTCGCTCCGTTTCAGCCAATGTTTATCCCTGGGGGATAATCTTAATCCAATCTCACTCCATTCCCACTAATGTGTATCCCTGGGGGATACTCTTCGTCCAATCTCGCTCCATTCCCACCAATGTGTATCCCTAGGGGATACTCTTCGTCCAATCTCGCTGCATTCCCACCAATGTGTATCCCTGGGGGATACTCTTCGTCCAATCTCGCTCCATTCCTACCATTGTGTATCCCTGGGGGATACTCTTGGTCCAATTTTGATGCATTTCAGTCACGGTGAGGTACCTGCGACTACCTTTTGGTTACTTTTAAAGATTCATCCTACTTGTAAGTTACTGCGAACCCGCCTGCCACTTTCGGGACTTCCATATGTGGTCCACCAAAGCGCTTTCTTTCTCCATCTCGCCCGAATTTACGCCTATGTTGTCCACTAAACCAGCTACATCACACCAGCTCACCCATATTTACTCCTATGTAGTCCACCAAACCAGCTTCTTTCTCCATTTCGCCCGGAATTCCGTCAATGTAGTTCACTAAACCAGCTACTTTCCCCAAATCCCCTGCATCCGTCTATGTAGTGTACCTGCTACCCCTCTTTCTACTTTTCCGCCGCATTTCCACCTATGTAGGGTACCTGCTACCCCTCTTCCTACTTTCCCACCGCTATTTCACCTAAGAGGGGTACCTGCTACTCCTCTTTCTACTTTCCCACCACAATTCCATCAATGTAGGGTACCTGCTACTCCTCTTCCTACTTTCCGGCCGCTATTCCACCAATGTAGGGTACCTGCTACTCCCCCGACCGCCGCCACTAACTCGGCGGCGAACAAAAAAAAAGAGCAACGGCTTTCCCCGTTGCTCTCCCACTCTCTACACCGTCGGCCCGGCCGACGCAGTAACCGCGCCGCTGCCAGGTGCAGCAGCTGCATGACCCTCGCCGGTCTGCAGCTGGTACATCTTATAGTACCGCCCTTGCAGCGCCATTAGCTCGCGGTGGTTGCCGCGCTCGACGATCTCGCCGCGGTGCAGGACGAGAATTTGATCGGCTTCGCGAATTGTCGAGAGCCGATGCGCGATGACGAGCGTCGTCCGGCCTTCGCTGACGACTTTCAGCGCTTGCTGGATGAGGCCTTCCGTCTCGCTGTCGATGCTCGCCGTCGCCTCATCGAGGATAAGAATGCTCGGGTCGAACGCCAGCGCCCTCGCAAACGATATAAGCTGCCGCTGTCCGCTCGACAGCGTGTTGCCGCGCTCCACAACCGGCTCATCGTAGCCGCCAGGCAGCTGCTCGATGAAAGAAGCTGCGCCGACATCACGCAGCGCGCTCTTCACGCGCTCAAGCGTAATGTCCTTATTGTATAGGCTGACATTGAATTTAATGTCGCCTGCGAACAAGAACGGATCCTGCAGCACGATGCCCATGTGCTTGCGCAGCGCCTGCTTCGACAAGCCGCGAATATCGCGGCCGTCAATGGAAATCTCCCCATGCTGCGGCTCATAGAAGCCGAGCAGCAGGTTCATGATGGAGCTTTTGCCCGAGCCGGTATGGCCGACCAGCGCCACCGTCTCTCCTTTGCGCGCCTCGAACGAAATGTTCTTCAGCACGTTCTCGCCTTCCTTGTACGCGAACGTAACGCCATCGAACTTCACGACGCCCTCCGGACGGTTCTCGCTTGAAGCATCCTCCACTTCCGAGCCTTCCAGATCCATAATCGCGAACACCTTCTCCGCAGAGACGAAAGCCCGCTGAGCATTCGTCAGCTGATCGAAGATGCCGATAATCGGTAAGAAAACCCGTCCCAAATAATCAATAAAAGCATAGAATACGCCGAACTCAATCCCCGTCTGAAGCGACTGACCGCCGAAATACCACACAACGCCGGCAGTCACCAAGCTGCCGATGGTACCGACGATATTCCGCGAGGACAACGAGAATACGCGGAACTGCTTCACTTGATTCACGTAACGATCCTCGTTCAACACTTCGAACTCATCCAACGTTATCTTCTCGCGCCGGAACGCCTGAATGATCGGCATGACGACGATCGACTCATTGATCATGGCATTCATATCGCTTAGACGTGCTCGCATGATCGTGATGAAGATTTTTGAATACTTCAAGTGGATATACATGATAATCGCGAACAACGGCGGCAGCAAGAGTGCGAACATCGCCAGCCGCGCATCGAGGATGAATAGCGCTGTGAATATCCCCGTCAGCTGCACAACGCTCACCACGAACGTCGCCATGAAGCTCATGAACAGATCGCGCACAGCCTCCGTATCGTTCGCAATCCGAGATACGACCTGCCCAATCGGCGTATTGTCAAAATACCGCAGCGGTATCCGTCCAATGTGGCGCATCAAGTCCATCCGCATGTTCTTAATAATCCGCAGCGCGGTGACTTGCAGCAGATAAGATTGTGTAAAGTTGCAGATACCTGCCGTAATCAGCAGCCCGAGGTATAGCCCCAGCAAACGCAGCACAGCCGGCAAATCGTTCTCCTTGAGCGAGAGATGCTTATCGATGATCGTCTTCGTTATAAAAGGTCCGCCAAGCTCAGCGCCGACCGCGCAGCATAGGATGAGCAGCGCCGCAATAATCCGGTACTTGTAGACGAGCGCGTAGCCAAGCAGCCGTCTCGTCGTCGATTGGTTCATAGCTACCTCCTGGATTTTCATTTATCCTGCATTCCTGCATTCCAGCATTCTTGCACTACTCTTCCAAGCTCGCTTCCATCTGCTGCCGATCCCACTGCTGCTTATACCACCCGCCGAAGAACATGAGCTCCTCGTGCGTGCCTTCTTCAATAATTCGCCCTTCATCAAGCACGATAATCCAATCCGCATGGCTGACCGCAGACAGCCGGTGCGTCGAGATTAACGTCGTCTTACCCGCTCGATTCTGCCTGATATGATGCAGAATCGCACTTTCCGTCCGCGCATCCACTGCCGACAACGAATCATCCAGCATCAAGATCTCCGAATCAATCAATAGTGCCCGCGCAATCGCAAGACGCTGCTTCTGTCCGCCTGATAGCATAACGCCGTTCTCGCCGACAACGGTCTCGAGCCCTTCCGGCATGCCCGCGATGTCCGAGGTGAACGAGGCCATCTCTACCGCTTTTCGAATTTCTTCATCAGAGGCAGCAGGCTTGCCCAGCGCGATGTTGTCTCGGATCGACTTCGACAATAGCAGATGCTCCTGCGGCACGTAACCGATCCAGCTCTTCACAAGATCAATCGCGATCTGTTCAACAGGGACGCCTGAAATAAACAGCCGCTCCGGTTCTACCTGATACTGTCTAAGCAGCTGTTTCAGCAGCGTACTCTTCCCGCTTCCTGTCCGACCGACAATGCCTAGTGTCTGCCCACGTTCCAGGTGGAACGTAACATCCCTAAGACTCGACTGGTTTGCTGCCGGATAGGTGAACGTCAGTCCTTTCATCTCAATCCGTTCAGGCCGCGCTACAGCAACGGGCTTCGCCGAATCCGCAAGATCCGGTTCCTCATCGAACGCGGCTTGCAGCCGATCCGCGGAAGCGTTGCCACGTTGAAGCACATTAATAAACTCGCCAAAGGAAATCATCGGCCATATTAACATCCCTAAATAAATATTAAACGAGATTAACTGTCCAAGCGTGATCTCTTTGTGAAACACCAGGTATGAGCCGTAACCGATACCGATCGTATAACTGACCCCTACAATAATAGAAATGAGCGGCTGGAACAACGCATTCAGACTCGATACTTCCCGGTTCCGCTCCAGAACATCGGTCGTGACACTATCGAACGCAGTCAAGTCATGCCGTTCCTGTACATACGAGCGGATAACGCGAATGCCTGAGATGGACTCCAGCGCGTGATTGTTCATCGTACCGAACGCATCCTGTGCCGCAAGGAATCGAGTCCGAACACGCTTGCCGAGCTTGCTAATTACGACGGCGAGGAGCGGCAGCGGAAGGAGTGCGGCAATCATCAGCTTATAATCAATTAAGGAAATCATCGTAATGATAACAACAGAAGCGCCGACAAGCGTGTTCACGAGTGTCATGACCCCGTAACCAGCGGTGTTGCCGATCGCGAGAATATCATTGGTCGCAAGCGCCATCAGCTGCCCGGTATTGTTCCGCTGGAAGAACGACGGCGTCATCCGTGTGAGATGCGTCAGAAATCTTCCGCGCAGCAGCTTCTCGATGAGTACGGAATTGCCGTACAGCGTGGTTATCCAGATATAGACGAGCACATATAATAACAAGGATAAGCCCAGCAAGAGCAGCACTGTACTGCTTAATTGCGATGCCGTCAGGTTCCCGCTGCGGATGCGGTCAATGGTGTTACCAATCATTTTGGGCGGGACAGTCTGCAGCAGGCTCACGATTGTCATGAGACTTATCGCCACCGCATAATACAACCATCTTTCTTTGAAAAACCATTTAAGCCGTGATACGAAAGACAACACATTCCCTCCTCGATCTTGTGTCTTGCTTTCAAATCCTGACTGCCTACAACCCTCACTTATCTAGCTTGACCGTGCTTCTTGCGGCTTAAACACATCGCCTGTTCTCGGTTTTCGGCTTGCAATGAAGACGCCTCCGAGAATGATAACGAGCCCAACGAGCATATTCCATTTAATCGGCTCGCCAAGCAGCGTAGAGCCCCAGATTAATGCGGTACATGGGACCAAGTAAGTCACCATTGAAGCGAACTCGGCGCTTCCTTTCTCCACCATATAGTAGAACAAGATGTAGGCGAAGCCCGAGCCGAGCATACCGAGACTAAGGTACATCGGAATATTATCCACCGAAGTCAGATGCGCCCATGTTATAGATTCGGTAGAAAATGCAAAAATCCCGCTTACCGCCGTACTGCTCAGCAGCGTGCCATATGTTATTTGATACATCGTCAGTCCGCGGAGCGACAATCGTTTGGACAGCTGTGAGCCGACCGCGTAGGCAAGCGTCGCACTCAGCATACCAATAAGACCCATTCCATCGAAGGATAGGAGCGTTCCCGGTCGGATGCCGAGCAACACGACCACGCCAATCGTAGCTGTCGCAAGACCAATCCACTGCATCCGGTTCGACTTGTTGCCAAAGAACGCAATGCCGACCACGATTGTCCATACCGGCGTCGTTGCATTCAGAATCGATGCCAGGCTGCTCGTCAGCCGCTGCTCGCTGAAGCCAATCAATGTCCATGGCACGGCGGTGTTAATGAGCGCCATGATGAACATCGCTACCCACGGAATCGCGCGAAATCCGAAAGGTTTCTTAAACACGGCCATAATGACCAAGACAACGAAAAGGCCAAAGCCCGAGCGCAGAAACGCGATGGACCACGGACCGAAGTCATGCAGTAACATTTTGATAAAATAAAACGAACCGCCCCAAATGAGACTAAGTCCCACAAGCGCGGCATAGATAAGTCTAGGCAAGCTAATCCTTCTTTCTTGAATCCTTAATCATTCGGGCGTTCCGATGGCTGGTGGCTCATGTCGATACTGCTCTAAATCAATGAAGCCTGCAGGATTGACGTATACGCCTTCCTCTTCGAGCAAATAACGCTGCATGAATCGGCCTTCGTCATTCCCGATTGCGATCTCGCCCTTGGCGTTAATGACGCGGTGCCAGGGCAGATTATGCTTCTCGCTGAGCGAATGCAGAATGCGAACGACCTGTCTTGCGGCTCTGGGACTACCAGCTTGCTCCGCAATTTGGCCATACGTCATGACGCTGCCGTTCGGGATGCTCCGAATGACGGCTATGACTCGCTCGGTAAACGGTTGAAGCGCTGTCAACGTGTGTCACCTCATCTTCGCTTTTCGCTGAGCATCAATTATACACCTTAGTTCCCCTTTTAGGGAATTGCATGGGATGTATGTTAAAATAAACTTATTCTGTCCTATAGGAGTGAACCAATTGGCTACTTTCGAAGAAAAACTCGAGCGCTATGCCGCTCTCGCCGTACAGGTTGGCGTTAACGTACAGCCTGGTCAAACCCTTGTTATCTCCACTTCTCTCGCATCCGCACCGTTCGTGCGCCTTGTCGTGAAGAAAGCTTACGAGATCGGCGCGAAGAACGTACACGTAGAGTGGAACGACGATGCAGTCACTCGCACGAAGTATGAGCTTGCACCCGATGAAACTTTTACTGAATATCCAATGTGGCGTGCTAAAGGCTGGGAGGACATGGCTGCTGACAATGCGGCATTCCTCAACATCATTGCCCCTAACCCGGATTTGCTCAAGGGCATTAAGCCGGAGCGTATCGCGAATGCGAACAAGGCTGCCGGCATGGCGCTGAAAACCTGGAGAAGCTACACAATGTCCGACAAAGTAAGCTGGTCGATCGTTGCCGTTCCTTCGCCGGATTGGAGCGCGAAGGTATTCCCTGATGTAGCTCCTGAGAAGCGTGAGGACACGATGTGGGATGCGATCTTCGCTGCTACGCGCATGAACGAAGAAGATCCGGTTGCAGCTTGGAAGCAGCATATCGAGGTGCTGGATACGAAAGCATCGCATCTGAACGAGAAGAAGTTCCGCAAGCTGCGCTACACGGGTCCGGGAACTGACCTTACCATCGAGCTCGCGCCAGGCCACATCTGGATCAGCGCAGGCAGCGAGAACGCGAAGGGCGATATCTTCGTTGCGAACATGCCGACAGAAGAAGTGTTCACAGCTCCGCTGAAGGGCGGCGTGAATGGCACTGTTGCAAGCACGAAGCCGCTTAGCTATGGCGGCAACCTGATCAAGGACTTCTCCCTCACGTTCAAAGACGGCCAAATCGTTGACGTACAAGCGGAAGAAGGACTTGAAGTGCTGAAGAACCTCGTCGACACGGACGAAGGCGCTGCATACTTGGGCGAGGTTGCGCTTGTGCCGCACCGTTCCCCGATCTCGGATACGAACCTCATCTTCTACAACACGCTGTTCGACGAGAACGCATCGTGCCACCTTGCAATCGGCAAAGCGTACGCGTTCTGCATCGAAGGCGGCAAAGCGATGAACGAAGAAGAGCAAATGGCGAACGGTCTGAACAACAGCCTTGTTCACGTTGACTTCATGATCGGCTCCGCTGAGCTGAACATCGACGGCGAGCGTTCGGACGGTACATACGAGCCGGTCTTCCGTGACGGCAACTGGGCGTTCTAATGAAAGAGGGACATACGGGCAACTTCGGTTGCTCGCATGTCCTTTTTATTTGGCGATCCTTCGTCAGCCTCAGCGGCTAATGAATCGTAGTGAGCTTACTTCCTCGGAAATCGCACGTTAGAAATCGTAAGGAACTCCATTCACGCTATTTGATGGTTTTGCGGTGGAAATGAGCATTATTGCACCAAATAGAGCCTCTAGGGTTCCTTAGAACTTAGAAACCCTGGAGAAAGGGCAAATAAAGTGTCTGTCTACGATTCCTTAACGGCGGTATTGAAGGTGGCAGTGGTAGCGGCGCTATCTTCAATCGCTCGGCGTAACATCGTAGAATGAAGAGGTCTTCAGTGATGCTCCATGGCAAACCGCTCCTCCATCTCCTTTGCCTTCTTCCCCTGCTTCCCCACGCGGTCCAGCTTCTTCAAACTATCCCAATTAACAATAACGGTTCCCGTAATAATCGTCGCGACGCCAAGTCCCATCACCCAAGTGAACGTCTCCTGATAGAACAGCACGCCAACGAGAAGCGCAATCGGAGGAGAAACGTACAGCCATGTCGACGGGAATACCGGATTAGTTTTGGAGACAAGCCAGTAGAACAAGCTGTGACCAATCATGGAACCGACAACGGTAAGGTAGAATAGCGAACCGATAGCCTCCTTCGTGAATATCACATCCGCATGAACATGCTCCGTTAACCCCGATAGTACAAGCAGCAGCAATCCACCGTAAATCATTTGAACCGCGTTTAGTGCGATTGGCGAGCTGTCCCGAAGGCGCTGAATGACATTCTGGGCGTAGAGAGCTCCCGAGGAATACGAGAGTTCCCCCACGAGAATCGCAATACATCCAATGATGGCGAGCATCCCCGCCGAAATGCTGGCACCCGGAAGCACGAGCATGATAACACCCGTGAATCCGATCAGACATCCGTAGACGGAACGTCGCGAGCTTCGCTGTTTCAGAACGGCAACTTGCAGCAGCATGATCATAAGCGGTCCTGTCGCAGACAATATAGCCGCCATGCCTGAAGTTACATATTGCTCTGCCCAATACAAGGTGGAGAAGGTCCCGAACGTTAGCAGTGCCCCGTTGATCAGCATCTCCTTGCGCATGAGCAGCTTGAAGCTCGCTTTTCCCCTCCATACGCTCCATAGAAACAGAAGCAAACCCGCAATGAAGAAACGCATGCCCGCAGAGAAGAACGGAGGCGCTGCGGCATCCATCCCTACTTTAATCGCTAGAAAAGTCGTACCGAAGATCAGGCAAACAAGCAAATAACCGACGACAATCATAGTCATCCCCCTTTTCCTAGCTAGCATAACCCACTTCAAACAGAACAGATGGATGTAAACAGAACAGATCTGACGTGCATTGGGCTATAATAGAGAAAAAGGAGGGCGAGGGATGAAGACCATCGTGCCACAGCGAAAAGATGGACCTTTACTGTTTCAGCAAGTGTACGAGCACATCATAGGCCGGATTGAACGCGGCGAATGGCAAGCGCATGAGAAGCTGCCCTCTATCCGATCGCTCGCCCTTGATCTGCAAGTTCACAGGCTAACTGTGTTTCGCTCTTATCAGATGTTGAAGCAAAATGGGAACGTATATGTGAAGGACAAGTCGGGGTACTATGTATCTCCAGCATCACCGACATCTCCCTCTCTGTCGCCACATGCCGCCCGTGAGTTGCCGGAATTACCCGCCGCTAACCAGCCCATCCCGGCTCACTCCCATTTGCGAAATGAATTATTTGACGTTCAGCAAATCCCTGTCACCTTTCAGCTCGCGCAAGCATTGATTGATCCGAATTTGCTGCCGAATTTATTCCTATCCGAGCATGTGAAGCAAGTTTTCGATAAATATCCGAAAGTGATGGGGACTTACGGTCCTGTTCCAGGCGACGAGGAATTGCGGGATTACCTTAGCGGTTACCTTGCAGAGTCGCTTATGATCCCGCTCGCTGCAAGTGAAATCGTCATCACATCCGGCGCCCAGCAAGCCATTGATCTCCTCGCCAGGGTGTTCATCAGACCGATGGACCCGATTCTGGTCGAAAGGCCGACCTACAGCGCCGCGCTGGATATCTTCCGCAATCAAGGAGCACGGATATTCGCTATCGACATTGGACCGAGCGGTTATGATCTCGATCAGGTGGAGTTGTTGATGAAGCGGCATAAGCCTCGCTTCTTCTATACGAATCCTACTTTCCATAATCCGACCGGCTATACGGTTCCCGCGAATCAGCGGAAGAAGCTTGTGGAACTAGCGGCCGAATATCGCTGCCTGATTATTGAGGATGATGCGTTTCGCGAGATGTACTTCCATGAGCCTCCTCCGCGGCCGATGTTTGCTTACGATACGGATGGCTGGGTGGTCTACTTACGCAGCTTTAGCAAATATATCGCCCCTGGTTTGCGTATCTGTGCGGTCATTGGCCGCAAATCAGTCATAGAACCGCTCTTAATCGCCAAATCGCTGGCGGATAACGGAACGTCACTGCTCAATCAGAAAATATTTCTGCACTACTTCCAGTCCGAGCGCATGCAGCTGCATATCACCAAGCTGCGAATCGCTTTGCAAATACGCAGAGATATCGTGGAACAGGAGTTATCCGCCGCTTCCGACTGGGAATGGGTTCAACCAGAGGGCGGGTTGAATCTATGGATCAAGCTCCCCCCGTCGCTGCCTGTGCAGGAACTGCTCACGGAGAGCTTGCGGCAGTCCGTATCTTTTGTCCCCGGTGTTATCTGTGATCCACTTGCGGAAATGAACAATTTCATCCGCATCAGCTACTGCTTCATTAACGAATCGCAGCTTAGAGAAGGGATTCAGCGGCTCGTTCGAATACGGGTTTAAATTTGACCACGCGTGCAGACAACAAAGCCCCAATCCACACTCGGATTGGGGCTTTGTTCAACTGTTATAGTACCTTCGACAAGAACGACTTCGTACGCTCCTGCTGCGGACGCTCGAAGATTTGATTCGGCGGTCCTTCTTCCACGATATAGCCTGACTCCATGAAGATGACGCGGTCGCCAACTTCGCGGGCGAAGCCCATTTCGTGGGTGACGACAACCATCGTCATACCTTCCTTCGCCAACTGCTTCATAACCGCGAGCACCTCGCCGACCATCTCAGGGTCAAGCGCCGATGTCGGTTCATCGAACAACATGATCTTCGGCTCCATCGCAAGCGCGCGGGCAATCGCAACGCGCTGCTGCTGTCCGCCGGAGAGTGACGGCGGATACATGTTAGCTTTGTCGGACAGGCCGACCTTCTTCAGAAGCTCCAACGCTTTCTCGCGCGCCTTCGCTACCGGCAGCTTACGAATTTGAATCGGCGCCAGCGTAATGTTATCGAGCACCGTCAAGTGAGGGAACAGATTAAACTGCTGGAACACCATGCCGACGTCGGCGCGAATGCTCGCGATGCTCGTCTTCTTATCCATCAGCGACTGACCTTCGATAATAATCTCGCCGCCAGTCGGGGTTTCGAGCAAATTAATGCAGCGCAGGAAAGTCGATTTGCCCGATCCGGATGGGCCGATGACGACGACAACCTCTTGGCTGCTAACGGTAGCATTGATATTTTTCAATACGACATTGCTGCCAAACGCTTTCGACAAGCCTTTAATTTCAATCATCGTACTCATTGGCGATTAGCCTTCCTTTCTATCCAATTAAGCAGTTTGCTCAAGGAATAAGTAAGGATGAAATAAATGAACGCTGCCGTCAAGTACGGCTCCCAAATTCGAATATACTGGCCTTTCATAACGCCGGCCCAGTACATAATTTCAGGTGCTGTAATCAAAGCAGTCAAGGACGAGTCCTTCACAAGCACGATAAATTCGTTGCCGAATGCCGGAATCATACGTCTAATGGCTTGCGGCAGGATGATAAAACGCATCGTTTGGAAGTGTGTCATCCCAAGGGAGTGAGCCGCTTCGCTCTGACCTTTGTCAATCGACTGAATGCCGGCGCGATAAATCTCTGCCGTGTAAGCTGCCGCATTCAAGGTCAGCGCGGTAATCGCCGCAGCGATCGAGTTCGTCTTCCCGATCAGGAGCGGCATCAAACCAAAGTGCACAATGAAGATCTGAACAAGCAGCGGAGTTCCGCGGAAGAAGTTAATATACGACTGCATCGGCCAGCGTAAATACCAGCGGCGCGACATTTTGCCAAAGCCGACGAACAGACCCAAGATTGAGCCTAGCACGACGCCTGAAAGGGAAATCAGGATCGTGTATAACGTCCCTTTCCAGAACAGGGGCAAATAACCCCAAATAATATCAAACTTAAAATCCATCCCTGCCCGTCCTTTCAATCCAAATGGAATGGTAATGATCAACCAAAAAGGCATGCGTTTTACGCATGCCTCCGCAAATCGATTACTTCAAGTTATCTGTGTTTGGCTCTTCGCCGAACCATTTCTTATAAATTTCTGCATATTTGCCGTTTTCAATAATGGCTTTAATTGCAGGATCAACTTTCGCTGCCAGGTCGCTGCCTTTAGGGAAGAGAAGACCGTAGTATTCCGGAGCGAAGTTCGTGTTGTCTTCGATGCTGATATACTTCTTGTCCGGGTTTGTTTGAATGTAGTATCTAACAATTGCAATGTCCGCAACGACCGCGTCCGCGCCGCCTTGGTCAAGCTCCAACAGCGCTACAGCATTGCTGTCGAACTTCTTCAAGTTCGTGTCGCCATTACCCATGATCTTCGTCATGAGAATATCAGCTGTCGTACCTGTTTGAACGGCAACTTTCTTGCCCTTCAAGTCCGTTGCGCTCTTGATGTCGCTGCCATCTTTAACCAGAATCACGTTGCGCGATTCGAAGTACGGCATCGAATAGTCATACGTTTGTTTACGATCGTCTGTGATTGATACGCTGGATACGCCGCCTTGGTATTCTGTACCTTGCTTAACGCTCTCAAGCATTGCATCCCAGCCTGTGTTCGTTACTTCATACTTCAGACCAGCTTGTTTCATAACCGCGTCCAGGAACTCGATGTCGAAACCTTTCAACTCGTCCTTATCCATGAATTCCATCGGTGCATAGCTTGCATCTGTCGCAAACTTGTATGTTTTTGTATCGCCTGCGTTGCTGCTTGCGTTGCCGCCTGCTTCGTTACCTGTGTTTGCATTATTCTTTGCACCGCAGCCTGTTACGATTACTACAGCCATTAATGTAATGATTGCTGACACCAACCACTTCTTCATATAGAAGCCCCCTATGCTGATTGCTAAACTAATGAAGATTTTATCAAGAAATAGGCACTGTTTCAATTTAAATTTTTAAACAAGTGAAGTATTCTCACATTTTACCACTCCGCTAGCCACGTCCGTGCAGCGCACTTGGTGAAATGATTGCCATTCCACGATGGTTCTATTCTTCACCAAGCGCGATATTCGGATTAAAATCCGCCACGACGAGTACATCCATATGACGTCCTTCACGCAGCACGGTCTCCACAACAGGTCGGTGCATCATCTTGTTCAAGACGCTTCTTCGCGATTGGCCAAGCACGATCTGGGTGCTCTTCAGCTCGTTCGCTTTTGCCAGCAGCGCGCTCGGTACGGCGTTCTTGGAAGCCGCTTGCTCCACCTCGAACGTACCGCCGAGTCTTGCTGTCAGCTCCTGCAGCGCCTCGATCCGCTTATCAACTGCAGGACCACGCTCGCCGCTCGTCTGCACGAAGTGGACATGCCACGCCGCTTTCAGGCGATGCGCAATCCGGAAGCCGCGGCGGATCAGTCGTTCTGCTGTTTCCCCTATGGTCACGGCAATGAAGATCGACTCCTGGCGGCGCCAAGGTCCCCGAAGCGAGCCGTTTCGTTCCCACGATTCCAAACGTTCATCGACGTCATCGGCAATTTCACGCAGCGCAAGCTCGCGCAGTGCAATGAGATTACCTGTCTTGAACAAGCCTGTCATCGCTTGCTCGACGTCATCCTTCTTATAAATAAGGCCATCCCGCATCCGCTGCTGCAGCGTAATCGGCGTGACGTCGATTAGCTCGACCTCGTCCGCTAGGCGCAAGATGCTGTCCGGCACAGTCTCCGCAATCGTCGTTCCGGTAATTTGCTCGACCGCATCCTTCAAGCTTTCGAGATGCTGCACGTTCAGCGTTGCGATTACAGAAATACCTGCATCAAGAATCTGCTGCATATCTTCATAGCGCTTCGCATTGCGACTGCCAACCGCATTCGTATGCGGAAGCTCATCGATCAGAACAACTTCAGGATTGCGTGCAATAATCGCGTCGACATCCATCTCGGTAATGCCCTTCTCCGCGTCAATCACTTTACGCGGTACGATCTCGAGCTTGCCTGCCTGCTGCAGCGTCTCCGCGCGGTCATGCGCCTCCATAAGGCCGATGACAACATCGATGCCTCTGCGCAGCAGGTCATTGCCCTCGCGCAGCATCATATACGACTTGCCCGCGCCAGGAGCCGCGCCGATGTATACCTTGAACGTTCCACGGCGAATGCGCTCGATCTTCTTCTCGACCTCTTGCGCGCTAAGTCTGCGGTATGGCTCCGAATGCGAAGACTGCTGCGGCGCCGAACGCTTCGCCGGCAATACGCGCTCGCCTTCATGCTCAGCGCGATCCGCCATAAAGAACAGGTCAATGTTCCGCACCTGCTTCAATACGGAACCAGCGATGGAGCCTTGCCAGAATTCCTGAGCTCTCGTCTGCTTCGAATGCCCCATAACGATGCGTGTCGCATTAATGAGCATCGCATATTTAATGAGCGCAGGCGGAACTTGCCTGCGGCTGCCGACCGAAATTTCGCGGAAGCCCGCGTCCACTTTCTCCGTCAGCTTCAAGATAGACCGTTTGAACGCTTCGCGTTCCTTCGTGGGTTCTTGGCTGGAATCGGAGAAAACGACGACCTGCAGGTCACCGCCAAGCCGCTTCGCAATTTGCTGACCGCGGCGGATGTAGATCGAGCCGTTCCAGTGATACTGCGCAGCGACCAGAATCCGCTCTGCCGCACCGGATGGACCGATAAAGCCCTGCTCCTCGCGGTATTTCTCAAGCGATTCGTTGACGCCTTCCGCCATCAGCCGCAGCGATAGCTCGCGAAGCTTACCGAGATTGCCTCGCTTCAGCAAGCCTGGGCCTTTAATATTGCACAGGCCTTCATTCAGGCGGTTCAAAATCGTCTCCGGCGACACGTCAATGAGGCGTACCTCGTCGGCAAGCTCAAGCGCATCGGCCGAGACGGTGCATTCCGCCTCTATGCCAGTCAGCTTCTGAGCAAGTTCCGTGACCCCGTCGAGTTCGTACACATTGACAGTCGTTATGATGCTAATGCCATGGCTGAGCAGGAACGTAATATCTTCAAGACGTGTCTTGAACTTCGCATCCGGCCGATTCTCATGCGCTAGCCCGTCAACGAGCAGCACTTCCGGATTGCGTTCGAGAATTGCGTCAAGATTAAGATCCTTCTTCTCTTCATCGCCTTTATACCAATGAATGCTTGGGATCCGCTCCAAATCCGCGAGCTGCTCGACCGTTTCCGGACGACGCATCGTCGACACCGCACAGACGGCAACCTCAATCCCTTGCTGCTTCAGCGATTGGCCTTCGCGCAGCATGTGATAGGTTTTGCCAGAACCGCTAACAGCACCAATGTACACTTTCAGACGTCCACGATGGATTTTGGAGATGGATAATAGCAATTCTTCAGGGGTTTTACGGCGGTAACCAGCCATAACAAACTTCGCCTTCCTTCCTACACCTATAAACTTTCCTAAACTTCGCAAGCTTATTGCTTTATTTGCACAAAAAAGAAGCCTGTACGGGGGGATATGCCTCTTTAAAAAAGAGGAACGCCTCTCGCGGCTTCTAGGCACAAATATATCTTAAAAGTGTCTATATGCACGATCATTCGTCGCCTCTCTCGATTACGCTTACGAGGTTAGCTGCCGGATTCGGGCGTGAGAGTCGCCCTACCTGAAGAGCTACAAAGCCGCAAGCGGCCTGGCTTTCTTCAAGATTCACCCCAATGACTGCGACTGGCAAAATTGCTTCACCATGCGCTTGTCATTACTAGTGGTTCCCCCGATTTCTTAAGACAAGAAATTCAGCGTTTCTTTTAACTTGCTTCATGTTACGCCCCCAGCCTCTCTTTGTAAAGGAATACGGAAGAGAATGCACTCTCGTTTCCTGCCAAGTTAGGTGGTTATAGCGCTTACAACAAAGCGCTGCTCCAGTATCCTCTGCCTAACTCACTATATCGCCGTTTCTTGCAAATAGCTGATATTTGACAGGGGAATGGAGGGCGTTACTTCAAAATGCGCCGACAATCAGCTCAATCGACTTCAGCACAAGTCCGATCAGGAAGCCGCAAACCGCGCCATTGACGCGAATCCATTGCAAATCCTGGCCGACTTTATCTTCGATTAGCTCAACGAGCTGGTCGTTGTCGAGCCGGTCGAGGTTCTCTTGCACGAATGACCCGATTCTCGCGTGATTGCGTTCTATCAGGTGCACGATCTGGCCTTTCAGCCAGCCCTCTGCATCGGCCACAAGCTCGCGATTCGCTTCAAAACGGTCCGCAAGCTGCGACAGCAGCGGCCATGTCCGGTCTGCGAACGATTCATCATGTACGAAAGCAATGCCTTTCTCACGAAGCGATTCGAAGAGACGCGCCAGTTCGCCTTCCAAGTCAAAAGCATTCAGCAGCTCATCGCGAAGCTGATCCAGCTGACCGGTCTCGGACAAGCGAGTGATCAGCATTTCGAGGCCACTGTGCAGATGCTGCATGATGGCGTTACGGCGCTGCGTATCCGGCACCTTCAACTCATGGATCTTGTTCAAGATGAACGACTGCAGCATCGTACCGAGCCGGTCTTCATCTAAGTAACCAATAAAGGCGTTAACGGCAAACTGCATGAGGCCGCCGAGATTGAGTCCTTTCACAAGCTGCATCGCAGAATTGCCCAGCTCACGGCGCATGCCTTCTGTTCCGGCCCACGCTTCGGCGCGCTCGAGCAGCAGATCGAGCAGCCGCTCGTCGGTGCCATTCTCGGCGGCACGGTGCAGGAAGCTGCGCAGCAATGCTTCAAGGTCGATGCGCGCAGCGGCAGAGCGAATCTCGCCCGACAGCAGCGGTACGACCTTGTCGGCCGGGATGCTGCGCAGCGCGCTCTCGAGCAGCTGCGGCAGCCGCTCACTGTACACCGCCGATTGCAGCGCATTACGAAGTGGTGGGAGCAGTTGCTCGGCGAGATCGAGCTGGTTCAGCTTCTCGATCATGCTCTCCTTGGCGAGCAGCCGGTCTTCCAGGACGCGGACGATGCCGTCCGACATCTTCTTCCGGTTGCGCGGCAGCAGCGCCGTGTGCGGAATCGGGATGCCAAGCGGATGGCGGAATAGCGCCGTTACGGCGAACCAGTCCGCCAGGCCGCCGATGACGCCCGCTTCAAAGCCGACATGAAGCAGCCCGAGCGCGCCGTCCTTGAACGGAATCGTTGCTGCGAAGCCAGCCGCCATGATGCCGAGCGATATATTTGCAAGTTGTTTATTTTTTCTCGATTCGTTGGCCATAATCGTTCAGGCTCCTTCTATGATTGCTACTTACACCATACCACTACATGTGAATCAGTTCAAAATCCATGCCTATTCATGAGAAAAGAAAGGCAGGTTTATGCGGAAAGAGAGACAGGCCTTGCGAGCCTGTCCCTTCCTAGCACATCAGTATGATTAATGGCTCTTCCATCGCTCGAGCTTCGGAATGCCTCTGGTGAAGAAACCTGTCAGAAACTTCGGAAAGCCCATGCTGACCATCTTCCCTTTGACGAATTCCTGCATTTGCTCAGCCTTCATATCAGGTATTGTGAACCGGCCGCCCGCGTAGCAATGGATGCAAAACTTGAGGCTCTTCGCTCCGTCCGCTTCTGTCCCGTTCTTATCGCCCTTCGCGATCGGCATCCCGCAGCTCTGGCAGTTCTTGTAGCTTACGCTCACAGTTGGCGCACGCTCCTTCTGGATAATGATGGGTTAATTATATGCAATATTGCGGAGCATGTACATGGGAGCGGCGCTGACAGCAAGGCGGCGAGCGCGAGAGAACCTATGTGTGCTCTCAGCGGCTGAAGCACCGCTTCCGCACTCTGAAAGAGGCTATTACCTCTCTCAACACCCGATTTCCGCTTTTCCAGTTCCCGAGAGCGGCTTTTCCCTCTCTCAACACACGATATCCGCTTTTTCAGCTGCCGAGAGCGGGTTTTTCCTCTCTCATCACCAGCTTACTCGCCTATACGACCGCTTCCGCACTCTGAAAGAGGCTTTTCCCTCTCTCAACACCAGATATCCGCTTTTCCAGCTCCCGAGAGCGGGTTTTTCCTCTCTCATCACCAGCTTAACCGCACCGCCTACATGACTGCTTTCGCACACTGAGTGGGGGTTTTCCCACTTCGCTGCTCCCGAGAGCGGCCTTTCCCTCTCTCACTTCACGAGAGGTGGGTTGTGCAAGAAAGCGATTGCGCAATTGGCAAGCGTCATCTACAATAGTTGTTAAGCAATCAAAAGTTAAAGCGGTTTAACTTTTGATATGAAAGGTTT
Organism: Paenibacillus sp. J31R98; assembly: GCF_056269245.1. Classification (NCBI taxonomy): domain Bacteria; kingdom Bacillati; phylum Bacillota; class Bacilli; order Caryophanales; family Paenibacillaceae; genus Paenibacillus; species Paenibacillus sp. J31R98. Next base: position 344,258 of record NZ_JBWDNO010000003.1, read on the forward strand.
ACGGTATTAACAAAGTAGTTGTTTGCAACATTAAAGTTTAACCGCTTTAACTTTTGACATAGGAGCTTGATTGGATATGAAAGTAAGCATATTTGATGTCGCGAAGAGATCAGGCCTCTCCGTCGTGACCGTATCCCGTGTCTTGAACGGTGCAGGAACAGTGCGGGAGAAGAACCGACAGCGGGTGCTGGATGCAATGAAGGAACTTGATTATCGCCCGAGCGCAGCCGCACGCAGCCTCGCTCGCGGCAAGACCGGCATTATCGGTCTCGTGTTGACGACGCTGCAGGACTCGTTCTTCGATGCGATTGTTAGCGAGCTAAATGAACTCCTAGCCCAGCATGGTTATTTTCTTGCTGTCGCGGTTACGAAAGGACAGCTTGCAGAGGGTGAGAGCCACTATCTCATTCAGGAAGACCGTGTCGACGGGCTCATTCTGCTCTCTCCTGTAGAGGAAGACCGTTATATCGTCGAGCTCAAACGGCGGAACATTCCATATGTGCTCATCGATAACCAGAATGCGGAGAATGACGCTTACTCCGTGACGATCGACAATATCAAAGGCGGTTATCTCGCTGGACAGCTGCTTGCGAAGCTCGGCGCCCAGTCCATCGCCCATCTGAGCGGAAGCGAGCTGTTCCGCAGCACGAAAGAGCGCCGCAGCGGCTTTTTGCAGGCGCTTAATGAAGCCGGGCTAACGCCTTTCGAACTTGCAAGCGGCGATTACGAGACGGAGTATGGCTATAGGACGGCGCGGCGCTGGATTGATGCGAAGCAGCTGCCTGATGCGGTGTTCGCCGGAGATGATACGATCGCCGTTGGCGTGACGAATGCGTTCCTGGAGGCAGGCATCCGCGTGCCAGAGGAAGTGGCGGTTGTCGGCTACGATGACCAGGTTATCGCTTCGCGGCTGCGGCCTTTTCTAACGACGGTGCGCCAGCCCGCTGATCGTATCGCCGCCTCTGCAGCTGAGATGCTGCTCAAGCGGATCGACGGCTCATTGAAGCGCGCAGCCAGCGTCCGTATCGAACCCGAGCTCATTATACGGCAATCGACGAGAACAGCTGCTGTGGAGACGGTGCAAAAAGAGAAGGAGTGAGCTTACAATGGCTTATTATATTGGCATTGACGCCGGCGGCAGCAAGACGCATGCGCTGGTTACCGACGAGCACGGCCATGTGCTCGGCAAAGGAGTCAGCGGCAACGGCAATCATCAGATTGATGCTGCAGAAGCGGCACGCCACTTGGCGGAAGCGACTGCCGAGGCGCTGCAGCAAGCAGGCATACAGCATGCAGATGTAGCGCATGCTTACTTCGGCCTTGCCGGCGCTGATCGCGAAACGGACTTCCGCATCCTGCGCCCAATTGTGAGCGCGATCGGATTCCCGCGCTTCTCGATCACATGCGATACGATCATCGGCCTACGCGCAGGAACGGACCGCGCTTACGGCATCTCCGTTATATGCGGCACGGGCACGAACTGTGCCGGCCGGAATAAGGCTGGAGAGCAGCTGCAGGTTGGCGGCTTCAGCTATATGTATGGCGATTTTGGCGGAGGCGGCGCTTTGAATGTGGAAGTGTTCCGCTCGGTCATCCGCGCCTGGGACGGTCGCGAGCAGCCGACACTGCTGACAGAACTGCTGCTGGCAAAGCTCGATTATTCGAGCGTGGAGGATATGTACAACGATTATCTCGACCACGATAAGAACGTGCCTGTAGATGTAGCGAAGCTGCTGTTCGAAGCGGCGGCGGCGGGCGATGCAGTGGCGATTGCGATTCTGCAGCGCCAAGGCGAAGAGCTTGGAAAATCTGCTGCAGCTGTTGCACGGCGGCTAGGGATGGGCGGCGACGCGTTCGACGTCGTGCTGACAGGCAGTCTGGTGACACGCGGCGACCGCGGCGGTTGGATTCGAGGTGCATTGGAGCAGATTGTCCTTGAGGCTGCGCCGAGCGCTCGAATTGTAACGCTAACGGTTGACCCGGTCTTCGGGGCCGTATGGGCAGCGATGGAAGAAGACGGATTGACGATTAACGAGGACGTGTATGCGCATATGCGTGCTCTGGGGGATTTTGATCATATAACGGTTTAAGAAAGGGATGTGAGTGGTTGTGGCAAACGGATTAAAAGTAGTTGTAATCGGTGGAGGCTCCTCCTACACGCCGGAATTGGTGGAAGGGTTTATCCAGTATCATCATGAGTTGCCTGTTCGCGAGCTATGGTTGGTGGACATTGAAGCTGGGCTTCACAAGCTGAACATTGTCGGCAATTTGGCCCGTAGAATGGTCGAGCGCTCGGGACTACCAATCGAGGTGCATCTGACGACGGACCGCCGCTTGGCGATTCAAGGCGCTAATTTCGTCAGCACGCAGATGCGTGTCGGCATGCTGGAAGCACGCGGCCGCGACGAGTCCATTCCGCTGAAATATGGCGTCATCGGGCAAGAAACGACCGGTCCCGGCGGCATGATGAAGGCGCTGCGGACGATTCCAGTGCTGCTCGATATTTGCCGCGATATTGAGGAGCTCGCACCGGAAGCGTGGCTGCTGAACTTCACGAACCCGGCGGGCATCGTGACGGAGGCGATTCATAAGCATTCGAACGTGCGCAGCGTGGGGCTGTGCAATTCTCCAATCGGATTGCAAAAATGGCTGAAAGGCGCGTATGAAGTTGCCCCTGATCGCATCTATACGGAGTTCGTCGGACTTAATCATCTGCACTGGATAACGCGAGTTGATATTGATGGAGAGTCGAAGCTTCCGGAGCTGCTTGGCAATACGGAAGGCTTCAGCGGCAAGAATGTGCCGTCGCAGGGCTGGGATGCCGCCTTCCTCCGCTCGCTCGGCGCGCTGCCCTCGTATTATTTGAAGTATTTCTATATGACGAATGAAATGCTTGCCGAGCAGCAAGAGTCCTTCGCGCGTGACGGCAATCGCGCTGCGGTGGTGAAGCGCGTCGAAGACGAGCTGTTCCAGCTATATAGCGATCCAGAGCTGAGCGAGAAACCGAAGCAGCTAGAGCAGCGCGGCGGCGCGTTCTACTCAGAGGCTGCGGTGAACTTAATGCGCTCGCTGTACAATGGCACCAATGACATTCAAACACTTAATGTGGCGAACAACGGCACGCTAGACTTCCTGCCGAAGGACGCATCCATCGAAGTGAATTGCGTCGTCACGAAGAATGGCCCTCTGCCGTTGCCGCTTACGAACGTGCCAGAGCATGTAAAGGGGCTCATCCATGCAGTGAAAACGTACGAGCAGCTGACGATTGACGCTGCCGTAACCGGTGACCGCGGCATCGCGCTGCAAGCGATGGTCCACCACCCGCTCGTCCCGAATGTAGGTACTGCCATTAAGCTTCTGGATGAGATGCTCGAGGCGAACCGCGACTACTTGCCGCAATTCTTCCCGCAAGGGTAGGGCTCGCTAACATCAATAACTACGCATCCTTTGGTCCAGTTTGCAAAGGTTCCCCTTACTCTCCAGAATGAGGGTGGCGGGATCGAGTAGTGGAATTAAAAAGCCGAGAGAGCATATATGCTCTCTCGGCTTTGTTTTTACCGCATATCGCAAGCTGAGAGAACGTATACGTTCTCTCAGCCTCGTAATCATATCCTTTACGGCCAATTTCGCTACTGAGAGCACCTATGTGTTCGCTAGGCTTCCATTCCGCAGCAGCCAGCCTCTGAGAGCACATATAGGTTCTCTCAGCTCAGCCGCCCCACGTTCCGCGCACTTGTCTCGCACAAGTTTCGCACAAGACTCCCACTACTCTCACACGCCTCGCACTTCCCGCACCGCTTTCCTTACTTCCGCAGAAGCAAATACAAGAAATACGGCCCGCCGATGAACGCGATCATGATCCCTGCCGGGACACCGGCTGGATCAGCGATGTTGCGGCCAATCGTGTCGGCGAGCAGCAGCAGCCAGCCGCCCATGAGGATGGACACCGGCACGAACAATTGGTGCCGCGTGCCTACCAGCGCCTTCGCGATATGCGGCGCCATCAGGCCAACGAAGGCGATGCCGCCTGTCACCGAGACGGCTGCTGAAGCGAGCGCGACCGCTACAAGCAAGAGCACGATCCGCTCGCGATTGACCGCGAGCCCCGAGCCGATCGCTGACGATTCATTCAGCGCCAGCAAGTTCATGGCGCTCGCCTTGTACATCGCATACGGAATCAGCAATGCGAGCCACGGAAGCAGCGCCCAGAAGAATGGCCAGTCGGTGCCCCATATATTGCCCGCAAGCCACTTAGCAATGAAGTCGACTTTGATCCGGTCCGCCGATGAGATGATAACAACCATCGCCCCCGACAAAGCGAGCGAGAAACCGACGCCTACAAGCACGAGCTTGACCGGCTGCAGCCCCTCCCGCTTGCTGTACGCGAACAAATAGATAATGCCAGCCGTCAAGAATGCTCCGGCAAAGCCGACCGCAGGAAGCATATAAGCGAACGACCCCGTATCTATCGGCACGTACAAGAAGAACACCGCGATAGCGAAGCCGGCGCCTGAGTTAATGCCCACGACGCCAGGGTCAGCCAAATCATTGCGCGTAATGCCTTGCAGAATCGCCCCGGACAGCGCGAGCGCCATACCGGAGAGCAGCGTCACCAGAATACGCGGCAATCGCAGCGAATACAGTACGAACTCTTCTTTAAAGTCGCCGTTCCCAAGCAGCGTCGGGAGCAGCCGATTATAAGACAACGAGGAAGCACCCAGCCCTAAGCTGATGACAACCGTGAGCAGAATGAACAGAAGTAAGACAGCCACAACCATGCGCTGTTTGCGAGCGAGGAGGGACATTGAACCGGGCATCATGACGTAAGCTTCACTCCTTTACGTACGATGAACAGGAAGAACGGTAAACCGATCGTCGCAATAATCGCCACCACAGGCGTCTCATACGGCGCATTCATCGTACGCCCCAGCGTATCCGCCAGCAGCATAAAGATGGCGCCCCAGATCGCGGACATCGGAATCACCTTGCGGTAATCGATGCCGAACATCGCGCGTACGATATGAGGGATCATGAGCCCGATGAACGCCATATTGCCGACGAGGGCAACCGCAGCGCCTGCCAGCAGTGTAAGGACCGTGTACAGGATGATCTTCACATACACCGTCCGCAGCCCAAGTCCGACCGCAACATCTTCATTGAGGCTCAGGATCGTCACCTGCCGAGACAGCAGCACCGCAATGACGATGCCTCCAATAATGAACGGCGAGATCGCTTGAATTTGCCCCCATGTCGTCCCGATCAAGCCGCCAGCGGTCCACATCGTGACATCTTTGGATACTTTAAAAATCAATCCCGCGCCGTCCGATACCGCGTACAGAAACGCTGATATCGCTGATCCTGCGAGCACGAGCCGAAGCGGAGACAGGCCGCCTTTCTTCACCGCACCAAGCCCTAGCACAATAACCGTCCCTGCTGCAGCACCGATGAAGCACGCCACCATGATGCCAAAATACCCCGTTCCCGGCAGCATCGTTATTGTCAGCGCAAGCGCGCAGTTCGCGCCTGCCGTTAAGCCGAGCAAGCCAGGGTCAGCGAGCGGATTGCGGGTCAGCCCCTGCATCAGCGTACCCGATACAGCGAGCGCCGAGCCAACGAGAATGCCCGCCACCTCGCGAGGCAGCCGGATCTCGCGCAGCATCGTAATCGTATCGCTCTTCTGCTGCGAGAAGAACACATGCCACAGATCGCTCAGCGATGTATCCGCAGCGCCGAAGAGCATAGCCGCCGCAAACATGGCGACTAGCGCGGCAATGCCTAGAATCATCTTAGCGGTTGTATTCGCCAGACTTGGACGTTTGATTTCCACACCTACATCCACATCCACATCCACATTCATCATTCGTCTCACACATTCCTTTTTTAAACAAGGAAGAGGAACTGCTCCCGAAAGAGAATTCCTCTACCCTCTTGTTTATTGGCCGAGCAAGCCTTTAGTAATCACATCAAGCTGATAGTCCAGCGTTAGCGCATCGTTAAAGTAGAAGCCCTTCGAATCTACCTCTATCACATGGTTGTTCTTCGCCGCAGTCGTGTTCTTGTACGTCTCTGTCTTCTGGAACGAGTTGTCAGCAGCGGAGTCTTTGCTGAAGATGACATAGTCGCCCATGAAGTCAGGCAGCACTTCCGTGGATACCGCATAGTAGCCTTCCTTCTGCGTCATTTCTTTCACCTTCTTCGGCATTGCGAGACCCATCGCTTGATAAATGATTTCCGTTCCGCGGCCCCATGCGTCGCCGTACACATACAATTGCTTATCGTATGACTCGATAACGGAAACCGTCTTATCCGCACCGTTCTTCGCTTTAATCTCTTCGCCCGCTTTAGTAGCGCGCGCTTTGAAATCATCAATCCAAGCTTGCGCGTCCTTCTCCTTGTTCAGCAGCTTGCCGATCTCCAGGTACTGCGTCAGATAGTCGACTTTGTTGTACGTGTAAACAACCGTCGGAGCGATCTTCTTCAGCTTGTCCAGGTTCTTCACGTCGTCCATGCCGATGATCAGGTCTGGCTTCAGCTCCAGAATCTTCTCCACGTCTTCATCCGAAACTTCAGCCGCATCCTTCAACTGGTCTTGGAAGTTCGGGTTCGCCTTCGACCAAGAGTCCACACCGACAATAGGCACCCCAAGCTTGATGATATCGCCGGCAAAACCAGCCAGCACGATAACTCGCTGCGGGCTCGCAGGCACTTCCACAGGACCCGCTTCGGATTGATAAGTAATCGTGCCGGATTCCGCTGGTGCATTGGCGGCAGCATTATCTTCAGTCGAACTATTCGCCGCTGCATTGCCGCCTGCATTCGCCGACGTATTAGCGGACGAGTTCGCATTCCCTGCATTATTGTTGCCACCATTGCTGCCGCAAGCGCTTAGCACCAGGACGAACAGGAGAACGATCGGAATTAACAATTTGTTCATTTCTCTTTTCTCTCACTTTCGTTGTATGATAGTTGTATTGATAATGATTATCAGTTTCAAGGCACTACAAACTTTAACTCCGCGACACAGCCTTTGTCAACCTCTTTTTGAGAATGAATCTCATTTAGCATAAAAAGGAAATGTGCGAATCCACAGGAAAGCAGGTTACACGAACAATGATTACGAGTGTGAGCGAGCAATTGGAATTATATGATGTCACCATTATCGGAGGTGGCCCGGCCGGGCTTTATTCAGCTTTCTATAGCGGAATGCGCGAGCTGAAGACGAAGGTTATCGAGGCGCGCGAAGAGCTTGGCGGACGGATTCTCATTTATCCGGAGAAAATGATTTGGGACGTTGGCGGACTGACTCCCACGCTGGGGGAGAAGCTTATCGAACAGCTCATTACCCAGGCAATGACGTTCGAGCCAACTGTTGTGCTCGGTCAGCAGATCGTAGGAATGGATCGGCAGGAGGATGGTTCGCTGCTGCTCACTTCGGCGAGTGGCGAGAAGCACTGGACACGCACGGTCGTACTCGCTATCGGTTATGGCATCTTAGAGCTCGCGAAGCTGGATATTGAAGGCGCGGACCGGTTTGAGGTAACGAACCTGCACTACACGGTACAGTCGCTGGAGGAGTTCAGAGGCAAGCATGTGCTTATATCCGGGGGCGGTGATTCTGCGGTTGACTGGGCGAATATGATCGAGCCGATTGCAGCGAGCCTGACCGTCGTTCACAGGCGTGACCAGTTCGGCGGTCACGAGCGCAATGTGACGCGGATGAAGGAATCCTCGGCGAGCGTTCGAACACCGTATGCCGTGCAAGCGCTGCATAGCAGCAATGGGACGGCGATTGACCGAGTCAGCATCGCGCATATGGAGACGGGGGAGACGGAGCAACTCTCTGTCGAAGCTGTAATCGTCAACCATGGCTTGCGTTATAACTTCGGCCCCGTTCGGGATTGGGGCCTTGCGATGGACGAGTGGAATGTCCCTGTCAGCTCCAAAATGGAGACGAATCTGCCGGGCGTATTCGCCGCAGGCGACTTCGTCATGCATGACAGCAAGGTTCATCTGATCGCTGGCACGTTCACCGATGCTGTGAACGCCACGAACAGCGTCAAGGTATATCTCGATCCGGAGGCGGACAAAACCGCCTATGTCTCTTCCCACAACTCGCGATTCAAGGAGAAGAACCGCCAGCTCGGCGTCGCTGTAGAAGACGAAGAAGAGTGACAGATGGGGACCTAAGCTCCCCACTTGTCACTCTATGATTCAACGTTCCGCCGCAATCTGCTGGCGGTATTCGGTTGGCGTTACATTCATTTTGCGCCGGAACACTTGCGTGAAGTGACGCACATCGGCGTACCCGATCCGCTCGGCAATCTCGGCGAGCTTCAGGCCCGATTGCTGCAGCAGCTCCTTCGCCTGTTCAATGCGCAAGCTGATGACATAATCCTTGTAGCCTTGGCCTGTCTTCTGCTTGAACAGCTGGCTGAAGTAGATCGGATTAAGGAAGACGACTGACGCCACCTTCTCCAGCGACAGCTCCTCATTGTAATGCGCCTTCAGGTATTGCAGGGAGACTTCAATCGCCTTATCGCCGCTGCCTTCCGGCCGGTCGCTTGCTGTAGGCGATGGCGCTTGGCGAAGACGCCGCACTTCTTCGGGAATGCGGTTGAACTCCTTGATCGCTTCTGAGAACGTAATGTGGAAGGGCAGCTTCAAATAATGGCTGAGATGCTTGTGCAGATCCTGTGCCAGCCCCTCATCCGTCTTGTTGGTCTTAAGCTGCACAAGGCCAAGCAAGCTCTGCCGGTCAAAGCTGACAACGAAGCCCTGCCCATGCAGATCAATCAGCTCAGACAGGACATTCTCGATAATAAAATGCTCCAGCTGAACGTTCTTCACTGCTTCTTCGATTCGCACCATAACGAGGCGAAACTCGGGATAGCGCTCAATGAGCGGAGCAATGTCGAGATTGCCCAGCGCAAGGCCGGAAGCAAGGCGCTGGAACACTGCTTCGCGCAAGTACTTCAGGTTCGTCTTCAACAGTTCGCCTTCCTTGGAGGAAGTCGTCTCTTCCTTCGCCTCTTCAGCGAGCTGTTCAATCAATTCCTCCAGGCGCTGCTTGCCGATCGGCTTCAGCAAATAATCGCGAGCTCCTAGCCGCACAGCTTTCTGCGCGTATGAAAACTCCGAATGCGCCGATATCACGACCCACTTCACGTGCGGATATTTACGCCGGGACATCTTCATGAACTCAAGTCCATCGATACCTGGCATCAGAATATCAGTCAGCACGATATCAATTGGCTGACTCTCCAGCACTTGCACTGCATCCTCCGCAGAGGCTGCCAAATGCACATTGTAATCGGGGAATGCCCGCTTAATGGTTCGTTTCACACCTTCGCGAATGACACTCTCGTCATCTGTAATGAGGATGTTCACTGCCATATGCAGCTCCTCCTTCCTGCCTCCGAACGCCTTACATCTAATGACAAGGAACGGTTATGATGACCGTGGTGCCTTCATTCGGCTCGCTTCGCAGCTCAAGCCCGTACGCTTCACCGTACATATGGCGAATACGCCGCTGCAAATTAACAAGCCCAATGCCGCCTTCCTGCCGGAATCCTTCCAGCCTTTCCTCATCCTTCGCTGCTTCTTCAGGCTTATCAAGTAATGTATTAATCCGTTCTAATTTCGCGGCATCGATGCCAATTCCGTTATCCTTCACCATAATGCGCAGCTTGCGCTCATCCGCTTCAATATAAACCCGCAGCTTCCCTTCCCAGTTGAGCAGCGGCTCCAAGCCGTACTTTACAGCGTTCTCGATGACAGGCTGCAGCGTCATCTTCGGCAGCGGCACGTTCATCCATGCCTCATCAACGTCGATATCGACTGTCAGCCTTCCTTCAAGACGCGTGACAATAATGGTTAAATAATGCTGCGTCTGTTCAATCTCCTCGCGAAGGCTAACTGCCACGCCTTGATCCCAGTGGCTGCTATAACGAAACAGTCTGGACAGCGACAGAACCACTTCCCCAAGCCGGTCATGCCCTTTCTCGTCGAGCATCCAATAAATCATATCAAGCGTATTGTACAGAAAATGCGGATTTACTTGCGATTGCAGCGCTTGCAGCTCTGCATTCTTCTCGCTGACCGATGATATCTTCACCCGCTCGATCAGCTCTGCTATCTGATTCACCATCTGATTAAACGACGCGACAAGTATATTAATTTCCTGGTACGAGGTTACATTGAGAGACCCGCGGAAGTTCCCGATCTCGACCTGTTTCATCTCCGAGATAAGGCGCTTGAGCGGCGAAGAGATCGTCCTTGAGAAAATCGTCGCAACGAGAATCGCCACGAGTACCAACGCTACACCTACATAGATGAGGAAACGCTTCGTCTCGGCAAGCTCGACGTTCAAGTCACGCTCCGGCGTCACGCTAAGCACGGTCCAATCGGCAAAAGGCAGCTGCGAAGCCACAATAAGATTCCCCGCACTCTCGACTACGACAGGCACGCCCCCTTTAGGCCGCGGCAGTGTCGACATCCATTGATTATCCCAGGTCTGGGACGTCGACGAGATCACTTCCCCATCGCCCGACATCAGATATACCTCGCTATGTATGCCGAGCTTCAAGTTCTCCATTGCATTTACAATCGCCTGCGAACTTGTCTCGAAGAGGACAACGCCCACTTGGCGGTGATTGTTAAGGTCATAAATCCTGCGGCCGAACGCAAACACGGAGCGGTTCTCGACCTGATCGATAATGGAATGCTTATAAACCCCGAGCCAAACCATGCTGCCGCTGGACCCCTGAATCTCTTGATACCAGTGAGCATTGGTGTAGTCGGGGTCGATGACATTGGCATAATTGCCGTAATTGTATACTTTCCCTTTATCCGTCAGGACATGAATACCAATCAGATCTTCCTGCGAGAGGAAGACAGCACCGAGAATGTTCGTAATCGCCTTCTCATTAAAATAATCGACAGCAGGGCTGTCGACTGAAGGCGTACTCATAATCCGGGAAAAATCATTATTGCCGATGACAGACTTGGACATGCTGTCATAGCCTTTCAGAAGAAGATCGAAGAGACCTGCCGTCTGCGAGACGTTCTGCTTGGACAGGCCGCTTACCTTCTCTTGAAATTGTACCGTTGTCCGATTGTAATACAAGATACTGACAATCAGTACGATAGCTGACATGCTGATAAGAAACAGCACGAACAGCCGATATTGAATGGAATGAAATCCGCGTGACACGATCGTAATCGCCCTCTCCTTCGGGCTTTACGCTTATCCTTTAACCGCACCTGCAACCATACCCTTCGTAATACGCTCCGAAAGGATGAAGTACACAAGCAGCACCGGCAATGCGCCGAGGATAAGGAAAGCACCAATTGCGCCATAGTTAACGTTGTATTGGCTGACAAAAGTATATACACCGAAAGGTAGAGTTTTCAACGCTTCTTTGGAAATAAATGTCGCTGCCATGATGTACTCGTTCCAGATCGTAATGAACGTCAGAATACATACGGTCATAATCGGCGGTACCGAGATCGGCAGGATGATGCTGCGGAATATCCGGTATACGCTAGCGCCGTCCATGAATGCCGATTCTTCAATCTCCGCTGGAATGCCACGCATAAATCCGCTAAGGATAAAGACAGCAATCGGCGTGGAGAACGTAATGTAAGGCAGAATCAGCGACCAGCGCGTGTTCAGGATGTGCATGTGCTTGAACATAACCATCAGCGGCAGCAATGTCGCCTGCATCGGAATCATCATCCCGAGCAAGAACACGAGCGTGACAACCGGACCAAGCTTCCATCTGAACCGGGAAATCGCGTAAGCAACCATTGCGCTTAGAATGATTACGCACAGCAGCGTAACGGTTGTGACCAAGACGCTGTTGCCGAGGTATTGCAAGTAATGCCCGCCCTTATATGCGGCTTTATAGTTAGCCCATTGCGGAGAGCTCGGCAGCGAGAAGAAGTTAGAGCCGAGAATCTCTTCGTTCGTTTTGAGTGAGTACATCACTAGCCAAAACAATGGGTAAATTTGCGTAACGACAAGGATCGAGAGAAGCAGATACACGAGCCCTTTTTTAAAACTTGCCATGATGTATTGTTCTCCCTTCTAGGTGTACTTCGCTTCAACTTTTTTGAAGACGAAATTGATGAAAACAGTGAATACCAAGCAGATAAACACGAGAGATGTTGCAAGTGCGCTTCCGTATCCATACTTTAAGGATAGGAATGACTGGGTGTACATATGTGTAGAGATCGTATCTGTCGCGTGTGCCGGGCCGCCGCCTGTCATAACCCATACCAGGTCAAACGACTGCAAGGAACCGATGAACGCAAGGACGATCGAGATTTTGAAGATCGGGATAACCATTGGGTAAGTAATATACCAGTCAGCCTTAAAGCCTTCTGCACCATCAATCTTCGCCGCTTCATACACTTCCGTCGGAATGTTCTGCACGCCTGTGTATTGAATGAGTAAGTGATAGCCGAAATATTGCCAAAGGGATACAAAGTACAAGCAGTACATCGCGATCTTAGGTTCTGTCAGCCAGCTGCGTGTCCAGCTTTCCAATCCGATCGATGTCAGAATACCATTGAGCATACCGCCCATTTCAGTCGGGTTGTAGATCGTTTTCCAAAGTTGGCCGATGATAACGACCGACAGAATAACAGGTACGAAGTAAATCGATACAAGCGTATTTGCTTTACGCACATAGCGGTTCATAAGTGCCGCAACAAACAAACAAACTGGAATTTCCAACATAGAGAATACTGCATAACCAAGCGTGTGACGCACGGAAGGCCAGAAGTTCGTGTCGTGGAACAGCATCGTTTTAAAATTATCGAGCCCGATAAATTTCGCCTTATTGATGCTATCCCAGTCCAGCAAGCTGTCATAAACAGCTACAAGGATTGGTACGAACACGAGGCCGATGTAGAGAATCAGACACGGCAGGACGAAAACAGCAATTGTACGGGCCGGGACTTTTAAAACATTCACGTGGGTTGCCTCCTGAGTCGTTATAAATTGTAAAGAAAGCCGAATGCGGATGGAGATCAGCTAAGTGCCTCCACCCGCAAACGACTGTTAGTTATTCTAATGCTTACTTGTTAGAGTCGTACGCCGATTGGTGCTCATTCGCAACGTTCGCTGGGTCAACCTTTTGCACGAACATGTTTTGGATGCTGCTCAAGTGAGCTTGTGCAATTGCTGGCTTCATTGTGTTATCGAATGCAAGGTCGCCGCCTTTAACGTTCTTGAACAGGTCAAGTACTGCGATTGCAAGATCGGAGTAGCCAGCTGCTTTGAAGTCGCCGCTCATGATTTGACCGCTACCTACAGCGTTTTTCAGTTCGAACTGCTTCTTAGGCATTTCTGTCATGAAGTAGTTCAAGAAGTCTTTTGTTTCTTTCAGGTGCTTGCTGTTCGCGGAGATCGCGAATGCGGAACCTGGAGCAAGCATGTATTGGTCTGGATCGCCTTTGCCTTTAACTGTAGGGAATTTGAACACGCCTACTTTACCAGCTACAGATGAAGCGTCGATTGCGCCAGTTTCCCATGTACCCATGATGTACATAGCCGCTTTACCTGTTTTGAAGAGGTTACCGCCCGTGTTGTAGTCAAGGGAAGTTGCGCCGTCTGGGAATGCTTTCGCTTGAATCAGATCTTGGAAGCTCGATACTGCGTCAGTGAACGCTGGATCGTTGAATGTTTTCTTGCCAGCAATAACGTCGCTCAGGAAGCCTGGGCCGCCGTTTGTGCGAAGAAGAACGTTCATGAACAAGAACGAACCTGTCCAGGAGTCTTTCTCACCGATCGCGATTGGCGTGATGTTCTTCGCTTTGAGCGCTTTAACATCAGCTACGAGATCTTCGAATGTTGTTGGTGGAGCTGTAATGCCCGCTTGCGTGAACAGGTCTTTATTGTAGTAAACAACTTCGATGTTGTTGCCGTCTGGCAATGCGTATACGTTGTTGTTGAAGCTGTAGGAATCAAGAAGACCTTTTTGGAACGTGTCTTTCAGGCCATTCTGATCGAGCATGTCGTTCAGCGGCGCCAATAGACCAGCGTCAACATATGGCTTCATTTGTGCGGACGGGTTCACGATTGTGATGTCCGGTACTTCTTTGGAAGCTGCTTGTGTTTTCAGCTTCAGTTTTTGTTGGTCCGTGTTCAGGGAGTCCAGCTCGATCTTAACGTTCGGGTGGTCCTTTTGATATTGATCAACGATTGTGTGAAGCATTTTGTACGAAGGTGTTTCTGGATCTGGGTAGATGTTTTGGAACGTGATTGTTACGTTCTCAGCTGCTGGTGTGTTTGTACCAGCGTTAGTACCTGTATTTGCCGAATTGTTTGCAGAATTGTTTGTGTTGTCGTTTTTGCTTCCGCAAGCTGTTGCGCCAAGAAGCAATGCTGCTGCTGTAACCGCAACTGCTGTTGTTTTCATTGCTTTGCTAGCCATTTCTCTATTCCCCCTCGGGTTGATATACGCTTATTATCATGCACTACGCCTTTGTCAACAATGCGTGAAATTAGGGATTAAGGTTTGCGTTTTCAAGATCGGCATGATTAAAGCGTACACGGCTGTCGTCGTCTTTTGCGGCAAAATCTTACGTTTCGCGAAAGACATTAAAGAAATTAATACATAGGTAACATATAAATTTCTATAATTAAAAATGATGCTCGTGCTATGATAAATATATAATTTATCAACCTATTTGGAGGAAATTGGAACATGCCAGCAATGGATTCGATTCGTAACATTTACTGTGTAGGACGCAACTATGCCCTTCATGCCAAGGAGCTTGGCAACGATGTACCGGAGGAGCCGATGATCTTCTCGAAGCCGACGCACGCGCTGCATCCGGCAAGCGGCAAGCTTGCGCTGCCGGGCTCGATCGGCGAAATTCATTATGAGCTGGAGGTCGTTGTGCGCGTGGGCACGAGCTATCGCCCTGGCATGAAGGTGGACGAGCTCATCGACGGCATCGCCCTCGGCATCGACTTGACGGCGCGCGATGTGCAGTCGAAGCTGAAGGAGAAACGCCACCCTTGGCTGCTTGCCAAAGGGTTCGTCGGCTCCGCGGTTCTGACGGAGTTCTCGCCATTCGGCGGAGCAGCAGCATTCGAGGCATTAAATTTCAGCCTCGTTAAGAATGATGAAGTCGTGCAGCAGGGCTGCCCGAAGGATATGATCTTCCCGCTGCAGCAGCTGGTCGACTTCATCGGCTCGAACATGGGCCTCGGCGCCGGTGACGTTATCTACACCGGCACGCCAGCAGGCGTCGGGCCGCTCGCGGACGGCGACACGCTGGAGCTGCGCCTTGTCGCTGGCGGCAGTGAAGCGACCTATGGTCCGCTTTATGTGGACATGGGGTAGAGGATGTGAAAAAAAAGCCGAGAGATCAGGTAGTTGATCTCTCGGCTTTTTTGGTTGTTTGATGCGGTGCGACCGCCGCGATTGGGCGACCCTGAGAGAGGGGATTTCCTCTCTTGGGGGGAGATACGCGGCTTCGCGGCTGATTTTGCACCCTGAGAGAGGCTTTTCCCTCTCTCGGGGTGCTGTTCCCGCGTTTTCGCGGCGCGAGAGCGGGTTTTCCCTCTCTTCGCGGGAGATACGCGGCTTCGCTGTCGATTTTGCACCCTGAGAGAGGTTTTCCCCTCTCTCAGGGTGCCTTTCCCGCATTGTCACCGCGCGAGAGCGGGTTTTCCCTCTCTTCGCGGGAAACAGACCGCTGTGCGGGCAGTTTTGATTCCTGAAAGAGGCTTTTTTTCCCTCTTTGCATACAGTCCTCGTCCAGCGAGCCGAGGTGCACTGCCCCGAGAGAACATATATGTTCTCTCACCCGTTTTTTGAGTTAGTTTTGGTGCTGAGAGAACATATGGGTTCTCTCAGCTCCATTTTCGCGCGGTGAGCGAGTCCAATTTCCCCCGAGAGAACGTATATGTTCTCTCACCCGTTTTTCGAGTTAGTTCTGGAGCTGAGAGAACATATGGGTTCTCTCAGCTCCATTTTCGCGCGGTGAGCAAGTCCGATTTGACCCGAGAGAACGAATATGTTCTCTCACCATTTTTTCGAGTTAGTTCTGGAGCTGAGAGAACATATCGGTTCTCTCAGCTCCATTTTCGCGCGGTGAGCGAGTCCAATTTTCCCCGAGAGAACGTATATGTACTCTCACCAGCTTTTCGAGTTTAGTTCTGGAGCTGAGAGAACATATGGTTTCTCTCAGCTCCATTTTCGCGCGGACACTCGACCCCCGTCACTCAACAACCGTAATCCGACTCGGTATGTTCGCCAAATTCGTACTCACAATCTCGACCCTATGTTCAGCTCGCAGCGACTCGAGCACTTCGGGCACGATGATTCGATACCGCTTCAGCTTCCCATCGTCGCGCAATACATGAATGATCTTGCCTTCTTTGTTAATAATCCGGCCATGGATCGTTCTCCGCGCTTCCGTCACCAAGTCGATCAGCAGCACGACGAGCATCCCCAAGAATACAAGGCTTACGAGAAAATAAATAAAACCAATAAAGGCCGGCATCCATTGCTGATTCGTCGTAAGTAGCCGAGTGACCGACAGCGTTAGTTGCAGCACACAGATCACAATGAAAGTAAGCAGCGTTTTATGCGGCTTCAACTGCATCCCCACCACTCCTGTCCGTTACGATTCTCTCAAAATCCCTGAATCCAACTGACTTCCGCACCAGCTCCTGCGCGTAATCCCACAGTTTATCCGAAGCGTCAGCAATCTCCCGATTCCGATTTAGCACCTGACTGCTCGTAATCCCGTACTTCTGCCACGTATCGCCATCGTTGTGATGATTGTGAATGAGCGGCTGCAGCCGATCGAGCGCGCTGGCGAATTTCGCTTCCTGACTCTCCTTACGTTCAAACTCCAGCCACAGTTCCATCAGCTCCGCCGCCTGCGCTTCTGGCAGCAGTCCAAAAATCCGCTTCGCCGCATTCATCTCCCGCTCATACTTATCCTCATGACCCTTCGTATCGTACGCAAACGTATCTCCAGCATCGATCTCAACCAAATCATGCACGAGCAGCATCCGCAGCACTTTCAGCAGATCCACTTCCGCATTGGCGTGACCTTGCAGAATTAGCGCCATCATTGCGAGGTGCCATGTATGCTCGGCGTCATTTTCGAGTCGATCGCCGCTCATAATTTTCGCTTTGCGCTCCACTACCTTCAGCTTATCAATTTCGACTAGAAATTCCATTTGCTTGCTCAACGTGTCTTCCACAATGCCACTCCTTAACATGCTTAAATTGGATTCATACATCCGTTCCCTATCTTCCATACCACAAACTTGGTAGAATTTAGTTAATAGTATACACGAATGAGAGGCGACAGACGAATGAATCTAACGATGGAGATAAGCGTGACTGAGGGGGCACATCGGGCAACTGCCCTCCCTGCTGGCTATATATTTCGTGCTATAACGCGTGAAGAGGGACATCTGTGGGAAAAGGTGATGGACGCCGCGTTCGGAAACTATCAGACGGGGACGTTCGAGCATATCATGGTCGACAACTACTCGTATCTACCCGAGCGTGTACATATCCTGTTCGATGAAGCTGGCATGCCTTGCGGTACAGCAACCGCGTGGAGCCAGCACTGGCGCTGGGGTGAGAGCAATGGCTTTATTATTTTCGTAGGCGTCATCCCTTCTCATCGAGGTAAAAGTCTTTCCGCCTCCATGGTGCAGCATCTTTGCGAAATTATCGCGAGTAGAGGCCAGCAAGCCGCACTGCTCCAAGTCGACAGCTACAACCTCCCTGCGATCAAAAGCTATCTGAATGCCGGTTTCCTGCCTCGATTGACCACTCCAAACGAAGAGCGGATGTGGAGCCGGTTATTTCAGCAGCTGAATCTCAAGCCCGCATCCTATAACACAGAGCTGCGTCCGCCGATGGATCACCCGCACCCCCCGCGGCCGTATTTGTTGGATCTCCGCGCACAGGGAGTTAGCGTCCGATAACATAACAAAGCCCACCACAGGATCACTCCAGAGGTGGGCTTTGCCGTTTGCTGTCTTATTCGTATAGCTCAAGCGACGCCAGATTGATGGCAACCACTTTATCATCCTTCAGCTTAAAATCAAGCGACAGCCGCTTCGTCTTATCGATATACCCGACTGACTCGCCAAGCGTGTAGTACGCATTTCCATACTGTTCCAGCACTTGCTCCTTCGAGTCGCCGAGCTTCACGCCTTTTGCCGTTGCAATTCCCGGCCCGATTGAGTATCCGAGCACCTTATTATCGAGCGTCGTATACTGATAATTATCGTACATGAATAAGAACGTTCTTCCATCGTTTATCGTCCGCTCCGGCTTGCCCAGCTTGTCCACAAGCTCTTTCTCGGTCATGCCGAGCTCCGCCGCATCGCCTTTCTCCGCGCTCAGGTCGGTTGAGCTCACCTTATCGCTGACCGACAGCGGCGTCTCCGTCTTCCCTCCGCATGCCGCGAGCAGCACCGCCAAACCACATAACAGGACAACCAACTTCAATACCCGTTTCACCTTATAACCCCATTCCTTTAAAAGCAAGCAGTCAGTCACCTGGCAGCCGGCTTACAGCATGCCCCGCAGACGGTCCGCAAGCACTTGCATCATGCTTCTTAGTACGTCGATATTCTGGAAGCATAGTGCAAAAACTTGATCGCGGTGCAGCTGCAGCACGACCGCCCGGCCTACCGCCGTACAGTCTGCCGAGCGAAGACCGCTGTCGATAACCGCCATCTCGCCGAAATACTCGCCTTCGCCAAGCGTCGCGAACGTCTCGCTGCCTTTATGAATACGAATGCTTCCTTCTATAATACCGTACAACGTATCGCCGTAATCATCAACTCGGCAGACGGATTCACCCGCTGCATATTCCACTTCTTCCACAACCTGGGCGAGCTTAATGACATCCTCCTGCGACAAGCGCGCGAACAGATCAATCTTCTGCAGAATGAGAACCCGCCGCAAAATCGTTTCACTTTGCATGAGATGCGCATTGGACGCTTCCGTCTCTGCCGATTCCACTGCTGCCGCCACCTCCTGCTCCTCTTGCGAAGCAGGAGCTGCCGCCGTGCGCGCCAGCTTCGAGCGCAGACGCCGCGAAAGCAGACGCATCATCTCAAGCGCGATGCCCGTGCGGTCGAACATGACATCGTAGAAGGCGGCTGAATCAAGCCGCAAGAGCACAAGCTCTTCTTCAGCCACAACCGTCGCAGTGCGCAATCGGTGCGTCAGAATCGCTGTCTGTCCGAACGTCTCGCCCGCGATTCGCTCGTTCACCTTCTCGCGGCCTTGGTACACGGCCGTCTTGCCGCTGCGAATGATATAGAGCGCATCGCCAGGATCGCCTTGTTGGAACACGATGCTGCCCTGCGGGTAGCTAAGCTGCTCCATCCGCAGCGCGAAAGCCGCCAACTCTCTGCCCGTCAGCCCTTCGAATAGAGAAACATTCTTCAGCATTTCGATGCGTTCCATCTGATCGCTGAGCCACGCTTCATCCATCTGCGCAACAGAAGCCGCATCGCTTGCGTCTTCAGCACCGGTCGCCATCCCGCCGGCAATCCGCTCGCCTCGCCTAGCTGCAGCGAATTGAATGACCTGACACAGCCACTCGTCGCCCTGATCGTAAAGCCATGCCAGGTTCGGCAGAGACTGCTCGCGCGAAGCTCCCGCTCCAGCCCCTCCTGCACTTGGCGCAATAATCAGCGGCGCGGCCATCAGCTTCGCCAGCTCCATCCGCAGGTTGCCCTGAACGAGCTGGTCGATGACTTCCGCCGCATTCGCCTGCTGGCGCGCCTGCCCTTCAGACCAGTTCACATACACGGCGCTAATCGTACTTGCATCATACATAAAGCCAAGCAGCTGGAAGATTCGCTTGATCATCGCAAGACGCGATTGCTCAATGGCTTCGGCGACCTCGCTGTAACCTTCAGCCGCTCCCATATCCCGCTGATAAGCAGTAAACTTCCAGTACAGATCAAGCTCCAAATGAATATGCATCTCAATCCGCTTCGCATCGATATATGAGATGCCCTTGCGCATACGCGCCATTGCCTCAAGCAGCTTGTCCCGCAGCTCGAAGCCCGATGCCGGGTACCGCTCAACCAATACGTCGAAAGCCGCTTGTCCGCTAATTCGTTCGAATACTTTTGGCAAGTAGAGCACAATGGATTCCATCTCGAAATACGGCGCTAGCAGCGGCAAAATCACTTTCTCCTCATAAGCCGCAAGCGCCTCTACCGCAGGCTCTCTCGTCTCATTATGCGACAGGAGCGGCACAATGTGCGCCACAAGCTCCGTCACGCCAAGCAGCGCAGCCGACTGCACCGCATACTTGCGCACTTGCGCCGAATCGTCTCTCAGCAGCGGAATGAGCGGCTTGTAGAACTCACGGATACCGATCTGACCGAACAGAATCGCCATCTTCGTCCGCTCGTCCTCATGCGAGCTCTCCATCAGCTGCTTGAGCGTGCCGACGGCACGGAACATCCCCTCGATGCCGTAATACTTAATGAGGCCGGCAATGGCAGCGGATTTCAAATCCATGTCTTCCGCGGTCAACCGCGCTGTAATCTCATCCAAATACTCTTCCTTCGCATATGCGGACAATGCCAACACTGCGCCTGCCTGCACCAGGCTATGTCCCACCTGCATCTTTGCAAGCAGTGTCTCTTCCTGCCCTGCCGGACGAACCCGCTCCATATATCGAAGCGCCTCCACGCGCACTTCCTGCGCCGGATGCTGAAGCAGTCCTTCCATATGCGGCATCAGGTCAAACCCGTCCAACTCTTGCAAAATCCTCAGCGCGTACAGCACTTGCCCCTTCTCGGGATGCGTCAGCGTTCCTGTCAATACAGCGAGACTGGCAGGGTCCATCAGGTCGAGCTGCCCCTCGTGCAGATCATGCCCTCTCGTCTTCAGCGTCGACAAGAGTGCCTGCAAGTAAGCCCCTTTCACCTTCACCGCCGCAAAGATGCATACGATCAGCAGAGCAAGAATGACATAGCTGAACTGCGGTGTCGTCAGCAGCTGTGACAGCCCGATAAGGCCAATCGCGGCTAGCCCCTTGGCCCCGTTGCGGACAATGCCGTCGAGGAAGCTTTTTGCCTGGTTGCGCCATTCTGGAGGAACGGGAAACATAATCAGCTGATTGACCGAGGAATTGATCGTATCGCCGAGCACCTTGTCGCTGCCCTTCACGATGACGACCATTGCAAGCACTGGCATGAGCAGCACGCCGAGGCTTCCTGTGAACAAGGCAATCGGGAACACGAGTATCGCCGCCATAACGCCGAAGCGCGTCAGTAGCTTGCCCGCGATGAACAGCTGGACGAATAGAGCAAGGAGGCCCGAATAGCCGTAAAAGCTACCCATGAAGCCGGCGAGCTCGTCATTGGACAGCGTGCCCTTCAGAATGACTTTGAACTGATAATCAATAAGCGTCAGTGTAATGACGAGTGCCGCAGACATAATCGCGACATATTTCAGATGCGGTACGTGGTGGAACATGCCGCCTTTGTTGTCTTTTGCAATCTGCTTCTTCTTCGACTGAGCGCCAGGCTGCAGCTTGCGTACTGCGAATACGCTCACATCCGAGCGCCGAGTCAGCTGCATAACCGCTATCAGAGCGATTAGCTGCATCCCTGCGTAGAAGAAGATGAGATTCGAGGTGCCCACAAGCGGGGCGACCGCCTTCAGCCCGAAGCCGCTGACAATGCTCCCGATCAAGCCTCCGCTGCCGACCAGTCCGATCGTTCGTTTCACTTTACGTTGATCGAGCACGGAGGTTGCAAATTGCCAGAAGCAGACGACCATGAGGAAGTTGAATACGTCATAGCCGACGTAGATGACTGGATATACCCACTTGAAATCCAGCCCGACACCGAGTCTGGAGAGGAGCACAAGCGAGGAGAGAGCCGGAATCAGCACATACAGCATCTGGTCCATTCGGAACCGAGGACTGATTCGTTGAAATAGAAATCCGACCAGTATAAGCGCCGCCGATTGAGGCACATACATGAACGACAGCTGCGAGGCGCCAAAGTGGGATAAAAACAGCGCATCCGCCGCAGTTCGCCCAATCGTTGAAGCCGAAGTAATGGCAAATAAATAGAGGACAAGGAACAGCACCTTCGAATATTCTTCCTTGTCTTCTCCGAACCTCTGAAACGTTTGGGTGATCATCCCCGATTTGATTTTCATCCTCGCAGCTCCTTATACTCCACTAACCTATCTCTCTATTTTATACCAATTATCTGGTTCTAGGGAACTAGATAAAATAGAAAAGGAACTGCTTGTTTGGCAGTTCCTGCGATGGTGTTGTCGAACGGTGAGAGAATGGCTCGCGCGTTATCGTTGCTGAGAGCACGTATATGTTCTCTCGGCGTAAAATCACCAATAAAAAAAGGAATTGCCCACCCAGGCAGTTCCTTCATTCTTCATCCATCCATATATCACTAGCGTTCGCTATCCATTTGTCTATGAATCCGTTTCTTCCTCTTCCGCAAGCTTGCCTGGCGAATCGAAGCCGAGCTCGCCTACTTTGCAGTCTTCGCAGATCCAGCTTTGACCTACCTCGCCATGACCGTTCATTTTACCGCAATGCTCGCAAGTAATTGTTCGCATCTTCAGTCCCCTTCCAGACGAATTGACGAATATGATTCATGTCTACACCTACACCGCTTATTAAACCACATGAATCGTACGATCGCAGTGATAATTATCACAGTTTACGCTGGCAGGAAGCGGATGTTGCGTTAATCCCTCTGTTGGTCAATAATTGCCATCACTTGACGCATAGAGATAGAAAGCTCGCGTGTTCGCACTCTTAGCTGCTCGCTCGCCGTAACACGGATGCCTTGCACGCATAAGAAGACGATAAGGCCGTACATGAGGGACACATTCGCCACATGCAGCAGTACCGAGACAAAGCTCAAGTGGGAATGCACCATATAGATTCCGCTTAACGCCTGCAAAACCACCAATACGCTAACGCCTACACTGCCAACATAGTATCCGGGTCTCTGCCGCCTGTTTGCATACGACAGCTGAACAAGCCGTGCCGCGATGATAACGAGTCCGATTGCCAGCGATCGGTGGATGATATCAACAATGAACGATTGGCCTGCTTCCGAATACGATTCTTTGGGCAGCAGCAGACCACGGAACCAACCGCCAGCCCCTGAGCTGGACACGTAGGCGCCGACGTAAATATCGACATAAAGGTAGATCAGAAGGAGCCTAGCCCAGTTTCTCGTTCGATCCGGGATCGCCTCTGTTAACGTCTGGTCACCGAGGCGAATTTGCTGGAGCGTTACCGTTAGGGCGAGCAGCGCACCGAATGACAGCAGCGCAATGCCCATATGCGCAGCCATAAGCGCAGGCGGGTTGAAGTCGAATACGCTGAGCGCTCCTAAGAATGACTCTAACCCAATGCCCAGAATCGCCAGACGAACCCAGAGACGAACGAACCGATTGTATCCGTATAGTCGCCATGCGAGTACAGATAGAGCAATGACCATGACCGTCATCGAGAAAACGAGCGTCCGATGGCCGAATTCGACCCAAGCATGACTATCCCATGTCCAAGGCTTAATCGAGCCGTTGCAGAGCGGCCAGCTCTTGCCGCAGCCGGTAACTGAGCCGGTCAGCGTATCGACAAATCCGGATAGATTCACGATGTAGACGACAAGGACGGCGAGCCATCCCAAGCGGATAAGGTTCTTTCCGAGCTTCTCCCGCTTAATTTGCCGTATCATATGCAATCCTCTCCTTTGTTACTGAACCTGTGCGTTGAACGACATGATCCATATAGACGCGCCAACGATCGTCAAGACGACAATCGCGCCAAGCGCAAGCGCCCATACGTTGTAAGCCGGCTTCTCCCCGTCTCTGATGTGCATGAAGAAGAACAGCTGCACAAGAAGCTGCAGAACCGCCATAAGGCCGATACTCGTTATAAACAACGGGCCGCTTGCACTGTGAGTAGACAGCATCACCAGCGGAATGATGGTCAACGCTAGCGAAACGCCATATCCAATGACGTAGGATTTGACCGAAGCATGGGGCTGAGATGTGGTTGGTGCCATCCTAATACACCCCTATCAAATATACGAATGTGAAAATAAAGATCCATACGACGTCCAAGAAGTGCCAGTAGAGTCCGATCATAAACAGCTTGCGGCTGTTGCGCTCATCCGCGCCATATCTAGCCAGCTGCACCATAAGCGCCAGCATCCAGCCGATGCCGAGGCTTACATGCACACCATGCGTCCCAACAAGGGTGAAGAACGCCGACCAGTATGCGCTGCGTGTGAAGGTTGCCCCTTCGGACACCATTGCGGCGAACTCATGGACTTCAAGCCCGATAAATGCCGCTCCGAGCAGCACCGTCACAGCCAGCAGGCTGATGGCTCCCTTCACATGCTTCTTCTGCATGAAGATTGCGGCCAGACCGCTTGTAAAGCTGCTCGTTAGCAGGATGAACGTCTCCGCTGCAAAACCATGAATTTCGAATAAGCTGCCGCCGCTAGGCCCGCCGTCCGTGTGATAGCGAAGCACGGCGAACACGGCGAATAAGGTACCGAACAGCAGGCAGTCTGTTACGATAAAGAGCCAGAACCCCAGCACATTGATTGCATGTTGATCGCTATGTCCATGCTGCTCGTGCTGCTCATGATGCCCATGCTGCTGCTTATGAAAATGTTTCTTATGATGCCGGTTGATAGCATGATTCATTATTAGACACCCCTTCCGAACAACGCTTCCGTTTGCCGGACTTCTTGGGCGGAGATGTAATAGTCCGTATCGCGGCTGAAGGAGCGTGCAAGCAAGCATGTCACGACGCCGATTAAGCCAAGCGCCGCCATCCAGATCCAACTGAATGTAAAGCCGAAGCCAGCGACAAACCAGCTAAGTCCCATCCAGAACGGGATACCAGAATTCTTCGGCATATGAATCGGTTCGTACTGGACCGCTTCTTCCGTCTGCTTGGACTGCGCAGCCTTCTGCTTTCTCCGCCACCAATCATCTTGCTCCTTCACTTCCGGCGCAATGGCGAAATTGTACAGCGGCGCAGGCGATGGAATAGACCATTCCAAGGTGCGCGCATCCCACGGATCGCCTGTCTTATCGCGTTCTCCATGTTTAATGCTATAAATAATTTGCCAGCCTTGGAATAGGAATCCGACAGCCATCAGAACTGCGCCGACGCTGGAGATGACGTTCATCGGTGCCCAGCCCATATCCCAGCCGTATGTATACACGCGACGTGTCATGCCCATGAAACCGAGTGCGTATTGCGGCATGAAGCAAATATAGAAGCCGATATTCCACAGCCAGAATGCCCATTTGCCGAGGCGCTCGTTCAGCTTGAACCCGAACATCTTCGGCCACCAGTAATAAATGCCTGCCAGATAGCCGAATACGACACCGCCGATCAGCACCTGATGAAAGTGCGCAATCAAGAAATAACTATTGTGATATTGATAGTCGGCCGGCGCTACAGCCAGCATGACGCCAGTTGCCCCCCCGATGACAAAGCACGGGACAAAAGCGAGCGTCCACAGCATCGGCTGCGTAATTCGAATTCGGCCACGGTACATCGTGAAGAGCCAGTTGAACACTTTGACACCGGTCGGTATCCCGATCGCCATCGTGGTAATCGCGAAGACTGTATTCACGTCCGCTCCGGCGCCCATCGTGAAGAAGTGATGCACCCAAGTGAAATACGAGAGCACGCTTATAATCATCATCGAGAACACCATCGACTTATAGCCGAAGATTCGTTTGCGCGAGAAGGTGCTCACAACTTCCGAATAGATCCCGAACGCCGGAAGCACTACGATGTACACCTCGGGGTGACCCCACATCCAGATCAGGTTCACGTACATCATCGGGTTGCCGCCATGCAGCATCGTGAAGAAGTGTCCCCCTGCAAAACGATCCAGGAACAGCAAAGCAAGCGTAACGGTCAGCACCGGGAAAGCAATGATGATCGTGATGCAGCTAGCAAGGACGGACCAGCTGAATAGCGGCATTTTCATCCAGCTCATGCCTTTGGTACGCATCTTGGTAATCGTCGCAATAAAGTTGATCCCGGTAGCCAAGCTTCCAATACCGGAAATTTGAATGCCCCATATATAGAAGTTCTCGCCTGGACCCGGACTGAAGTTCAGCTCCGACAGCGGCGGATAAGCCAGCCATCCCGCATTCGCGGAACCGCCGATGACAAACGATAGGTTGAAGAGCATCGCGCCGAAGAAGAACAGCCAGAAACTAATGGCGTTAAGATACGGATAGGCGACGTCCCGTGCGCCGAGTTGCAGCGGTACGGCGATGTTGAATAAGGCGAACATCATTGGCATCGCCATGAACAGAATCATGATCGTGCCATGCGTCGTGAATATCTCGTTATAGTGCTCGGATTCGAGAAAATGCAGATTGGGCAGCGCGAGCTGTGCCCGCATGAGAAGCGCATCGACGCCGCCCCTTGCAAGCATCAGAAGCGAGCAGATCAAGTACATGATGCCGATCCGTTTATGATCGACCGTCGTAATCCACTCCCGCCACAGCCATTTCCATCTGCGTAAATACGTAAGCGCAACTAAGATCGCCACCATTGTAAGCACGATCGCCGCATCTGCGATATAAATCATCGGATCGCCGGTTACAAAAAATCCGGAGGGTAGCAAATTGAACCGATCCAGCATGGAATTCCCTTCTTTCTATTATCTAGTGATTCATCTGCATCCCGGACATCGCATCGCCGTCTTTTTCGGCATGGTGCATATCGGCATACATGCCGCCGTTCTTGTTCACGATGTCGTCGAACAGGCTAGGTGGATACGAAGCATACGTCTGCTCCTTCGACAGCCCCGGCTTCACGAGCTGATCATAGCCCTCCTTCGTCAGGACCTGCTCGCTTTGTTTCACTTGCTTCGCCCAGCTGTTGAAGTCCGCTTGCGGCTTGGCAATGACTTTGAACTGCATATGGGCGAAGCCTGCACCCGTGAAGTTCGCTCCCGAGCCGAAGTACTCGCCAGCCTTGTCAGCCTGCAGCCATAATCGCATCGCCATGCCAGGCATCGTATATTCCTGACCACCGAGCTGCGGAACCCAGAACGAGTTCATCGGTGCATCCGAGGTTAGAATAAATTGGATGGGTACCCCTGCCGGAATTTCGCAATAATTCACGGTCGCGATGTTCTGTTCCGGATATGTAAATAGCCATTTCCAGTTCAGAGACGTGACTTGAATGGTAACTGGCGAAGCGTTCTGTACGGCAGGTTTCGTGAGCGAGTAAACCCCTTTTGCCGTGAATACGCTCAAGATGCCGATAATAACAATCGGGATTCCCCACCAGATGACCTCAAGCACCTTGCTGTCTGCCCATTCCGGTGCATAAGGCGCTTTGTTGTCCGGTCTGTCCCGGTAGCGGTAGACGATATAGACCAGCAGCGCAAGCACCGGAATCGCCACTACGGCACATAGAATCGCCGATATCGTAATCAGCCGCAGCTCGATTGCGCCTGTTGGCCCCTTTGGGTCCAACACAATCATGTGCCCCTTGCAGCTGGAAAGCAGCAGAGAAGCCATAATCGTTGGCAGCAGCAGCTTGATGGTGCGGCGCAGCCCGCGTTTAACCTTCATTTGACCCCACTCCTCATCGTGCGTATTGCTCTTAATGATTCTGGCACCATCTTAGCCGCTTCCGAATGGGTCGCATGTGATTTCCGTCACATTCTGCTTCGCCGTCAAATAATGTTCATAACTTTTCAACCATTTTATTAATTGGATATAAATGTATCGGTTGGTGTGACTTTCATCACATCGTTTTGGTGCAAACTAAGGTATGATCTAGGCAAAGCGTTTACGGGAAGGGAGGGCTTGGCTTGGCGAACGGACAAAGCGTTGGAACGCCGAACACGGCGTGCTTCTCAAACGGACAGCTTGCCAAACTGCAAGCCGTTATGCAGGAGAGCAAAGTTGCTGCAGGCTCCTATGTATACAGGGAGGGAGATCCGGCCGATAAGCTGTACTTCCTTATTAACGGCAGTGTGCGGATTACAAAAGCAACCGACGAAGGGAAACAGCTGACCATCTATTTGCACCAACAGGGGGATTTATTCGGCCAGGTCGATCCGTTTCACGAGTCAGCCCACTCCTTCGGCGCAGAGGCGCAGGAGAATGCGGTGGTCGGGGCGATTCCGCGCAAAGCGCTGGAGGCACTGCTGTCGCAGCATGGGGATTTTGCCGTGGAGTTTATGAAGTGGATGGGACTGATGCACAGGCTGACGCAGACGCGCATCCGCGATTTGATCTTGTTCGGGAAGACGGGCGCATTATGCTCGCTGCTCATTCGACTTGGCAACACCTATGGCGTGGAGACGGATGGGCGCGTCAAGATTACTAAGAAGCTGACCAACACGGAGCTCGGCGATATGATCGGCACAACGCGCGAGAGTGTCAATCGGCTGCTGAGCGATCTGAGGAAGGAAGAGGTCATCTCAAGTGAAAACGGGTACCTTGTCATCGAAAAACTCGATTATTTGCGTAACCTGTGCTTCTGCGAGAATTGCCCGAAGGAGATTTGCCGGGTGTGATGGGGCGAGGGATGGGGCAAGGGACGGGACGAGGACGGAACGTGGGACGGAACGTGGGACGGGCGAGGACGGAACTTGGGACGGGGCAAGAGGCGGGACGAGGACTGGCGTCGGGAGTCGAAAATCGGCTCTTCGAGCGTGGAGGCGTCTTTGGTGGGATTTGCGGTAAGTTTGAGGCCGAGAGATCTTTTGGATCTCTCGGTTTTTTTGAGGGCAGACTTTAGGCGGCTTGCCTCTCGAGAGAGGCTTTTCCCTCTCTCAACAGCAAATCCGCGCGTTTCTACGGGCTGAGAGAGGCTTTTTCCTCTCTTCGCACCATACGAGCGGGGTCTTTCGGTAGCTTGTCTCTCGAGAGAGGCTTCTCCCGCTCTCCCCATCTCCATCCCCGCCACCACCACCGAAAAACAAAAAAAGAACTGCCTATTCCAGGCAGTTCCTAGATTGTCGTAAAAGCGATAGCACCGTGAGTTTAAACACTTCGTCGGCTACGTTAACGGTTGCCACGAACGCTATTCTGCCTCAGCAACCCCATTTCCAACTCTAACGGTTGTCAGAACGGCTATTTGGCAATATTGGCGGCGAAATCAATTGATTTGAGACCAATAAGCACTCTGACAACCGTTACATTTTAGAACAGGTCCTATTTACGCGAATAAGCACTGTGGCAACCGTTACAGTCCCACTCACCCTTTCACCCCAGTCGTCACAATCCCATCCACAATAAACCGCTGCCCGATGAAGAACGTGATCAGAATCGGGATCATGAAGATAACCCCTGCCGCCACGGACACCTGCTGGATGATCTGATTGGATCCGCCTTCGGTGTAATTGATCGTCGTAAGCGCGGTCGCGAGCGGATATTTGGCCTGCTTCAGGAAGAAGAAAGGCGTGATGAAGTCGCTCCACGAGCCTTGGAAGTTAAAGATCGACACCGTCGCAACAACCGGAAGCGACAGCGGAATGAACATGTTCCAGTACGTGCGGAAGATTGAGCAGCCATCGATGCGCGCCGCCTCCTCCAGCTCCTTCGGAATGGTCGCGAAGAATTGCCGATAGAGGAAGATGAAGAAGGCGTTGCCGCCAAGTCCCCCGATAATCCACGGAAGGTACGTATTGATCAATCCGAACTTGTAGAACAGAATATACTGCGGAATCTGTGTGACGATCCCCGGCAGCATCATGGTCGAGAGCACGATCATGAACAACGCGCTGCGTCCCGGCGCTTGCAGACGGGCGAATGCATAACCGACAAGGCCGCTGACGAATGTCGAGGTGAACACGCTAATTCCGCACAGGATGAGCGAGTTGCCAAAATAATGCCAGAAGTCCAGCATCTGCGTGGCGAATTTGTAGTTGTCCCACTTGAATACCTCAGGAATCATCCTCGGCACCGAGTACCAGTTCTCAAGCGAATTAACAAGCGCGAGATATAGAGGCAGCAGGAACACAATGGAGCATGCGACTAACAACGCATAAAGCAGAAACGAACCTATGCGTGAAGAACCTGTCGTTGGCATGATTATCCCTCCTGGTCCGTCTCGTAGTAGACCCAGTACCTGCTTGTTCGGAAGACAACCAGCGCAAGCACGAGAATAACAATGAACATGACCCACAGCAACGCCATCCCGTAAGCGAACCGTTGAAAGCTGAAGATTTGCTGGAACGCATGAACGACGTACAGATAATTCGGGTCGATCGGGCGATCCATCAGCCTTCCGCCTGGCGTGAGCATGATTGGCTGCAAGTAGATCTGCAGAGATCCGATAATGCCGAGCACGACGTTGAAGAAAATAATCGGCGTCATCAGCGGCAGTGTAATCCGCCTCAGACCCTGGAAGGACGAAGCGCCATCGATGGAGGCTGCCTCATACAGATCGCGCGGAATTCCTTTGAGTCCAGCGAGGTTAACGAGAACGCCGCCCCCCGCTCCCCATAGCAGCATAATGAGCAGCGATAACCTTGCATGATCGTAGCCCATCCAGTTGACCGCCGGTATATGCAGAAACTCCAAAATGCCATTCAGAATACCGTCGTTGCTCGAAAACATGAACTTCCACATCAGCACGCTCGAGACGACCGGCACAATCGAAGGCAAATAGAAGATCGTCCGGTAGATGCTTGCGCCTCTTAGCCGTCTGTTCAGCAGCAATGCAAGGCCAAGCCCTATGATCGTACTGAGCGGAACATTGAGCGCTGTCACGATGAGCGTCCTGCCCATCGCATGAACCGCATCGCTGTCTGTGAGCAGCGTCTGATATTGATGCAAGCCGACCCACTTCAGCTTGTGCATATTGAAGCCGTAGTAGTTCGTGAAGCTGAGATACAAGCCGTACAGCATCGGGAACAGGCCGAATATAAGGAAGACAAGAAACCATGGCGAGATCATGAGGTAGAACGCGACGATGCGTCGATTCTTCTCTTTCATTACGATTCCACTCCTCTATCGAAAGAGACATTACGAATTACGAATTGAACAGAAGAGGGGAGAGCTCGGCGTTAACGACTCTCCCCGAATCCGTGCTATTGGCCGATGGCGCTCTTCGCTTCGGTGACCGCCACGTTCGCATCCTTGGTCATGCCTGCGACCGCGTCATCTACCGTAGACTTGCCGAAGAAGATCGGTGTGACATATTTACTGAAGATCGCCCAGCCGCCGCCGCCAAGGTACGGATTCACTTGGAGGTACTGCTTGGAGTAGTTCAGCTCATCTTGAAGCACGCCATACGTTTGCTTATCGAAGTTCGTCTCTTGCGGAAGCAGTGCCATCTTGCTCTTGAAGATTGGAAGACCCCAGCCTGTTTTCGCACGGTCATCCGCCGGTTTGCCGCCGAAGAACCATTCGAAGAATGTCCATGCTTCCTTCGGATGCTTCGAGCCCGAGTAGATAATTGCGCCTGTTGCACCGCCTGTCGGAGCTACGCGAGTGCCTCCCGGAGCGATTGGCGTAGGCAGCATGCCGAAGTCGTCGAGATGCGCTTTCGCCTTCTCGTTGCCGCGAATAACGCCGCTATACCAGTAGCCGTCAATCAAGAGGCCGGCCTTGTCATCCAGGAACAGCGTGCCGCCGTTCGTCTGATCGTTGTTGACCGAGTTCGGACCGACGTTGCTCTTCACGGCATCTGTCCACATATTGATATAGTCTTTGACTGCTGGCTGGTTGAAGTCCATCGTTGCATTGTCTGCGGAGCTGATCGAAGCGCCGGAGCTGAGCAGGTATTGCAGCATTTGGTTGAAGTTCGGCTCCGTTAAGCCCCACTCCGTAGCGGCAAGACCATACTGCGTCACTTTGCCGCCTTCCTTCTTCGTCAGCTTCTTCGCCAGATCCATGACTTCCGGCCATGTGAGCGGCTTGCTAGCATCCGGAACCTCTACACCCGCGGCATCGAACACCTTCTTGTTATAGAAGAGCGCGAAGTCGTTGGACCAGTCTTTTGGCAGGCCGTAGATCGGACCTTGGCCGATCGTTTTACCATCGAAACGGAATACGTCCGCAATCGGAACGAGATCGTCCTTGTTAATGACCGTGCTGGAGTCAATATAAGGGGTCAGATCCAGCGCAAGCCCCTTGATGACATAGTTCGATACTTCGAACGCGCCGCTGATTCGGATAATATCAGGTGCGTCGCCGGTCGCCAGCTCTGCAGCCAGCTTCGTAGCATCGACATTGTCGACTTCGACCTTGATGTTCGGATGTGCGGCTTCGAACTCGGCAATCTGATCCTTCGACAATTCGCCTTCCGTAATGCTTGTACGAATCGTCACTACTTCGCCGGAGTCTGCGGCTGCTGCGTTGTTGCCGCTGTTAGCCGTATTATCCGCTGCTGCATTTGAAGAGGTGTTGCTGGAAGAATTGTTCGATGTATTCGTGGATGCATTCGCATTGGTGTTTGAGCTACCCGTGTTCGTGTTGCCGGATGAGCCATTATTGTCGCTTCCGCACGCCGATAGCGTAGCTGTTAACATAGCCGAGATGGCCAACAATGATGCCAGCTTCCTCATTCGACTTCCCCCTAAGGTCATGTTGAAAGTGTGTATTCACTTCCTGTAATCAAGGATAGCATCCGCGATGTAAGCGCTTGTATGGGGTAAATCTCCGATTTCTATGGTAAACCTCCTCATTTCTCAGGGACAAAAGCCATCTCAATAACCGTCCCTTTCATCAGCCCGCTCGTAATGTTCATCGACATCTGATCCTTATAGAACAGCTTCAGCCTGTGATAGACATTGCTGAGCCCGATTCCGCCCTCGTCGCGCTCGCTTCGCCATGTGTCCATATCCCGCGCAAGCTCAGCCTGCATCCGGGCGAGCGTCTTCTTATCCATCCCGACACCGTTGTCGCTTATGGTGAGCTGCAGCCATTCTCCCTGCATCGAAGCGCTGACGCGAATGATCCCGCCTGATTCCCAGCCGGCAAAGCCATGCTTAATGGCGTTCTCAATGAGCGGCTGCAAAATAAATCGCAGCACACGGACTTGACCCAGCTCCTCCGGAATATCCCATTCCACCGTAAAGCTATGCCCGAAGCGGATCAGCTGAATGGTCGAATAGTTCATCGCGTGATTCATCTCCTGCGCAAGCAGCGACGTATCTGCTCCTTTGGAGATGCTGTAACGAAGGAGGTCTGCGAGCGAGCCGACGATGGTGCTGATGTCGTTGTTGCCATTCTTCATGCTCTGCATGTTAATGGTCTCGAGCGTGTTGTACAGAAAATGCGGATTGATCTGCGCCTGCAGCATCTCGAGCTCCGCATGCTTTTTCATCGCAATGAGGTGATTCTCGCGAATCTTCGTAGCCGCGTTCTCCTCCATGATGCTCATGTTCTCCCGCACAGTCTGATCGAGCCTCGCGATCATGCTGTTATAGCTGCGGATGATATCGCCAATCTCATTGCTCTCTGCCGAAGGGACCTGATTCGCCATACGGCCGGCGCCGGCACGCTCCATCGCATCGCGCAATTCCTTAATCGGCTTAAACAACAGGTTCGCAATGAAGAAAGCGACAGCGATTGAAGCCATAAATTCGATGACGATGCTCAGCAGAAACTGTTCCTGGTAGACGCTGTTCTTCTCCAGCACCTCCCCGAACATATAATCGACTGTAAGGTGCCAGTTCTTCTCCGGAATCTGCTCCGAGAACCGCAGCAGATCCGTCTGCGACATGTCGCTCCTCTGCAGCGATTGGTAGATCAGCTTCCCTTTCTCATCTTGAATCGCATAGTACGCATCGGTGAACCCCGACTCGACATTTTTGAATACGGATTCCTTCGGCACCAAGAGCAGATACGTATTGCCCGATAGATCGATTGGATCAATGCGCTTCACGACGGCGGTGGAGCTGCGATGAAACACATCCTTGAACCCGGATATCCAATACGGCCCTTCCTGATCGGCCAGCAAATAGTTATCGTCCATATTGAAGAATTCCCGGTTATTCGAGTAGACCGAAGAGTAGATGCAGTTGCCGTTCTCGTCCAGCAGCACGAAATAAGCCACATCGTCGAGACCCGGGAAGACGGACAGATTGAATCTGTAACTGCTTCCGTTCTCGTTAATGACGGGGTTCTTCGCTTTCAGAAAATAATCCCGGAAGTTCTGGCTCACCGCAATCTCATTCATCATCGTCTCCATCGAGCGCACACGGTTGCGAATGCTGACCACCGAGAAGTTGCCGATCTCCTCCACCGACTCCACCATCTCGCTCTTCACGTTGTGGGACAGAAAACGCGCGTACAAGACCCCGTCCGTAATCGCCGGCAGGCTGACCGCCAAGAACAAGACCAGAATGAGCTTGTTCCGAATGGAGATGGAGTGAAACCCTTTGCGGACAATATTGTCTGGCAAGGAGCGAAGGACCAGATCATCCTCTTGGCTAATCGGCTGATTTTTGATTTTGCGCGAAATGATTCGGAATGGCTTAAATACTTTCTTCAAGTAAAAAAGACTGATTAATAACGTCATGAGCAGAGTTATCAGCGCCACGCCGATCATGCTCATCATGAGTCTCGATCGAAACGAGAGGTGGGAGTTCGCTTCCTCGGAATAGACGATTCTTAGCTTGAACGGGAACAGTTCCTTGACGCTGTTGGTGTAGGCGATATTGCTGACGCTCTTCGCGGAATCGCCGCTTGCGATCGTTTGCTTTAGCTGGCCCTCTGCAGTAGACCAGAGCACCCGATTATCCGGCCCCACAAGAGAGAACTGCGTATGCTCGATCTTCTTCAGCGGCAGCGCCTGTTCGAAGAAACGGTCATCCAGCACAATGAAGATGAAAACTCCATTCTCGTTCCCGTTCGTAATGACGAGATGATCTTGAATGCTGCGGATAAACAGATTCAAGCCTTTAATATTCTCTGGTGTCAGCAGCTTGTTGTCCGTGTGAAAGTGGCGGGAGAAGTCATCCTTGCTATACACCGTAAATTGGTCGTGGGACGGCAAGAACATCTCTTCAAGTCCGGAGCTGCGCAGCACCTCGGTTTGGAGATTCGGCAGCTCGTCGAAACGGGAGGACGTCGTTATTTTGTGAAGGGACTGTTGGTTGGTATCGGCACCGATGAAGTAGATGGAGCTTATGAGCGATGGAGACAAGCGAAGGCCGTTCAGCTTGCTGAGCAGCTTCTGCTTCTCGCGGGCAACGGTGAATTCGTCCCGAAGCATCATCTGATTCTTGAAAAAATCGTTAAATTCCGGCGTTTGAAGCAGCAGGAGCAGATTGTTCACGTCACTCAGCTGGTATTGCATATTTTTCTGGAACTGATCGAGAACGCCCTCGACCCGTTTGGCATTGATGGTCTTGCCGATCGAGCTCGCGTACGTCAGGCCGATATAGACAAGCGCGACCTGGCAAGCGAGCGTCAGCAGCACCGATAGGATCACGATCCGGCCGACCGTCGGACTTAGCTTGCTCCGCATCCAGCTCATTCGCTATTCCTCCCGAGCTTGCCGCCTGCTTTGCCGCGGAGCTCATTCGGTGTTTTGCCGGTATGCTTCTTGCAGATTTCCGTGAAATACGCAGCGTCCGAGTAACCGACTAACTCGACTATTTCGTAGATTTTCATGTGGGTCGTAACGAGCAGCTCGGTGGCTTTCTTCATGCGAATGGAGGTGAGGAACTTGAGGTAGGTTTCTCCCCGCTCCTTAAAGAGCAAGGACAGATGGCTCTGTGATAGATAGACGTGGTCCGCCACTTCTTTGAGCGTAATGCTGCGGCTGTAGTTGTCTTGAATGAATTGCTTAGCTTGCAGAAGAGCCAGCTGGTCCTGCCTCGCTTCCCCGCTGTGCGAATGCGGCTCTGTCTGGATGGAATAGGCGGCTGAAGCGTCACGGGGGATATCCCCTTCCTCCACTTGTAGTACGGCAGCACCGTAGCAGATAGACCCCGATTCGGCGCTACGGGCAAGTGTCTGCTGCGCGGAGAGGAATGAGCGATACAGTTCCTCCGGGCTTTGCACGAGCGGGCCGATGCCAAGCGAGAAGGTGGACTTGAACAATCCGGTGTATTTCACAAGCAGCTCCGGAATGAACTCGAATTGCTCCGCTGCCTCGCGGTGAACGGCAATCAGCATGAAGCTGCCGCCACCTGGCTCGACTAGATGGTAGCCAAGCTCCTTGGCATCCCATAGCTCTGTAATAATGTTATCGAGCGAGAACGCGAGCAGCTTCGCCTCCCGTTCGGGCAGGCTGATTCTGCTTCCCTGCAGCCGGTCCAGCCGGACAACCGCTGCGGCGTACCACTCGCTATGCAGCAGCACTTCGCCTTCGGAGGCTCCATGCTCCAGCTCGTCCGCCTTCATAGGCCCTTGAACGAGCCGGTGCAGGAAGCGTTCGCGCAGCACCATCGTCAGCTGCGCCGCTTTGCGCTGCAGCACGAGCTCGCGGTGCTCCGCCTGCTTCTTCTCGCGCAGGCGAAGGACCAGCTGCTCGAACGTATGCGCCAGCTGGGTGAATTGGACCGGCTTGAGCAAATAATCGACCGCGCCGTGCTGGATCGCCCGCTGCGCATACGCGAAATCGCTATGCCCGGATAAGATAACAACATGAATGAACGGATACTGCCGGTGCAGCACCTCCATCAGCTCGATGCCGTCCATGAACGGCATGCGAATGTCGGTCAGCACAATATCGACCGGTCGCTCCGAAATAAATTGAAGCGCTTCCAAACCATGTGCGCAAGTGCCGGTGACTTCGATGCCGACCGATTCCCAGCCCCAAGCGGCAAGCCCTTCGCGAATCTCTTTCTCATCTTCTACGATTAGCAATTTTACCATGTAAATCGCCTCTCATCGCCTCGATTATGCCCCAACACTAAGGGATATAGACAAGTTTTGTCAATCCGTAATTTAGGATGACCCGTATATGCGCCTGGCTCCAAAGTTGCTGGAGCTAACCTGGATTCTTTCGCTGAGAGAACGCATGCGTGCTCTCAGCGTCCAAAATCCGCCGAATGTTGGCTGAGAGCACACATTTGTGCTCTCGGCTCCGAAGTTCAACTAACTAACCTTGTTTCTCTCGCTGAGAGAACGTATACGTGCTCTCAGCATCCAAAATCCACCGAATGTTGGCTGAGAGCACACATTTGTGCTCTCGGCTCCGAAATTCAACTAACTAACCTGGATTCTCCCACCTGGCGGCCCTTGTATACCTGCTATCTCACAAAAAAAAGAGCACGTCCCCGCCTCAGCGAAGCCCGTGCTCCAAATTTCCTTCTCAATCTATTGCTCGCCCTGTGACTCGAACCGCTCCGCGGAACCTTGATAGGCAACAATAACGAGATTGTTGTCCGAGGTCAGCTGTCTCAGCTCTGCTTCAAGCTGCTGCAGCCGCGCAAGCGCCTGGCCGTCCAGCTCTGCCGGTCTGTAATTCATAGAGAATCCCCTCCGTTTACTAGAGTGATAGATACTCTTTATTGTTGACGGCATCGGCGTGACTTATGCAGCTCCGGTGGTGGCAATTCACAACGAATAGCGCTTTTGTCGATGTTATAAGCGAAACCATCATCGGTCCATTTCTCAATATGGAGGTCAGTCATGTTAAAAGGAATTTTCATCCTTTTATTAGCCAGTTCTCTGCTCCTGCCAGCTTGTTCAGGAACGAACAGTTCTAAGAAGCAGCCCATTCTCTCCCAAGGGGAAACCCGATATGTATTTCATAAAAAAATTTACACCATAGATTCAAAGTATAATGGGGATGTAGGAAACAAAATTGGTTCAGTTACAACGTGGACCAATCTAAAATTCGAAATTTATCAAATGCCCCATGAAGATTCAGAACAGAAGCTAATACTGAAGAAATCAGACGGTTACTTCTTGTTCATCGAAGAGCAATAGATGAACCCCTCGAAATGCCCTTGGATCAAAAAAGGCACAGCCCCCAAACCATGGGGCTGTACCTCCAACCACTACTTATAAATCAATACCCGGCAAATCAATCAGCATGAACTTCCCGCCGTTCTCCGACGTGATCGTAAGCTCGGTCACATCCGTGATACGCGCCGCATCGCTGCGGTTCAGATGGTTAGCGCCGTTAAGCGTAATGTCGCCTTCAATGACGAACAGATAGATTTTGCGATCAGGGGCTTGGTTAAAGGTAACCGTCTTGCCCGCTTCCGGCTTGGACAGATAGATTGTTAGATCCTGATGGATCGACGTAATCGACTCGCCCTTGATGCTCTGCGACACGATTGGCAACAGCGCATTGACCATCGCGTTCTGATCGAATGGCTTCTGCTCATAAGATGGCGTAAGCCCCTTCGCCTCTGGGAGGAACCACAGCTGCATAATGTTCGCCACTTCCGTGCTCGACGAATTGACCTCGGAATGCAGGATGCCTGTTCCGGCCGTCATCCGCTGCACCTCGCCTACGCGCAGAACTTCTTTGCCGCCCGTATTGTCCTCATGCGCCAGCTCGCCGCTGATTACGACGGTCACGATCTCCATATCGCGGTGCGGATGTGTGCCGAATCCTTTGCCTGGCTGAATATAGTCCTCGTTAAATACCCGCAGCGGACCAAAATTCATGTTGTTCGGATCGTAATAATCCGCGAAAGAGAAACTAAAATTAAACTGAAGCCAGCCGATATCACCCGAATACCGCGATGAAGCCGGATATGTCGTAATCATAAGGTAGGACACTCCTTTATCTCATTAAAATTTTGTATACCTACTTACTTTATGTAAGTATAATAATGTGCTATAGTTAGCATGTCAAGGAGGGATCGTTATGGATCATTTGTACATTCGCCACACTGTTGGCGGCCGATTATTTCTCGATTCGAAGAAGCATGAGGTGAGCTTTGCCATTACCCCTGCGAGCGATCGCGAAGGCTGGAGGCTGACCATCGATCTGGCTGATACCGCCATTGCGGATGATATTTGCCGGCACAACGATGAGCTGAATATCTTCGTGATTGAGAGCGGCGCTGTCGACAAGAAGACATGGTATTATTCTACACACGGACTCGTCGAATATAACAACGCCGATGCGAAACTAACGATTCTGGCTGATGGCAAAATCGACTACAACGTCTAAACCCCACATAAGCAGAAATGTCTCGTATCTAGCCCCAGCGGACTTACGTCCAAGCCCAGAAAAACCCGTCCCGCTCCCAAGCTGCACGCCCGCCGTGCAGCTTTTTGAATGCCTTCTTTACTTCCTTGTCGATTGACTCATTGCCGTTCTCATTCACGTAGATGAAATGCTCGCCGTACTGCCCTTTAATATGCGCTACAGCCTGCTCCTGGCGCAGAATGCCCACCGATTGCAGCTCCTTAATCATCCACTCCGCCACTTCCTGTGCTGTATGCTCCATGGTCCAAGCCTCCTTCTTTTTATGTTGAATCTATTGTTAC
This sequence comes from Paenibacillus sp. J31R98, assembly GCF_056269245.1. Taxonomy (NCBI): domain Bacteria; kingdom Bacillati; phylum Bacillota; class Bacilli; order Caryophanales; family Paenibacillaceae; genus Paenibacillus; species Paenibacillus sp. J31R98. Next base: position 383,701 of record NZ_JBWDNO010000003.1, read on the forward strand.
CATTGCCCCGAAAATCCGTATGTATCCTTATCAAACGCATACCTATGAGTAGCAGCTCGTTTCAAAAAAACGATTGTGGAGGGGTTCATGCATGCATGTCGTCGAACCGAATACGAAGAAAGTGAACTTTAAGCCGTATATCTGGCTCTCGGCTCTTATCGTCGTCGGCCTCATTATCGCTTTCAACGGCTTTGCCACCGTCCAGTACGGCAACGTCGGCTTGTACAAAACGTTCGGCAAACTGAATGATAACATACTGGCGCCTGGCATTCATATGAAAATCCCGTTCGTGCAGAGCATCATTCAAGTGAACGTGCAGGTGACCAAGGCAGAGACCGATACTTCGGCTTCTTCCAAAGACCTTCAGCCGGTATCCACGCATGTTGCCGTCAACTATTCCGTTGATAAAGCAGCAGCCTATAAGCTGATGAACAACGTCGGCGGCTCCTTCGATAACGTTATCGTGAATCCGGCGATACAAGAAATTGTGAAAGAAGTAACGGCGCGTTATCCAGCGGAAGACCTGATAGCCAAGCGCGACATCGTTGCAGCCGAAGTGAGGGAGCATTTGACGACGCGGCTCGGCAAATACAACCTCATCGTCGCCGATATTAACATCGTGAATTTCAAGTTCTCTGATGCGTTCAACCAGTCGATTGAGGCGAAGCAAGTGGCGCAGCAGCAAGCGCTGAAGGCGGAGAACGATCTCAAGCGCGTGCAGATTGAAGCGAAGCAGAAGATCGCTCAGGCGCAGGCGGAAGCGGAGTCGCTCAAGCTGAAGAAGCAGGAAGTAACGCCTGAGCTTATCTCGCTGAAGCAGATCGAGGTGCAGGAGATGGCGGTCGATAAATGGGACGGCAGACTGCCAAGTGTAACAGGCGGCGCGACACCATTTATTGATGTCAATTCGCTGGCAGGCAGCAGCAGTGCGAATGTACCGGTCGCAAGCGCGAGCGGCTCGGAGGACGCGGATAAAGCGGCGGTTGATGCGGCGGCATCAGATAGCGCGAACGTGAGCGAGAGCAAGCAGCCATAATGAAGCAGCAAAGAGCGGCGCAGGAGTGAATCCTGCGCCGCTTCTTTATTGCTATAAGCAGCTCCTTAGGACGAAATACCGTCCAGCCTCGCTTGTGACGCATTGCGGCAAAGCTTGCATACTTTTATAATCTTCCCGTCTGTTCTGGACCGGGAGTATAGCAGCTTGATTCTCGTCGTTCCACATGCAGGACAAGTTCCTCGCGCGTGGGACGGGGTGTTCCAAAGTGCTTTTCCGCGAGTTGATTTCGGCATGGCGTTGCCCCCTCTTCGTTCATTTATTCATATGAATAAGGTCATTATAGAGGATGGCTCCATCCGGTTATATATAACAAACAATTAGAGTCGTTTGGGGTATAAAAAAAGTCGCATCCACTAGTCCGATGCGACTTTTGCCGGTTTACTCCGGTTATAGACAATTTTTTTGATGCTATCGCATGAGAGACAATAGCGCGACGAAAGCTCGTCGATGGTCATGCCAGCGGAAAACCGTTCGCGAATTTCTGCGTTTCTGCGTATAAGCATCTGCTTGCTGCCGGAATTTTCTCCCCATTGCTTCTTCGAGCCTTCAGGCGTTGGTATGTATACCATGCCGCCGCTCACATACTTCTGTATTTCCCTCAACAATTCTGCCGGGAAAATAACATCTGCGTTCGTATATTTCATATTCGCTCTGCTCCTTAAAATAAATTCTTTAAGGTAGCAAAGTCTATCCTACAAACTAGGCGGTAGATCTTGCGAAGCTCCATACAAACAACCGCCGTTGTTTATAGTGTAGACCTTGCATAGAGCTTCTAGTCAATCGTGACATCATACGCATACCCTCCTTTCATCCAGAGTAATCATATTGCCTACTATCACCAACTATTACCATTATTTACATTCGCCATTACGATGTGTTCTCCTGCTCCGGTCCTGATTCTGCGCGATAACTAGCGCAAAACCACTTTGTTTAGCGAATGAACACTTCCTTTGTCACCCGTGCAGGGACAGGCTTCTGGAGCGCGAATATCTGGGTATATAACACATCTGAACGGAGTGATTGGAATGATGGAACTTGTTAAAAGCAAGGATGCAGCTGAGTCGCTGAACGTGAGCCAAACAACGGTCAAACGCTGGGCTTCCCACTTCCCGCACTACTTCCAAAAGGACCGCTTCGGACACTATATCTTCACGCAGCAGGATCTCGCCATGCTCGGTCTCATCAAGGCCGCGCTCGAGAACGGAGAGACGATGGATCAAATCGTACTGCCAGATCATAGGCCAGTACCGGAGCAGGCAGCACAGCAGCCCTACAACGAAGCAATGCTGGAAGTCGCAGCTTCTGCGGCGTCTACCGAGGAGAGCGATCTGCTGGCGCGCATTCGCTCCGTCGAGCGCAGGCTGGAGCAGAAGGCCGACGAAGTCGTCGCCGCCCAAGTGCTGCAGCACCGCGCGGAGCTCGACGAGCTGCGCCGAATGGTCGAGCAGCTTGCCGTATCGCTCGAGATGTCCCGAAGGCCAGCATCGGTTATGTCCGAGCTTGCCGTCGCAGCTGCTGAAACGGCAGCCTCCTCAACCGAACTGCCATCTCGCAAACGCGGCTTGTTCCGATCGTTATTTGTCTGGTTCTAGTCACAGCAAAGCCCGGTTACCCTTGAGGAGGGAACCGGGCTTCTTCATTTTGTCGTGCGCCGCTACGTATTAATAGCTCTTCGTCGCCAGCTCGTTCAGCGGCTTAAACGTATACCCCTGCTGCCTGGCTGCATCGATAATCTGTCCGAGTGCTTCTGTGTTGTCCTTCGATACCGAATGCAGCAGAATGACCGCGCCAGGGTGCAGCTGCTTCATCACGTTGTCATACGCATAGCGCCAACCCTTCTGCGCATTCGGCTCCCAGTCCCGGTAAGCGACCGACCAGAACACGCTCGTATACCCCTGCTCCTTGCTCACAGCCAGCACCCGGCTGTTGAATATCCCTCTCGGCGGGCGCAGATACGCCATCTCCTGCTGTCCGGTCAGTTCGGCAACCGCCGTCTTCACTTTCGCAAGCTCCGTATGGATTTGGCTGCTGGAGATGACGCTCATGTCCGGATGGCTCCAGGAATGGTTGCCAATCAGATGCCCTTCCACCGCCATTCGCTTCACGAGCTCTGGCTTGTCCTTCACATAATGACCGGTCACGAAGAAGATGGCCGGAACGCTTTTCTCCTTGAGGACATCAAGAATCCGGCTCGTATAACCGTTCTCGTAGCCATTGTCGAAGGTCAAGTACAGCTCCTTCTGCTTCGTATCGCCTAGAAAGATCGCTCCATGCTGCTCAAGGACAGGCTGAAATCCCTCCTCCTTAATGGAGGGCAGCGCACCACCAACGCTTCTCTTGAATCCAAAATGATACGGCCCGCCATGTGGCGCACCAACTGCGCTTGCAGAAGAACTAGACAGCAGCACCACCGCCACCGCAAGCACGGCTGCCATGGTTATGCTGAACAAGGCGCGTCGATTTCGCATCGTCATCGTCAATTCCCTACCTTCATGCTTGGTTTTGCCTGTAGTAGTAGGATTTCACTATGCTCGGGAATTTATGTAAAGTGCTGTTCTATGTTAGAATAGGCGAAGCAGATGTGGTAGGGAGAGGCGATGTTAAACAGATGGCTACGATTGTAAAAATCCGCGGCAGTGTATTTATTGGAGGGCTGCAGTGGCTTCCGGCCGCGACAGATCCGGAAACCGGCATCATAAATGAATATGCAGGTGACGCGCGCGAATTCTCGCCAGCGACGGTCAATACGGGACGTTCCCGCGTGGAACAGGAGGTCGTCGTTGACTTTGTGAAGCGCAAGCTGTTCACGTTCGCGAATACAGGCTACACCACTTTGCGGCAGACGATGCCTGGCGGCGTATCGCAGATGAAGCAAGGCAAAGCGCCGACGGACGGTGTTACGGTAGAAGCCGAAGCTTGGGAAGCGATGTCCTGCTCATTCGTCATGAAGGCGAGCGCAGCCAATCCGCTTCGCGCGGAAGCTCCGACGGTAGATTATGAGCTGCATATCACGGTGCATGGCGAAGACGGCAAAGTTGAGGTGCGAGGCAGCCACGACGGCTTCCCTTGCTACGAGTTTTATAAGCAGGTCGACTTCGGCGATTTCGAGCAGCTGTATACGCATGATTTTCGCGTGACGGGCGACACCCCGGCAGCGATGGCCGGCGAGATGGAGTATCATTTCGAACGTAATCTATAGAGGATGAGGAAGGAGTGGCGATTATGGCCTTGTACCGCCGTTTAGTGACGGATGAAGATTTCACCGAGGCGATGGAGCGCCAGTTCCGGCTTCGTGTCTTCAAAGACGATCATATCGTCGATTCGGACGGCGTCATTATCCGCTTCGACGAGAACACCGTCGTTAGCCAATCCAGCGTTAGCGATGTGGCGTATCACGACCGCTCGGCTTGCGAGTTTTTTGAGATTCGGCGGCGATAGAGAATCTCCGCTCGGCTGCGCGGCATGGACTGTTCCGAGCCGCAAGCATTGCCGGGGATACGGTTCGTTAGCCCTTATGCAAAAAAAAGAACCTCCAGCAGCCGCGAATCACTCGCGGTGCTGGAGGTTCTTTGCTGCTTGCAGCTATTCCACCTTAATCGACTTGATCTCAAACGGCTTGAACGACAACGTGATCGTTCCGCCCGCGCTGATGCTACACGGTTCGAGCTCTTCTTCCAGCAAGTTGACGATGCTCGCCCGCTTCGTAGATGCAGGCAGGCGCAACGTAATCCGATCGCGGCTGCCCGTCGATTCGTAGAAGCGCATAATGGTACCTGCTCCGCGCTCCTCTTGCTTCACGGTATCGAGAATAACCGTGCGGCTGTCCAGCTGCAGCATCGCTTGTGCCGATGGCAGCGAACTTCCGCTCGCACCGGTCGCGCCTTCGCTTGCAACTGCAACCGTCGGGCTGTTCAGCTCGGCTGCCCGGCGAACGACATCTGCCGAGCGCCAGTCGCCAGCATGCGGCAGGAGCGAGTATGTGAACTCGTGCTCGCCTTGGTCAGCTGTCGCATCCGGCCATTTCGGCGCACGCAGCAACGACAAGCGCAGCACGCTGTCCTTAACGTCATAGCCGTACTTGCAATCATTCAGGAGGCTGACACCATAGCCGCCTTCTGATACGTCTGCCCAGCGATGGCTGCACACTTCATACTGCGCCTGCTCCCAGCTTGTATTCCGATGCGTCGGACGATCCAAGGCACCGAACGGAATTTCATAAGTCGCCTTCGTCGCCAGAACATCGACAGGGAATGCAACTTTCAATAACTTATGACTCTCATGCCACTGTACTCGCGTCTTGAAATCGATCCGCTTCTCATGATGATACAGGATCAGATCCTGCGTAATGTGCGACTCGTTCAAGCGCCATTCGAAGCGAAGAATATCAAGCGCTTCGCCGGATACAACGACCTTCCGATTCAGAAGCTCAGCCTCTCCCGCACGATTCTGCTCATACTTCGCATCAATATCCCATGCATCCCAATACAGCGGTCTGTCATGGAAGAATTGAAGCTCGTTCGCCTTCGCGCCTTCCGGCAGAACCTCGCGCTCCGCCGCTTTATCGAACAAACGAGTGATCTCACCGCGCTCGTTGAATTCCAGCTTATAGTGCGGCGTTTCCCAAACCGCCATATCCGAATGCCCTTCACGACCAGCATCAGCACCGACACCAGTACCTGCCGCTTCCTTCAACCAGATCGTCTTATAGCCGAAGGCTGGAATGCCCGTTACAGCAACCGCCAATGCCGGCTTAACTCCATCCGCTCCTGCGATCCAATCCGACTTGAGCGGATTGCCCGCTTCATCGAACGCATTCTTGCCTGCCAGCTCCAGACCGCCTTGGATCAGAACCGTCTCATCCCGCTCCCAGCCGAGGCTGTTGAACACGACATACGGCGTACCTTCAACAGAGCCAGATACCGAAGCAGATGAAACCTGGCCAGCAATCGCACGAAGTGCACGGTCAAGCTCTTGATTACCAAGCGCGAAGACCTCTTCATACTCAGCAGTAGAGGTTACGTAAGATTCCGTAATCGCCGTTCCCGGAATAATGTCGTGGAACTGGTTCAGCAGCATTAGCTTCCAGCCCTTGTTCAGCGCTTCAAGAGCCGCATCCCCAGACGCTCCCGCATACAATTTGGCGAACGTGCCCCAGATCTCAGCGTTCCGGTACAGCACCTCAGCTTTACGGTTATACCGCTTGTTCCGTCCATGCGTCGTCAGCGTTCCCCGGTGCAGCTCCAGATAGAGGTCGCCATGCCACTCCGGCAGTGTATCCGCTACATGCGAGACGGACTCGAAGAACGCGCTTGCCGTACTGAAGCGGCTTACCGGAAGACCCGGCATCAGATCAGTGCGATGCACGAATTCCACCATCTCGCGCGTTACGCCGCCGCCACCGTCACCATGACCGTAAAGAAGCATCAGCTCGTCCAGCTTATCCTTCTGGCGGTAAGCTTCCCAATGTTCCTTCACATCTTTAGGCCGTGTATGCTCATTAACGCCGTGATTCAAGTAAGAAACGATCGGGGTTCCATCGATGCCGACCCAGCGGAACAGCTCATGAGGGAACTTGTTCGTGTCGTTCCAGTTGAGCTTCGTTGTCATGAAATAGTCGATTCCCGCAAGCTTCAGAATCTGCGGCAGCGATGCGCTATAGCCGAACGTATCCGGCAGCCATTCAATCGTAGCACGCTTGCCGAACTCCTCGTCGTAGAAGAGCTGACCATGCAGTAATTGACGAACGAGCGACTCCCCGCTCGGGATGTTCAGATCCGGCTCGATCCACATGCCGCCGACGAGCTCCCAGCGGTCCTCTGCGATCGCACGTTTGATTTTGGCATAGAGGGCAGGGTCCTGTTCCTTCACAAAAGCATACAGCAGCGGCTGGCTCTGCGAATAAACGAAGTCCGGATACTCCTCCATCAGCGACGTCATCGTCGAGAACGTACGGCTCACTTTGCGAACTGTCTCGCGGACAGGCCACAGCCACGCAATATCAATATGCGACTGGCCGACCATATGCATCTTCCCTTGCAATGGACCCGCAGGGAACTGTCCACGCACGCGCTCAGCAAGCGACTGCTCGATCTCCGCAATTCGCTCTCCATCTCGCCACTGCGCTTCTGTCAAACTTTCCGCTTCTCCCATCGTCGCATACAACAGATCCAGCATCTGCTGGCGAGCAGGATCCGCATCCGATTCCGGCAGCAGTCGCATCGTTTCATATACAGCCTGCACACTGCGCAGCAAGCTCTGCACGGGCTTATTCACACGAACAAGCGTAATGTCATACTGCGTGATAGGCTGAGCCTTCGTCTCCTGATTGTTCAGCGGATCGAACGGCTCGGGAATCGGATCATACAGCTCAATCTCAAGCAGAGGCGTATGGCCTACTCCGTCCAGATACAACGGTACAAAATTATGATTACGATCCAGCCCCTGATAGGAGTCGCCGTTCACGCGCAGCAGCCCTTCCCCGCCGCCGCTAACCGTTAAACCAGCCGTTCCGTGCTCCCACTCGGCAGGAATCGTTATTTTCTTCGTTAGAAAATAAGTAATGCCATGCTTGCCGTCGAGCTTCATATCGCTCAGCAAGCTTGTCTCTTCGCTGCCTTCAAGCGGTTCATACTGCCCTGGCAGAATATAATTTACCTTGCGCATGTTCCAATCCAGAAGCGGCACCTGCTCCGCCCACTGGCGTTCCGATAAATTCCGAATAAAACGATGAATACGATACATTCCTTACACCTCTTCTGTGCTAACGACAAGCGTTGCTCCTATTACGTCTTCTACGTGCCTTCCAACCATAATCTCAAATTCTCCCGGTTCGACAACCGGCTTAAGCTGCCGATCCAGCATTTGCAGCTGTTCCCTGCCAATCGTAAAGCTGACCTCACGAGTCTCTCCCGGCTCAAGCGCTACGCGAGCGAAGCCCTTAAGCTCCTTCGCTGGACGCGTGATCGAACTCACTTTATCACCAACATACAGCTGAACAACCTCAGTACCTGCTACTGTACCAGTATTCGTTACCTTCACCGTCGCGACCGTCTCGCCGTCCGCTGCAATCTGCTCCGACGACAGAGTCAAGCTGCTGTACTCGAAAGTCGTATAGCTCAGCCCGTAGCCGAACGGATAGCGCGGCTTCACATCCATCTCCAGGTAACGCTTGCCTCTGCTGCGCTTGCCATAATAATACACCGGAAGCTGGCCGACGTGCTTCGGCACAGAGATCGTCAGTCTGCCGGATGGGTTCACATCCCCGAACAGAATATCTGCTAGCGCTGCGCCGCCCTCTTGGCCTGGATACCAAGCTTCAACAATGGCGTCGGCATGCTCTTCAATCCACGGCTCTACAATTGGACGGCCGTTAATATACACAACGATGAGCCGCTTGCCGAGCTTATGAATGGCCTGCGCCAGCTCCAGCTGTACGCCCATTAGATGAAGACCCGTGCGGTCAATCCCTTCCCCGCACTCCATCTCGCTCTGCGCGAGACCCGATACAACCGATGCACCTGTACGCAGGTCGATCGTCCCTTCGCCAAAGTCGCGCGCGCTGGACCCGCCAAGCGCGAGCACCACCACATCCGCCTGCTCCGCAGCAGAGAGTGCAGAAGCGAAGCCTTCACGGGAATCGCCTTGAATGCGGCAGCCCGGCGCATACAGCACGCGATCCGCCTCGCCATTGCCAAGCGTCTCCCGAATCCCGCCCAGCAGCGTAACGACGTTCTCGCGCGGCTGCGGAGACGTGTAATCGCCCAGCTGATTGTAGATATTGTCCGCATTGGGTCCGATGACAGCAATCTTGCCAGTTCCCGCTTTCGAGAGCGGAAGCGTACCTGCCTCGTTCTTCAGCAGCACGATACCTTGACGCGCAATCTCCCGCGCCAATTGGCGGTGCTCCTTGCTGCCGATAATGCGCTCCGCTGCAGCAGGGTCCACATAAGGGCGATCGAACAAGCCGAGCTTGAACTTCGCTCCCAGCACTCGGCCAGCTGCGCGGTCCAAGTCCTCTTCTGCAATTATGCCTTGGTGGAGCGCCTCCTGCAAATGCACGCCGAACATCGCCCCGGACATCTCCATATCAATGCCTGCCTTAAGCGATATTGCAGAAGCTTCTGCGCCATCCTTCGCGACATCATGACCCCATGCCAGCATATTGATAGCGCCGCAGTCCGTAATGATGAATCCGTCGAAGCCCCATTCCTCGCGCAGCACGCCATTCAGCAGCTCTTCATTCGAAGTGCACGGCACGCCGTCGATCTCGTTGTACGCCGGCATAATCGACATCGCTCCTGCTTCCACGCCTTTGCGGAACGGGTACAAGTCGACCTCATGCAGCTCCCGCTTGCCAATATGCGCAGGACCGGCGTTGCGTCCGCCTTCCGAAGCGCCATACGCCACAAAATGCTTCAAGGTCGCAATCAAGCTGCCTTCCCCGTCCAGTGAATCCCCTTGCAGCCCTTGCACGGAAGCTGTTGCCAGCTCGCCAATCAAGTAAGGATCCTCGCCGAAGCACTCCTCGGTACGTCCCCAGCGCGGATCGCGAACGACGTCGAGTACCGGCGAGTAAGTCGCCGCCCCGCCTTGGCTGCGCGTCTCAAGCGCAACCGCGCGGCACATCTCTTCGTAGAGCGGCACATTCCACGTGCTGCCAATTAGCAGCGGAATCGGGAATACCGTCGCGCCAATTGCCATATGGCCGTGCGAGCACTCTTCTCCGAACAGAATCGGGATGCCAAGCCGTGACTCCTCCATCACGAAACGTTGAATTTCGTTGACTGCACGTGCTCCATCAGCCGGAGACAGCCCGTTCTCAAGCGTCACCTCCGTCCAAGGATCGGCACGAAGCGTACCATAAAGCGAACCGATGCCACCCTTGCGAACCTGTTCTTGAAACTCAGCGTTTAGCGCAATGGTGCCATCCTCCCTCTTCTCGTACGTCTTCCAACCGAAAGGCTGTGTCAGCTGACCGATCTTCTCTTCCGTCGTCATCCTCGCCAGCAGATCCTTCACCCGTTCTGCAATGGGTTGCGCCGCATCCTTATATCGCATAATCATTCTCCCCATTCTTCCCCAAGATAATGACAGAAGGAAGTATGCCCGAGAGGCATACTTCCTGCTATTCGCATTTCTATAATTACTTCTTCTCGATAGCGGACTGATAGATCTGGATGTATTGTGCAAGGTTCAGACCGTCGAACCCTTTCACATAGCTATCCCAGTCTTTCTCAACGTCCTTATCGCCGATAATGAACTGCGCCATGTTGGAGCTTACATAATCCTTGATGGATGTCGCCAGCTGCGCAATTGTATCTGTATCTTCCGGTTTCACGTAAGCGCCGGACGGATATGTTTCCTTCGGAGCAAATGGTGCATAAGTTGCTGTTGCGTCAGCAAGACGCTTCTCGTAGCCTGCGCCAGTCAACGGATCTTGAGCTGTTGCGAACAGGTCGCGGAATTCTTTCGACAGATCTTTTGGTCCAAGCAGCGTCCAGCTGTCATTGCGAACGACATTCGGATCAGCCGCCTTCAGGTTGGAGAAGCTGTATTTGGCTGGCTGGCCGGAAATATTCAATTCGCCAGCATCAGCTTTCTTCCAGCCGATGCCTTCATTCATGCCGTATTCGCTGAGAAGCGCGCCTTCTTCGCTATAAGCGTAATCTGCGATTTTGATTGCTGCGATTTGTTGCGCTTCGCTTGCTTTATTCGTAATTGTGAATGGGAACTCGCTGATGCCTTGGGACATGCCGGCTAGCTGTACGCCATCTGGTCCTTTGAGCGGAGGTACGATAACCCAGTGCTTCTGACGCTCGTCTTTATCTTCAAACGTTTTTACAAGGTAGCTGACAAGCGCTGTCGTGATGGAACCGACGATTTCGTCGCCTTCACGCTGGCCGAGCTGGCCAACCGCTTGGTCATTCTGCGTGAATGCCGCTTTGTCGATCAAGCCTTCGCTGTACAGCTTGTGCATGTAAGCAAGACCTTCTTTCCACTGCGGCTTGTTCGCAGCAAAATCAACCTTGCCGTCTGTTACAGTCAAATACTTGTCGTTATCGTTATAAATAAAGGAGTTCATCAGGTAAGCATCGATGTTGCCGTTCCAAACATACTTGTTCGGTGCGCCAGTAAGCGGAATTTCGTCTGCTTTGCCGTTGCCGTTAGGATCTTGTGTCTTGAATGCTTTAAGCACTGTATACAGTTCATCAGTCGTTGTAGGTACTTTCAGGCCGAGCTTGTCCAGCCAAGCTTGGTTGATCCAATACTTCTGCGAGAATGTGCAGTGGTAGCACTCATTGAGACGAGGAATGCCGTAGATGTTGCCGTCTGGCGCTGTCATCGCTTCTTTCATATAAGGCTTCTTCTCCATCATAGCCTTAATGTTCGGCGCGTACTTGTCGATCAGATCGTTAAGCGGAATGAGCACGCCTTGCTTGCCGTAAGTCGTCAAATCCGAAGTCGTGAATTTCCCTTCCAGGAACACTTCCGGATAGTCGCCGCTCGCAAGCAGCAGCTGTCTGCGGTCAACCAGCGCGTCTGTTGGCGCAAGATCCCACTTAATTTTTACATTGAACTTCTTCTCAATATACTTTGTATAATCGTTATCTTCCAATGGCGCTTTGCCTTGTGGAGCGAAGAAGCCAAGATCTACCGGCTCAGAAGGCGTCTCAGCCGCACCGTTCGATGCTCCTGCGTTGGTGCTGTTCTCTGTGTTCGAAGAGGCTGTGTTTCCTTTGTTGTTGCTGCTGCTGCCGCAAGCGGACAGTACGATGCTGCTGATTAGTATAAGCATTAAAGATACCAAGATTGACTTTTTCAAAGCGGTTCCCCCTTGTGATTGGTCTAAAGTTTGCTGCACCTGCCTTGAAGTCACCCTCAGACAGTTCCCCCTGCTTCATGTTGCAATCAACTTGCTAATACAGACGCTTCGCCCTGCCGCCTCACCTCCAGCCAGAATTCACATCAGCTGCTATGATAATTAGCCCTTCAAAGAACCAATCATAACCCCTTTAACAAAGTGTCTCTGCACGAACGGATACATAATGAGTACCGGTACGCAGGCGACGACGATGAGCGCATATTTCAGTACTTGTTCGAAGCCCTTGTCTCGCAAGCCTTGGGCGGTGTTCGCCAGCATCTGAGGGTCTGCCGCATTCAGAATGAGCAGATTACGCAGTACGTATTGCAGCGGGAAGAGATTCTCCGACCGCAGATAGATCAGCGCATCAAAGTACGCATTCCAGTGCCCAACCGCATACATAAGCGTCATAACCGCAATAATCGGCTTGGATAGCGGCAGCGCGACGCTCCATAAGTAGCGGATATCCCGGCAGCCGTCAATTTGCGAAGCTTCCTGCAGCTCATTCGGAATGGAAGACATGAAGAAGGTTCTTGCAATAATGACCTGGAAGATCGAGAACGCCCCTGGAAGCCAAAGCGCCCAGCGCGTATCCAGCATGTGTAAATTTTTCACCAAAAGGTAAGTTGGTATGAGTCCGCCGCTAAAAAACATCGTAATCATCATCAGAATCATGATGTACTTGCGGCCTGGCATCGTCCGCTGCGAGAGCGGGAATGCCATTAATACGGTGAATGCAACGTTGATGAACGTACCGACTATCGTATAGATAATGCTGTTGTAGAACCCTAACATCAGCTGCGTGCTTTGGAAGATCGACTTGTACGCCCGTAAGGAGAATTCCACGGGGAACAGCCAGACCTGTCCGGACACGACCGCATCAGGCGAGCTGAAAGACGAGCTTAAAATGTATACCAATGGGTAAAGTACCGTCAGTGTCAGCAGGGCAAGCAGCGTATAGACGACGCCAAGCAGGGCACGATCGCCGATCGGTTCTCTGATTTTTTGTTGAATGATCATGTTGTCCGCCTTTCTACCACAAACTGTTTTCCGAAACTCTACGCGCAATTGCATTGACAATGACGAGCAAAATCAAGTTGATGACCGAGTTGAACAAACCGACAGCAGAGGAGAAGCTGAAGTTCGCCCCGAGCAGACCCACCTTGTACACATAAGTGGAAATAACCTCGGAAGTGCTCATGTTAAGCGGATTTTGCATCAAATAGATTTTCTCGAATCCGACCGCCATCACGTTACCAAGGCTTAAGATGAGCAGCGTAACGGTAATTGGAATCAATGTCGGTAGATCGATATGGATGATCTTCTTGAATCTGGAGGCACCATCTATACGTGCTGCTTCATAGAGCGATGGATCGACGCTTGAGAGCGCTGCGATATAAATGATGGACGCATACCCCATCTCCTGCCATACGCCGGACCAGACATAGATGGACTTGAATAGCGCAGGCTCACCCAAGAAGTTGACATTCTCGAAGCCAAAGAAACTAAAGAGACGATCCACGACGCCAACATGCGGCGAAAGCATTAAGATGATGATGGATACCATTACTACTGTCGAAATAAAGTGCGGTGCGTAGGTAATCATTTGGACCGATCTCTTGAAGAAGCCTGTTCGCACTTCATTCAGTGCGAGCGCCAGCAGAATCGGTACCGGGAAGCCTGCTAGTAAGGAATAGAAGCTGATGAGCAGCGTGTTCTTAATGAGCAGTGGGAAGTTCGGTGAGTGGAACAAATTCTCGAAATGCTTGAAGCCTACCCACGGGCTGCCCATGATGCCTTTAATGACGTTAAAATCTTTGAACGCGATGATTACCCCGAACATCGGGATATATTTGAAAATAATAAGATAAAGCACCGGAAGCAGGACGAGGAGATATAGCTCCCAGCTTTGCTTTACTCGGGTCCATGTCTGAACCATCGGCATAACCCCCTTCTGTCAGTTTCGTTCTTGTGTAGCTCGATTCTAGCCCGTCCATTGGAATAGCAGCAATTCGTAAGATTCCGTAAATCCACGATTTTCGCAAATGGCGTCAAATCAAGCTTTGTGGGACCCGAAAGATGTGTACTCCTCTTTTTTCTACAGCACGAGTTTTTCTCCGAATACGCTAAAGCAACAAAAAAACCTTGGGAATGCCTGCTGTTGCTGGCATGTTCCCAAGGTTCGAAGTAGAAATATGTGTAGTCCGATCGATGCTAGCTTGTCTGCTGTTTGCGATAATCGCTTGGCGAAACGCCTGCGATGTTCTTGAATGCGCGATTAAAGGAATTGTAGTTGAAGTAGCCGACCTCTGTGCTTATTTCCTGCAGCGATCGTTCCGTCGTGAGCAGCAGTTGCTTCGCCTTGTCCATTCGCAGCCCAATTAGAAAATCAACGAAGTTGTAGCCGTACTCTTCCTTGAACAGCTTGCTGATGTTCTTGGCATGAATATTAAATTGATCGCTTAAGTAATCGAGCGACAGCTCTGGATTATGATAGTTCTCTTCAATAAAAGCCCGAATATCACTAATGACGGCACGCGTCCGCTGTGAATCCTTCAATGACTGCAGCTTGCTTGCCATCTCTTCGAAGATGCGTAGGAAACCTTCTCTTATCTCCTCTAACGTCTCCCAGTTTCGTCCGAGTTCGAGCAGCTCCGCTCCGGTGTCTTTCCACACGCTGCGATAATCTTTGGACAGCTCGAGGAATACCCGGTTCAACTGCTGGTGGAGAAATTGCAGGAAGCTCTCGATTTCCTTCCGCGATGAGATCGAATCTTGGATCTGGTTGAACAGTTCTTCGATGTGCTTCTGCCATGCCCCGTCTGAGAGCCGGATCGACTGCGATAACGCATGAATCGTTCCGAAATAATCATGCACGCGAAGCTCGGAGCCTTCCAGCTGTGCCGGACGAAGCAGCCTCCCCGTGCCAAGTACAGCCTTGTACTGAAGCAGGTTGCCGGCGATCTCATGGGAGCGGCGGATTTCTTCCAAACTCGCAGCCATGCCGTGAACGCCAATCGTAACCGTGAAGCTTAGATTGCTCTGTACCCACTGCACGATTTGTTCCCCAATCTCCCCGCTCAGCTCTTCGCCGTCAGCGTCATCCGGTACCCAAATAATGGCGGATAACTTACGGTCCGTTACCCATTCCGCCCAAGTCGTCGCATCCCGAAGACCTGCCATTTCCCCGGTCACGCTGGATAAGACGAACTTCAGTATGGATTGATCTTGATGGTGATAGGCTTCGGTAAACTGGTGATAGCGATCAATCTCGATAACAAGCACGAATGCGTGCGTACCAGCCGGACTCACCTGCAAGGCAAGCAGATCCGCCATCCACTCCGATTCACGAATCGGGACAAGCCCGAGGGCCGCTTCTTGAAACCGATGCTTCTTGCGAAGAATAATAGCCTCTTGGTTCTGCTGCATCGACTTCGATGTCTCTTCCAGCAGCTGCTCCAGTGCACCTTGAATAAAGCCGAACTCATTGCGGCCGGGCTGCCCATTATACGGATTGATTAAAGCGCTGGTCCGAATGAGCGAGACAAGCTGGCTAATCGGTTTATAATTGCGGCGGGTAACATGAACAACCCAGAGAACGCCAAGCAGAACCGCCCCAAAGGCAATCATGACCCAGATGTTATAAAAATTAAGTGCGACGTTGGCCAGTGCCTTCCCAGATGGTCCACTCTTCACGACCCAGCCCGTATAAGGGGATATATAGTGAGATAAGACGCTCTTCGCACCAACCGCCCCAGAGTCTGTCATTAGCGTGGCGCCTTGTTCATCGGTAACTCGCACATAGGTAAGCTTCGGATTATACATCGGCGTAATCGACTTCTGCAGCTTGGATAAGCTGACATTGACGACAATATATCCTAATTTGGTCGTTGAGAAATGCGGATAGCCTTGCACCAGCGTAATGACATCCGTCGGCTTCTCTGACTCATACGGACGGAAGCTTCGCTTCCCCGTCCATTTGCCGGCCGTCGCCTTCTTACTGATGTACGTCTGAATGAATGGCTGATCCTCGAATTCAGCAGCTTCTCCCGAGCCGCTGCCGAGAACGAAGTTATCTCTTAACCGGATTAAATAGACCGAATCGATGATCGAATTATTGAGCTTCCAATCGTCCACGATCTTCGTCGCTTCGATATTGCGATATACATCGTTGTTATTCGTAGCGAAGAAGAGCCGAATCTCATCGGCTGTAAGCGTGTCGCGCAGCACTTGATAGTTCAACGTCTTCAGCGAATTATCTGTAAACAGAACAACCTGCTGCGTCAGAAACTCATTAGCTCTAATCGCTTCTTTGCGGTTCTGTTCATTGAGCGATTGGAAGAAGACGAAGAACAGAATCGTGACCACGACAAAAAACACGGGAAGATAAGAGAGAAGCAATTTGCGGAACCAGCTGCTGTTCATGTGACTCCACTCCTCCTTTATCTTTTCCCGTGTTTTGGTCGTCTAAGACAATTATTTTACATGATTTGTCGAATGAATGCCATGTAAATCCAGCTTGTTGTTTATTTTGTCGAAATTCGGAACACGTGCGCAATCGGCGCTTTGCCTTGAATCTCGCTTGCCGGAAGCTGAATCGTAACGCCTTCGCTGTCTTGCGAGTAGCTAATCGGCTCATCCGATGCAAGCAGCTCGATACCTGTGATTGGCTCGCTGTATGGAAGACGGATCTCTGCTTTCAGCTCCGCATTCTCGCTCGCGTATAGATACGTGCAGTATACCGTGTCGCCTTTGCGCGTGAACGCGCATTGACCGGTATAATATGGCGCGCAAATCCGTGTGCCATATACCGCTTCGCCGTAAACTTTCATCCATTCGCCAAGGTCCTTCATGCTCTTAAGCGCCCCTGCCGGCAAGCGTCCGTCCGGTTGCGGTCCAACATTAAGCGCAAGGTTACCGCCCTTCGCGACAACTTCCATCAGAATGTGCACAAGCTGACGAGCTGTCTTGTACTTGTCCTCGAATTTGAACGAGAACGAGGTGCCGATTGTAATGCAGCTCTCCCATGGCACGTTCAAAGGACGAGTCGGAATCGTCTGCTCCGGGGTCACATAGTTCTCGTACGCGCCGCCAACCGTACGGTCAGCCGACAACAGCCATGGCTGCGTCGTCTTTCTCGCGCGCTCGACAACTTCACCCAAGCGAATATCCTGGCTGACCTTGCCGCCTTCACGAACCCAGCCAGCATCTAGCCACAGCACATCAATCCGGCCATAGCGCGTCAGCAATTCGTTGATCTGCTCATGCGTGAACTGGACGAATTTCTCCCACAGCTCCGGATTCTCCTCCGGACTATAGGAAGGCCCGCGCCATGTATGGTTGCCTCGCTCCATGCCCGGTGCCCAATAATACGGCGTGTGCCAGTCCGCCTTCGAGAAGTAGGACGCAATTGCGATTCCTTTATCACGGAACGCATCGAAGACTTTCCCTACGACATCGGCGTTCTTGTGCGCGTGGAAAGGCGTATCCTTGCCGGTAATCCGGTATTCGGTCGTCTTCGTGTCCCACATGCAGAAGCCGTCGTGATGCTTCGTGGTGAAGATCAGATATTTGAAGCCGGCATCCGCGGCTGCTTCCGCCCATTTCTCCGGCTCGAAGCGGAACGGGTTGAACGTCTTGTTCAAGTCGAAATATTCCCGCTTCATCTGCTCGTAATCCGTCGTCCAATCCACATCGTGCCTAGACCAATCGCCATCGTCATCGCTAAGAATCCACGATTCTACCATGCCAATCTGGGAGTATGGTCCCCAGTGCATCATCAAGGCAAGCTTCTGGTCTTGGAACCATTCCAGCCGCTCCAATGTTACTGGATTATCCGGCTTCACCCACTCCTCTTCACTGCTGTAATTATGCACGCCATTTTCAACTTCATGTACGGTCTCGCTCATCTAGTTAGCCTCCTCGATAAGTTAAGCAAATTATATTAGCATCAAAGTACTTAGCCCGTTAGGCCAGTATCTTATGCAGCTTGTTCTCTTGCATCAGCTTCAAGATCAACTCGCCGAACAGCGTATTCGCCCATGCGAACCACGATCTTGTAAACTGGGTCGGATCATCCACATCGAATCCTTCATGCATGAAGCCGGTTTCTCCGTCCGTTGCAATAAGCAGCCGTACCAACTCGGCAACTTCCTCTTCATCCGTCGATGTCAGCGCCTGCATCACGAGACTGATATGCCAAATATAACGCGGCGGCGTATGCGGGCTTCCAATTCCCCGGGCAATACGGCCTTCGTAATAATACGGGTTGTCCGGGCTCAAAATAAACCGGCGCGTGTTCTGATAGATCGGATCTTCCTTCGCCGTGTAGCCCAGGTATGGGATGGATAGCAAGCTTGGCACATTCGCATCATCCATAAGCGTGTAAT
Source organism: Paenibacillus sp. J31R98 (assembly GCF_056269245.1). NCBI lineage: Bacteria > Bacillati > Bacillota > Bacilli > Caryophanales > Paenibacillaceae > Paenibacillus > Paenibacillus sp. J31R98. The sequence continues at coordinate 402,008 of NZ_JBWDNO010000003.1, forward strand.
TGCCGCGGCCGTCTGTCTCATATGCGTAGATATCGCCGTAGACCGGATGCTTGTAGATGCCGTAGGTTTCGATCCCTTTGTCGATATCCGCTTTCAGCGCCAGTGCGTCACTCTTCAGCTTGTCATCAGACAGCACATCTACTGCGATCTCCGCCAAGTAGCCGAGCACAACGCTTGCGAACATATTCGCTGGCACCAAGTAGCCGTATGCGCATGCATCGTCGCTCGGCCGGAAGCCGGACCAAGTCATGCCTGTATAGGAAACGGGTTCACCCATACCGTTATTGTGGATCGTGTCGCTCACCGGGCCCGATGTGCGAGTGAAGCGATACGGGGACTTCTCCATATGATGTTGTTCCACGCGCCACAGCTCAACGATTCGCTGCGCTGCCTCACGGAAAGTGGCATCAAACGCGGCAGTACGGCCGGTCTGCTTCCAGAACAGATACGCAATCTGGATCGGGTAGCAGAGCGAATCGATCTCATATTTGCGCTCCCAAACCCATGGATTCGGCTCCGGCAGCTCGGTAATATCGTCTTCCCAGCGGTTGTTGTTTGCTTCTTCATTGAACGCATTGGCATAAGGGTCCATCAGGATGCTGGTGAACTGCCGCTTGAGCAGCCCTTCAATGATGTTGCCGAGTTCTTCATCCTCGGTTGCCAGCTGAATGTAAGGACGAACCTGAGCGCTGGAATCCCGCAGCCACATCGCCGGGATATCACCTGTAATAACGAAAGTCGAACCGTCTTCCTTCAGCCGCGTTGTCGTCTCGAGCGTATTTGGGAAGCACTGCTTGAACATATGTGCAAGCTTCGGATACGGCGCAAGCTCTTTTTCTGCTTTTGCCAGCACGTCTTGAATGGATGTAGTCAATTGCAATGTAAACACCTTCGTTTCTTAGATTTGTTGAATCCGGATCCAGTCGGGAGGCTACCCTAGAATCGGCGAGTCCGTACACCAAATCACATCTTGCTCTGTTCCGTGCAGTTCAAAAATAACAAGTTCATTGTCGCCCTCGCGAAGCAGCGGCGCAGGCACGTATAAAGTACGCTGGGGTCCTCTGTTCCAGTAACGACCGAGGTTGAAACCGTTCAGGAAGACAACGCCCTTCGTCCAGCCTTGCATGTCGAGGAACGTATCAGCCGGAGCGCCCTCCACATGCAGCGTCCCCTTGTAAAATTTCGGCCCCGTTACATCTTCGGAGCTTCTTCTTGCAAAGGAGAGTTGCGACAAATCCTCAAGCGGCAGCGGCCGGATCGTCCAATCGAACAGGAATTGGAAGCCGAGCCTTACCCCTTCCGTAATGCCTTTATGATCTTTCAGGAAAGGACCATAGTTGATTCTTCCCATATTTTCTACTAGAATGTCAAGCCTCGCCCCGCCTTCAGGCACGCCAATCGTCAAAGATTGCGGAACCGGAGCGCGTTCGATAATGCCTTGATAAACGCCATCCAAGAAAACAAGCGCTCTGTCTCTCACATCATGCAAAAAGAGCTGCTCTGCCGGACGTGGTCCAGAAATCCGCGTGGAATAGAGAATAAAGCCGTGTTGCTGGCCCAATCTTTCCATCGGAAGCGGCGTAACGGATTGCATCGGCGCTGACAACACATGCAATTGCTCGAACAAATTTGCTTGTTCTGTTAACTTGACTTGGCCGTAGGCTTGCTTCGGCAGGGGCGGAGGCAGCTCCAGCTCCCCTAAAGGGAAGTAACGGGCAATCACTTGCCGCGCTGCAAAATATTTATCCGTCGGATCGCCTGTCTCATCAAGCATCGCATCATAATCGTAGCTCGTAATGGTCGGCTCGTAACGATCCGGCTCCTGGCAGTTCGCCCCGTTATAGAAGCCAAAGTTCGTGCCGCCGTGGAACATATAGAAGTTAACGGAAGCTCCTAGCTTCAGCATGTCATCCAGCACTTCAGCCGCATCGAGCGCGCCTCGCGTATGATGGGGTTTGCCCCAATGGTCGAACCAGCCGTTCCAGAACTCCATGCACATGAGCGGTCCGTCCGGCTGATATTCTCTCAGCTTAGCGAATGCGGACGCAGGACCCGAGCCGAAATTGACGGTCGACAGCACGCCAGGCACAGACCCGCCTTGCAGCAGCGCATCGGTCGGGCCGTCAGAAGTGAATAGAGGCACATTGATGCCGCGCTTAATGAGTCCGTCCTTCAGATGCTCCAAGTACTTCGCATCATTGCCATAGCTGCCGTATTCATTCTCAACCTGCACGGCGATAATCGGACCGCCGTTCGTGCACAAGAGCGGCTTAAGCCGCGGAATCAGCTCATCGTAATACGCATCTACCTTGGCGAGAAACGCCGGGTGGCTGCATCTCAGCTGTATATAAGGATTTGCCAGCAGCCATGCCGGCAAACCGCCGAATTCCCACTCTGCACAGATATATGGACTTGGCCGAACGATGACATGAAGCCCCAGACTGCCTGCGAGCTCCACAAAGGCGACAGCGTCAGCCATACCCTCGAAATGAAATTCGCCTTCCTTCGGCTCATGAATGTTCCAGGGGATGTATGTCTCCACCGTATTCAGTCCGCAAGCCTTCAGCTTGAGCAACCGATCCCGCCAATAGGCCGGCACGGTTCGAAAATAATGCATCGCCCCGGAGAGCAGCTTTACAGGCTCGCCATCGTAAACGAAACCAGATTTTTCTATTGAAAATGAATGCAATCTGCTCGCTCCCTTCCTACGATATGTAGACAAGAATATACGCGAAAAAAGCGCAGCTCAACGGGATTTTTTCTAGCAGTTACCCTTTTTCCCCCAGTAAGCGGCTCTGCTACTCCACAATTTTCGCAAAGTGCGGATTCAGGCGAAAAAAGAAAAGCGCATAAAAAAAAGCGTACCGCCTAAGGCAGCACGCATGTCCTCTCTTCTCGGCGCGGATCTGATGCTTTGACCCTTACCATTACGCTTACGCTTCTTTACGTTTCACCGGAACATAGATATCCATCTGCAAGCCGCCGGGGTTTGAATTGCTGCGCGAATCGTACAGCTCGAACTCCGTTGTGCCTGCATGCTCGTAGCCTGAATGCGGGAACCACTCGCTGAAGATTGCACCCCAAGTGCTCTGAATCGAGTTGGAGAACTGGTCCGGAGTCACGAGCGGCGTCGTGAACACGGCATATTCGGCAGCACCGAATTCACGGCAAACCAACTCGCTGTCATTGGCTCCTTCGAATGTATCCACTTCCATGCCAATCATATATTTGAACTTGTTCGACTCCATATCGAAGTCATAGCAGAGTCCGAGTTCTACCCGGCTGTCCTTATGAATGCGATTCGGAATCCGGCTGCCCCTTCCGCTGTTCAAATAATCTGTCCAGAACGCCGGAATTTGACGTTGGTTCTCGCCATCGCGCGTGGATGTATGAAGCTCGAAGCCAATGACTTTGAAAGCAGGTTTCGTCACTAAACGGTAATCCATTCGAATGCCTCCCAAATAAGGATTAAATTTGCCTTGCAGGACGTTCAGCCTCGAATAAGCGGTAGGCTTGATCCCTTGTTTGCGATAATCCGCAGGCGTTAGATCAAACATCCGCTTGAATGCGCGCGTGAACGTTTCATGATTCTGAAACCCGTGTGCGAGCGCAATGTCGAGCAGTCTTGCATCCGTGTGGGCTACTTGATAGGCTGATTTCGCCAGACGCCGTTTGCGCACATAATCCATTACCGTCTCGCCAGCCATCGACAGAAAGACGCGATGAAAATGAAAGTCGGACAGCATCGCGATTCGGGCAAGATGCGAAAGTGATAGCTCCTCCGCGATATGCGCTTCCACGTAATCAATGGTCATTTGAATCTGCTTCAAGTAATCCTCTCTCATGGAAACATGTGACTCCCCTCAATTGCTAGCTTCATTGTACCGTACGAAGGTCCGCTAGTTCTTGATGTTTCTTGCCATAAATAAAAAAAACCGTCGGCTATTCCTAGCCGGCGGCTCTTCTAAATCGATTAGCTACTTAAACTTGTCTGGGAACTGCTTGATAATTCCGCTTGCCAGCGTATCCGACAGCATATAGAGATGTGTCAGTCCATCGTCGAACGCCTTGATCTGAGCATCCCAATTCTTCGTCAGCCGTGCGGTTAGCAGCGCAGCTACAAATTCCAGATGGCGGTCTAACATCGACTTCAAGTCGTTGTAGGAAAGGTTCGGATTCGCACCGCTCAAGAATTTGGCGATATCATCGGCATTCCGGTACCACTCCTTATTGAACTTCGCCAAGTCCGCTTGATTGCCGCTAATGGCTGCGCCTGTGATTTGTCCCGCTAGCTGAATATGCTCCCGCAGCAGCGCTGCCAGCTTGTCCCCGGCAGCCTCGCCGTAATAAGGCTTGATCGCGTTGCCAATGTCCTGCTGGTTGCGGAGCAGACGCTCAAGCACCTTGTCTTTGTCAGGTAAATTCGAAGTTGCGCTGACAATGTAGGATTGCGTGTAGATCGCGTGATCTGTCCACAGTCTTCTCAAGTTGTCCTTAAGCTGCCACATCGACTGCGTCCAGCAATTATTGTGACCGTGAGAGTGGTCGAGCGTCCTTGCTTGTACACCAGCCGGAGCCAGACATAAGGTTAACGCCAGGCAGAGCAGTATCACTTTGATGCAACGATTTCGCATAGTTGTCGTTCTTCTCCTTTGTTTGAACCGTCAGTAATGGAAAGCCCCTTATATTGTGGACGTTTCCACTCATTTCATGCATGAAGAGGCAATTAACCCGTGCCAAACTGCTCCCCACCGCATGTAATAGTACGAGTGTGCGGCAGCATGCCGCTATTAAGGGAGGCTGGTAGATTCATATGGCAAGAGCGACAACTAGCGTAAGCAAGATGACCAAAGGCTGTGCAGGCTGCAAAAGGAAACCGGTGCGAGCTGTATTCTCCACAGGCATTCTCCGGCGCAATCCGGGAACGAATTTCGCCCTGATCGATCTGGTCAACCTCGGCACAACGATCGCGAGAGAGATGAGGGTGCAAGTCATAGACTGGTCCAGCGGACTGCCCGTCCCGCTTACGCTATCGCCTTGCAATACGACCACCTGCCTCGTATCACTTGCTCCCGGCACGTCGAACTTCGTCTATGCCGACGTCTCGAATGTGCAGTTCAAATACGAGGTTCGCATCAGCCGCCGCAGCGTGAACCGGAACGTCATCCTTAACGTAACCGGCCTTGGCGAGCAGCCGACTCTAACGCCGCAAACCGGCAACAATGTGCTGCAGCACGGGCTTGTGCGGCTGAAACGGAGACATGTTTGCAAGTAGAAAACACGGTTACCGTTTATCTGTAGCGACTGGCTTTCGTGACAACTGTTAGTGTACAGGCGACTTTCTCGATGAGGATCTCAGATAGGGATCGGTAGCGTGCGAAGCTGAGAGTACAATTTTCGATCTCTCAGCTATGAAATCGACCGATTTTCACTCTGAGAGTGCAATTTTCGATCTCTCAGACGGGGATGTTGCCCATACTGACAGCTTGGCGAGGCTGAGAGTGCAATTTTCGAACTCTCAGCAATGAAATCGGCTGATTTTTGCTCTGAGAGTGCAATTTTCGAACTCTCAGCTATGAAATCGACCGATTGCGCCTCAGACGGGGATGCAGCTCAGCTGCCGATTGCGGCTTTGAGAATGCAGATTTAGCATTCTCAGAATGTCGAAGCTTTTTAGGGCAACCACAAATAAACCGCCCCGATGGGCGGTTTATTTGTGGTTTGTTCTCTAGTCGTTCATTCTCTGCATCTCTTCCCAATATATTGGCTCAGCCCAATACGGGAAGAGAGTTTCGAATAGCACCTGTTTCTGTTCCAAACTTCCGGAATACGTGTCTACTCCTTCGAATAACACCTTTGCTCGATAACCACGGTACTTGAGTTCTTGAAGCGTGCTTAGAACGCAGACTTCGAGCACCAGCCCAATCACAACGATCTCCAGATCAGAGCTTGGCGGTCCGATTGTATCGAGCAACCATTGACTGAAGCCAGCCGGCGAGGCAAAAGGAACACCCGGAACGGAATCCGCTTTACCGCCACCTTCACGAATCCAAGCTGGCGACGGCTCGGATTTCACCCACACAGACTGGTGTTTCATGTCGGAGGGGATGATGGATTCGAAGCCCCACTTTCCTGGAATGCAGCAGGCGGAATTCCCCTCAACATCTTGGCTTATACGATAGTCAGAGATAATCTCAACAATGGAGCATTCTTGGTCGCGTACAAAAGGTAGCAAGGTGTTCTGGATGAATGGCACGCATGGTCGCGGTTGATACATGGCGCCGCCAACCGCCCCGAAGTCGTTCTGTAAATCAACCGAAAGAAAAATAATAGACATATTCCACCGCCTTGAATCATGCGATTATATGTGCTTCTTCCAAGCCTTCTCCCGCTCGCCGATGAGCGGGAACTCGCCGATGCGCAGGCGCGCGCTGCCATACGGCACGAGCGTCAGTTCGGCGAACTCTTGATTCGCCGTCTTCGGATAGATCGGCGGCGTACCTGCATTGTTGCCCTCCATCTTCCACTCGCGGACCAGCTGCCCCGTCGCCTTGAGGCGAACCGGCGCATGTTCCGCATCGAACGGCTGGTACGGAACATCGGACAGGCTCACTTCATACTTGTTATCTGCCAAGAGGCCGTATTTCCAAGGCGTACCCGGGTAGACTTCCCAATCGTGGAACTTCTCCCGCTTCGTCAGCAGCTGCCAGTTCTCCTGAATCGGCAGCGCGTACACGAGCGGTCCACGCTCGACGCTAATCGCATACAGATTGCGAGATACCGTGCGAACCTCCATCGGCAGCGTCAACACAAGCTCCTCGCCGCTTACCCACTCCCGCTCCACGCGCGAATAGCCGTTAACGACATTAAGCTCTTGCTTAACTCCGTTAATCGTCAAGCTTGGCGTATCGCACCACGCCGGGATACGCAGCGAGATCGCGAAGGCTGCGCTCTGGCAATCGAGCGCCACATCAATCGTAACCGTGTCGCGGAACGGATATTCGCCGCCGACGGTTATCGTAGCGGAAGCTCCGTTGCCGACCGGAGCCTGCACCGTGCATGGCGCATATGACACAGCCGCCAGACCGCCGCGGTTGTCGCTCATCCACAGATGCGAAGCCAGCTTCGGCCAGCCTTGATGCATGTTCGCCGTGCAACAGCCGAAGTTCGGCTCAAGACCGAACAGATTCGCTTCATCACCGTTGCTCCAGTTGCGCGGAGCTACGTTGCAGACAATCTGATTCACTTGCTGGTCGTACTGATGCGCGCACCAATCTTTCGAGATCGTCGCAGGCAGCGCGTTGAACGCAACCTTTTCGAGAATGTCCCCGAACCGTCCTTCGCCGAACACGCGCGTCAGATTCTCCATGGAGTACATATATTCAACGACGGCGCATAGCTCGACGCCTTGGCTTGGATGCGTGCCGGACAGCCACTCGTCTCCGGAGAACATGCCATGTGCTTGCCCGTGATACGTCATTAAACTGTCGATGCCGCGATGCACAGCAGCACGCTCCACTTCTGCGCCGCTCAGCTCATATCGGATACCCGGCGTCTTAATGCCCATCGCCACGTTGACGACATGCGTCGTCCAGTCCCATTCTTCGACCTTGCGCCAATACGGGAAGTCGTGAAAAATATCCGTCCAATCATTCGTCTGCTCTGCGATAATGTCCGCCAGCTCGAGCAGCCATGCTTCACCTGTTTCCCGGAATAGCCACTGAATGCACAGCAGCATCTCAGCCCCGCGCGCCTTCGCCCAGCCTTCAAGCGGCATCGCTTCGATCTTCCCGTGGACATAGCCGAAGAACTTGGTCAAGAACGGCACGACACGCGGATCGTTCGTCGCTTCCTTGTACTGCGTCATCACCTTCAGCATGATCATGTAATGCCACCAGTCATGCTTCTTGTTTATATCTTGATTAACCGACTGAATCGTGCCAACAGGTCCGAAGGAGCCGTCTTCCCTCTGGCTCGCAAGCGACCATTCTATCCAGCGCTTTGCCTTGGCAATCAGCTTCTCATCCTCTAGCAAGTAAGCAAGCGGCAGCATCCCGTCCAGATAGTATGGACCGCGCTCCCAGCTCTCGCCGCTTCCGCCGATCCAGCCGTTGTCAGGTCCGACGTCGCCCCAATGCTCCTCAAGATGGCCTGTCAGTCCGTCAGCTTGAATGCGGAGCTGATTCTGCAGCCAGCCTGCCGGTTTAATCGCACCAAGCGGCAGTGCCTGGAACGCGGTATCAATTAGCTTCCTCATCGTCGATTCCATTGTCGTATGTCTCCCTTTGCTCATCGAAATCTGTAATCCTTCCATCCGAATATAGCATGGAGGCTAGCAGACAGCCGATACCCGAACACAACAAGTAATTGTCCAATTACAACATTAAGAAGCAGGATGTGATCTAGAACAATACGTCAAAATCACTTATTATAAAAGCAATACAACCCGTGAAGGAGCTATCATCAATGTTCCGATTCACCTCTCCGCCTATGCCTCACCATATTACTTGCGGGGAAGATAGCTATCCCCCAGGAGTCAGGCATGCCGAACGTTCCAGCATTGGCGTATTCGACCTGCTCATTGTCACGAAGGGCTGTCTATACATGGAGGAAGAAGGACTGTCGCTCACCATCCCTGCCGGTCATTATGCTTTTCTTCGTCCGGATCGCTTCCACCGCTCGCCGATCCCGTGCACGGAAGAAACGCATTTCTATTGGCTGCACTTTCAGACGTTTGGCAGCTGGAGCGAAGTGAACGAACAAGTGCCCTTCCCGTCGCCGGCCAGCACGGAACCGTACATGCAGATCGAAGCTTTCGTCTATCATATTCCGCGGATCGGCGAGCTTCGCACGCCGGAGACGGTTTATAGCTGGCTGCGCCAGCTCATCGCCTTGCAGAGTGAGCCAGCGGCATCCAGCCGATTCCGCCAGCAAGGCATCTTCTTAGACCTGCTGCTCCAGCTGCAGGAGGAAGGCGTCGAAGCGGCGCGAGATGCTCATTTGGCGTTAGCCGACGAAGCAGCCGCGTTCCTGCGCCTTCATTACCGGGAACCGATCAGCTATAAGGAGCTATCGGAACGGCTGCATTTTCACGCTAACTATATTGCGCTGTGCATGAAGAAGGCGTTCGGCTGCACGCCGCTCGAATACTTGACCCGCTACCGCATTGAACAAGCGAAGCACCTGCTGATTCATACGAACGAGCCAATCGGCGCCATTGCCGAGGAGACCGGCTTTCTCACCTTTCCGTACTTCGTCCGCTGCTTCGGCAAACATACGGGGACGCGCCCGAAAGCTTTTCGCCAGCGGTACCGGTAATTAGACCGCCGTTAATCGCCGCTCGCGAACATTGGCAAGCGGACGGTATAATAAATGCACATGTGTTTCAAGGAAGAGAAGAAAGGAATTTGCGCCCGTGAGCAATCCATTATCGCTATCCGCAATCCTATCGATGTGCGGACAGCTTTCGTATAAGAAAGGCGAAGCCGCCTTTCGCAGCGGCAAAGTGGCGATTACGCGCTATGAACCGGACGGGTCGCACTGTGAAGCAGTCGTTAAGCTGCATGAGCGCTTCGACGTAAGCGTGCGAATCGACGAGGACGGCGATGTCGCTGCAGCATGCAGCTGCCCGACGTTATCCTCGTACGACAAGTACTGCTCTCATATCGCAGCCGTGCTGCTCCAGCTGCACGATGCGCAGCATGCGGGACGCTCGCCTAGCCGCGCTGAAGGCAGAGCCGCTTCGTCGCAGGAGCGAGCCGAGCGAGCCGTTGATGGCGAGCTCGCCGCCAGCCTGCTCGGGCTGTTCGCGCACAAGCAGCCGCGGCTGCCTATCGGTTCGCGCGCGATCGTCGAGTCCCGCACGCTGCTTGACGTGACCTTCATCTGCAAGCCGTTCGCTTACGGCAAAGGAAGCGTGAAGCGGCTCTTCGGCATCGAGATGAAGGCGGGCTTGAATCGCCCGCTGATCGTGCAGCAGATTCGCGACTTCCTCGCGCATATTGAGCGGGGCGAAGCCTATCCGCTATCGAAGGCGTTCACCTACGATCCGGTGCAGCACAGCTTCCATCCTGCGGATTATGAGGTTATGAAGCAATTGCTCGCCATTCATCGCCAGGAAAGCATGTACCGCGAGACGACAAGCGCGTATACGATGCACGCAAGTCCGATGAGCGGGGAACGGATGCTGCTCATCCCGCCCTATGCTTGGGAAGCACTGCTTCCGGCGCTGACGAAGGCGCCTTCGGTGATGTTCGAACAGAACGGTGCGCAGTATGAAGGTCTCGCGATCTCAGAGGAGCGGCTACCCCTGCAGTTCAAGCTCGGTCAAGAGGCTAACGCGTCCGACAAGGACATGGGATTAGATAACAGCTATCAGCTGGAGGTTAACGGCCTTAATCGAATGACGATTATGGAGGACTACGGCCTTGTCATCGCAGACGGCGGTAAGCTTGTGCCGCTGCCGCCGGATGGCTGCCGCAGACTCCTCGAGCTGCAGCAATTGCTCGAGGAGTCCGGCGCGCGCGATCATGTCGCGATCCGATCTGAACAAATCGAGCCGTTCATGGAGCGCGTCGTCCCCGGCCTGCTGAAGCTTGGCAGCGTTCATATCGCGGAAGCGGTCGAGAACCGTGTCACCCACCGACCGCTGAAAGCCCGGCTGTATCTCGACCGCATTCGAGATCGGCTGCTGGCAGGGCTCGAATTCCATTACGGCGAGCTGATCATTAATCCGCTCGAAGCGACTGCAGATATCCAGCGCCGCGGCGGTCTTATTCTCGTGCGTGACGGCGAGCGGGAACGGCGTATTCTCACGCTCATGGAGGAAGCCGGGTTCGCGAAGACGGAAGCCGGATATTTCATGGAGGATGAAGAAACGGAGTATCAGTTTCTGTACCATATCGTCCCTCAGCTCGAGAAGCTGCTGACGGTGCATGCCACTTCAGCCGTCAGGACGAGAATTCATACGGGCGGTCCGCCGCCGAAGGTACACATTAAGATGAATGAGCGGACACACTGGCTCGAATTCGAGTTCGACATCGCCGGCATACCCGAGACGGAGATCAAGCGCCTCCTTCAGTCGATGGAGGAGAAGCGCCGCTATCACAGGCTGCCGAACGGCTCGCTGATGCCGCTCGAAACCGCCGAGCTGCAAGAAATGATCCGGTTATTTAACGAAGCTAAGTTTACAGTGAAGGATCTCATGGCGGCAGGCATTCACGTTCCTATGCTGCGCGGTCTGCATCTCATGGAGCAGCATCGAAGCAGCAAGACAATCACGATGGACAAGTCGTTCCGTCGGCTGCTCGACAACCTGCGAAGCCCGGACAATCTAGACTTCCCCGTGCCGGACAGCTTAGCGAATGTGCTGCGGGACTATCAAGTTTACGGTTATCAATGGATGCGCACGCTCTCGCATTATCATTTTGGCGGCATACTGGCGGACGATATGGGCCTTGGCAAAACCGTGCAGGCTATCGCGTTCCTCGTGTCTCAGCTGCCGGAGATCCGTGAACACCGGCTCCCTGCCATCATCGTCGCGCCTGCTTCGGTCACGTACAATTGGCTCCACGAGCTGCGCCGGTTCGCGCCGCAGCTTCGCGCTGTCATCGCCGATGGCACGAAGACGGAACGCAGCCGAATCGTGAAGGGCGCGGCATCGGACGCCGACGTCATTATCACTTCGTACCCGCTGCTGCGCCGGGATGCCGAGCTGTACGTGGGACAATCGTTCCACACGCTTATTCTCGATGAAGCGCAGGCGTTCAAGAACTATACGACACAGACGGCGCAGACCGTGAAGCTGCTTGAGGCTCGCTACCGCTTCGCGCTGACGGGCACGCCGATCGAGAATCGGCTTGATGAGCTGTGGAGCATCTTCGATGCCGTCTGCCCGGGGCTGTTCCCGAAGCGGAAGGACTTCGCAGAGCTGACGCGCGAGGCGATTGCGAAGCGCGCGCGCCCCTTCCTGCTGCGCAGGTTGAAGACCGACGTGCTGAAGGAGCTGCCGGAGAAGATCGAGACGCAGCTCGCCGCCGAGCTGCTGCCGGAGCAGAAGAAGCTGTATGCCGCGTACCTTGCGAAGCTGCGGCATGAGACGCTGAAGCATCTGGACAAAGATACGTTCCAGCGCAATCGGATTCGCATCTTGGCCGGACTGACACGTCTGCGCCAATTGTGCTGTCACCCCGCGCTGTTCGTCGAAGACTACGACGGCAGCTCCGCCAAGTTCGAGCAGCTGCTTGAGCTGATTGACGAATGCCGCAGCGCCGGCAAGCGGATGCTCGTCTTCTCCCAGTTCACGCAGATGCTCGGCATCATTCGCCGAGAGCTGACGGAGCGCGGCGTGCCGTTCTTCTATCTCGACGGCAGCACCCCATCAGCTGAACGCGCCGAGCTAAGCGCCCGCTTCAACGATGGCGAGCGGGAGCTGTTCCTCATCTCGCTCAAAGCCGGCGGCGTCGGCCTTAACCTGACCGGTGCCGACACGGTCATTCTGTACGACCTGTGGTGGAACCCCGCCGTCGAGCAGCAGGCCGCCGACCGGGCATACCGGATCGGCCAGAAGAACGTCGTGCAGGTGATCCGGCTCGTCAGCCGAGGCACCGTCGAAGACAAAATGTTCGAGCTCCAGCAGCGCAAGAAGGACCTCATCAACGAGGTCATCCAGCCTGGCGAGGAGGCGCTGTCCGCCTTGAGCGAGTCGGAAATCCGCGAGCTGCTCATGCTCGGTCCCGCATAACGCGCAAAAAACCGTATCCCCGTTGGCGTTGGGGATACGGTTTTTTTTATAAGCTTTCAACTCGTCTTTACTAACGGTACGGAGACGCGTTATTCAGACATTTTCGGCGGCTCTGAGAATGTAACGGATCACAGGAACCTTTATTGCCTGCAAATTAGCCCATTTAGGGGCAATATCGGAGCAATAGCTTCTCTGTGGTCCGTTAGCGCGCCAGATCCGAGAAAAAATGGCGAATAAGCGTTGTACGTTCCGTTAGGCCGATAGGCAGGCGTGAATCGCGTGCTCTCGGTGCGTTAGCGCGATCACCCTAGGATCTTGGCCACTCGCATCAATCCCGCGCCGCATTCAGCTCGATCACATTATGGTCAGGGTCCATAATGAATATCTGCGCGAAGCCTGTGATGCTGTTCCGGTTCGACCTGTGCGGAATGTCGCACTTCGTCAGCCAATCGATCGTGGCGTCGAAGTCGGCGACGCGAATCGCAAAATGCCCATCGCGCGTGTCGATGCCGCCGGTACGCTTCGTCTCGCCATCGTGCATGATGAGATGCAGCTGCTGTCCGCCTGCGCCAATTGCATACCACGCGCCTGCAAAATCAAACGCCGGACGCTGGATCTCCTCCAGCCCGATCACCTCGCGATAGAACGCTTTGGACCGATCGATATCCGTTACAATGATGCTTACATGATGGATGCCTTCATGCTGCAGCATAATCACTTGCCACCGCCTTTTTTTTCCACCATTATAACATCGAACCCATCGCTGTGAACGTTAATTTGCGTCAGGCAGCCCGAACAGCTTCGTCCACTTCGTGCCGTTATTGATCGTTTTATACACGCCGGAGCCCGATGAACTCGTCACGGCCATATAACCGCTTGCCGGTGAGACGAAGGACAGCTTCGCTTCATACCCCGGAACGCCGCTCGGCAGGTTCTTCCATGTCTTGCCGTCATCAACGGAACGGCCGAACTGAACCTGATCCAGCGCACCGCTCCCAGCAACCATATAGGCTGCCGAGTGCCCGATAACCACCATATCCGTCGGTCTACCCGCCGGTCCAGGCAACTTGCCTACAGGCACAGCAGGACCCGGGGCCGGTCCGCCCCCTGCCGTCGTATTCGAGATCATCTGTTTCCAATGCGCGCCTGCATCCGTCGTATGGAAGACGGAGTACGAGGTCTGCGACATGCCGGAATCGCCGTACAGCACGACCCACACATCAGAGCTATCCGTTCCGTAGATTGCGCCGCCGTAATTCACCGATGACTTGACGGCAAGCGAATTGACCCACGATTTTCCGCCATCCGTCGTCTTTATCACTTCATAGCCTCCGGTCGCTTTGACAATAATCGCCCACGCTTTATCCTGCGTCATGAACTGGACATACCGCGTGTTCGGCGGCGTTGCTACCTTCGTCCAGCTCTTCCCGCCATTCTTCGTCTTGAACGTAAATTGGCGCGTAAATCCGTAGCCGACATTCTCATTCAGAAACTGAATGCGGTCGAAGCCATACTGCCCTGTTCGCACCCATGTGTAGCTCGTTCCGCCGTTCGTCGTCTTCAGCAGCGTGTTCTGCTTCTCCGCGCTCGTCTTCGCCAGCACATAACCGACCGAGTTGCTCAGGAATTGCATCTGGCTGAAGCTCAGCTTGCCTGTATTATAGATCGACTGCCAGTGACAACCGCCGTCCGACGTACCGATCATGAACCCGTTCCCAGCCGCACGCCCGATGTTCGCACCTAGAAATTGAACCGCTTGCAGATGGGCATTGCCCGTATCCTTCATCGCCACAAGCTTCAGCCCGTGGTCATCTGTCCGGCATCCGACAGGTGCCGCAGCCGCAGATTCCGCCGATGCGCCGGCTGGTGCAGCCAACCCGCTAATTAACGTGCCGGCCAGGAGCGCAGCAGCCGTGAGCATGTTCATTACTTTCTTCATCATCCATTCACCCCGTTCTTGTAGTACCCTGCCCTTAATCAGGATTCTCTCTTACTTCTTACGACGATGGAGCTGATTCATAAGTTGCAGGACTAATAACCGCTAGTCAAGCGCCTCAGTTCTGTTATAAAATTTCCTAGATCTGTTATTTCTAACCGACTGGAGGGGTGTCAATTGAATCGAAATCTGCGCCTTACCGCCATCTACATGCTGGCACTCGCACTAATAGGGACTATCGGCGGCACAGCAGCACCTGAAGTCTACGGCGCACCGTTACTCAAAGCCGCGTCAGATGGCAGTCTGAACTACTCGCCGCTCACTGTTTACATTCCGGGCAACGGCCGCGTCGCCCGTTTGCAGCTTGGCATGACCAAGAGCGAAGTCGAGCTCAGGCTCGGCAAGCCGCAAGTCATCAAGACGTTAAGCAGCGACTATTACCGCTACGGTGAAGACGTTACAATCGGCTATGCAGATGGAAGAGCCGCGATGATCGATCCCGGTATGGAAGGCGCTCTCCTCAAGCGAGTGAAGCCTGGTCAGAGCTGGGAGCAAGCAGCGATGGTGCTCGGGGAACCGTCTATCACTCAAGGCAGCGACCGCATCTACAGGTATCAAGCGAATTCGTATCGGTTCAAGCAGCTGCGATCAACGAAGGAGTTGGCGGCCGCTGAGGGACGCTCCGATGTTTATGACGTCATTGTATCGGTGAATGCATTCGGGGAAGTTAGCTCGGAAGTGATGTTCCAGACATCTTACCAACGGAGCATAGCTCGGAAAATCCAACTGGCAAACAGCACCGAAGGGCTCCCGCTAACGCCAGCGCCATTCGTGCGGGACGATCTTGCCGTAACGGACGAGCTTGGCCGTACTGTCCGGCTCGGCATGGAGATGAAAGACGTGGACAAGCTGCTCGGAAGCTTCGATAGCTATACGATATCGCTGCCCGTCCATGAGTATGACAGTATGTCCGTCTTTTATCGCGGCACGAAGGCAGTCGGCATCAAGCTGCGGGAAGACCCCGCTCATCTCTTCCGAACAAAGCGCGGCATTACGATGCAGAGCAGTTCCAAGGTGCTAGAGCGACTCTACGGCAAACCGACGGCAGTCGACCGTTCGTTCTGGACGTACTTTTTTGCGGAGAGTGAAACAGGGTTAAAGCTGCTAAACGAACTTCCGTCCCTGGCTACCCGCATACCTTACGATTACGGAATCAGCTTCATTCTGAGCGACGGTCCCTCGCCTATCGTCACTTACATGTTAATCGGCGATGCACGGTTCCTGCTCGAAATGAAATAACGGGATTTAATACTTGTTTCACACTTCCCGAACGTCCCGTTAATACTTGGCTGTTACACTGAGGTCAGCTAAGAGAAGGGAGTGTGAAATGCAATCATGATCCAAACACCTGCCATTGTATATGCCAACCGTCTGTGCGACAGCGAAACGATGACGAACAAGCTGATTTATCAAATCAAGCAAGACCGGCTTTCGCCCAAAGAGCTGGATAAGCTGCAAGCAAGATGCAGCGCCGAGCTGAGCGAGCTTCGCCAGGAACTAAACGAGCTATTGAAGGAGCTTCGCGCGATCGTCGATGGCAACAGCCACAGTCAGCCCGCTGCCCAGCCTCACCGGACCGCAGCATAACAAAACCGACTTTACCCGTTGCGGGCGAGTCGGTTTTTTATTTCGTTATGTAGATGCAACATCCCAGCGTCCTCGGTACTCCACGAGTCTCGGATGCAGCGTGCTTGGCTCCATCGGCAGCAGCAGCCGCAGCTTCACGATCCACTCCTCGAAGGAATCGAACGATGCGAACAAATTCGCCGTTTCTGGCGTCATGTATACAAAATGCGGCGATGGATATGTCTGTGTCAGATGGCGCAGTGCGGTATCGATGGGTGTATACTTCTTTCGTTTGCCCTCGAAGCCCTCAATGACAATGCCGTTTCCCCCGCTGCTGTGCTCGCGCTTCCACTCATGCAACTGATCGAGCCGCTTGTGATACGCACGAACCGGCTCCTTGGTCATCCTTCTGACCGTTTCCTCATGCAGCGGATACAGGACAAGTCTGACAAAAGCCCGTTGACCGGTAAGCTGTGCCGCGAAGTCCAGCTCCGCATCCGATGTATGCTCGAACGTATCGTAATAGATCAGCGTCCCTTTGCCCGCCGCCGTCTTCGAAGGCTCGAAGCCGAATGGAATGGCATGTGTGATCTTCTTCTCCTTCATGGCCTAAACCCCCTAGAACAGTCATGGATTCCATTCGAGTATACCCTGACCGCGGCGAACTGATAAGAGAGAAGCTGTTCTCTATACAAAAACGTTTTTATTATATTTCGCGCATATGCTCTAGGTTAATTGACGGAAAATGGGAGTCGTGCTACGTTTACGATATAAAACGTTTTTAGAGGGTGCGTTCGATGAATAAAGATGGCCGCAGCGTCACGATTAAAGATATTGCGCGGGAAGCCGGCGTATCCATCTCGACCGTCTCATTCGCCTTCAACGGGACTGCTCCCGTCGCGAAGGAAACGAAGGATCGCATATTCGAAGTGATCAAACGGCTGAACTATCAGCCGAATTCTGCCGCCCGCGGACTTGTCACCCGCAAGACGAACAATATTTGCTTGTTCACGCCTCATCCCGCTTCGAACTTCTTCTCCTTCGCTGAGAACAGCGTCTTCTCGCATCTTCTGCAGGGCATCGGCGAGGTGCTCGACCAGAAAGACTACAACCTGCTTATTTCCTGGGACAATATTGGCCATAAAGCTAAGACCCCTAAGCTGATCAAGCTTATGCGCGAGCGTGCCATGGACGGCGTGCTGATCTGTTTGCCGAATCATGATTCATCGGTGATTGAAGAGCTGTCCGAGCATCATTTTCCCGTCGTGATTATTGGCAGCAACGGGCTGAAGAATCAAGTGAACTCCGTTGACGTCGACAATTATGACATTGCTTTCCGCAATGCGCAGCATATGCTTCAGCTTGGGCATACCCGCATTGCCTTCATTAGTCCGGGCCCGCTGAAGTATCTCGTCTGCGAGGATCGGCTGGAAGGATATCGCGATGCGCTTGAAGAAGCAGGCATTCGCTTCCGCGAAGACTACGTGTTCATAGGCGATGAGAAGGAACGAAGCGGCTACCATGCTGCAGCTGCATTCATGGCGCTGAAAGATCCGCCGACGGCCATTATCTCCGGACGCGATATTCAAGCGGTCGGCGTCATTGAATACGCCCGCGAGCAAGGCTTGTCCATTCCGGGCGATATCGCGCTCGTCAGCTTCGAGGATTCCGAGCTGGCGGAGAAGTATGGCATTACTTCGGCGACAACCAACCTGTACGAGATTGGCAAGGAAGGCGCGAAGCTGCTTCATAAGCTGCTCGCCCGCAAGAAGGACCGCGGCGCGCAAAATATCGTTATCCCGTCGGAGCTGATCATCCGCGCAAGCTGCGGTGGCGGCACCAGGCCGAGTATATAGTTTCATAGGAGGGACCATAAATTGAAATTTGTTAAAGCTCAGCCGATCTGGCCAGCTGGATTAGAGACGGCTATGAATATAACCGGAGGCTTCCGAGCGCAGTTGATGGACATTGACGGCAAACTGCCGGACAGCTGCCTCGTTCGAATCACCGCCTCTGCGCGATACCGCGTTTATGTGAATGGCGTCTTCGTAGGACATGGACCAGCGGCAGGTCCGCATGGTTATTACCGCGTCGATGAGTGGAACGTTGTTAATGACGTAGATGCGACCGGACAACCGAGCATCATCGCCATTGAAGTCGCAGGCTACAATGTGAACAGCTTCTATACGCTGGATCAGCCTTCGTTCGTGCAAGCGGAGGTTGAGGTGAATGGCGTAGTTGTTGCGGCGACCGGATGCGGCGGGAGTGGACAAGGAAACGAGAATGAGAACGTCAGCGGATTCGAGACGTTCGTGCTTCCCGAGCGGGTGCAGAAGGTGCAGCGCTACAGCTTCCAGCGTCCATTCATGGAAGCTTACCGGCTGACGCCGGATGTGCACGGGTGGCGCGTGAACGGCGCGGCGACTCCAGCTCCGGCGGCTGATGCTGCCGTTGCGGAAGCGAAGCTATTGCTGCTTCGCGGCGTGAGCAAGCCTGCGTTTGGTATGGTAACGCCTGTCTCCGTCGTGGCGCGAGGGACGGTTACACAGCGCGCTGAGGCTGTAGAGCCTTGGCGGGACCGCGCGATTAGCGATATCGGGCCGATGCTGAAAGGCTTCACAGTCGATCAGCTGGAGCTGCTGCCGACGGATGAGCTTGGTCAATTGCTTACAAGCTGGCAGGAGCATGGCGAGCCGAAGCTGTTGAATGAGCTGCAACTGCAGCCGCTTGGTGCTGCCATAGTCGAGTTCGACTGCAACCGTACCGGATTCATCGGAATGGCCTTCCGGTGTGATACGCCTTCACGAATTGCACTGACCTTCGATGAAATTCTGACAGATGGCGATGTTGATCATCAGCGCCTTGAATGCTCGAATGTCATTTATTTGGAGTGCGAGCCAGGTGCTTATGATTTCGAAACCATCGAGCCATACACGTTGAAGTATCTGAAGGCGATTGCGCTCGAAGGCAGCTGTGCCGTTACGGCCTTCACCATACGGGAGTATGCCAATCCCGATGCGGACCGCGCCGGATTCAGCTGCTCAGATGAGTCGCTCGGCGCGATCTTCGAGGCTGCACGCGAATCGTTCCGGCAGAATGCCGTCGACAACTTCACGGATTGCCCTTCCCGCGAACGCGCGGGCTGGCTGTGCGACAGCTTCTTCGCCGCGCGAGTCGAGGCCGATCTGACCGGCGGTAACATCCTTGAACACAACTTCTTCGAGAACTTCCTGCTCCCGGAACGGTTCGAGCATCTGCCTGAAGGGATGCTGCCGATGTGCTATCCTGCGGATCATAATGACGGGACGTTCATTCCGAACTGGGCGCTCTGGTTCATTATTCAGCTCGAGGAGTTCCAGGCACGCGGTGGCGATGAGCAGCTTATTGCTTCGCTGCAGCCAAGGGTTGAAGCGCTTCTTCGGTATTTTGAAGGCTTCCGCAATGAATTCGGGCTGCTCGAGAATCTCGAGAGCTGGGTGTTTATTGAATGGTCGAAGGCGAATGACTTCGTTAAGGGCATTAATTTCCCGAGCAATATGCTGTATGCGGGGGCGCTTGAAGCTGCTGCGAGGCTATATGGCGAAGAGTCGTATCACGATGATGCGGCAGTGGTGAAACAGATGATAAGAGAGCTGTCTTACGACGGCTCGTTCTACGTAGATCAAGCGATGGAGGACGCGGACGGTGTGCTTGAGGTGACGGACAACCGCTCCGAGGTGTGCCAGTATTACGCCGCTTTCTTCGGCATTTCCGATCCGCAGGAGCAAAGCGACTGGTACATGAGCCTCGTGCATGATTTCAGTCCGATTCGCAGCGCTGGCGAGCCTCTTCTCGCCGATATTAGCGGGATACATCCGGCGAACGCGTTCATCGGCTATTACCTGCGGATGGAGATGCTATCGCAGCTTGGTCTTGCGAAGCAGCTGCTTGCGGAGATTAAGGCGTTCTTCAGCGTCATGGCAGAGCGTACGGGCACGTTGTGGGAGCATAACCGGACGAGCGCAAGCTGCAATCACGGCTTTGCTTCGCATGTCGTCCGCAGCCTCTACCGAGATGCGCTCGGCATTGTTTCGGTCGACCGGAACGCGCGGTCGCTGGCGATTGCCTTCATGGATACAGGCCTTGCGTGGTGCAGCGGTAAGCAACCGACGGCTGACGGTCCGATTGAGCTGGATTGGTGCATCGAAGGGGATGAGCTGAACTACCGGCTAACTGTACCGCAAGGCTATACGGTTACTATCCAGAACTACAGCGGCAAGCAGCTTGTTAGCAAGCCGTAACGTACAATGAGGAGGCTGCTTTCTAAGGATGTCACAGCATGAGCAGCGTTATCAAGAAATCGGCGACCACCTCGGCCACACGGACGGTGTCGTGAAGGGCAGCATGTTTGGCGCCAAATGTTTGAAGATCAACAAGAAGGCATTCGCCATGTTCTATAAGGATGACATGGTATTCAAGCTGCCGGAGGGCAACCATGCCGCTGCGCTCGAAGGCGCAGCAACGTTCGAGCCGTCCCCGGGCAAGCAGATGAGGGGCTGGCTTCGCGTGCCGAATGCCCATGCAGCTCAGTGGGATGAGCTCTCAGGCGCAGCGCTGCGGTATGTGCGGTCGCTGACGGAGTAGGCATGTGCAATAGTGGTACATTGAACCGCTGAACCGCTGGGCTCCATCGCACGCGCTAATGGTTGCCACGCACGCTATTTAGCGTCGAATGGCTCTTATGACTCACAACAAAGCCTCCTTTCCCACTCATGGGAAGGAGGCTTCTTTCGAATTAAGAGCTCATTAGCTTCAGCACCCGAATTCCCGCGCCTTTGCTCCGCTCGTCCTTCCTGCCCGTGCAGCGGATAAGGACTTGCTGCAAGGAGCGGTCTTGCTGAGCCGGAAACACTACCAGAATCGGCCGATACGCGAGCAGGCACCATTCGTCGAATACGTTAACGACGGTGAAGCTCTTGCCGTTATCCAGCGAATATTCCAGGATGCCGCTGTCCGGCCCATGCAGCAGCACAATACCCGCAATGCGCCCCTCCACGGCAAAAGACAGCTGCTCACCCTCGTTCCCCTTCGCTGCGAGATGTCCCGTCCCATAACGCCAGTTCATGAGCGGCTCATCTTCACCAAGCTCTTGCTGAACGAATTCACGGGATGCAATGTCAATGTCAGTAGTATCGCAATCGAACATCATAGCGAACTCATAATTCCCTTCGTCCAGCGGGCGAGAATACGACTGTTCCAGTAGATCCAGTCCATTCGAAGCCGTATCTCCTGCACCTGCAGCACGAACCGCTTGTTCCAGAAACGCCTGTACATAGGACGCATATAATGCATACCCTTCGTCATTCGGATGGACACGGTCAGGCGCCAGCGCTTCCCATGTAACAACTCCGGCATTAATTCGATCCTGAACGCCACCGGCAAAGTTAACCGATGGGATATTGTAATACGCTGCGACTTCCTCATGTACCGCGATATTAAACGGCAGCGTGTCCGACAGGTTTTTGTCCGCTGCCGTATATACAAAGCATAGCTCCGTCCAAGGAGAGTGGCGACGGCACTGCCGTACGATCCCTTCCATTCCTCGGATGGACTCTTCTCGGTCCTCCCCATCATTGACGCTAAACTCTACGAACAACAGGTCGATCTTGCCCTGACTCAGCACATGCGCATGCAGGCGATGAGCCCCCAAGGTTGAGTTCGTACCGCCAACTCCTGCGTTGATGAAAGTAAACGAGGAATGAGGGTATTGTTCGACCAAATACTGACCGGTAAGTGCTCGCCAGCTCGTCTCGTCCTGCCGGGAAGCACCTGCTCCTTCCGTGATTGAACCGCCCAAATAAGCAACCGTAATCACTTCGCCGCCCCGAAGCAGCTTGGCTGCAAGTCGCGGCAGACCCGATCGCATCGCAATATGTCTAGCATCCAGCAACAGCTTCACTTCCCTTCGTGTTAATTGCCCTTTCAGTTACGATCTCAACTGTTCCCGTCGTTACCAACCCCTGCCTCACAGGCAAGCAAAAGACGCTCTGGCTAACCAGAGCGCCCAGCACTTCCATGCTGCTTATTTGTTGGAAGAATCGTACGCTTTTTGTAGAATTTCAAGGTAACGGTCCAGCTTCAAGTCTTTCAAGCCTTGCACATACGCATCCCAGTCCTTGCTCAGATCCTTGTTGCCTGTAATGAACTGAAGCGCATTCTGCTCGATGTAGTTTTTGATATTCGTTTGCAGCATGCTTGCTTCATCCATGTCAGACGGATCAATCCATACCGACCAAGCTGGGAACAGCTCTTGCGGCTCCTTGCCTTGATACAACAACGTTGCGTTGTACAGACGGCGCTCGTAGCCTGATGCATCATAGATATCCGTCGCCGATACGAAGCTGTCGCGGTAAGCTTTTGGCATATAGAAGTGGGCAACGCCGCTCCAGCCTGCATTGTGAGGAGCATCGCCTTCCTTCGCCGGAATTGGCTTGAATGCTGCCTTCACGCCTTCGCCAAGCGCTACATCATTCGGGCCAGCTTTCTCCCAATCGATGCCCTCCATACCTGATGCGCCATTCGTTTGGCCTTCTGGCGTGAACATATAATCAACCAGCTTAATTAAAGCAATTTGCGCTTCTTTGCTTGCTTTGTTCGTAATGACGAACTTCGCGCCAGGCGCTACGCCGCCGCCATCATGCGTAGCAAATTGAGCATGTGGTCCTTGGAGCGGTGGAACTGGATTATAATCGGCTGAGTATTTGTTGCCTTTGTCGATATTGACGAAGATCGCAGGGTGCATGCCCGCGCCTGCGCCGAGAATTTGTGCAGCACCATTCTCACCGATTTTTTTGAACGCCTCCGCATTCTGCGTGAATGCACCCGGATCGATCAGCTTCTCGTCATACAGCGATTTGATGTATGCAAGCCCTTCTTTCCATTCCGGCTTAACTGCGGCCGATTCTACCTTACCTCCGCTCAGGTTCAAGTAATTGCGATCATCGTCGTATACGAAGCCGTTCATCAGGAACGGAATCACGCGTACGCCGAAGTCTTCGATCGAACCGCTCAGCGGCACTTCATCCGCTTTGCCGTTGCCGTTCGGATCCTTCGTCTTGAACGCTTCCAGCACCTTCTTGAAGTCTTCCGTCGTCTTCGGCATTTGCAAGCCAAGCTTATCGAGCCACTTTGTGTTCAGCCACATTTTATTCGGATACGAGCAGTGGAAGCACTGCGAATATGCGACAAGGCCATAGATATTGCCGTCCGGTGCTGTATTAAACGCTTTCATTTCTGGGTCTGACTCCAGCGCAGCTTTGATGTTCGGCGCATATTGGTCAATCAGATCATTCAGCGGCTGCAGAACGCCCTGTTTGCCATACTTCAGCACATCCGCCTGTGAGAATTGATCGATATAAGCTGGCAGCATATAAGCATCTGGGTAATCGCCGCTCGCGAGCGAGATTTGGCGCTTCTCTTTGGCGCCATCTGATGGATTCAGCTCCCAGTCGATTTTCATCTTGAATTTGTCTTCTACAAATGCTGTGAATTTATTGGTAGGCAGGTCGATCCCTGTTTCTTGAATCGTAAACACTTTAACAGGAACCGGTTCGCTTGAAGCTTCCGCATTGCCTCCGCTGTTCGATGATGCCTCTGTATTCGTCCCGGTCGCTCCATCATTGGATGCCGTATTGTTCGAGTTCGCTGCATTGTTGCTTCCGCATGCAGCCAATATCATACTGAAGGTGACGAGTGTTGCGGCGATGCTTCCCATTCTCTTTTTCAACTTTAATCGCTCCCTTTTTTTATCGTTAGTTAGAAGTGCTGCTTAACCCCCACACTACATACCTATCTCCCCTCTCAAGAAACATCCGACAGACGGGCGCCCTTATCCTTTTACAGACCCGACGAGCATCCCTTGCACGAAGAACCTCTGTACGAATGGATAAATAATCAGCACCGGAAGCGTAGCTACGACGATAAGCGCATATTTGAGCAATTCAGCAAGCTGCTGACGCTCCACCAACTTCATCGCGTCCATGACGCCGGAGCTGTTGTTCTGAATAATAATGCTGCGCAGAATGAGCTGCAGCGGGAACAGGTTAGCGGATTTCAAGTAGATGAGCGCATCGAAGTACGCATTCCATTGCCCGACCGCATACATGAGCACGAGCACCGCGATGATCGGTTTGGACAGCGGAATAACGACGCTGCGCATGAAGCGCAAATCGCTGCAGCCATCAATTTCACTCGCTTCAATCAGCTCTTCCGGAATCGATGACATGAAGAACGATCTCGCAATAATGACCTGCCATACCCAGATGGCGTTCGGAATGAGCAGCGCCCAGCGCGTATCAATCAGATGCAGCGCTCTGACAACCATATAAGTCGGAATAAGCCCGCCGCTGAAAATCATCGTAAACGTAATAATCATCATGATCCCGCTACGCCCGAAGAAGGTTTTGCGAGACAGGGGATATGCAATCATGACGGTAAGCGCCACGCTGATGAACGTGCCTGCCGCCGTATAGAACAGCGAATTGCCGTACCCTGTCACGATTTGCGGAGTATGAAGCAGCGTCTCGAAGCCTTTGAACGAAATGTCCACGGGCCACAGCCACACCTTGCCGGAAGTGACCGCCGCCGGGCTGCTGATCGAGCTGCTCACGATATATATAAGCGGATAGATGACGGCAATCAGCACCAGAGTCAGTATTGTATAGATGACGATCATGAACAGCCTATCGCCAGCCGATTCTCTTATCGTTGTTCTCATTGAAGACATACGTTTCTAGCTCCTTCTACCACAGACTGTTATTCGAGAACCGTTTGGCCAAACCGTTGACCATCACGAGCAGCACCAGATTGATCACCGAGTTGAACAGGCCGACCGCCGTTGCGAAGCTGTAGTTGGCGTTCAGCAAGCCGATGCTGTACACGTACGTTGAAATAATTTCGGAATTCACGAGATTAAGCGGATTTTGCAGCAAATACACCTTCTCAAAGCCGACCGCCATAATGTTGCCCACATTCAGAATGAGGACGATGGTGATCGTAGGAAGAATTCCGGGTAAATCTACATGCCATATTTTCTGAAACCGAGACGCGCCGTCTACCTTCGCCGCCTCGTACAAGGTAGGGTCAATGCCTGCAAGCGCTGCCAAATAAATAACGGCGGAATAGCCTGCCGTCTGCCAAATATCCGACCATACATAGATCGATCTGAACATGTCCGGCACACCGAGGAAGTTAATGGAGTCCATGCCTAGATGATTCATCAGCACATTGACGAATCCGAGCCGCGGCGCCAGAAACAGCATAATGATCGACACCATCACGACAGTCGAGATGAAATAAGGCGCGAACGTCACGAGCTGCACGAACCGCTTGAACCTGCCGCTGCGCACTTCATTCAGCATAAGAGCAAGTGCAATCGGAATCGGAAATCCCGCGAGCAGCAGATAACCGCTCAGATATATGGTGTTTCTGATCAAGTCCCAGAAGATCGGGTTATCGAAGAACAGCTTAAAGTTCTTCATGCCGACCCATTGGCTGCCCCAAATGCCTTTAATGACGTTATAGTCCTTGAAGGCCAGAACCGCATTCAGCATCGGATAATACTTGAAAATAATAAAGTACAATAGCGGCGGTATGACGACCAAGTAGAGCTGCCAATGCTTCGCAAAGCTTCTCGCCGCTGCGCTGGACAGGCTTCTTTTCTTTCTCTTTAATGCCGCCCCTGTCTGTTGTTCAACTGCGATTTCCACGTTCAATCCAATCCCTCCCAGATGCCTTTAAGCGCTGTATGATAACGCTTACCACATGACCGATCATAGTGGTTTGGGCTGCTCCCGGCATAGGTACACTTGCGGTTTTTGGCGTACATTTGCCCCGTTTTGAGGCGGACAATTGCCCGCAGAACGGCCATTTTCCGCTATATAGGCCAAAAAAAGAACCCCGGCCGCCGCTTGCGGCTCGGGATTCTCATTTATTGGGTACGGTTATGCAAATAATCATCATAGCCTTGCTGCATGATGGCTAAATAATCGGACAGCCCCATTTCGCTCAGCCCTCTAACATAGCTGTCCCAATCGGTGCTCAGGCTCTTCGAGCCGGTAATGAATTCAAGCGTGTTCTGATCGATATAGTTCTTCAAATTCGTCTCCAGCACGCTTGCCCGCTGTGCATCGGCCTCGTTCACCCATATCGCCCACGCCGGGAACAGCTCCTTCGGCTCCTTGCCGGCGTACAACTCCGTGGCTGCCTGCAGCCTTCGCTCATAGCCGTTCGGCGCGTACATATCGGTATCCTGCACCCAGGTGTCCCGATATGACTTCGGCATGTAGAAATGAGCCGTGCCGATCCAGCCGGAATTGTTCGGCTTGCCTGGAGTTGACGGAATGCCGGCCTTCACTGGGACGGCTTCCTTGTTAAGCGCGAGCTCGCCTGGCAGAGGCTTGCGCCAGCCGACGCCCTCGTCACCAGACTCCGCGTGAAGCTGTCCCTCTGGCGTGTACATATAGTCAACCATTCGGATAAGGGCAATTTGCGCTTCCCGTGTTGCCTTATTCGTAATGACAAACTTAGCCCCGGGACTTATGCCGCCTTCATCATGAACGGCGTAAGCAGCATGAGGCCCCTTCAGTGGCGGCACAGGCGCGTAGTTGCGCGAACGATTGCTCCCCGTCGCATCCGAAGCGAAGATATCCGGATGCATCGCAGCACCTGCTCCGAGAATGACGTCTGCTTCATTATCTCCAAGCCGTTTATAGGCTTCCGAATTCTGCGTGAAGGCGCCTGGGTCAATTAGACCGTCATCATAGAGCGACTTAATATAAGCGAGCCCTTCCTTCCATGCCTGCTTGTTCGCTACCGTATCGACTCTTCCGCCGGACAAGGCCAGATAATTGCGGTCATCGTCATATATAAATCCGTTCATCAGAAACGGAATAAGATGAACGCCGAAGTTCTCGGTCGAGCCGCTTAGCGGAATTTCGTCCGCAAGACCGTTTCCGTTCGGGTCCTCTGTCTTGAACGCTTGAAGCACCTGCTTGAATTCGTCCAGCGTCTTCGGCATCGTCAGGTTCAGCTTGTCCAGCCATACCTTGTTGAGCCACATTTTGTTCGGATAGGAGCAGTGGAAGCATTCGCTATAGCTGACGAGTCCATAGATGTTGCCATCCGGCGCGACATTAAGCTCCTTTAGCGCTGCATTCTGCTTGAACGCTGCTTTAATATGAGGCGCGTACTTGTCGATCAGATCGTTCAGCGGCAGGAATATCCCCTGCTTGCCGTAGCGCAGCACCTCCGCCTTGGTGAATTGATCGATGTAAGCGGTAAGTATATACGTATCGGCATAGCTGCCGCTCGCAAGCGAAATTTGCCGCTTCTCCTTCGCTCCTTCATAGGGAATCGTCTCCCAATTGAAATGAACGTCGTACTTTCGTTCGAGATAGGCCGAGAATGCGTTGGTCTGCAAATTCTGCCCGCTGTCCTGCTGTGCAAAAACCGTAATGTTCGTGCTTGCTTGCTGCGGCGTCTGCTGCTTCGGAGCCTGCGAGGAGCATGCGCCAAGCAGCATGCCGCTCATGAGCATCCATATGATCAGGCGAAGCTTCATCAGCATGCTCGCTCCCTTCGTGCTCTTAGTCTAATGATTGCCGGTATGCGCTCGGAGCTACACCCATAACACGCTTGAAGGCGCGGCGGAAAGAATGCGAGCTGTTGTAGCCAACCTGCAGCGCGATTTCGTCCACCGTAAACGACTTATCCTGCAGCAGCTCTGCTGCACGGTCCATCCGCACCTTCTCCAGATGATCAGATAAATTCGTGCCCGTCACTTCTTTGAACAGCTGCGAAATATATTTCTCCGGCCGTTCCGCCTGCTCCGCAATGCGGTAAAGCGTCAGCTCCGAATCCCCATATTGCGCCGCGATAAATTGTTTGATTTGCTCAACCGTCTTAATATGCAGATCGTTCTTCTTGCTCGTAATCATGCCGCACATCGCTTCAATGATCCGATCGAGCTCGCTCCGAACCGCTTCAATGGTGCCCGTTAACTGAATTTCCAGCACGCGGTTCTTCACTTCCTCGAATTGTTCAGACTCGGCGAACGCCTTCTGATCAAGCAGCTTCAGCAGCGTCCCCTTCAGCTCGACGATCAGCTGGTTCGCCATCTCCGGCGACAGCTCGCGATCTTCCGTATTTTGCTGCATGACCGACTCCACAATACGCTTCGCCTCTGCCTCTTCCCCGGCGCGAACGGTACTAATGAGGCGCAGCTCCATATCGAGCGGGTAATAATAGGTCGCGCTTTCCTGGCGTATGTTGGCGTACCAGAGAAAACCTTTGCGCTGCATATAATCGGCGTAGCCCATCGTTTCCTTTGCCTGCTCGTACGAACGGCTCACTTCCATGTCGGAGGCGAACGGATCGCCGAATGAGCCTGTCACGGTAATTTTGTATTCGCTGAACATCAATGCCGCGAATGGCTCCAGCATCTGCTCAATATTCGTCCGGCTCGCCAGATCGTCCATTTTCTCTTGAGCAGCCGGGAATATCGCAACGACGCGATCCGAGCCCAGATCCGTCATGAGAATCCGGCTGTCGACGTCCCGCAAGCTTTGCTTTAGCAATAATCTTGCCGCGCTCAGCTCGTTCAAGATCTCGACTGAATCGAGTCCCGCATACCCGTGAATGTGGAGAATGCCGACGTAGCCTTCGCGAAGCGACAAGCCCATATCCGCCTGTGAGGCAGCGGCCTGAATCTCTTCCTGCGTCTGGAACTCGCCCGCAATCAGCCGCTTCAGGAATGCATCGCGTATAAGTGGCAGCTGCCGCTTGAGCTCTTCTTCCAGCACTCGATTGCTCGTAATAATGGTCGAGATATTCCCTTGGAGGAAGTCATATTCGTTGCGGCCAATAGGCTCGTCCTTGCCAAACTGCTCCCGCATGACCCCGAGCAGCCGATTGATCGGCGCGCTGTTGCGGTGTGACAGAAACCAACCTACAACCAAGCCGATAATGAGCGCGGCGCCGGTAACGGACCAAGAGATGTACTTAATATAGTTCGCATTCTCCATCAGCGCCGAACGGGGAATACCTGCCCGATATATCCATCCGGTAGAAGCAGAACGAATCGTAATAACAAGATCATTCTTGTAGAATTGGCTCTGCTTGTCCTTATTGAACACGTGGTCCGCATTCATCGCGGATGCATCTTTCTCTTCGATGCCAAGCATGCTGATAGCATCACCTTGTGCATTGCTGACATAAGTCCAGCCGCCATAGCGCTCCTGTACCCCGGATAAGAGACTTGCTATCGTCTTCTGATCGATGAGGACGACGACCGTAGCCGGCGCTTGTTCGCCAAAGCTGTCCAGTGGAAGCGATTGCATATAGGAGATGGCGGAAGTCTGATTCCCGTTCAAAGAGAATGGCTTCAGCGGCAGCACTTCGCGGCTGTGCGTATTATCCATAATGAGGCTCTTCCACTGCAGCATATTCATATTGGTATAGTGCGCGCTATCGTAGTAATGCTCCGGTCTGAAATAAGCGGATCCCGGCGTCAGCACAACATTGTAATTGCGCAGATAGATATAATAGTTTTTCAGAAAATCATTCGTTTGGCTGAAGACCATAACCTCTTTCATGATTTTCCAAATGTCGTATACATTGCCGTCGTCGCTGCCGCTGCGCTTCTTTTGGTTCATCAGTACGTACAGGTCCTGATTGAGCGCGAGCTGTCTCGTGAAGCCTTCTACCTCGGCCATTCGCCGTTCCAGCATTTGCTGGCTCTTCTGAAGCAGAGTTACGCTATTCTCAATGGAGATGGATTGCGTCACGGCAATGGATGTCCGATAAGACATGTAACCCGCGAGACTCGGAATAATGAGGATCACGATATATGAAATCAAGAAGCTGCGAAAAATTCTGGAATGCCTGTTCACATGTCGTCCCCCCGCTTTTTCCGTATCTCACACTCATTATAGCCTCTGCTTTCGCGGAATGTAATACACCAAAAAGGAAAGGCAACCGCTAGCATCCATCGCTGCGGTTGCCTCCTGTGAATCTACCCGATCTGCTTCTCTGCGGCGAACGCGCTGCGCTCAAGCCGGCAGCTATCGCCAGCAGCAAGCGTTATCGGCACGATGCGTTCACCGTACCGCACCACTGTCGTTAGCTGTGCATGCGCACGAATCGTTGCTTCGCTCAGCTCGCCATTCAGCCATACGATATCAACCTCGGCATTACCTCTGGCGCGGAGTCCGGTTATGCGACCTGTATGCCATTGTTGCGGTAACGCCGGGAGCAAGTGAATTTCATCCGCATGGCTTTGCAGAAGCATCTCCGTAACTGCCGCAGCTGCGCCGAAGTTGCCGTCCGCTACGAAAATATTCGTCTCGGCTCCGGCAATGCCCGCCTTGGAGTACGTGAGCAAATTGTCAAAGCACAGCTCTCCGATGAGGTACACGAGCTGATCGTACGCACGATTCCCATCATGCAGCCTTGCGAAGTTAGCCGCGAACAACGCAAGCGTAAACTCCACATCTTCGAGTCCTTCGCCGCGCATCCGCATCGTAAGCGTACGTCTTGCCGCTTCGCTCAGCTCAGGCGTTCCTTGCGGCGTAATCTGATTGCCCGGATACAACGCGTACAGATGCGAGAGATGGCGATGGTCAGGCTGCGCCTCGCCGTAATCCTCCAGCCACTCCTGCAGCTGGCCATTGCCGCCAATTTGCAGCGGCGGCAGCAGCTCGATCGCCTGTCGTAGACGCTCGCGAAGCGGTTCATCTACGCCAAGGCGTTCGCTTGCTTCCACGCAGAAAGCGAATAGATCGCGTACGAGCGACTGATCCATTGTCGGCCCCATCGACAGCGCGTAGGAACGATCCTGTGAACCGTTGGCGTAGAAGCTATTCTCAGGTGAGTTCGACGGACCTGTCACTAGAAAGCCGTACTTCGGATGTACCGTCATGTAATCGAGGAAGAACAGTGCTGCTTCCATCAGCACCGGATAGGCTGTCTGCCGCAAGAAGGAATCGCTTCGTCCATACTCATAATGCTCACGCAGCTGATTCGCAATCCATAAGCCGCCCGTTACATTAAGTCCCCACGAATAATGCCAGCCCGGCTCCGTGAATCCCCATGCGTTCGAGAATACATGAGCTGTCCATCCATCGCAGCCATAGTAGCTGCGCGCTGTTTCCCGCCCCGCTTCCGCCAGCTGCTCAATGTAGCGCATGAGAGGCAGATGGCATTCCGCCAGATTAGCCGCTTCTGTCGGATAGTAATTCATCTCGCTGTTCACATCGAGATGATAATCGCAGCTCCATGCCATCCGGTTCGCTTCGCCGTCATTCCATATCCCTTGCAAATGCATCGGAAGCGGCGAATCGCCACGTGATCCGGCAATCATCAAATACCGGCCGTATTGGAAGAACAGCGCGAACAGCTGCGGATCGTCACCGCCGGCTCGGAGCAGCCGAACCCGCTCATCGATTGGCAATACCGAAGCGCCGGAATCGCCGAAGTCGACTTCAACTCTTCCGTACAATTGCCGGTGATCGGCAATATGCGCCTCGCGAATTGAAGCATAACCCTGCTCGGCGGCCTGCTTCACCCGGCTTGCAGCTTCCTGCTCCCAGGCAGCATCTTCACGGCGGTAATCCGTCTCCGCTGCAAAATAAATCCAAGCCTCATCGGCGCCATCCACAACTATAGCACCGTCCTGCACGGCTACCGCTCCGCCTGCCGCGACGACATGAACCGCTCCGTGGCACCGCACACCGCAAGTACCGTCGCTATGCATCGTTTCGATGGCTTGGCTCTCGAATGCAAGCATATCGCCCCCTGCCGCGCGAACCTCGAACCGTTCTGTCCGTCCTTCGAGCCGAAGCGTGAAGGAGATGCCATCCGCTCCTTCGCTTTCGCCTTCGCGCCGAATATGTGAAGCGATGACATTGCTCGGATGCGAAGCAATTGTTTCACGGATGAAGCGTGAATCCCCGCCTGACGCACTTACTGCGCGAAAAACAGCCTCTTCCAAATTCAGCTCCCGGGTCATCGTGTCTCCCTGATAGCCACCTTCGAACGACAAGCTCACATCGCATAGCGACAGGTTCGTGCCGAAATTGCGCTTCTCTGCCTGCAGCAGTCGGCTTGCCATCTCTTCGCCTTCTGTGTAATTGCCCGCGTAGAACAGCTCCCGCATGGCAGCTACATCGCTCTTCCCCTGCGACGCCGTCACCGGAGACTCCTGTTTGCCCGACCAGTAGGTCAATTCCGTGATACACCATGTCTCGCTCGCGCCGTCGCCATAGACGACTGCACCCAGCCGGCCATTGCCGAGCGGCAGCCCTTGCTTCCAGCCCGGTGCCGGTCCCTCATATCGAAGCTTCATCGAATCGTTCTCCTCCTATCGCACCCTGTATTCGTCAAAATATTTTGGAATAATCGTCGTTGATGCCCCCGGCATTTGCGGCAATATATAGAGGCCGTTCTTCACCGTTGCCGGCTCCTCGAAGATATGGCGAATCCAAGGAATGTACTCCAGCATAATCGCGCCGGGAGTCGCCGCCACCAGATGCTGATGGATCTGCCCCATATCGCCGACATGCGGGCAGACCGGCACATCGTATGCAGCAGCA
The DNA here is from genome assembly GCF_056269245.1 of Paenibacillus sp. J31R98. Lineage (NCBI taxonomy): Bacteria > Bacillati > Bacillota > Bacilli > Caryophanales > Paenibacillaceae > Paenibacillus > Paenibacillus sp. J31R98. Next base: position 434,940 of record NZ_JBWDNO010000003.1, read on the forward strand.
AGACCTGCTACTTGCAGCCACTCTGTAACGCCTGCGACCCGGGTGACGTCAACTTGGCAATATTCAAGCGCTCCTTGATGAATGTAATCGCGGAACGCATACTTCGTATAGACATGCTCGCCAAGCGCAATCGGCACATTCAGCTCGTCGGCAAGCTTCTTATGCCCCATAATATCGTCCGGGTTCAGCGGTTCCTCCAGCCAGAACAAGTCGAACTCTTCCAGCCGCTTGCCCCATGTCATCGCGGTATTGATGTTCCACTGCTGATTCACGTCGATCATGAAGATGACGTCATCGCCGATCGCTTGGCGCACCGCTTTGACACGGTCATAGTCCTCGCGCGGGTCCGGCTTGCCGACTTTGATTTTGACGCCGGTAAAGCCCTGCTCCACAATATCCGTTACATCCTTAAGCAGCCGATCCTTCGACCAGTTAAGCCAGCCGCCGTTCGTATTGTAGGCTTTGATCCCTTTGCTCTTATGTCCGCCGAGGTACTGCCACAGCGGCTTGTTCGCCGCCTTGGACATAATGTCCCACAGCGCAATATCAACAGCAGCCAGCGCCATATGGGTAATGCCTGCACGTCCGATCCAGTGCATCTTGCCGAAGCGCATCGTATCCCATAACTCTTTGACCATGAACGGGTCTTTCCCAATTAACTCCGGTGCGTAATAGCGCTCAATGGTATCAACGATCATATCGTCCCCATGCGCGCATGTGCCTGTATATCCGTAGCCCGTGATACCCTCATCCGTATAAATGCGTACACCGGACAGCCCCCAGTGCGTGGCAACGTTAATCGCATCGGTAATTGGCGGCGTAATCGGCACATGAAGCACGAATGTCTCAACTTTTGTAATAATCATTAGGAAGCTCCTTCTTGGCGTAGGGATGAATGAATCACTTGTTGCTGATTGATCCGCTCTGATTCTAATGCGGACTATCGAATTTCACTGCGGTTCTTCTTTTCCTTATGAATTTATCGTATCATGGACCCTATATTTCGTATTTGTTCACCCATCCAAAAAGTTGACGATTCATCCGGTAACATTGCCCTAATTATGGAGGATTACGATATGAGAACTTTAGCGGAGCTGACGCCATTCGTCGGCGATTCCATGCCTTACTTATACGATGGCAGTTCGAATGAAGGGCTGCGCGTGTGCAGCGTCTACGCCTTCCATCTCTTCACAGACGGACCTGGCGAAATGGAAATCGAGGGTGTACGGTATCCCATCGAGAAGCGGACGCTCATCTTTCTACGTCCCGGTCAACCGCACGCGTTCCACATATCGCCGGAGCATCCACTTGCATCTCATAACCTGTATTGCGATATGTGGGATAACCGTGAGCCGATCTCGCTTCATCGCACTTTTATTTATGCACCGCAGCCGTTCCGGCTGCATGAACAACCGGCGTCAGAGCCATGCGACGAGCTGGATTCACTGCCAGGCGTCTTCTCGCTGCAGCCATACCCGCATCTGTACGATGCCTTCCTTCATATCGTGAAGCTGTACAATGAGCTGCTCCACTATCGCAGTGAAACGGTCAACAGCCTGCTGTACGCGTGGATGCTCAGTTGGCATAATGCTTGCCGTACTCGCCAGCCGCGCGACTATCGAATCGTGCGACTGTTAGAGCAGCTCGAGATGAATCCGGAGCGGCGCGAGACGGTCGAGCAGTGGTGGACGCTTTGCGGCTTGAAGCGGACTTATTTTCACGAGTTATTCTTGCGCGAGACAGGCATGACGCCGAAAACCTATCAGCACCGGCTGTGGATGAAACGCGCTATGCACCTGCTGCAAGAGAGCGATCTCAGCGTGACCGCCATTGCCGACAAGCTCGGCTACCCGTCCATTCACCCGTTCACGCGCCATTTCACAGCGTATTATGGCGTCAGCCCGAAGCAGTATCGGCAAGCTCCAAATAAAAAAAGATGACTCCTGTTATAAACAGAAGTCATCTTCATTTTATTTATAGCCTTAATTATTTACTTCGCTTCTTGCAGAGCACGCAGCCCGAGCGCGAGCGAACCGCACAAGCCGGCATTATCGCCGAGGCCTGGCGGCACGATGTAGCTGCTGATGCCGTCCAGCACAGCTTCAGCGCTGACGTAGCCCTTCAAGTTGTTGCGCACTTCCGCGTGGATGAGCGGGAATAGCTGCTCTTGGTGCATCACGCCGCCGCCAAGAATGATCTTCTTCGGCGACAATAGCAGAATCGCGTTCGCAACCGCTTGTCCGAGATAGAATGCTTCCATCTCCCAAGCCGGGTGATCGACGCCAAGCTCGCTGCCTTTCACTTTCCATCTGCGCTCAAGCGCAGGTCCAGCCGCCATGCCTTCCAAGCAGTCGCCGTGATACGGGCAGAAGCCTTCGAACGTATCTTCCGGATGACGGCGTGTCAGCACATGCCCGCCTTCCGGATGTACGAGACCATGCACCATTTTGCCCTCTGCATAGACGCCTACGCCGATACCGGTACCGACTGTGTAGTACAAGCAGCTATCGAGTCCTGCCGCCGCGCCCCAAGTTGCTTCACCAAGAGCCGCCGCGTTAACATCCGTATCCCAGCCGAACGGCACGTCGAATACTTTGCGCAGCTCCGGCAACACGGGATAGTTGCCCCAGCCCGGCTTAGGCGTTGTCGTCACATAGCCGTACTGCGGGCTTGACGGATCAATGTTAATCGGTCCGAACGAGCCGATACCGATGGCTTCAACCTTTTTATCACGGAAATAGTTAATGACATTAGCAATCGTCTTCTCCGGCTGCTCTGTCGGGAAGCTCACCCGATCTTGAATAACGCCGTCCTCGCTTCCAATTCCACAAACGAACTTTGTTCCACCCGCTTCTACTGCTCCAATCAACATGCTCCCCAAATCCTCCTAATCGGCTTACCAATAATGGCTTCATCTACTACTATGCAAAATAGCAAAATTACTAGCCAGCGGCAAGTTATATTTTATGTCGCAGCCATTCCCACACCGCATGCAGCGTCAGCCACTGGTTCGAGAGCCCCATTCCGTTGACGTACGGAGCCTGCTCGCGAAAGTAATCTGCATGCTTCCCCATAATCGGCACACCGCAAGCGCCATCCGGACCGTGCTTGTTATCGTTCCAGCCAAGCAGCGAACGACGGCGAACGCCACCAGCTCCTGCATGATCCCTGCGGCCACCACCCCAGCCGCCGAAGGAGCCTAGCTTGCAGATCGCATCCGCAATCTGCTCGCCAGCCGCTCCAGCTCTAGCCTCCGCCGGAGTCGCATAGACGTACAACACCGACTGGCGCAGCTGCGCCGGAATGCGGCAGCGCGGCGAACCGATCATGACGACGAGCGGACTTCGCGCGTCGCCACCGTCCTGCTCTATCAGCTGCATCGCAGCATGCACGGCTGCGACACCGCCGCCGCTGTGGCCGACGATAATCGTTCGGCCTTCGCCGCCTGACGCAGGGAACCCGAGGCGGCGTCTGCTCTCGCCAATTGCCGCCACTGCGCGCCTGCCGCCAATCGAGCGCCGCGTCTTGCGCGGATTCAGCCGCATATCTCGGCCAATCTCCCAAATCTGCGGCACGACCTTGCGGAACCAATCCCCATACGGGGACAGCATCTCCGATGCCGTCACCTCGTACCCTTCCCGCTCCAGCAAGCCATGCAAGGCGGCGCGGAAGCTCTCCATAAACAGCGGTGCCGTTGCAAGTCCGCTGAGTAGATACAGCGATATTTCCCCTCTCGCAGCTACGCTATTCACCTGCAGTTGCTCCTTTGCCAGGATGCGTCTTCGCGAACTCCATCGCCGCGATAATTCGCTGCATATCGCTCGGATGCGTATCGCGGAACCAGTGAACGAGCAGCGGCGGATTCATGTCGCTCAGCGTAACGAGCGCAGTCTTCTGCTGCATCGAGATGGACCCATCGGCGGTGTTCAGCAGCTTCATCGCATACGCATCCGCCGCCGCTTCCGCTTGGCGAGACACATAGTTGCTCAGCGGAAGCGATGCGAACGACAGCAGCGATACGATGAGCAGCAGCAGTGGCAGCGCGTTCATATCCGAGCGGCTGCGAATACCGAGCCGGTCCCCGAAGCGGCGGATCGACCAGATGTAGATCCAGCCGCCAATGACAATCATCACCAGCGACGAGCCGACCGCGCCGAGTGCGCTCCATTCGAGATGGTGCATCGCATAATGCCCCATCTCATGCGCCATGATGAGCAGAATCTCTTGCTCATTCAGCTGCTTCAGCGTCGTATCCCACAGCACGATTCGCAAGGACGAGCCAATGCCGGTGACGTAGGCGTTGATTGCGTTTGTTTTGGCGGACATATCCACTTCATAGACTCGGCTTGCGGGAATGTCAGATTTGGTAGCGAGCGTTAGAATCTTATGTTCCAGCTGCGGATCGGACAGACGCGTGAAGTGATTGTAAAGCGGGTCGATCATAACCGGCTGCACGTACATCATGAATACGGTAAAAGGCACGGAAATCAGCCACAGCTTCAGCCACCAGCGGCCTCTGCGCGACATGATCCAGAACGCGACCGCCGTAACAGCGAGCATGGTGAGGTAGCCGACGCCGAAGGCAACGATCTTATCCCGAAGCCAGCCGAGCCACGGCTGTGTTGAGATCCCATAGGACTTGGACAAGGCAAAGCTAAGCGCTCGCAGCGGCAAGTAGAGCAAGAACGCTGCGGCTTCCACCAGCAGGACATAGAGCGGAAACCTGATGACAAGCGGCAATCCGCTCCGCTGCAGCGCATCCCGCCAATATCGAGCGAGCCCGCCGAACAGCAGAAATACATAGATGAGCCATTCCCACGGCGCGCTGATGAAGAAAATCCAATTGCGCATCGCGTTCAGCTTCGCGCTATCCGCGAGCTGCTTGCTCGAGAAGAACGTAGACGGATCAGCTGCTGTTCCGGCATACGAAGAAGGCACATTATTAGGCGACGTGTACCAAACATAAGCGGTCACGAGCGCCGCATACACCACGAATAATACGAACCATACGAACCCTTTTGAACGTCGGCGTACAGGCATCGAAACATCTCCCACTTTTCCAAGGATTAGGGTAAACTTATCATAGCATGTTTCGTCTAAAGATCGTAATTGAGCAAGGGAGTGTATTCGAAGTGGGTATCAAAATCTACGCGTATATCATGATTCTTCTAGGGTTGGTGTGTATCACAATTGTGTTCATCCCGCCATTTGTAAGCACTGTTCGCACGGTGCTCTATTGCGCCGTTGGTTTGTGGTCCATCTATAACGGCGTTAAACGACTGCGTAGGTAATGAAAAAGAGCCGACCCTTAGAGAGTCGGCTTGGCTAGGTGAATGCACGGCGAGAAGTGGAGAAGCGATGTAGGTGCTCAGTCGGGAAGACCTTCGCATGTTACTCGAGGTCATGCGTGAGAGAACACATATGTGCTCTCAGCGCACGATTCGCGCGAGAGCCGAAGCTGAGAGCACATACACGTGCTCTCAGTCCAAAAAAACCTTACATTTTACTCCTGATACCGCGTGCGAGAACACATATGTGCTCTCAGCGCAGAAAACACATCAAAGCGAAGCCGAGAGCACATATACGTGCTCTCAGTCCAGAAAACCTTCACATTTTACTCCTGATCCCGCGTGAGAGAACACATATGTGCTCTCAGCATCCAAAACGCGCCAAAAGTTGGCTGAAAGAACATATGTGTGCTCTCACCACCGCCCCCATCTAACTAAACGGCCTTTACCGCTGTTTTCGCACACCGAGAGCGGCTTTTTCCTCTCTCATCACACGATTACCGCTTTTTCGGCTCCTGAGAGAGGCTTTTTCCTCTCTCGACACCAGCTAACCGGCCTATTCCGCCGCTTTCGCACTCTAAGAGAGGCTTTTCCCTCTCTCATCACACTATTTCCGCTGTTCCGCCTCACGAGAGCGGCTTTTACCTCTCTCGATCCAGCTAACCCGCCTATTCCGCTGCTTTCGAACTCTGAGAGAGGCTTTTCCCTCTCTCATCACGCGATTACCGCTTTTTCGCCGCCCAGAGAGCTGCTCTTTCCTTCATCACTCCGCCAGCGCCGAAGCCGCGCAGAATGTACTACGAAACAGAGCCGACTTCCTAAAGAGTCGGCCCTGCTCTATCTACTCTATCTGCCTCTGCTTGTCCAATTAATCTGCTGATCCGCTTATCTCTTGTCCAAAGCCTAGATCACTTCACGCTCATCATTGCCCGGAAGTTCCGGGAATGGCGCGTGCGGCTCCGCCTGGTACCAGAACGTCGTCGATGCGATGTCGCTCTGTTGCGGCAGGTAGCGTCCGCCCGAGCGCCAGCCAAGATCTTGAATGGTCACGCGCAGCTCTTTCTCGAAGCGAATCGGGTCCTGCACATGCCAGCGGTACATGCCGAAGCGCTGCTGGCTCCGGTACAAGCCGTCTGGCTTAATGACTTGGTGCATGCCGAGGAACGGTGTCGAGTACACACCGTATTGACCTTGCGGATGCTCCCAGTTCCATGCGCCGCCGAAGTAGTCTTCCGTCCCCGTGCCGCATATCGTCGGGAACTCGGTATCGCCATCCATGTAGAACTTGATCTCGCCCTCGCCCCACCAGCCGGTGTTGTTCACCTGCCATGCGAGGTATGTTCCGACGTAGTGGCCTTTGCCTGTTACGCCGTCAATTAAAGTATGCACATCTTTATACGCAACCGGTTTGCTTCTTCTCCACTGTGCGTGGAAATAAGCCATATCCTCCGGCACTTCTGTAAGCGTATAGTCGACTTGATAGTACAATACCGCTTTATCGGTCTTCGATGTATTCTCCATTGTTACGCGAGCATGCTTGCGGAATGGCATCTGCCAATAGCTATTCATCCCGCCTGCCGGATTAACCGCAATCGGGAACGAATTCACATTGCAGCGCTCTTGCCAGCCATTGCAGAAGAAATCCCCAACCGGCACTTCAACCGAAGGCGTCTCTTCATGGTCCCAGTAGAAGCGGATAATCATATTGCGCCACGAGCCCGGGAAGCAGGTCAGCCAAATATGCTGAATTGCGCCAGGACCTTCAATTTCAGCCATATCCAAGATGGAGCCAGGCTCAATCTCCACAGAGGGCGATACCTTCCAGCCTAAGCCTAAGTCTCGCGCACAGTTCGCGCCTGTTCCTTCTGTTGCCATGCCGCCTTTGCCAGGTTGCCCTGAAAAGTTCTCCGGACTGATTGATCTTGTCTGCGCATTCGACAAACGTGCTAAGTTGCCAATCCCCATATCAAGGCCGTTAAAGTTATACAAGTCGCTGCTCTCTCCCTATCACATTAAGATGTAAACGGTTACTGCATGAACATGGCACCTATGCTACTCCCTTTTCCCATATTGTGTCAATGCCTACTTTTTCGACAAAAAAGAGCAGCTCCATCCTTCCGGATAGAACTGCCCAACTGAACTCTATGTCCTGCCATTTATTTGCCTTGCATCAACCGCTGCTGTTCCTTCCAGAACGCATCCCACTCCGCAAGCGTCTCCTTCACTGTGGCTTTGCCAAGCAGCATCTTCTGCTCCGTTGTCGTTGACACTTTGGACCACTCACTATTGCCGGGGTATTTAATCGGTCTTTGATAGAACACATAGGTATCCGGATCATTAGTCATATCAATAAGCGTCTTATAAGGGCCCGTCATAAAGTAAGGGTCCATCGCAGCTGTCGTATGGATCGGCACTAGCCCGTATTTCTTGCAGAATGCCGTATTCTGGTCTGGGCTCGACAAGAATGCGATCAGCTTCCATGCCGCGTCCTTATGGGAGGAGGCTGACGGAATCCCCCAACCTGCAGTGCCGACCGTGATCAGCGACTTGCCGCTCGGACCTTTCGGCATCGGAACGGCTGCCCATGTGCCTGGCTTCATCTCAGCCTGCAGCGTTGGAATGACATCATTGTCCTGCAGCAGCATTGCCGTCTGTCCGGATGTGAAAGACTTCACCTCTTGATCAAATCCCCAATAAACGGATTCCTTCGGCGAAGCGTTCTCGTACAGTTTCTTATAGAGCGTTAGCGCCTCTTCCGCTGCCGGCGAAGAGTAGATCGTGGCGCCGCTGCCTAGAAAAGCGCCGTCCTCCAAATTCGTAGCCGTTCCGTTGTAGGTTCGAATCATGCTTTCGAAGACGCCGTTTGCACCCTTTGCGCCGCGGAAGGAGTAGCCGTAACGATTACGTACGCTATCCGTCATCTTCACAGCGGCGTTGTAGAACTCCTCCCAGGTAGACGGCGGTTTCATATTCGCCTGCTCAAACCAGTCCTTGCGATAGTAGAGCTGGCGCTCATAGAGTCCATTCGCCAGAAAATACAACTTGCCATTCACGCTCCCTACGCTAAGTGGAGCTTGCTGCACTGTGGCATAATCTTGCCAGTTGGCGGTGTATGTATCGAGCGGTTCGACATAATGCTTGTTCACATAGTCCGCAACGTTCACTTCACGGACTTCGACCACGTCAAGATCTTGCTTCGTGGACAGCATCGTCTCTATGGTCTCATCCGCCTGATCGAAAGGCGGTGAGATCAGCTCCACTTGAATCGTTGGATTCTCCTGCTCGAACTGTGAGATGAGCGACTTCAGGATTAACGTTCGCTGCGTATTCGGCAAGCTCTCCATCATTCGCAGCTTTATATCTCCCTCTCCCACACTGCCGCTATCCACCTGGACATCGCCCCCCGTGCTGCCGTTCGTTGACTGGGCATCTTGCGCGCTGCAGCCTGTCGCCATAATCACGGTCACCACTAGCAAACCATACAGAAGCTTCTTTCCTCCTCTTGCAGTTGCTCCCATTGACGCCTACCCCCTGCTCGCATAAATTGCATTCTCGGCTAATCGTTTCGCACAATCGTCAGGCAACAGCGGACGGCTAAAATAATATCCTTGCGCGTCGTCACAGCTCAGTTCACGAAGCAATTGCACCTGCTCCACTTTCTCTACACCTTCAGCCGTTACTTTAAGGCCAAGGCTGTGCGACATGACAATAATGGACCCGACAATGGCAATTTCCTTCGGACTTCCAATCATATTATCAAGGAAGGACTTGTCCACCTTCAGGCGTTCAATCGGGAAATTCTTCAAATAACTGAGTGAGGAGTAGCCGGTGCCAAAATCATCAATGGATATTTTGACTCCTAAGTCCGATAAGCCTTGCAGCGTTCGAATAACTTGCTCTACATCATGCATCGCGATAGACTCGGTAATCTCGAGCTCCAACCATTGTGGCTCAAGCCCCGTCTCGCTCAGGATGCGAGCAACATTATCAACGATGCCAGGACTCTGGAATTGATGAATCGACAGGTTAACCGAGACATGAACCGGAGGCAGACCAGCATCTTGCCAAGCTTTATTTTGCCTGCAGGCGGTGTACAGAATCCATTCGCCGATCGGGATGATGAGGCGAGTTTCTTCGGCAATAGGGACAAAATCAGCCGGTGAAATCATTCCCTGCTGATGATGCTGCCAACGAACGAGCGCTTCCACGCCCACGATTGTTCCAGATTCCAGATGAACCTGTGGCTGATAGACGAGCAGCAGCTGCTCACGTTCCAGCGCTTTGCGCAAATCGCGCTCCAGCTCAAACTTGCCGTACGACTTCTTGTCCATTGCACTGTCGTAGAAGCGGTGACTGCTTCGGCCGCTTTCCTTCACGCTGTACATCGCCATATCGGCGTTCTTGATGAGCGACTGTCCATCTTCGCCATCCTGCGGATACATGCTGACGCCGATGCTTGCAGAGCAGTACAGCTCTTTGTCCTGATAAAATATCGGCTGCTGGATGAGGGCGGCAAGCTCGCGAATAACTTCTTCAACCTGAGCTAGCTCTCTAATGTTCGGCATCAAGATGAGAAATTCATCGCCGCCGAACCTTGCTGCCGTATAAGCCGCCGGAAGCTGCCGTTTCAGCTTCGTTGCAATTTCGACAAGCAGCTTATCGCCTGCTCCGTGCCCGAACGTATCGTTAATGAGCTTGAGCCTGTCCAAGTCGATGAAGAGCACGGCAAAACGCATCCCTTGCTGCTTCGATACGGCAACTTCTCGATCCAGCAGCTCATTAAACAGCTTGCGGTTCGCCAGATCAGTCAAGTGATCGTGATAGGCCATATAGCGGATCGCCGCACTGCTTCGTCTGCGCTGATACAAGTAATTGATCAGGAATGTCGCGATACCAATGAGAATTATACTGAACAGCATGGTGTTGCGGAGCTTCGCTGTATCCTGAATCAGCTCGTTCACCGGTACAACCGCCGCAACCGTCCAGCCTGTCGAGGCCAGCTTGCCAGTAACGACCAGCTGTTGTTTGCCGTCCATTCGAGTTTCAGCTTTCCGCATCAAATACTTCGACTTTGTGTGATCCGCCTTATCCGGCACAAGCAGAGGAAGCCGGTATTTATCGCCGGTTACGCTTTGACGCGACAGGCTGAGCAGCTGGTTCGCATCATTTAACAGCACCATTTCGCCGGTTTTGCCAAGATGGGCTTCAGCAAGCGTGCTATTGATATCTTGTACGCTGATTTCAACGAATAGAATAAACTTCATGCCGGTCGGCAGCGTTAAAATGCGGCTAATCGCAATGGAAGGCTGCCCGCTTCCCATAAACCCTGTCCGTCTTGTTTCGAGCCAGACGTTGCGTCCATCCCCGGTACTCGCCTGCTTGTACCAATCGCTATTCACATAGGCAAGCCTTGATTCAGAAGGGCCAACCGTCGAAATCTCTTTAACCGGACTATCGATCGGAAATAGATGTACATCTTTAATATCGGCTTTGCTGAAGAACCGCACGGAGAGGATCGACTTGATCTGATTAGCGGCATTAAAGCGATCAAACTGGTCGCCATTCACGTCGCCGTAGATTTGAAGATTGTTTAAAATTCCGGCGTCTGTAATCACGTTATAAGTGAGGTCTTCGTAGGTGCGAAGCATAAGATTAAGCTCATCAACCGTTTGCATGATCGTCTGCTGGGTAGCAAGCGTCATTCTTTCCTTCAAAATCGCTTTGGACTGCGAGTAGGAATAAAGGCTGATGCCTGCCACAAGCACCGTCGAGATAATTAGAATAAACAGGAAGGGTTTAAAGCTTGGCGTCAACGTCAACGTCAACTTGCCTCCATTCGTACCACGTCTGCGGCTATAGTTGTAGGTCTGAGGAATCAGTATATTACCAATTTATCATAGAGCCGTTAGTAAAGTTATTTATAAGTGTTAGATTTATATATGGTTCACGCAAAAATAAAGCGTCCCTTCGAGTACGAAGGGACGCTTTTCAAGATGTAAAGGTCAACCATGATTTAGAAATTGTATATTTTTACCATTAAACTGGCGTATCTATTTGCTGAGCATACTCTGCAATCTCGCTCGCCTTCGCTTTCAACGCCTCTTCCAAATAGCCTTTGTTATGTAAGACTGCGGCGTCAGCAGGCCGATAAGCGCGAGCGCGCTCATTGTGCACGAAAGCTCTTGCGAGATCACCGAGCTTGTCATAGCAGACGCACAGCTGCAGGTGGGGCAGCCAAGTTGCGCACGCATTGTTATGCAGCGCCCAGGATTGCTCTGGCTTCGGCGCATTGAGCGCTGATTCGTACCAATACGCGGCAATTGCATAAGAGCCCTTCTGCAAATGCCAATAGCCGATGCGGCAGCAGAAGTCTGGCCGCGGGTTCCCGTACTTGAACGACCTCAGCGCATACTCGAGCGACAAGTCGTCCGCACCGAGCGCGGCGTAGCTGTCCGCTATCTTCCCGCAGGCGGAAATATTGTCTTCCACCCAGCCTTCACCGGATAGCAGAAACCGGCTGTAATACATAATCGCTTGCTCGTGGCGGGAGTGATCGCTCAGCTCATTAGCGTAGTAGAACTGGTCTCTGGCGCTGAACTTCTCTCCTCTTGCGAGCCGTTGCTCGTAGATACGCAAATTCCGGTCGCTGTCATGCCGGAGACTGGCGTGTGTAACCGCGATGTCCGAAGCGTACGAGGCGCCGTACACCTCCAAGTACTCGTGGACGGCGCCAATCCAGCGGAATCCGCGCTCGCGCTTCACGAGACGGTTTCTTCTCAGAGAGCTTGTCACAGCGCCATACTCGTCCTTCGCCAGGTGATACTCCATCGACACCGTGTCTACATCGGGCGACAGCGTGCTTTTCAACTCGAGCAGCTTCTTCAAATCCTGTTCCAGTAATACATCGTCGGCATCCAGCCACAGAATGTAAGCTGAGGTCGCCTTGCTGAATGCGTAATTGCGGGCTGCCGCAAAATCTTCAATCCACTCGAAATCATAGATCGCATCCGTGTACGCCGCTGCAATATCCTTGGTAGCATCAGTCGAGCCCGTATCCACGATAACGATTTCATCCACGGCTTCCTTTACAGAATCCAAGCATCTGGCAATAACGTCCTCTTCATCTTTTACAATGAGACATAAACTGATCGCAATCACGATTGACGCGCTCCTCTCCATATAAACCCCACGAATATTACTACTCTATGGCTCATAAAGATCAATATTCCATTATTTGGAGAGGGTGATGTGTTTGAGCGTTCGGCGCATTCTCATCGGCAGCCCCATTCGTCAGAAGCCAGAAATTCTAGCGCTATTCCTTCAGTCGCTTGAGAGGCTGCGCCAAACCACTTGGCAAGCGGATTACGTATTTATCGATGACAACGAAGATGCCGCCAGCGTGATGTTAACCCAATTCACAGAAGCCGTTCATGCCCAAGGCTCGTCAACCGTCAGGCTCATCGCCGGCAATAAGACGTCTTCTGATTATAAGAGGGACGAGGTCACGCATTATTGGAACGATGAACTCATCGGCAAAGTCGCGGTTTGGAAGGACCACTTCATCCAGATCGCAAGGGAAGAGCAGTACGACGCTTTATTCCTCGTAGACTCGGATCTGCTGCTCCATCCCGAGACGGTGGAATCGCTTCTGGAAGCGGAAAAATCGATCATCTCTGAGATCTTCTGGACACGATGGCAACCGGGCGGCACAGAGCTGCCGCAGGTATGGCTGAAGGATCATTACTGGCCGTGGCAGACGGACAAAGATTCTCCCGAAGTGCAGCAAGAGCAGCTAAAGCTTCTTACGATGCTTCGCTTGCCGGGCGTCTATGACGTCGGTGGCTTAGGAGCTTGCACACTAATTAGTCGCGAAGCGCTTGTGGCTCCCATTTCTTTTCGAACCATTCCGAATTTGTCCCTGTGGGGTGAAGATCGGCATTTTTGCGTGCGCGCAGCTTCGCTTGGCATCGGGTTGTCCGTCGATACCCGCTATCCTGCGTTCCATATCTATCGCGATACGGATTTGACGAAAGCCTTGCAATACTTCCGCACCACAGCCTCTCAAGAACAAGAGCCCCTCCGTGTGCCGTACTTCTTCGTCAAAAATGCCGGACCAAAGCTTGTGCTCTCTATGACAGCGCGCAATGAAGAAGGCCGCTATCTGGACGAGGCGCTGCTGCGGCACCGCGAGTATATCGATGCGGCGGTCATCATCGACGATGGCAGCACGGACGCCACCTCGGCTATTATTCACGAGCGGCTTGACGGCATCCCGCTCTTCTACGTGCGCAACGAAGTCTCGCGATTCGCGAACGAGATCGAGCTGCGGCGACAGCAGTGGGACGCGACGGTCCAGCTTCGTCCGGAATGGATTTTGAACCTCGATGCAGATGAATATTTTGAAGACAGATTCGCTCATGAAATCGCTGCAATGCTGGCAAATCCGCTGGCGAGCTGCTATTTGTTCAGGCTGTACGACTTCTGGAACGAGCGCCAATACCGCGATGACCAGTACTGGCAGGCGCATAATACATACCGCCCTTTTCTCGCCAGGTACACGCCCGGTTTCCCTTACCAGTGGAATGAAGCAAGGCAGCATTGCGGACGATTCCCGAATAATATTTTTGACCCGTCGCCTCATCTGTCGCCATTGAGGTTGAAGCACTGGGGCTGGGCAAGAGAGTCCGATAGACTGCTCAAGGCAGCGCGCTACGCTGAGCTCGACCCTGAAGCCAAATACGGCTGGCAAGAGCAGTACGATTCCATTCTTGGCGTCCCTCATCTTGTCGACTGGCAAGAGAACGAGCTTGCACCGTCCGCAATACAGACAGCAACCAGTTAGAGGAGTGTGACACATGCCCGATAATGAGAACGGTAATTCATCCGATTCACAGTCTAACCGCAATCCGCGCTCATCGAACAACAATTCGTCCATCCCGGTCAATCAGGCTCAATTGAACAAAATGAAGCAGCTGCTCGGCCAGTTAGCCGGACTGTTGTCCTCCGTGCTTGCCGCTCCTTCGCCGAGCGGGATCAGGCAGCTGGACGGACTGCTGTACGAGCTTCGAGCGCTGGTTCTGGACATTGATTTCACTCGCTCGGAGCAGGCCGCGCTGCTTGCCCTGCTCGAGAACGAAATCACGCTCGTGGAATCCTCTCCGTTCTCTCCGCTTGGCACCGCAGTAATCAGCACAGATCTACTGAACCTGCTGGGCAGCGTCATTCTGCTGTTCGCGATACTGCCTTCTGATAAAGACGCGCTGGTCTCGCTAATCCGCGCGAATGAGCAGCAGCTTGCGGCTATCTTCGCATTGCTTGGCTCCCAGTTAGGTTCGGTCGGTCCTCCCGGACCACCAGGGCCAGCCGGTCCTGCAGGTTCCCCGGGGACGCCTGGCGCAGCCGGACCTCCTGGGGCGATTGGTCCTGTCGGGCCGGCCGGGGCAGCCGGGGCAGCTGGACCCGCGGGTTCCGCTGGCGCACAGGGGCCGATCGGTCCGACAGGAGCCGGCTTCGAAGGCATTACGACTTTCAATCCTGCTAGTGCGCCGACTTACCCTCTGGGGCAGTCAGTCACGTATGCCGGCAGCACGTACGTTGCTTTGGTGGCTAGTCCAAGCGGCACGCCGGGATCATCGCCGGACTACCTGCTAATTGCAGCTTCCGGCGCGAATGGTTCGACAGGCTCGACGGGCGGCGCCGGAAGCACAGGTGCAACAGGCGCTCCTGGAGCAACAGGAACCGCAGGTTCCACGGGTGCGACTGGATTGAGAGGCGCGACGGGGACAACTGGCGCAACGGGAGTTGGGGTAACGGGCGGCACGGGTTCGGCTGGGGCCACGGGTAATACGGGGGTGCCTGGCACCACAGGGGCGACCGGATTGACTGGCGCAACGGGAGCAGGGACAACTGGAGCAACAGGCAACACGGGATCGGATGGAGCTACTGGTTCAACAGGGGCGACGGGTTCGACGGGAGCGACTGGAGCTGGAACGACAGGGGCGACGGGGAACACTGGCGCTGATGGAGCGACTGGAGACACCGGCGCGACGGGAGACACTGGCGCCACGGGGGCGACCGGAGTTGGTACGACAGGAGCACCGGGCAGTACTGGCGCTGATGGCGCGACGGGCTCGACTGGTTCGACGGGAGAGACTGGTGCCACGGGCGCTACCGGAGCTGGAACGACCGGAGCTACGGGTAGCACTGGCGCTGATGGCGCGACTGGCTCTACCGGCGCGACGGGAGACACTGGCGCCACGGGGGCGACCGGAGTTGGTACGACAGGAGCACCGGGCAGTACTGGCGCTGATGGCGCGACGGGCTCGACGGGCTCGACTGGTTCGACGGGAGAGACTGGTGCCACGGGCGCTACCGGAGCTGGAACGACCGGAGCAGCGGGAAGCACTGGCGCTGATGGCGCGACTGGTTCGACTGGGGCGACCGGCGAGACTGGCGCCACGGGCGCTACTGGAGCTGGAACGACCGGAGCTACGGGTAGTACTGGCGCTGATGGCGCGATTGGCTCTACCGGCGCGACGGGAGACACTGGCGCCACGGGGGCGACCGGAGTTGGTACGACAGGAGCACCGGGAAGCACTGGCGCTGATGGCGCGACTGGATCTACCGGCGCGACGGGAGAGACTGGTGCCACGGGCGCTACTGGAGCTGGAACGACCGGAGCAACGGGATTACCTGGCGCTGATGGCGCGATTGGCTCGACTGGGGCAACGGGATTACCTGGCGCCACGGGTGCGACCGGTGCTGGAACGACCGGAGCAACGGGCAGTACTGGCGCCGATGGGGCGACCGGATCGACTGGTTCGACGGGAGAGACTGGTGCCACGGGGGCGACCGGAGTTGGAACGACCGGAGCACCGGGCAGTACTGGGGCTGATGGAGCGACTGGATCTACTGGTTCGACGGGAGAGACTGGTGCCACTGGCGCGACCGGAGTTGGAACGACCGGAGCAACTGGTAGTACTGGCGCCGATGGGGCTACGGGTGCCACTGGTGCGACAGGCGCTGGCGCGACGGGGGCTACTGGAGACACTGGCGCTACTGGCGTAGGTCTCACAGGTATCACTGCCTTTAACCCAGCCAATGCACCTACTTACCCTGCCGGCCAGGTCGTTACTTCCGATGGTAGCACCTATATTGCCTTGATTGATGCTCCAACTGGTACGCCGGGAACTTCGCCTGATTATCTATTACTGTCCGCTGCCGGAGCGACTGGATCTACTGGAGGTACCGGGGCTACTGGCTCAACCGGTGACGCAGGCGTAACTGGAGCTACGGGCGCTAATGGGGCTACGGGCTCGACAGGCGCTGGACTTGAAGGCATTACAGCTTTCAATCCTGCCAACGCTCCGACCTACCCTGCTGGTCAAGTCGTTACTTCAGACGGCAGCACTTATATCGCCTTGATTGCTGCTCCAACTGGCACACCTGAATCTTCTCCGGACTATCTGTTACTGTCCGCTGCCGGAGCGACTGGAAGTACAGGGGCTACGGGTGCCACTGGCGCTACAGGGGCTACGGGCTCGACTGGCGCTGGACTTGAAGGCATTACGGCCTTCAATCCTGCCAATGCTCCGACCTACCCTGCCGGTCAAGTCGTTACTTCCGAAGGCAGCACCTATATTGCTTTGATCGCTGCTCCGACTGGCACGCCGGGATCTTCTCCGGACTATCTGTTGCTGTCCGCTGCCGGAGCGACTGGAAGTACAGGTGCTACGGGGACTGGAATAACCGGTGCTACAGGAAATACCGGTACAACTGGAAGCACTGGCGCTTCCGGAACGACAGGATTAACAGGTGCTACAGGTGCCACGGGCGCTACCGGGGCTACTGGAGCGACAGGCACTGGACTTGAAGGCATCACTGCTTTCAACCCTGCCAATGCTCCGACTTACCCTGCCGGTCAAGTCGTTACTTCAGACGGCAGCACTTACATCGCCTTGATTGCTGCTCCGACTGGCACACCGGGATCTTCTCCGGATTATCTGTTACTGTCCGCTGCCGGGGCTACCGGAGCAACTGGTGTAACTGGTTCGACCGGCTCCACAGGTGCTGGACTCGAAGGCATCACAGCATTCAACCCTGCTAACGCTCCAACCTATCCTGCCGGTCAAGTCGTTACTTCAGGCGGCAGCACCTATATTGCCTTGATCGCTGCTCCAACGGGTACACCGGGATCTTCAGCGGATTACTTGCTGCTTGCCGCCGCCGGCGCAACAGGTGCTAATGGGGCGACTGGCGCTACGGGTAGCACTGGCACGGCTGGAGCTACTGGCTCAACCGGCGCTACTGGTAGCACCGGTTCGACTGGAACAACCGGTTCGACTGGCGCCACTGGTACTACTGGTGTAACCGGTTCGACCGGCTCCACAGGTGCTGGACTTGAAGGCATCACAGCTTTCAACCCTGCCAACGCTCCGACCTACCCTGCCGGCCAAGTCGTTACTTCCGATGGCAGCACCTATATTGCTTTGGTCCCTGCTCCAACAGGTACACCGGGATCTTCAGCGGATTACTTGCTGCTTGCCGCCGCCGGCGCAACAGGTGCTAATGGGGCGACTGGCGCTACGGGTAGCACTGGCACGGCTGGAGCTACTGGCTCAACCGGCGCTACTGGTAGCACCGGTTCGACTGGAACAACCGGTTCGACTGGCGCCACTGGTACTACTGGCGTTACCGGAGCTACCGGCGCCACAGGCGTTGGACTTGAAGGCATCACAGCATTCAACCCTGCTAACGCTCCAACCTATCCTGCCGGTCAAGTCGTTACTTCAGGCGGCAGCACCTATATTGCTTTGATAGCCGCTCCAACAGGTACACCGGGATCTTCAGCGGATTACTTGCTGCTTGCCGCTGCCGGCGCAACAGGTGCTAATGGGGCGACTGGCGCGACTGGCGCTACAGGTAGCACTGGCACGGCTGGAGCTACTGGCTCAACCGGCGCTACTGGCGTCACTGGGGCCACTGGTGTTACTGGGGTAACAGGCGCTACTGGCACGGTTTTCACCAACATTAACAGCTTTGCCGCCAACACCGGCGGCGGGATTGTCGCCGTTGTTCTAGGCGGCACCAACGTTCCTTTGCCGAACAACCAGTTATTAAACGGTGGCATTACTGTAAATGGCGCCAACGATACGTTTACCGTTCCGTCAGCCGGTACGTACATGATCTCCTACCAGGCTAATCTAACCGCAGCGCTCCTACTCAGCACGCGACTCCTAATTAACGGTACTCCGTCCACGCCTTCTATCGTCGCGCCAGTCCTATCCTTGTCAGAATTTAATAATATGGTCATCTTGTCGCTCACCGCGGGCACGACAATCACACTTCAATTCTTCGGCTTGCTGGGAGCCGCAACATTAATCAGTGGAGCCGCTGGTGCGGCGCTGACCATCATTAAGCTCTCTTAACACCAAATAGCCACTTTAATCTGGGAGGTGCACATCGTGCGCCTCTTTTTTTTCACCGCCAAAACGCAAAAAGGCTGCTATTACTTAGCAGCCGTAACCTTACCTTCTTTAATCCTCGAATTCATTCTTCACTTTAGCAGCCGATACAGCGTATCGACGGACTGCATGGCGTATTCCATATGAATAGGCTCGCCCGCTTCGGTCAGCACCAAGCACGGGACACTCGCAACCTTCCACTTCTCACGCAATAGCGGCGCGTAGTTAATATTAATCAACAAGACCGGGGTCGAAATTCCAGTCGCCTCTGCAATCTCGAGCATGCGCAGCCCAACCTTGCACGTCCCGCACAGCGGCGTAAAGAAGAACACCGCCTCCTTGCCCTGCGAAGCAGCTGCCCGCTCCAGCCATTGCTGCTCGGTTATTTCCATCATCGCCATGCCCTACTTTCGTCCGTAATCCGCTTTAATCTCGCCCCAATGCTTCGTTTGCCATTTCAGCACTTTGTTCGAGTACGTATTGGTTTGCAGCCAGCGGACGGCGCGATCGACCATAAGCCAGATTTCGGTGGTGGACTCGTCGCGGACGAGCGTGGAGGAGACACCCTTCTCTCTCACCCACTTGAGCGCATTGACCGAATCGCTGTAGACAGTCTTATTGCTGCCAAGCTTCTTCAGATACGCGAGCCCATGGACGATAGCGAGGAATTCACCGAGATTATTCGTCCCTTTCGAAATTGGCCCCACAGCGAAAATCACTTCGCCGGTTTGCGTATCAACGCCTTTGTACTCAACCGGACCTGGATTGCCATTCGTACCCACATCGACGGAGATGCTGTCGTAGTCAATCTCGCCGATCTCTTCAGCGGACGGAGACTTGCGCTTGTAGAAGGAGCTCTTGCCGCCCGAATTACCGCCCCCGCTACCACCAGCACCAGCACCAGCACTAGCGCCTGAGCTGCCTTGTCCCCAATGCTTCTTCCAGCCGCCCTGATACGCTTCTTCTGCGGCCGAGCGGCTCTCGTACGACTTGAACTTCGCATCGTCGAACCCGTTTGTCTGCAGCTGGCAATCTGCCCAGCTTGTATATACGCCTGGTTTGCGTCCGACCCAGACGACATAGAATTTCTGCTTCGCCATTAGACACCTTCTTTCATCAATAATACATCGCACAATTGCATCCGGTTTCGGCCCGATTGCTTAGCCTGATAGAGAGCGGTGTCCGCCTGCCGAATCAGCATATCCAGTTCGTCGCCAGCCGATGGCGTGAAGGATGTTACGCCTGCACTAATGGTAACGACAGGGCTGACAAGTGATGCACGGTGCGGAATCTCAAGCGCCTTCACTGCCTCGCACAACCGGACGCCGATACCTGCAGCATCTTCTGCACCCGTCTCTGGCAGCAAAATAATAAATTCTTCCCCGCCATACCGGGCTGCGTATCCGCCCAGCGGCTGGGCTATCTTATCGAGCATATCTGCCGTCAGCTTCAAGCAGCTGTCGCCTTCTTGATGACCATAAGTATCATTATACGCTTTAAAATAATCGATGTCGCACAGGATGATCGATAGCGGAAGCCCTCCCTGCACGGCGAGATCCCACTCCTTCTCCATCATTTCATCGAAGAATCTGCGGTTCGCAATGCCGGTCAAACCATCAAGCGACACGAGCTTCATCAGCTGCATATTCGACTCCTGCAATTGCTGCTCTGCCGCCTTACGCTCCGTAATATCGCGGAAAATAATAATAACCGAAGGTGCGTCTTGGTACAACATATAAGCCGCCGTAACTTCTACGTCGATCGGCTCGCCGCTTAGCTTCATATATCTACTCTCGTATGGGCTTAGCACACCCTTCGTATCAAGGACTTGCTGAAGATGCTGCCTTGCTCTGCTCCGAAATTCACGATGGACGTTCTCGTGAATCGGCCTTGCCAAGAAGTCTTCCAGGCTGGAACCGCCGAGCACCGTCATCGCCTTCTTGTTCATAAACACAATCTGCCGGTTCGTAACAACGAAGATGGCATCCGGAGACAGCTCAACCAGCTGGCGGTAGCGGGACTCGCTCTCCAGTAGCGCCTGCTCCGCTTTCTTGCGCTCGGTAATATCGCTGCCTGCGCCGATCAATTCGACCGTTTCGCCGTTCTCGATAACCGGCGTAATACTGTTCAGGTACGTAAGCCCATTCAAGCCGGATTCATACTGCACGACCTCTCCCGCCCATGCGCGGTCGTAGATGTCGCGAATATAGTCTTGCCGATGCGGCGGAATCAAATCTTCCATTCGCTTGCCGACATCAGCTTGCGTCAGGCCTAGCATGTAGTACAGCTTGCCTTCAAACATTAGGTAACGGTATTCCCCGTTAATCTTCTTCACTTTAAACGTAATCCCCTGCTGACTGCGCAGCAAATCCGTATACTCCAGCTGCATGGATCTGAGCTTGGCCTGAACGTGATAAAAGCGGCTCCACATGAGAGCCGCTGTAAGTAAACTTATGAAAGTGAGCACTATAACAATCCAAATCAACATGATGTTAGGCACCTGCTTGGTATATTCGGGTTTATCGTCAATTCGTTATTTGACTGTTTATTCGACGAAAGTTTCGTAAATCCTCTAGGTGTCTTCAGTATGCTGTAACCGCCACGCAGATGGATAGGGCGAATGAATGATGGTGTCGATCTTGTTGTTTGAACTTTTCCATTCGCCTCATCCAACGACGTTGTTCATGCTGGCTGACTTCTAACCCGCGTGGCGGTTACTTTTCTTAGCTGCTTCGTCAGTATAACAAGCAATTGTTAGATTTTTTCACGGAAATGTATACATCTTGCACAAATTTTACTCACACTTTATTTACAATTATTAATGGCTGAAGAAAACGATCTGAATAAAGAACAAGACGGCGAACAGATAGAAGATCGGATGCACGTCTCTCGCTTTGCCGCGAACGAGCTTCAGTACCGGATAGACGATGAAGCCGATGCCAATGCCTGTTGCGATGCTATAGGTCAGCGGCATAAGAACGACGATCAGGAATGCCGGGAACGCTTCTTCAAGATCGCTCCAGTCAATCTTCCGCAGCACGTTCAGCATCAAGAATCCAACAATAATAAGCGCCGGAGCCGTAATCGCAGGAATGCTCGCCAGCACAGAAATAATCGGCGAGAAGAACAAGGTTGCGGCAAGCAGCACGCTGACAACGACAGCCGTAAGGCCTGTCCGTCCGCCAACCGCTACCCCTGCGCTCGATTCGATATAAGCCGAAGTCGGGCTTGTGCCGAGCAGCGCGCCGACAGAAGTGCCCACAGCATCAGCTAGCAATGCGCCTTGGGAGCGTGGGAATTTGTTGTCCTTGAGCAGCCCCGCCTGCTCTGCAACGCCGAGCATCGTGCCCGTCGTATCGAATAGCGTAATCAGCAGGAAGGTGAATATAACCGAGTACAGGCCTTGCGTAAACACGCTGCCGATATCAAGCTGGAACGCCGTTGCATTCAAGCCGCTAGGCAGGGAGACAATAGTATCCGGCATATGCAGCTGACCGGAGAAATAAGCAATTATTGCTGTAATGAGCATGCCAACGAACAGAAAGCCTTTAACCCCATATGCCATAAGAATGAGAGATACGATAAGGCCGACGACGGTAAGCAGTGTCATAGGCTCCGTAAGATCGCCTAGTGTAAGCAGCGTTGCTGGGGAAGCTACGATAACCTTCGCATTTTGCAAGCCGATGAATGTAATGAACAGACCGATCCCCGCTGTAATCGCATGCTTGAGACTCGATGGAATCGCATCTAGCAGCATATATCGGAATGGAGTGAGCGACAGCAGAACGAACAGCACGCCCCCAATGAAGACAGCGCCAAGCGCAACCTGCCAAGAGAATCCGCTTCCGCCAACGACCGTGTAGGCAAAATAAGCGTTCAGCCCCATACCGGGAGCGAGTACAATCGGATAGTTCGAGAATAGACCCATAATAAGCGTAGCCGTTACGCTAGCAAGCACCGTCGCTATGAATACGCCGTGAAAATCCATGCCAGCCTCGCTCAGAATGCCCGGGTTCACAATGACAATGTACACCATCGTCAAGAACGTCGTAATGCCGGCAATGACTTCGGTGCCAACCGTCGTCCCTCTTTCTTTCAGCTTAAACAGCTTGTCCATTGAAGTAATGCGCCTCCTGTATCCAATTCAAGTAAAATTAGCATCCCCCAAATAAAAAAACCTAACCTCGGGCACAGGGGTACACGTATAGACGTATCCTGTGCTCGTAGTTAGGATTCTTCGGCTCCTTGTAGAAACCCTCAAACCATATTATTGAGGATATACGAACATGCTTGGCAGATTATTTAGTTAGGCAAAACCTTTACTAGATTAATGGTTAATGCACACAGTGTCAATGGTTTTTGTATGATTTTAACGAAAATTCCCGAACTATGAGGAGCACGAAAGGACAATCGTTCGGATTTCAATAAATGGCGAACATTAGTTCCATCTGTCCATCACAAAGCTGATATAATAGAGAGCAAGCTGTAATTATCGCTCATAGGAGATACGACGAACGATGATGATGAATCTGGAATATACGATTGACGATGCACAGTGGCAGCTGCTGCTGGAGCAAGTTGCGAGATATTTTGACGACCTGACGATAAAACGAGGATTTCAATATTATAAGCAAGGTGCTGTCCTTAGCGTAACGATGCCGCAGGCGGATCTGTTGAAGGCTGTGGTTGAAGGCGGCGAGCATTACTCGGTGTCGTTGGAGCTGCCGGGGCTAGAGCAGCGCTCCTGCACCTGTCCGGCGAGCAAGGGCTGCAAGCATATGACTGCTGCACTGCTTCAATATGCTGCGCTGCAAGAGCGGCCAGTTCCCGCTCTCGTGAATGCGGCTACGGCGGTACGCGCTGGGAGTACGGCTGGCAAGGCGAGCAGCGGCGGGAAGAATGTCGCGGGTCCGATGAAACCTGCCAAACCATCGGTCACAGCAGATGAATTGGAGAAGATGGAGGTATCCGCGTGGCATCAGTTGTTCGCTCGTGCGCTCGGGCCGATCAACCAGCATGCGAGGTCTATGCATGAAGCGAGGGAGATTTTGACGGCGATTCATGAGCTTAAGCCTCCGTTATCGCTACTCATGGATCAGCTGTACGAGCTGCACGCGCATTTGTTTGCGCTGGAGAAGCTGGTCAAGCCTGCGCAGGAGGATTGGCGCCATTCGGGCTTGTTCATGGGCTACCACACCCAGCTCGCCATGGATGAGCTGCTGGAAGTGACGATGCGCGGATTCGCTCAGAAGCTCTCTATTGCGGAAGAGTCGGAGCTATGGCCTCGCATCACGGAAACGCTCGCGTACTTGCGTGAGCAGATGCTGAAAGAAGATAAGAGCTTGAACTGCTTCTCCAAGCTGTATCACGCCTGCTGGCGGCACTGGCTGAAGCCGAATCTCGCTGGGACGCGGCGCGGGTTAATTGAGGAAGAGCTGCGGCAGCTAGAGGCGGCAAAAGCAGAGATGGGCAATGCACTGTCCAAGCTGCCGTGGACGTTTGCCCAAAGCTTAATGTACTTATATTTGGAGCAAGATGAGGAAGCATGGAAGCTTCTTCGAGATGCGGGCATGCTGCTGCCAGGACAGGCTACGCTGCTGTTCGAGGCACTCTCGCAAGAGCAGGCTTGGTCGAGGCTGGCCAACTGGCTCGTAGAGCTCGGCCCGATGCTCGGCAGCTTCCGCACAGATGAACTCGACGGCACCTATGGCGATTATTGGGGTGCCGTACTGACGCATGTGCCGGATGCGGAGCCGCGCATGTGGACGACGCTTGCGTCAATGCTGCCTTATTCGCGCAAGCTCTATGAGGAAGCACTCGTTGCGCACGGCAAGTGGCGCCAGTGGATCGACTACCATATGAGCAGCGGCCGCGAGCCGCTCGACTTCCGAGCTACGATGCTGAAGCCGATTGAGAAGGATGCGCCGGAGCTGCTGCTCCCCTTCTACCATCAGGCCGTGGAGCGCTACGTGCTGCTGAAGAATCGCGACAGCTACAAAGCAGCGGTGAAGCTGCTGAAGCGATTGCTTAAGTTGTATCGCAAGCAGAAGCAAGAGCCGCGCTGGGAGCAATTCATTACGGCCTTCGCCTCCCGTCATAGCCGCCTTCGGGCATTGCAGGAAGAACTGCGGAGAGGAGATCTGCTGCCATGAGTTCATATACGGACACGTTGAATATTCAAGTGAGTCTGACCGAGCATGGCGATGCGCTCATCTACGGGACCAACGCGTCAGGCGGGTATGTGCCTGGCATGGTGGTGAAGCAGCGGCTGTTCGCTTGGCATGAGCCCTCCTTCTACGGCACCGAGCTGGAGATCGAGAAAGTGCAGGAGCTGGAGCTTGTCGTCCTCCCTTCAGAGCAGGTCATTCCCTTCTTCGCCGAGCGGCATTTGCTCACGCATATCGAATGGGTATGGGATGGCGACGCGGCGAAACTCGCGGATCTCGCGCCGCTTGTGGCTGCGAGCATCGACGCGCGTTCCTTCGTCCCGAGCTTTGCCGCTTACCGCAAAGGAAAGCTGGCGTGGAGTTGGGACGAGAGTGCGCTTGAATCCGCTGCGGCTGCGAAGCTGCGCAAGGTACTAGATGTGCGCGGCAAGGTCGGAATAGCAGGGCAGCGTAGCGGTGGCTACGGCAGCGAGCATGATGATGGCGGGAGCTGGAGTGACGATGGCGGGAACAGCAGCAGCGAAGAAGATGGCAGCTTCGCTGACGGGCTTCGCGCGGCGTACTCCGCCGCCGTGTTCGAGCGCTACTTCGGCAGCGAGGAAGCGTCCGCGGATTTGCGCCGCGATTATCCGCTGCTGTTCGCGCGGGAGCGCGGCGGTATTGCAGCGGCCGGCATGGACGCGCGCACATGGCTAGTCGCTATCGGCTGGAAGGCGGACACGGCGCCGTTCCGGCCGCTGCTGCAGCTGCTGGAGCCGGCTCTAGAAGAAGACGGCGGCGCCAGCGAGGCTTGGCGTCTTCAGCTCGTGCTGCAGGATCGGCACGAGCCATCCATGCTTGCGCCGGCGCGGCTGACGCTCGCCGGCGAAGCGCTTGGTTCGTGGCCGGCGACATGGTCGGCGCACGTGCATGAGCGTTCCGCCGCGTGGCTGTCGCAGCTGCAGGCGAATTTGCCTGCAGCGCGGCTCGCTGGTGGCGGCAGCGATTTGTTGAACAGCCCGCTCAGCGATGCCGAGGCATGGCAGTTCTTGAGCGAGGACAGCCAGCGGCTGCTTGCGGCTGGCTGGCAAGTACTGCTTCCCGGCTGGTGGGAAGCAGCCAGCAAGCGTAAACCGCGCCTGCGAGCGAAGGTCCGCTCCGGCGAGGGTGAACAGAAGGGCGGCAAGGGCGGCGGCGGTGGCTCGCTGTTCGGGCTCGATTCGCTCATTGATTTCGACTGGCGCATTGCGATTGGCGACAGCGATCTGACCGAGGACGAATTCGCCGAGCTTGTCGCCCGCGGCGAGCGGCTCGTCCGGTTCCGCGGCGAATGGGTGCCGCTTGATCCGGCGCTCATTGCCCAGATTCGCAGCGCGATGGCGCGTGTTGGCAAGAAGAAAGGCTTATCGTTCCAAGAGGTGCTTCAGCTGCATTTGCTTAGCGGTAATGCCGGCCAATGGGCGCGGCGAGCGAAGGATGAGGAAAAGGATTCTTCGAATGAAGGTGCAGATCAGCGCTCTGAGGAACAAATCCAGCTTGAAGTCGAGCTGAACGAGCATATGACGAAGCTTATCGCTCAGCTGACGCAACAGACCGATTGGCCGGTGGTCGAAATACCTGCCGGGCTGCATGCTGAGCTGCGCAGCTATCAGAAGGACGGCTTCGCTTGGCTTGCTTTTCTGCGCCGCTTCGGGCTTGGCGCTTGCCTCGCCGACGATATGGGCCTTGGCAAGACCGTTCAGTTCATTACCTACTTGCTCCATGTGAAAGAGCAAGCTGAACATGGCGGATCGCGAGGCCCAGCCCTGCTCATCTGCCCGACATCCGTCCTTGGCAACTGGCAGAAGGAGCTGCGCAAGTTCGCGCCATCGCTGCGCATTCTGCTGCATTACGGCAGCAAGCGGCTCACTGGCGATTCGTTCTGCGAGGCTTCGCTGGAGGCCGACATCGTGCTCACCTCCTTCGCGACAGCCGCGCTCGATCAAGAGACCATCAGCAGCTTCCATTGGTCGGCGATCTGTCTGGATGAGGCGCAGAACATCAAGAACGCCGGAACGAAGCAGTCTGTAGCCGTGCGCAGCTTCCGCGCCAAGCACCGCATTGCGCTGACAGGTACGCCGATCGAGAACAGGCTGTCGGAGCTATGGTCGATCTATGATTTCATCAATCCGGGGTATCTCG
Source organism: Paenibacillus sp. J31R98 (assembly GCF_056269245.1). Lineage (NCBI taxonomy): Bacteria > Bacillati > Bacillota > Bacilli > Caryophanales > Paenibacillaceae > Paenibacillus > Paenibacillus sp. J31R98. The sequence goes on from NZ_JBWDNO010000003.1 coordinate 462,018, forward strand.
GTAGTGCGCGCAGCTTCAACGAGCAGTTCGCGCAGGCAATCGAGCGGGAACGCGACGAGGAGCGGACGCAGGAGCTGCAGAAGCTTGTGAAGCCATTCATGCTGCGCCGCAAGAAGAAGGATCCTTCAATTCAGCTCGACTTGCCGGATAAGAACGAGATGAAGACATACATTCATCTTACCGCCGAGCAAGGGGCGCTGTATGATCAGACCGTTAACCAGCTGATGGAGCAGGTAGCGAAGATGGAAGGCATTGAGCGCAAAGGTGCGATCCTCTCCGCGCTGACTCAACTGAAGCAGCTGTGCGATCATCCGATGCTGCTGACGAAGGAGCCGATTCCAGAGGTTAGCGAGAGCGGCGAATTCGAAGAGAGCGAATCGCTCATCACCCGCTCCGCCAAGCTGGAGAGATTGCTCGCGATGGTGCGAGAGCTGCGAGAGGAAGGCGAGCGTTGTTTGATTTTCACGCAGTATATCGGCATGGGCCAAATGCTGCAAAGGGTGCTATCGCATGAGCTGCAGGAGCAGGTTCTCTATCTGCACGGCGGTACGTCGAAGACGGCGCGCGACCGAATGATTGATCAGTTCCAATCGCAGACGCTGCCTGCGGATGAACAGCCGAATGTGTTCATTCTATCTATCAAGGCAGGCGGTGTCGGACTCAATCTGACGGCGGCTAACCATGTGTTCCACTTTGACCGCTGGTGGAATCCGGCTGTTGAGAACCAGGCGACGGACCGTGCGTACCGGATGGGCCAGACCCGCGATGTGCAGGTGCATAAGTTCATCTCGCTCGGCACGCTAGAGGAGCGGATTGACGAGATGCTCGTGAGCAAGCAGCAGCTGAGCGATAACGTCATCACAAGCTCAGAAGGCTGGATTACCGAGCTGTCGACTGACGCGCTGAAGGATTTGTTCACGCTGCGACGTGATTATATCGATAGCTGATTGCATAGAAAAGGACCGCTATGGCGGCCGCTTCCGGAGTACCCGAGAAAGAGGTCATTGAGACTTCCTCTCGGGTACTTTTTCTTGTTTGTATATCGTTCTCGGGGCTCGCTAACGGATTACAGACGCCTTATTTGAGTGAAAAAGCCGTCTTTGGGAATGTAACGAATCCTAGAGTCGCTATTTCGTTGAAATCCACCATTCTCGGCTCAGAAGTTTTGCAAATAACGACGCTGGAGTCCGTTAGATTTTTTTCGATGCTGATTTTGAACGAATAAGGTGTGTACGATCCGTTAGCCCGGCGAGTGGCTGTGGCAGCAGCCTAGTCATGCGCTAGCGCTTCATTAAACCAGATGCAGCTGCTCCGCTGGACCTCCCTACTTCACCTCAACCGCAAAATAATACTCCGCATTCCCCTGGTCCAAGAACCATTCGCAGTGGATGCTGTATTGGTAGATGCCCTTCTCCTTGGGGACGTAATACGAGTCGCCGGTGAACCCTTGGCTCATGTTGGTCAGCGTCAGCTCCTTAATCCGCTCAGGCGCTTTAATTTGAATCTGCGAACCGCCGCTCACCACGACTGGCTCCATCTGAGGAATGGAGGCATCTACGCTTTGGCAGGTTGCGGAATCCGCTCCAGCTGGCTGGCACCAGGTATAGCTGCTTAGCTTCACCTTCATGGGGGCTCCGTCTACGGTTACACCCGGCACTGGCGGTTTCCCCTCTTTGATCCACTGCGACTTCACCGTATGAGCCTGCTGCTCAGAGCGTTCTTCGTTGCTGTCATTCCCCACGATATAGCCGCCGTAAAATGCACACCCGAGCATAATCAAGATAATGAACGCCATTAACCCTCTCTCACGCATCTTTCGTCCCCCCTTTACCACCAAAGACGGCGAAGGCAAGGGTAAGGTTGCAACTCAGCTGTTCACTCACTCGAACACGCCAAAAAGACCGCTTGCAGGCGGTCTTATGTAATAATCAGCACAATCTATGCCTTCTCTACCTTAAAAACAAACTTCCACTTCGCCGTATTGCCGGAGTACCTGCCGCGATTCTCGACGACAGTGATGTTTAGCGCTTTGGTGATGCTTTTGCCGATGGAGGAAACCTTGACTGATGTAGCAGCAGCGCCGTTATCCGGATACTTATCTTGTTCCTGAGCCTCTGCTTTAAGGTTAACGGAGCCGGAAGCGCTAATGTTCAGAGTGACGGATCGACTTACGCCAAGCTCCTTGCCATTCACGTAGCCGCCGCTCCACCATTCATTGCCTACATGGTTGTTCGAAACCATCGAGGCGCTGACTAACGTCACTTTAACCTTCACCGTCTTGCCCGCAGCCGACAGCGATGGCGCTGATACTACCACAATCAGAATCAAACAAAACAAACTTTGCAACAGCTTCTTATACACCGAAATTTCACCCTCCCCAGGATATCCAGATTCCTGAATGTACCACATTAGGGAGAGTTATTACATTTCTATTTTTTCATCTTAGGGGGTAGCATCTGCTACTCTTCCACGCCGACTAAGCCCTCTCAATTCCAAACAAAAAAAGACGCCCTTCAAGGCGTCTCTTTCTCTGTTTCTTTTAATCTTCACACTCCATATTTCACTTCAAACTGCGCACTCTCCACCCATTCACCGCGTTCGAAGTCTCTTCCTCTCACCAACACACGGTCTGCGTACACCTCGACATAGAAGCCCTGGCTGCCGTCTTTATGCTCGTCCTCGTCTGTCCATAAGTAAGCAACCGAAGCTGCATTGAACATCGCCGGAAGTTTGCCGCCGCCATCGAAATACGTATGCGGTGCATCAAGTTCCCAGTGCGTATGTCCGGTGAACATGATCGCCTGCCGATGCTTCGCCAGCACCGCTTTGAGCTCCTCATCCTGTGTTACGCCATACCAATTCTGTGCTTCCAAGGAGCCAGCTACTGTATTTTTGAGCGGTTGGTGCAGGAAGACGAACACAGGCTTATCCGGTGCAGCCTCTTCACCGAGCTTGGTGTCCAGCCAAGACAGCTGCTCCTCCGACAGTGTGCAGTACAGGCCAATGCCCTCTTCTGTCCCGAGAAAAATAAAATGATACCCGCCGACCCAATGGTCATGGTACATTCCTGTCATCCCTGTCTGAGACATGAAGAGAGGAATGCATCGCTCCCAATCATCGCAGATATCATGGTTGCCGCTCGTCACGTACAGTGGAGGCAGCCCTTCCTCATTGCTCTGCCATATCTGCCGAAACGTCTCATACTCCACCTGCTCGCCGTTATCCGTCACGTCACCGGAATGCATAATGCCGCAGCTCTCCGGCGCCATCGCCTTGATGTCCTTCAGCGCACGGTCCAAATTCCGATTATGCTCGTGCTCCATGTCCGCCACAATATGCGTATCCGTGATGACCTGGAACGATAAGAGCAGCTTCTCGTCTCTTCCTTCCACCTGCTTATCCCCCTCCGCTGCTTGTAACTTTGAGTCCGATTACTCCGACCAGAATGACACCGATCCATAGAAGCGAAGACATCGGCAGCCGTTCATTAAAAATAAAAAAGCCTGCGAGCGTAATCAGCACGATGCCGACACCCGACCATACCGCGTACACGACACTTACTTGCAAATAGCCGAGCGCATAGTTAATGAGCGTGAAACTCGCGGCATAGCAGACAAACATAAGTATGGAGGGCACCAACTTCGTAAAGCTAGCCGACAGCTTCATAGAGATCGTGCCCGACAATTCAAGTGCAATCGCAATCGCTAGCAGTATCCAGCCCATCGCCGTCTCACCTTTCATCTGTGCCATGAGCGAACCCAAGCTCTTCGTAGGAAATAATGATGGCATCTGCATCAGGCAGCTTGGACGCAGCAGCCCCGCTCTCTGGAGCGATGCCGATCGCAACCGTCGCCCCGGCAAGGCTAGCCATGCGCATATCGCCATTCGTATCGCCGATGACCGCCGCTTCCGAAGGCTGAATATCAAGCTCTCGGCAAGCTAGCTCTACCATATCGGGGAATGGCTTGCCTCGCTCCACTAGATCCGTGCCGATAATGGCATCGAAATACGTGGTCAACCCGAGCCATTCCAGATGCTTCACGGCAGCAGCCGTCTCATCGGCGGTCACGACCGCAAGCTTCAGCCCTTGCTCGCGGCATAGCGATAGAAACTCTACTACACCAGGCAATGCTTGCGCCGAACGGACCGCGTCCAGCTGCTGATCCGCGTGCTGTCTGCAATGCTGCACAGCCATCTTCGCCTCTGCCCAAGACATCCCTGCCTGGTAGCCCTGCCAGGCCAGGATGGCAACCAAGTCTTCAATCGTGCCCATCGCGAGCGGACCGTTCCGGTCGTAATCGACGATAGCGCTGCCCTCATGGCGCGTGCCCCACAGAGACGCGATATCCACGTTCATCGGCGGAAGCTCCCGCGCCTTCAGTTGATTCGCGAACTCGGCAAGCATATGCTCACTCCACTTGCCCCATGTATGGATGAAATCGATGAGCGTTCCGTCCTTATCGAACAGGATCGCCTTAATGGGATAGGTCACACCTGCTGCTATTAAATTCGCCACACCATTTCCCTCCTCTTTTCACTAACTATACGATAAGGAGTGTTAAACGTTCAATATATTTTTAATTTGTGAGTTAAATAGCCAAATATAGAGTGATAATCATAAGTATTCAATATTAATTGAACGAATAGAACGTAGTCATTCCCATTCTGCTCGCCAGTTTGGTATAATTCGACTTAATTGAACGGTGGTTTCGTGAAGGGCGGTAAAAGATGAAGAAAGCGACATCGGGGAAAATGAAAGAACCGAGCTCGAAGCGCGAGGAAATCCGGGCGAAGGTCATTGATGCGATTGCTCAAACGATGGACTTATATGGCGTTAATTATTCATTCGGTCAATTATACGGCATCCTGTTCTTCGAGGATCGTCCGATGACGCTCGACGATATGCAGGCAAGCATGAATATGAGCAAGAGCAACATGAGCTATGCCGTCCGCTCGCTAATGGATTCCAAGATGGTGTCCAAACTCGAAGAGAAAGCCGACCGCAAAGACTTATACGCGGCGGAAACCGACTTCTTCAAAGCGTTCCAGCTGTTCTTTGCCTCGAAGCTGCAGCGAGAAATTGATGTGATGAAAGCCGCGATTGAGCCTGTCATCGAGCCATTGTCGGAGACAATTCTTGCGCTCGAGACGAGCGAAGAGGAGCGGAAGCTATGCTTGCAGGACTTGCATAAGCTGCGCCATGCGGTCCGCTATTACGAATGGCTGCAGCAGTTCGTGGACAAGCTGCAGGACGGCCAATTCTTCGATGGCAAGCAGATCGGGGAGAGCTGAGAGTGCAGAATTCGTACTCTCAGCATGAATATCGGCCGTATGCCAGCCCCTAATACTCCATTTTCCGCTCGAACGCCTGCAAGTTCATCTCGCCTTTAATGAAGAGACGTTTCAAAAGTAATGGATTTTGCGACGAAGTCGTCATGCCGTCATCGAACGTGAATGCATACGTATAGCCGCTTTCAGCCACAATATCTACTGTCTCTGCACTGCGCAGTCCGTACGGATACGCAATGACATTCGCAGGTACCGGCAGATGCTTCTCAAGGTCTTGCTTGGAACCGGCAATTTCTTCGCGCTGTCCCTCCGCCTTATGAAGCGGCAAGTAAGGATGCGTCCGCGTATGAGACATGATGTCCCAACCCGCACGGTACAGCTCCCCCGCTTCATTCCAGTTCATATAACTTCCCCCGCCAACCCAGCTTGTAACGAGGAACTCCGTCGCTGTGAACCCGTATTTGCTTAGAATCGGATAAGCATTCGTGAAGTTGTCTTGATAGCCGTCGTCGAACGTGATGAGCACCATCTTGCCGTCATTCTTCAGCTTGCCCTTCATGAGCTGGTCGAATTGCTCCAAACTGATGCTTCGGTAGCCATGCTCGTGAAGCGACTTCACCTGTGCCTGGAATTCTGCCGTGCTGACGATATATTCACCTGTCTTCGCGTTCGTTATGGAATGGTAGCAAAGCACCGGAATTTTCACCTCATCCGCTGAGCCAGGCGAAGCAACGGCGACCGCTTTCTTGAAGACGAGCAGCTGATCGACGGTTACGGTAAGCGATGCGAGCATAAACATGCCGATCGCAATCATTAAATATAGCTTTGTTCTGCGCAAAAGCACTCGGATGCACCTCTTATCAAATACTAAATATAATCAAACATAACCAAACCATACTAATTATAAAATAAACCATTCAAAATGCTAGTGATCTATGTTACGATACATTACATAATTACTAGATTGAATGGAGTGACTTCTTTAATGAAACGCCCTGCTCTTGTCATACTTGTTCCGACAATACTCCTCATGATTATAGCGCTCTCCGCGTGTCAGTCGTCCGGTTCTTCCAAGAAAGTCGAGCTGACCGTCTCCGCCGCAGCCAGTCTGAAAGATAGCCTCACAGAAATTGAGAGCAGCTATGAAGCCAGCCATCCGAAGATCGATCTCAAATTCAACTTCGGCGCGTCCGGCACATTGCAGAAACAGATCGAGCAAGGAGCCCCGGCTGACCTGTTCATCTCGGCAGGAAGCAAGCAGATGGATGCTCTAGTCGATGAGAAACTCATTAGCAAGCGTACAGCTCTGCTGTATAATGAACTGGTTATGATTGTGCCGGCTGACTCTAGCAGCACATTCACTTCTATAGATCAGCTGACGACTTCCACAGTCAGAACGATTGCGATTGGCGAGCCGCAGACCGTCCCAGCCGGGCAATACGCGAAGGATATGTTCAGTACGATGAAACTTTGGGATTCGCTTGAGTCTAAAGTGGTCTACGGCAAAGATGTTCGTCAAGTGCTCACATATGTCGAAACCGGCAATGCCGACGCAGGCTTTGTATATAAGACAGACGCACTCACTTCCAAGAAAGTAAAGATCGCTATTGACGATAATCCTGCGTTGCATCAACCAATCGTCTACCCTGCAGGCATCGTCGCAGAAACAAAACATGCCAAGGAAGCCGCTGACTTCTACGAGTATTTGCAATCTAGCGATGCGGATGCAGTATTCGCAAAGTACGGCTTCAAACTGTCATAATCTATTTCCTAGGATGATCATTCATGGACTGGCCTACGTTCTTTGAACCGATACAGCTCTCGATTCAAATATCGCTCATTGCGAGCATCGTTATGCTGCTGCTCGCCTCCATCATCGCGTGGCGGATGGCCAAAGCTCGTTTCATCGGCCGGAGCATCGTCGATGCGCTCCTTATGCTCCCGCTCGTGCTGCCGCCGACGGTCATCGGTTTCCTGCTGCTCGTTGCGCTTGGGCGCAGAAGCTGGCTTGGGAAGCTGTATGAATCGCTGTTCGGCGGTCCGATTATTTTCACATGGCAATCGGCTGTTATTGCAGCAGTCGTGGTCGCCTTCCCGCTTGCTTATCGTACAATGAAAGCCGGCTTCGAGGGAATAGACCCTTCACTGGAAAATGCGGCAAGAGTTTACGGTGCTTCGGAATGGCAGGTGTTCCGCTACATCACGTTCCCGCTCGCCTTCCGTTCGGTAACAACCGGCTACATTCTTGGATTTGCAAGAGGACTTGGCGAATTCGGTGCGACGCTGATGATTGCGGGCAATATTCCCGGCCGAACGCAGACGATTCCGACAGCGATCTACGTCGCGATGGACGGCGGAAGCATGAAGCTCGCTTGGGCTTGGGCCGGCTCCATGGTGCTGCTGTCGTTCATCATGCTGCTCGCGGTGAATCGAATAACGAAAGAATAATAAATAACGAAAGAATATGGAGAATGCCCTTCGCGCGCGGTACTTGACCGCAGCTTGCGAAGGGCATTGTTTGTCTCCGGCTCGCGCCGGCTATGTGTCCAGCAGCACACGGCCTGTCTCGGACAGGTCGTAGCCTTGAATCGTGCGCAGCTCGCTCTTGAATGCCTCCGATTGGATAGTATGAAGCACCGTCTCGATCCACTTCATATTATCCGGTCGCTTCAACATGACAAGATCGTATCGCTCCTCGATGAGCGGAATGAAGTCAATCCCGCCGACGATGTTCGCTGCCTTCTGGATGCCGATGCCGACATCGGCGATATTGGCGGCGATCTTGCCTGCGACGGCGAGATGGCTATGCTCGACATCGGCGTAGCCGAGCAGGCTTCCGGCTGCGATGCCGTGCAGCCGCAGCTGCTCGTCGAGTAGGACGCGCGCGCCCGAGCCTTGCTCGCGGTTCACCAGCTTCAGCCCCGGCTGGCGAAGATCGTCCCAGCTCTGCAGATGCTTCGGGTTGCCCTGCCGCACATAGAAACCGGCGGATCGCGTCAGCAGATGGACGACGACGATCGGCAGACCGACGAGCAGCCGACGAATGTACGGCAGATTGTATGTATTCGTATCGCCATCAAGCAGATGCGTGCTGACGATGTCGGATTCGCCTTTGTACATGGAGATCAGGCTGTCCATGCTACCAACGAACGAACGCAGCGGACGCATCCCCGGCAGCTGCTTCTCGATATGCTTGCTCAGGATGTCGAGGCTCACATCGTGGCCGGTAATGACAAGCGGTCTCTCGGTCGATGCTGCATGCGATGTCTGCAAGATCGTCGTTGCCCCCCGCTCCTGTTGCGGTTGCTGCTGAAGTTGATGTTGCTGCTGCGGCGCTGCGGCTATCCCTTTTGCACGCAGCTTATAGGCTTCAATATCCGACGCATCGACGCGGATCTGTTTGCCGACGCGGTATGAGGGCAGCTCGCCTTTCTTGATGAGATCGTATACGGTGAGCTTCGATATTTTTAGCAGCTTCGCTATTTCTTCTGTCGTATAAGACGTATCGGTGGACATGGACACCTCGCGCATCAGTTCTAAGTAAGTTGATTGTTCCTTCCATTATAGCAGAGCCGATTTGGAGAAAGCACTTTATCCCCTATTCATTTTCCAAAATGTACGCTCTCCCGCTCCTTGTCTCCTCTGTCGCATTGGTAGTATGATGGTACAGCACTTTAAAGCATCTACAACTAGAAAGATAGGGCACACATGAAAATCAAAGATTGGGATTTAAACTTAAAAATCCGCCTCGGCGGTGAAGCGGCGTTCAACGTCATCTTCTGGACCTTCTTTCCGTTCTTGTCGATTTATTTCTCCGATCAATTCGGCAAAGGCTGGACCGGCACTTTGCTTGTTATATCGCAGCTGATGAGCGTCTTCGCCAATCTGCTTGGCGGCTACTGCGCAGATCGATTCGGCCGCAAGCGTATGATGGTACTCGCCGCGTTCGGACAAGCCTTCGGCTACGGCCTCTTCGCTCTTGCCGCGTCACCGCTCTTATCAATGCCGTCTCTCGGTTTCATCGGCTTCACGATGGCAAGCTTCTTCGGCGCCATCTACTGGCCAGCCAGTCAAGCGATGGTCTCCGACGTCGTCGATGAGAAGCATCAAGCAAGCGTCTTCGCCATCTTCTACACCGCGGCTAATGTCGCCGTTGTAGTTGGTCCGCTAATTGGTTCGCTCACCTATACGGATAATCCGTATCCGGTGCTGGCAGCAGCAGCGGTTATATGCGCGACGCTCGCGATGGTCATGAACGCACGACTCCACGAGACGCGTCCCGCACAAGTGGCGGAACGCACGCGGGCCAAGGAAGGCCAGCCGTGGTATAAAGCCATCGGCACGCAGCTGCGCGATTACCGCGTTATTGCAACAGACCGCGTGTTCTTGCTGTTCACAATCGCCGGCATCCTGCTGTCGCAAACATTCATGCAGCTTGACCTGCTGTTCCCGGTCTTCCTGAAGGAAACAGTGCAGCTGTCCACGATATTCTCGTTCGGCGACTGGAATCTGCAAGTGACTGGCCAGCAGCTCTTCGGCATCATCGTCTCGGAGAACGGACTGTTCGTCGCCCTGTTCACCGTCATCATTACGAAGTGGATGACAACCTTCCGCGACCGTTATGTCTTCATCGGCGGCGCTGTGCTCTATGCAGCCGGCATCTATATGTTCGGCTTGATGTCCTCGTTCTGGGGCTTCACGCTGGCAATCGCGGTCTTCACCGTTGCTGAGCTGATGTCGGCAGGACCGCAGCAAGCGTTTGTTTCACGGATGGCGCCCGAGCATATGCGGGGGCAATATTTTGCCGCAGCGAGTCTGCGTTATACGGTCGGACGCACCATTGCGCCTCTGACCATTCCGCTGACCAGCTGGATCGGCTTCCCGTGGACGTTCGCTCTGCTCGCACTGCTCGCGATCGCATCCGCGTTCATCTACAACGTCATGTTTAACCGCTTCGACCGGCAATCCGTGCCGATGAATGAAGCAGCATAGTATGCGCAGCAAGCCCACACCTATGATGGTTGTGGGCTTTTTTGCGCGCATGCGTGCGTTGCTTGGCTACGCTAACGGACTCAGGAATCGTTATTGTGCCGAAATGACCGTCGCACGACATCTAACGGAACTGAGCAGCGCTATTTCCCGATATCTGATGCGATTTAGCTTCATTCTGTCGGAATAAGCGCTCCTGAGTCCGTTAGCGCTCCGCAGCGGCTATTTTCGCGGCAATAAGGTCTTTACGTTCCGTTAGCCTCCGAGTGCACGAAGGTGCGTGAGTGCATGGGTAGGTTGGTGGTGCGAGTGCGCGAAGGTGCGTGAGTGCGTGAATAGGTTTGGGGGGCGAGTGCGCGTAGGGGCGTGCGTGCGTGGGTTCCAGAGCGGGGAATTGCGGGCAACGACCACGCTCAGCGACCACACAAGCACATAAAAAATCCGCAGCCTACACCAGCCGCGGATCTCAACTCTTAAACAACAGACCTCAAACAAATGACGCAATTGCGCCCCTGCCGCTTCGCCTCGTAGAGCGATTCGTCGGCTTCCTTGATCAGGGCAGCCACTGTATGATTATCGAACACCGCGAACCCGAAGCTCATCGTCACCTGGAAGCTCTCCCCCTCTTCCGCCGTGAACGTCAACTTCGAGAGTGCCTCCTGGAACGACAACAGCCGCTCCCGCACTTCTTCCCGGCTGCCGGTTCTCATCGTAATGGCAAACTCTTCGCCGCCGTAGCGGTACGCCTTGCCGCCGTGCTCCGCATTGAATGCACGACCCAGCATGGCTGAAACCTCCCGCAGCACCTGATCGCCGACAAGATGGCCATAGCGGTCGTTAACCGATTTAAACCAGTCGATATCCCCGATCACCAAGGTGAGCTCTCCGCCGCTATGAACCAGCTCCTTCAGCTTCGATTGAAACATTCGCTGATTCCTTAGCCCTGTTAAATAGTCATGCTTCGCCATCTGCTCGAAACGGCTCTTCTCACCTAGATGCTTGCGCCCTCGCGCAACAACGATACCGCCGCCCACGCCCACAAGCAACAAACAGACGAAATTCATGGTTACATCAGCTTCATGAGCATGCATGGAACCCGCGCTGCCGCCAAGCAGTACAACTGTATAACACGCGCCAAGAATGAAGGAGGCAATGACTCCGCCTCGCAGACCCCAATATACCGACGCATGCAAAATAATAAAATAAGAGATCGGGAACATCGGACTGCCCGCCCCGCCAGTCAGCGCGAGCAGCGCCGTTAAGGCGATGACGTCGAAGATGACGCCTAGCCGCGTAATCATATAAAAGGCTTTGCTCTCCAAATTGCCTTTGGAGATAATCACCTGCGTTAATGCCATATAAGCGCCGCCCCCGCATAACAGCAGCACGAATCTGCCTTGCGTCTGCGGCGATTGATAATACTCGAAGTAGATCCAAGCGGCTGTCAGCAGGAAGATCCAGCGCAGTACGGAGAAAATCGCCTCCAGCACAGGATCGCTTTTCGGAGCAGCATTCTTCATAATTCGACACAACTCGCCATCATAGTAGGTTATATCGCTATTGTACATCAAGCTTTACCCCTACGATAGTCCTCTCTTTCGTCCATTCACCTGCTGCTCTCGAAGTGAAACAGCTCCTCCAACACGCACCAAAGCCGCTCTGCGTCTAGCTTTATCGTCCAGGGCTCGAAATGCGGCTCCATGGTTTCGCCCCAATTTGCCGGTGAATTTTTTGTCGAAATTTGTCCGATTCGAGGCGGTTCTACGACTGCTGGGAGCTCTTGGTAGGAAAAAATATAGTCACCGAAGCTGCCGATCGTATAATACTTGTTGAACAGCCGCGGCTTCTCTTCCTGAAGCTGGTAGTGCAAGAAGACATAGCTGCTGTACATGTCAGGCTTCAATCTCGCCAAGCTCCCTACTCGCTGTTCCGCCCTATAGCCCGGACGCCGCCAAGGCACATCATCCATCTCGCAATCGTCGTGGAAGATATCATTCATGCGTATCTCGTATGTTCGTGCAGTCCCACCGTCAAGAGTTGGCCAAGCTTGCAGGAGTGGAGTCAGCCCCTCATTCCAAATGCTGTCCACTCGCACTCGCCGCTCCGATTCTCCCGCCGCCTGCTCTAAATACGTGAACAGATAGCTGCCTTCGCGGAACACGCTGCACACCAGCACGCCATGCTCTTCCAAGCTGCTCTGCAATTGCTCGCGTTGCTCCTTCAGCTTCTGAACGAATGCCTCTTCCATCCCCGGCTTTAGCGCCGATACCCACATGAACCGCTCGATATTGCGCTTCATCGTCGTTATAATGCCTCCCAAGGTTCCTGATAGGAAGGCTCATTCGCGAATCGTTTCATGCCGAGATCAAGCGTCGTATGGCAGCCCGGAGCCAGCTGCACGAGCAGCCATTTATCATTCACTGCAGCCGATTCCTGGCTTGCTGCTGGATTGTACAAGCCATCCGGCAGCTTCTCCATCGTCGTCGAAGCGTTGAGCTTGCTGCCGTCCTTGACGGAAGCCCCGAACACCGTGTACGTGACCGACGTAAATTGATGCTCGCCGAACGCACCGGCCTGCACAACCACGCTGCGCGTCCGCGTCGGATGAAGATTAACGAGCTTAACGACCGTCCGGTCCGCTTCCAGATTCTCCACAAGCGCCGCCACATCGGCGGGCAGACCCGGACGCCGTGCATCCGCATCGAAGTAACGCAGCCGCGCCATCAGCAGACCGCCATTGTAGAGCGGCGACGGAGCGCCAAGCGTCAGCTGCAGGAGCCCCTCAAGCGTAACGGTGTTGCGGATTTGCAAGTAATCATCCCGATAGCCGGCAGGGTCTTCCGTATCCGTCCTCATGAAGTTGATGCGATGATACACCTGAGAGAGGTTGTAGTTCAGGATTTGCTCCGGATAGTCCGCAAATTCCCCATTCAAATATGCAACCCAGCCGTAATCATGCCCAGCCTGATCCTTGTTGCGGTAATACTTGATATGATCCCAGTCCTTCTTCGCATAGTTGCGCAGCGACTTCAGCAGCTCGTAGTCCGCCTCCTCCATCGATATGTACCATAGATGCGTCGGATAGAACGGTTCGATCGTCGTGAATTCAAACGCATGATCCTTCCAAATGACCGTCTTGCCGTCATCCTCCACAAGAATGTTTGACGTATCGTAACCATACCAACCGGGGGAGCCGAATTTATTAGGCAAGTACCGCGTGCCATCCCGAACGATCGCCTCTCGTTCATGATTACAAGCTGCGAGCGAAGGAACTCCACGTAAGCCGGATCGCGCTCCAGAAGCAGCGCATTCTGCGTGGCGACACCGACGCCTTGACCGATGCTCACCCATCCGTGCGGCCAAGTCCAACCGTACCAGCCACCGTACCATTTGCCACCGTTGTGTTCGCCGATAATGCCGTTCAGTCCGATGTTGTCCGGAATCAGACCGCCATTTTGCTTCGAACGGTCGATCCAGGCATCGACATAGCTTTTGACCCAATCCTTATACTTGGCATCGCCCGTATGCAGATAGGCGTTCGTCACCATGCTGGTCGCCAGCAGATTGAGCGGAATATCGCCTTGCGAGCAGCGGTCGACAATGGCTTTGCCCATGGCTAGCGCTCCTGCCTCTTGCTTCAAGTCTTCCAACGAATTGACGCCAGGCACATCTTGAAAATGCATCCCGTAATGCCGCATCCAATCGAGGTAGTGCCAGCCGCTGAAGTGCACCTTGAAGTTGCGATCCGTCGCCCCCTTGCTGCCGGAGTGCGGATACGGGATGATCTTGTGCTCTTCGTCATAATTGACGGCCTCCGGATCTTCATTGAGGAAGAGTCCGGCATAACGCAGCGCGCGCTCCCGGATGGTCTCATCGCTCGGATCCATCAGCCCCATATGATAGAACATCGTGTACCCTTCGCCTTGATGGAACCAGTCATAGCCTTGCTCGTACTCTTTCTCGACCATTTTGTGACCGGTGCCCGAGTCATAACGAGCGAACTGTGCGGTAATCGCGTCGAATTCCTTCTTGGACAAATCCTTGAACTTCTCATGACCGCCCAGCACGTAAAATAACGGCCAATTGAAGAAACTTTCATACATATCATCCAATGCGTCGATGCCGGTATGGTTCTCCGCAGGCGGCCAGAGAATCGTGCCATCCGGCCGGATATACCGCTCGAGCAAAGGCTCCACAGCTTCATTCATCAGCGCGATCAGCTGACGTTCAAGAATCGCCCATCTTGGCGGTTCGTAGAAAGCAAGATTAGCGTTCAGCTTAAGCATAGCCATTCTCCTTCTTCCAGTTCTCGAATTCGACTCGTGCCTCCGCATTCGGGGGATAGTGCGTATGCAGCGATGCGCCTTCATCCAGCTTCATCTTGATCCAGCGCTCTTCCAGCTCGTCATGCGCTCTAGCAATCTTCACAATCTCCTCCACGCATTGCGGCGGAATCGCGACCGCGCCGTCACGGTCAACGAGAATGATATCGCCTGGCATAACAGCCACGCCGCCGCAGCGAATCGGCTCATTGAAGCCGACGGACATGAGCGAACGAGGAATCGCGCCGCCATGCACGCCTCTAGCCAGCACAGGGAAATCAACCTGCTTCACGCGCTGAAGATCACGGATACAGCCATCAACGACAATTGCCTGACCGCCCAAGTAGCGCAGACGACGGGTAAAAATATCCCCGATGACGCCAGTTTCCATATGACTTCCCGTATCAATAACGAGAATATCGTTCGGAGTGATTGATTCCAATGCGGTCCGGTGCGGCGACTCCGGCAGTGTATCGTACTGCTGCTTCACGAGGTCTTCGCGCAGCGGAATGAACCTCAGCGTAACCGCGCGGCCAACGGCGCTTTGTTGACCCTCTGGGAAACTTAGCGGCATAATGCCCTGCATATATGCGTTTCGGTAGCCCATCTCTACAAGCGTGTGAGATGCGGTGCTGACGCTGACAAGCTTCAGTTCTTCGAGTAGTTCGTCGCTGATGGAATGTGTGTTGTGTACGATATAGGCCATCGTTTCAATCGCTCCTTTATGAATAGGTGTTGTGGATTAAGCAAATAAGGACGGAGTGTCCGCAAAAAGAGTCAGTACCCGCTCGTGATCCTCCGGCGCGAGTCCCACGCCGTCACAGTAAGAAGCGTTCGCCCGCAGCGATCGGCTGGAAGCCGTGCCCGTCAGCGTCACGTGGATGTCCGGGTTCTGCAGGCTGAAGCGCATGCCCGGCTCGATCAGACCTTTGGGCTCGGAGCGGCGCAGGAACGCCAGCTTCTCCATCCGTCTAGCCGCCTCGGTACGCATATCCTCGCCGAGGAACTTGGCCGGCGACTCGGCGAGCAGCCCCATGCCGAGCACGCTGCCGTTAATAATGGCGATATCGTTCGCCCTCGCCAGCGGAATAATCTCTTTCGCCGCCGAATAGTCGAGCAGCATATAGCGAGCATAGAACTGGATCGCATCGAAAGCGCCTGTCTCCATATACCGCTGGAGGAGCGGCAAATCGCGGGTGGTAACGCCGAGGAAGCGGATTTTCCCCTGTTCCTTCAGCTTCAGCAGCGCCGGAATCGCCTCATTAATAATGAGCTCGTACGGCTGTTTCTCCACATCATGCAGCTGC
Source organism: Paenibacillus sp. J31R98 (assembly GCF_056269245.1). NCBI lineage: Bacteria > Bacillati > Bacillota > Bacilli > Caryophanales > Paenibacillaceae > Paenibacillus > Paenibacillus sp. J31R98. The sequence goes on from NZ_JBWDNO010000003.1 coordinate 477,925, forward strand.
ATCAGATCAACGTAATCGGTTTGCAAGCGCTTTAAACTTTCTTCAGCCGAACGGATCACGTTGTCAAAATCGTAGGCAAAATCATACCGGACCGCTTTGGTCGCCAACACCACTTTGTCCCGGCGTCCACCTGTGAGTGCCTTGCCAATTCTCTCTTCTGACTTGCCGAATCCGTAAAGCGGCGCCGTGTCGATGAAGTTAATGCCGAGGTCAAGCGACTCGTGCACGACCCGTTCGATCTCCGCTTCATCAATATCCCGAAAATCGCCGCCGATCGGCGCCCCTCCGAGGCCAAGCTTGGAGACGCGAAGACCCGTCCTGCCAAATGTCGTATATTCCATTGCTCACTTCCCCTTTCTTCATGAGTAAAGTTGATGAATATGTCGATTTTGCTATTTCGTTTCCCATAAGCTCAATATATACTATTGATAATAGGAAGAGGATATCTCGATTTTGCGAACGATATCAATATTTTGCGATAGGGGAATTTAACAATGTATGATGCCATTTTTAGCGCACATCCGGAGTTCGACCGTTTCCCTGGCTTCCCGCTTGGCATTGGGCATATCCATGACGAGCCCGAGCATTACGTAAACGGCACAACTTATAAGCCTGGCTTTTATAACATTCATTTTATTGTGAAAGGCACGGGCTGGATGCGGACCGAGCAAGGTACGGTCGAGCTGAAGGCCGGAATGGGCTTTCTCTATGGCGACCACCCGCAGTACTTCGGCACGAATGCGGATGATCCGTGGGAAGTATGGTGGATCTACGTTGCTGGCGAGGGCATGAGCAGCTTGCTTGGGGACAAAGCAATGCGAGAGGTATGGGCGTTCTCTTATGCAGATAATAATCGGGTATTGGCGCTTGTGCAGGAGCTATGGACAACCGCGAGGCTGAATGATGCCAGGCACGTTCCGAAACAAGCGGCACTGCTGTATGAGCTTATGCTGGAGTTGCTGCTCCACTCCTCCGATCTGAACGCCTCCGCAGAGCGAGGCTTATCGCAAAGCATCCGGCGCGCAGCCGAATATATGCGCATGAACTGCGCCAGCAGCCTGCCCTTGCAGAAGCTTGCGGACCTATGCGAAATAAGCCCGGCTTACTTCAGCCGGACTTTTCACGAAGTGATGGGCGTTCCGCCGCTAGTCTATTTGAATAATCAGCGCATCGAGCTGTCCAAGCAGATGCTCATGGCAACCGCGAAACCAGTCAAGCAAATCGCGCTCGAGGTCGGCTTCTCGCAGCCAAGCTACTTCATCGAGCGATTCCGGCTCGCCGAGGGCGTCACGCCGACGATGTTCCGCGAGGGAGCGGCGCGGAAGAGGGACTGAGACTAACTCGGGAGCGCCAACGGAACGCTAGCGGAACGTAGGAAGCTTATTTGGCGATATATCGCATCCTAATTGCGCTAACGGATCTCAGTGGCCCTATAGTGCTCAAACCCGCCGACTTCGCTTCATTTTGCCCTCAATAGCACCCCTGAGTTCCGTTAAACGTTGAATCAAGCGGATTGGGAGCGAATAAGGCCTCTTGGTTCCGTTACATGTGCCGGTTTGATTTGTTATCTCATTCGCCTCATGCGAGAGGTCGCCATATCTCCGCTAAACAAAGCAAAAAGCGCCCCAGTAGGGACGCTTTATCACTTTGATCTACACTTAAGCCTGCGGCACAATTACATAACGCGAAGCTTCCTCAGCCGCGCCGGCGTGCTCGCCAACAATAACCCAGCCATGCGACAAGACGGACGCGACGCGTTCCTTCTGCGCCAGCGTCAGCTCCGCGACGACCGATTCATTGCCCGCATCAAGCACGAGCTCCGGCTCCAGCTTGTACGCGATGTTAATCCAGCTGCGTATGCCGCGGATCGTATTGTACTTGATCTGATAGCCTGTGCGCACTGCTGCCTCGAACGTAGCAGGTTCACGAGTCGCGAATGCCGCCAGCTCCTCATAATTGAACTGATAGATGCTCGTGTCTTCCTTCGGCAGCTCGCCTTGGTTCGTCCGCTCGATGATCTCGTCATCCGACCAGCCGAGCACGCGCAGAGATTCCAACAACATTGCATCCCATTGGGACAGCTTTACACGTTCTTTCACTTCCGTCATCGTCCTAGTCCCTCCTATTCCAAGGCTACAAAATGCCCCGGGCTCACTTCGCGCAAGTCCGGAATCGTCGCGCCTGCTTCTCTAACCCATTCTATGCGTTCGCTCACAACGTGAGGATCCGGTACAGGGATCGAGGACAATAGCGCCTTCGTATACGGGTGAAGCGGATTATCGTACAGCTCATCGCTTGGCGCTACCTCGACGAGGCGGCCGCCATTCATAACGCCGATACGGTCGGAGATATGACGCACCATCGACAAGTCATGGGCGATAAACAGATAGGTCAGACCGAACTCGCTCTGCAAGTCCTCAAGCATGTTAATAACCTGCGCCTGCACGGATACGTCGAGCGCCGAGATCGGCTCGTCGCAGACGACGAAATCGGGACGAACGGACAATGCCCGCGCAATGCTGATCCGCTGCCGCTGACCGCCGCTGAACTCATGCGGGAAGCGGTACAGATGCTCGCGCTTCAAGCCCACTCGCTCAAGCAGAGAAGCGACGAATTCCTTGCGCTCCTCGCCGCGTTGCAAGCCGTGAATGTCCATTGGTTCCCCGATGAGCTCAAGCACGTTCATCCCCGGATTGAGCGATGAGTACGGATCTTGGAATATCGACTGAATGCGGCGGCGGAACGGTTTCAGCTCTCGCTCACCTAATGCTGACAAGTTTTGTCCTTCGAAGTGCACTTCACCCGATGTATAGTCATAGAGCCGAAGCAGGCAGCGGCCGACAGTGGACTTCCCGCTGCCGGACTCTCCGACGAGACCGAATGTCTCGCCGCGCTTGATCTGGAAGCTGACGCCGTCAACGGCTTTCAGCACATCCGTCGAACGTCCCCACATATCCCGGCCCTTCGTAAAATGCTTCTTCAAATTGCGCACATCAACCAGCAACTCATGCTCGCTCATTGCTTAGCGCCTCCTCTCCACCTTCTGCTAACCAGCACATATACCGGTGGCTTGGCGATACTTCCGTTACCTTAGGCAGCGCCGCGCAAGTCGCCATCGCATTCGGGCAGCGATCCATGAACGGGCAGCCTGGCGGCGGGTCGAGCAAGTTCGGAGGCGTGCCTTCAATTGGAACGAGCCGTTCCTTGAAGCCGCTCTCCCGTTTCGGCAGGGAGCGGAGCAAGCCCTTCGTATAAGGATGCTTCGGACGATAGAAGATATCCTCGACCGTGCCTTCCTCCATGACCATGCCGCCGTACATAACAACGACGCGGCTGCACACCTGAGCTACTACGCCAAGATCATGCGTAATGAGCGCAATCGAAGTATTGGAGCGTTCCTTGAGCTGTCCAAGCAGCTCCAAGATCTGCGCCTGAATCGTCACGTCGAGCGCCGTCGTCGGCTCATCCGCAATGAGCAGCTCCGGCTGGCACGAGAGCGCCATCGCGATCATAACGCGCTGGCGCATGCCGCCGCTAAACTCATGAGGATACTGATTCACGCGCCGCTCCGGCTCCGTGATGCCGACTTGGCGTAGCATCTCGATCGCTTCACGCAGCGCTTCCTTCTGGCTAAGACCGCGGTGGCGGCGAATAACCTCCACCATTTGCTTGCCGATCTTCTGCACTGGATTGAGCGCCGTCATCGGGTCTTGGAACACCATCGCGATCTGATTGCCGCGAATCTTGCGCCAATCCTTATCCGACAGACGCGACACGGACTCGCCGCGGAATTTGATATCGCCCGCGACAATCTTGCCCGGCGGCGGCGTCAGCGCCATGAGCGCTTTGGCCGTGACGCTTTTGCCGCTGCCGGATTCGCCAACGATGCCGACGGTCTCGCCTGCATCAATATGAAAACTTACGCCGCGAACCGCCTGATTCTCGCCACCCGCGGTAAAGAACGATACTTTCAAATTATCGACGGACAAGAGACGTTCTGCCATCTGTGTTCACTCCTTTATGTCCACCGCTTCACTTTAACGCCGGTTCAGCTTCGGCTCGAAACCAATGCGAAGAATATCGCCGAGCACGTTGAAGCTCAGAACCGTCAAGAAAATAAATAAACCTGGGAAGATCGCCATGTATGGCGCCTGTCCGATATAGCCCTGCGCATTGTTCAGCATGCTGCCCCATGTAGCCGTTGGCAGCTGCACCCCAAAGCCCAGGAAACTCAGAGATGACTCTAGCATAATAGCGGAGCCGATTGTATTCGATGCACCAACAATAATAACAGGCATCAGGTTCGGCAGAATGTGCTTGATAATGATGCCCAGCGTGCTCTGGCCGGAAGCTCGAGCATAGAGCACAAATTCCCGTTCCTTGGCGCTCATCGTCTCCGCTCTAATAATTCGAGCGACGCTCATCCACATTAAGAAAGAAATAATGAGAACAATGCCGATTACGCTCGGCTTTAATAAAACGCTGAGCAAGAGCAAGAGCAGGAACGACGGGATCGACATGAACACTTCGACTGCACGCATCAGCAAGTTATCCAGCCAGCCGCCGAAGTAACCGCTCACGATGCCAACGATGACACCGATTGTCGTAGCGAGCAGCATGGATGTAAAGCCAACCAGCAGCGACACGCGGCCGCCGTAGAGCGCCCGTGAGAAGTAATCACGGCCATAATCGTCCGTACCGAACAAATGTGCTGCGCTTGGCTTGTGCAGACGTTCAAGAACATTTAATTTATTGGGATCATAAGGAGCTAGAAAAGCAAGCACCGCCCCTATCGTGAAAATAACGAGAACAATGACGGCTGCGATGCCCCATTTATTAGACAACAGCTCGTTACGTACATTTCTCCATTTGCTGCGATTCATGAGGTCACCTCGTCATTTTGATTCTTGGATCGGCTACGCTGTACAACAGGTCTGCGGCTAAATTCCCGAGCATGAGCATCAAGGAAGAGAATAATGTAACGCCCATAATGATCGGATAATCCATCCCCTTCGCAGCGGTCACAGTAAGCGAGCCAATACCCGGCCAAGTGAATACCGTCTCTGTAATGATCGCACCGGCGACAAGCTCAGCCATCGACAATCCAAGAAGCGTAATGACAGGCAACAGCACATGCTTCGTTACATGCCGAAACAGAATCGCAGTTTGATTCGAGCCGAACGCATATTGAATTTGAACGTAATCTTCTTTCAACTGGCCAATCGCACTGGAGCGAATATAACGAACATAGCTGGACAAGAAGCTGATCGTCAGAACCGAGCAAGGCAGAATGCCATGCTTGATAATATCAAGCGCGGAATCTTTGCCAATCGTGCGCATCCCCATACTCGGCAGCCAGCCCAGCTTTAGTGCGAAGAAATACATAAATAGAATGCCTACCCAGAATAGCGGCACCGAAATCCCGATATAGGCGAGCAGATTGACAAGCTTGTCTACCCAGCGGTTCCGATAAGCGCCTGCAAGTAGGCCAAGAGGTATCGCAAGCAGTACCGCAAGACCAATCGAAACGCCTACCAATCCTGCCGTAGCAGGCAGACGCTCTAAGATCTGGCCCAACACAGGCTTATGATTGACAAGGGAATACCCCAGGTTGCCAGTCAAGCATTCCTTCAGCCAGTGAAAATATTGAACATACGCCGGCTGATCAAGTCCGAGGTTATGGCGGACGCGTTCGATATCATCTGCGTGCATGTTCGGCGTAACGAAGTTAAGCACCGGATCGCCCGGAGCCATCTTAATCATAGCAAAGCAGACAATCGATACGAAGAAGAGCATCGGTATCGTCTGCAGCAACCGTCTGGCGATGAGTTGTCTCATTCGTGAAGTCTCCCTGCTTTGTGTAGCAAAAAATAAGCTGGTATTACCCAGCTTATCTTTTGTATTTTTTCTTATTTCAAGTACAGTTTGGACGGATCTTCGAAGATTACTACCGGTTTCAGAACCGCTTCATCTACACCGCCAAATTGCTTGTCGAAAGCAACGATTGTCTTCGTGTAGCCGATTGGGTAAATTGCAGCGTCGCCAGCGATGATCTCTTGGATCTTCTTGTACACGTCACCGCGCTTCGTCGTGTCAGCTTCAGTCGAGCCTTGTTTCCACAAGCCGTCTGCTTCTGCATTTCCGTAGTGGAAGGAGTTGTACGAGCCGTTAGTCGTGAACAACACGCTGTATGCATCTGGGTCAGAACCCATAATATATCCGCCTACAAACAGATCGAAGTCAGTTGCTTTCGGATCGTAAGCTTTCGCGCCGAATGCGGATGAATCCAAGCTTTGCAGTTCAACGTCAATGCCGATTTCTTTCAGCTTCTGTTGAACGTACAGGGAGATTGCTTCTTGTACTTTATTGCCGCTTGTTACGATGAAACGCAGCTTCAGGTTGCTAACGCCAGCTTGTTGCAGCAGTTCTTTGGCTTTCGCAACGTCATTATCAAACGTTGGTACATCATTCGTGTGGTACAGTGTGTCCGGTGTCAGGATCGAATGAGCCGGATCTGCATAATCTGGGGAAGCATATGCAGCTTGGATAACTTCTTCACGGTTCAGTGCGTAGCCGATCGCTTGACGAACTTCTTTCTTCTTCAGCACGCCGATGTCGCTGTTCTCGTTGAACGCGAGGTAGGACAGACGGCCTTCAGCGTATGGCATGATATCGAACTTGCCAGTACCTTGGATTGTCGAAACATCTTGCGGATCCAGGTATTTCACGTTAATCTCGCCGTTCTGAAGGGCAAGGTTAGCAGCATTCGTGTCTTTCGCAATACGGTAAGTGATGGAGTCAAGGTGCGGCTTGCCTTCGAAATAGTTATCGAAGCGCTCAAGCGTTACATACTCGCCTGTTTTGTACTCTTTGAACTTGAACGGGCCGGAACCAACTGGCGCCGCGTTCTTCGTGCTCTTCTGAATATCTGTTTCTTTGTCGAAAATATGCTTAGGAATCGGTGTCAGCTGAACCAGCGTAGCTTCGAAAGCCGGGTTAACTTGCGGCAGCTTGAATTCTACTGTCAGGTCGTCAACCTTCTTGACCTCAACTTGCTTATCGCCGAATACGAGGTAATCGCGGAAGAAGCTGTTCTGGTTCTTGTCGAGAATTTTATCGAAAGTGAAGACAACGTCATCAGCAGTCAACGGTTGGCCGTCGTGCCAAGTCAGGCCGCTCTTCAGCTTCAGTGTATAAGTGAGGTTATCAGCAGATTGCGTCAAGCTGTCTGCCAAGTAGTATGTCTTCTTGCCATTGTTGATTTGGAACAGCGGTGCGTACAGCGCTTGGTCAATCGTCAAGCTAACGCGGTCACCGGCATAGATTGGGTTCAGTACATCAGGGTCAGCAGCTACTGCAATAATGAGGTTGCCGCCGTCTTTCGGCTGAGAAGCGTCTGTCGCTGCGTCGCCGCTATTTGCAGTGCCAGTGTTCGCTACGTTCGAGCCTTTATTCGAATTTGCAGACGAATTATTGTTCGCTGAATTTCCGCCGCAGGCGCTAATTACGAGTGTTAATACGGCCAAAACAATTACTACGGATAAACTTCTTTTCTTGCTAATCATGCTGTCAGCCCCTTCAATTGATGCGAGTTAGTTTTGTTATTCCGAATTATACATCGGAATACTCGGAATTACAATAACCTATTGAAACATTTCACTAGATTGATAGTTTATCCAATAAATTATACTCCAATCGCCCCAAATAAAAAAGCAGGCGCACCCCTTGGAAGCACTGGGATACGACTGCTTTTATCAAATGTTCATATGATTAACAAATCATTATCTATTATAGCCGTAGCTATGCTTGTCCGTATTGTGATTTCCTGTGCTCGATGCATCAGACGAAGCATGATCAGCTGCGTCAGCGTCTGTGCTCGAATCCGATCCGTTGTCGGTGTCAGTACCCGTATCCCCGTTCACATTCTCATCAGAACCGGAGCCTGTATCTGAACCTGTATCGCCTTCGCCGCCAGTATCAACAACATGACGAGCGGTTACGAATGTACGGTCCCAGACGCTTCCTTCAAAATCAGAAATCGTCACGCCGACGCCGACACGATACGTCTGCAGCAGCTTACCGTCGCCCATGTAGAGGCTTACGTGATTAATCTTGCCGTCATTGTTCGTGTCCGTGAACACGAGGTCACCTGGTTGCAGGTCCGCCTTGGCTACCTTCGTGCCTACCAGCGCCTGTTGTCTGGACGTACGCGGCAGGTCAATGCCGTTCTCTTTAAAGATATATTGCATGAACGACGAGCAGTCGAATGCGCTCGTAATGCCGGATTTCGCACCGAATTTATAATCCACGCCTAAATATTGTTCGCCTGTTGCAATGATGTTATCCACCACGCTTGTGGTTACATCTGAAGCTTTGGAAGCTGCTGATGCCGTTGTTGATGTCTTCGAAGCTGTCGCCGCGTGGGTCGTGCCCGGCGCTGCCAGCATGCTTCCGCCAAACGCCAAGAATACGCCCAATGTGATCCCGATCATTTTTGCATTCAAACGTTTATTGTTAGTTGTTGTAGTCGTCATGTGTAAGTTCCTCCTGATGTCTAGAATTGTAGGTTAGGAATCGGCTGCCTGATCCGCTTGTGTTCGCTTTCATGTCGCTTGCCTAGAAACACTATAACACAGCAAAAGCTCCCACTATTTCTCAATGAGCACGGAATCCTTGAGCACTCGCCGCTCCTGTTCGTTTCTGAGAATATGATGAGAAAAACTTAATCAAACACGCATTGACTCCATCGTAAAGCCTTCCCTGTATATTCACGGGAAAGTACTCTATAATGAGGTACGATAGATCGCTTACAGCTAAGAAGGTGAACGGATGTTTCGCAAGTTCCGCCAATTCCGAGTTGGGCTCGCACAGAAGATGATCATCGGCTATGTCGTTATTATTTTGCTGCCGACGCTGCTCATTGGCTCGTTGTATTATAAACAGCTTCATAATAATGCCGTGAAAGATTACGCCACGAACCGCGAATACCTTATTCAGCAGGTTGGCTCCACGTTCCTGATGAATTTGAGCCAGATCGAGATGATTCACGACATGTTCCAGACGAACCGCACGCTTAGCACCTTGCTCTCCGGCAGCTACACATCGGCGTCCGAGCAGGTCTATGTCTATTTGAAGGATCTCGTGCCGCTGTTCAACTTCTATAAGAATAGTTCGACTTACATTGACCGAATCCGTGTTTACAAAATGAACCCGAAGGTGCTCAGCCTCGGCGCCAGCATCGTTGACAACGCCAGCACCATTGCGCCAGAGGTGGACAAACTGAAGCTCGGCGAGGGCTACTGGCTGCAGCAGCTCGCCGATAAGAAGTCGGGCGCACTGCAGCTGACGTATTATAAGAAGCTGTACAATGAAGACTTCACGCAGGAGATCGGCATTCTGGAGATTCGCCTCAAGCGCAATTTCGTCAACAGCCTGCTTCATTCGAATGATCCGAGCGGCGCGAATGCGCATTATTTCTACGTCACGGACAGGAGCAACGTGCTCGGCACGAATCTGGTCACGGTCTCAGAGCCCGCCATGCCGCTGACAAACGGCGATCGGGAGCAGATCTTCTCCTCGATCAAGATGCCGCGGCCGTATCAGTACTTCGAAGCATCAAGCGGCGAGCTGCTGATGAACAAGTTCCAGGTGCCGAAGATGTCGGCGACCATTATGGCGCTAACGCCAACGGACGAGCTCTTCCAACGCACGAATAGTCTCGTGAGGTGGTATGTGCTAGTCATCGCAGCGCTGCTGATTATTCTATCCGGCGCGTATTTCGTCACTTTCTCTACGGTTGTTCAGCGTATTCTGAAGCTTGGGCGGCATATGCGCAAGAACCTGCTCACGCGCTACGACGAAGACCGCGGCAGCGATGAGATCGCCTTCCTCGTCTCGTCGTATAATACGATGATTGCGCACAATGACGAGCTGATGAGCAAGATCGATATTTCGCAACTCAGGCAGAAGGAAGCGGCTTACTTGGCGCTGCAGGCGCAGATCAATCCGCATTTCATCTATAACGGGCTCGAAGCGATTCGTATGGCGGCAGAAGAGAACGAAGACCCTGACGTTGCGAAGATGCTCTATGCGCTCGGACAGTCCATCCGCTACAGCTTATCTCGAAGCAATCACGCGACGCTGAAGGACGAGCTGTCCCATATCCGCAGCTATTTGGAAATCTACAAGGTGCGCATGGAGGAACGGCTGCAATACGATATCATCGTTCGCGATCAAGCGCTGCTCCTGCGGGAATGCCCGCGGTTTATCATTCAGCCGCTTGTCGAGAATGCAATCATTCACGGCATCTCGAAGCGCAGCAAGACCGGAGTGCTGCATATTGAAGCATGGCTCGAAGACGAGCTTGCCATCGTCGAGATCCGCGACAATGGCGTCGGCATGACGCCGGAGCAGCTCGAGCTGCTGCAACGCAAGCTCGATGGCGAGATAAGGCCGCAAGAATCGGATACGCCCGGCGGCATCGGCGTCATGAACGTGCATGAACGCATGATCAGCAGATTCGGGCAGGCCTACGGGCTAAGGATTACAAGTGAGCTCGGGGAAGGGACGACCGTTGCCTTGTACATCCCGAGAAAGGGGGAATCAACATGAGGCTGTTAATTGTTGAAGATGAAGCACCGATTCTGCGGGGGCTGCTGCGCAAGGTGAAGGCGCTCGACCTGCCGTTTCAAGAGATTGCAGGCGCCTCAAGCGGCGAGGAAGCGCTGGAGGATCTGCGCCAGCACACGGCGGACCTGGTCATGACGGATATCAATATGCCGCAGATGAATGGGCTGGACTTCATTCAGGCCGCCCAGAATGAGGATCTATGCGGCAGATTCATCATTCTCACCGGCTATGATGATTTCTCTTATGCCCGTAGCGCGCTGCGGCTGAAGGTCATTGATTATTTGCTTAAGCCGATTAACGATGAACAGCTCGGCGAGCTGCTTACCAAGATTGGGGAACAGATTCAAGCGGAACTTGATCTGCAGAACGAGCATGAGGAGGAAGCGGACGAAGAACTTAGCGAAGACAGCTTCCCTGCCGAAATGGACAAGCCGGATGCCGGCAAGCAAATGCTCGAATATATTGAAGCGAATTATCAGACCGATCTATCACTTAGCTCCGTAGCCGAGCAGGTCGGCCTCCATCCGAACTATGTCAGCTACCTGTTCAAGAAGGAGACCGGCATGAACGTTCTCGCTTATATCCATCAGCTGCGGGTAGTGAAAGCGAAGGAGCTGATCGTGAAGCGACCGAATTTGCCGCTTAGCGAAGTGTCGCTTCTGACCGGCTTCGAGAATCCGCGTCACTTCTATAAAGTGTTCAAGAAGCATACCGGCATGACCCCGCGCCAGTTCGGGGAATACAGCCAATCGAGCTCAACATGAGCTCATCTGCTGCTTGAGCCATACACAAAAGGGCGGCCCATCAGGGTCGCCCTTTTTTGCTCTTCGCCATCTATTTCTTCGATATCTCCGCATACTTGCTGCTCATCCACTTCTCGAGCTTCGAGAGACCAAGCTGCTCTGCTTTGCTCACCATCAAATTATACTGCGTCACGCATGCTTCCTGCGTATCCGCCAGAATGACCTTCGTCTGCTCGCTGCTGATGAGCGCCTCGACATCTCCCGCGATCGCCGCCTCCTTCGTATCTGACGGCGGATTCACGCTCGCGAGCTGCGGCTCGTAGACGGTGTGCTCCTTCTCTACGCGCAGCGCTTCCATGATCTCCGGCTGATTCGGGTCATAGGCAGCTTGATTCGCAATATTGCCATGTACGCCGAATGACCAAGCACCTACGCCGTACTTCTGCACCCATCCATCATAGCTCGTGTACTTATCCTTCAGAAACTGCTTGTCAAAGACCGGATAGCCCTTCTCCGACATATGCCAGTGCACCCCTTCGATGCCCCAAGCCATCAGGCGCTGCCCTTCCTCGCTTCGCAAGTATTGCAGCAGCCGGATCGCTACATCCGGATAACGGCTCTTCTTCGTCACGTACGTGGCCGCCCAGCCAATCGTATCGTTCACGTGCACGAATGAGTCTGACAGCGGCGAGGTGACAAGCTTGGCATGGGCGCTCATATTCGCCGCCTGATAAGCGCTGTTCGCCGCATTCGCATCATACACGTTGCGAATGAAGGCGAATGCCTCGCCAGAATCGCGTTTCTCGATATACTGCTCATTGTTGTACGTAAAGTTCTCCGGCAGAATGAGCCCTTCCCTATACAGCCGGTTCAGAAACAGATAGTAGTCCAGCATCTTCGGATTGCGAAGCTGGCTCTGAACCTTGCCATCATGCTGGTATAAGCCGTCCACGCCGAACCGTTCTTTGAAATACTTGCTCCACTGCGAGGTTTCATCCAGCAAGAGCGGAGTGATACTTGAAAACTTGGCTTTCACGACGAGCAGAATCTGCTCCAGATCCGCTAATGTATGAAGCGGAGGATTGCCCAGCCGCTTCATCAAGTCGTCGCGAATGGTCAGTGCAGCCGTCCCCGGCCCTGCAACCGCGTGCGGATTGAACATATCCACTTCTCTCTGGTAGAAGTTGCGGATCGTATAGAAATGTCCGTCCGAAGAAGCGTTCAGCCGCTTCTCTTCGTCCGAGACAACGAATTTCGGTGTATAGGCATTCATTAATAAGTCCCACGCATAGCTTGTTTGTTTATTCGCCAACCGATCAGCCAGCCGATCGGAATAGATGATATCCGGCAGATCGCCTCTCGCCAGCATGGCAGGCAGCTGATTCGCATCCGTACTGCGGATAATGTTCAGCTTCACGCCTGTCCGCTTCGTCAGCTCCTCCGGAATCGGACCTTTGAACGAATCGACCCAGAACCAGGGCATGTCCACGTAGACAGTCAACGTAATCGGGGTATCATTGGTAATCGATGTTTGATTACTCGTATTCGTGGTCGTCGGCGGAGCGCTAATTGGCCGGTCATTCACAACCTTAGACGGCTCCTCGTCTGCACGCTCGCAAGCGGTGATCTGAATCACGCTGGCGCACAACACGATGACTAGCAGCGCCTTCCAGCTGCGCGTGATCGTTCCAGCATTCATCATCATCACCTCCTCCCGTAAACACTCTACTCATTGTAACCATTTTCGCCCACATTCGACAGCACCGGAATGAAAAAACAAAAAAGCCGACCCCCATAACGAAGGTCAGCTTCTTGTATGAATGAACTATTCTTTGACCGCACCGATCATCATGCCGGATACGAAGTACTTCTGCATGAACGGATATACGAACAAGATCGGAATCGCTGCGATAAATACTTGCGACGCTTTAATGGTACGATCGGATACACGGCTCATCAGCTCCGCGTTCTCTCTCGTAATGACCCTGGTGGTGGAGTCAACAAGAATCGTCTGCAGGTACGACTGGAGCGGATAGCTCTTCTGATTGCTCATGTAGATAATACCGTCGAACCAGGAGTTCCAGTGCGTGACCGCTGCGAACACGACGAGTGTCGCGATAATCGGCATCGACAGCTGCAGGTACAATGAAGTCAGAATGCGGACATGTCCCGCACCGTCAATAAACGCGGATTCTTCAACTTCCTTCGGAATGTTCCGGAAGAAGTTCGACAATAGAAGCACGTTGAAGACGGAGATTGCACTCGGGATAACAAGCGCCCAGATCGTATCGTACAAGTGCGTATTCTTAACGATCATGAAGGAAGGCACCAAGCCGCCAGAGAAGAGCATCGTCACAACCAGGTACCAAGCGAAGAACGACTGATGCTTGAAATGAAGCTTGCCCTTCGACAGCGGGTACGCCGCCAAAATGGTCAGAATCATGCTGATCACAACGCCTAGAATAACACGCTCCACGGAAACGCCCATCGCATTCCAGAACTCGGAGTTTTTAAGGATATACTGATACGACTTCAAGGAGAACTCCACAGGCCAGAAAGTAACTTTACCCGCTGTAACCGCAGTGCTCTTACTCAACGAAATGGACAGTACGTGAACCATTGGAATGATACAGCTCAGCGAAAATATGATGAATAGGAGGCTATTAAAGCCCTGAAATATACGTCTGCCTAACGAACGATCTACCACTTGCGTTCCCTCCGTTTCCTAGAAAATGCGATGATCCGATACTTTGCGGGCAATCATGTACGATACAGTAATGAGGAGCAAGCTGACCACCGAACGGAACAAACCAATCGCGGCACCAAGTGAATACTGAGCTTGCTGAAGACCCATCCGGTATACCCATGTATCGATAACATCACCAGTCTTGTACACTTCCGGAGAATAAAGCATAAGCACTTGCTCGAAGCCTGCGTTCAAAATATAACCAAGGCTAAGCGTAACCATCAGTACAATAGTCGATTTCATGCCTGGTAGCGTAATATGCAGCGTTTGTTTCCAACGGCTCGCGCCGTCGATAACAGCAGCCTCGTAAAGCGTCGGATCGATTGTCGTAATGGCAGCCAAGAAAACAATCGTGCCGAAGCCGGTAATTTGCCAAGTCTCAGTACTGACAAGAATATAAGGGAACCATGATGCTTTGGATAAGAAAATAATCGGGTCGATGCCAAACTTGCCGAGCATGGTGTTAATGAGGCCCTCACGAGAGAGCATATCGCGGAAGATACCGCCGAGAATAACCCAAGAAAGGAAGTACGGGAAGTAAATAATCGTCTGTACGGTGCGTTTGAACACCTTCGACACAAGTTCGTTTAGCAGAATAGCAACCGCGATTGCAGCTACGGTCTCTACGATAATCTTCATCGTTGCAATGAAGAGCGTATTGGCAATAACTTGCTTCACATCCGGAATGTGATACAGACGTCTGAAGTTATCTAATCCGACCCAGTCGGAATGAAAGAAGCCGAGCGCCGGCTGATACCGTTGAAACGCCATGACAACCCCGAGCATCGGGAGGTAGGCATAAATAAACAACACAACAACCGGGGGAATCAGCATGAGATACAGCGCTAGCTGCTTCCTTGGAATTTTGAATGCATTCATAAGCTCGCTCCTAACCACTTGTAATTACGATAAAAGCTGGAGAGTGCGGACGATCATCCGCACTCTTCATGCCTTTAACTAATCTTCTTATTTCTTGTCGTCAAACCACTGTTGTACGGATTCGCTGTTTTTCGCTTTGAACCAGTCGTTTACTTCCGGATTCACAACCGAACCGTAGAGCGAATCGAATTGTGCCAGGAAGTCGTCGTATTGGCTGATGTCGCCGCCTTTAACAACGTTCAGGAACATAACGTCCCAAGCTTTCTTGATGATTGGCGCGTTGTCGAGCATGTTTTGTGTTGGCATTGCTGTGTACTCGTTCATTTCAAAGCGTTTCTCTTTGATGTACTGGTCAACTACGCCTTCGCTGCCTTTGTTCGTGTACGTCAGGTAAGGAGGGAATCCGTTAGCATCGTTCTTATCTTGGTAAGCTTTCGCTTGATCGTAGAACGTTTTGTACGCTTCAGGGAGCTTGTCTCCTTGGCCATCTTTCATAGCTTGCTCAACTTGCTGGAAGCCTTCGTAGTTAAACGATGGGTTGTAAACGTGCAATGGGTACAACTGGAACACGCCGAAGCCCGATTTAGGATCTGTGTTATATTTGCCGAATTGCATCGTCTCTGGATTGTTGTTCAAGTCATGGAACAGGTTCTCCATCTTCACAAGCGCCTCAGGGTTCTTAACGCCCTTCTTCGCTACGTTAACGCCAAGCAGCATTGTAGCTGTAACGGAAGATTTGCCCGGTTGATCGTCAGCGGATGGAATGCCAACTGGCTCCCACTTCGCGTTTGGATTCTCCGGAAGGATTTGGTTAAGCGGCCACCAAGCATCCCACATACCGCCGAACACGACTGTCGATTGGCTGTTGATGATTTGCTCGTTGTACTTCGTATCGTCAAGCGTTGCGAAGTCCGGGTGGATGTAGCCCTTCTTGTAGTACTCTTGCAGCTTCAGAAGCGCTTTACGTGTATTCTCGCGGGACTCTTCGCCGAACATACCGTTCTCGAGCTCGCCTTTGCTGTTCTTAATCCAGATGTCTGGGTAAGAGTGGAACATGTTGAAGAATGCGTTGCCGATACCCCAGTTCGTGGAGTTCAAGTTTGCATCTGCAAGCGGAATCGGATATTTCTCGTTGCCTTTGTTGTCGTAATCATTCTTCTTGAACGCTTCAAGAATCTTATCGAGGTCAGCGACCGACTTCGGCTCGGACAAGCCTGCTTTCTTCAGATCATCCTCACGGATCCAAAGCATGTTGCCTTGGTCATGGTACGTCATACCGTTTGGAATACCGTAGATTTTACCGTTTCTTGTTACGCTCTCAAGAAGACCTTGGTAATCGCCTGTCAGGTATTTCTTCATATACTTAGTCGCATAGTCTTGCACTTCGCTCGTCATGTCCTCGAGCTGGCCCGTGGATACAAGCTTCTCGAACTGCTGAGGCGACACGTAGAAGAAGTCTGGCAGGTCACCGGATGCGATCATCAGGTTCATCTTCTCTTCAGCCTGCGAATTCGGTGCAGTCCAGTTAAATTTCAGCTTAACGCCAAGCTTGTCTTCCCAAGTTTGGGTGTAAATGCTCTTCTCGATCGTTTGTCCGCCAATCGCGTTCTTCTCAACCCCGTTGTCCGTGTGAACAGTCGTTACTTCGATTGCCGGAGAGTATTTGCCGAATGGATCCTTCGCAGGCTCCGCATTCGGATCAAGAAGCTTCGAAATATCCGTTGTTTCGTTGCTGTTGTTCGACGAACCGCCGTTGCTGCCTGTGTTGCCGCTGTTACCACTGTTATTGTTGCCGCAAGCTGCCAGCGATACAGATAGCGAAAGAATGAGAGTAAGCGATGCGAGTTTAATGCCGTATTGCTTTTTCATACTTAATCCCCCTGTTAACCTTATTGTAATCTTGCTTAGGATTACCTCGATTTACGTATTGCTTAGGACTGAACCGTCTGCTTCTTCGGAAGCTTGCGAAGCGGTTCGATAACGACATCGCCGGATGCAGTTGCCAGACAGATGAGGCGCTGGCCCGCTGCCAGCTCGCTTGGTGAAATCAAGCAATCCTCGATATCGTGCTGATCGACTTTGCCTTCTACGACGGTGCTGATGCAAGTCCGGCACGTGCCGTTGCGGCAGGAATACGGGATGCTAGCTTGCTGCCTGATCGCAGCGTCTAGAATGAATTCGCGCGGTGCAACTTCAAACGACTCGCCTGTTGCCTGAATCGTTATGCGATTATTGTTGCTCATTGTAATCGCTCTCAATCCTTTTCATTTTTTCAGCAATTCGTGATAGGAAGGGCTCGTAATCCCATACTTTGTTGATATCTTCAACGTACTGGTTATACCAACCGAGTGTTTTCTCCATCACTTCTTGCATCTTCTCGTAATCATTATTAAAGCGGTGCATGAGCCACTTATGACCATATTTCAGGTGAATGGCTTCATCCGCCCAGTCGTAATCAATATGATGCGCGGTTTGCAGATCGCCGAATTGTTCGAACTCCTGCTTCGCCTTCTCGCGGTTAGCCGGCCCGTCAATTTCGAATCGGTGCAGCAACGCCATCAGATCCAGTTCATTACCGCCGTTCGTCGCTTGGGAAGCATATGTTTCTTCGTAGACCGGAACGTCCACGCCGATCTTAAAGCCCCACTCGATCAGCCTCAGCTCGCCCATCTTTACATGCCTTGACTCGTCGTATGCCCAGCGGGACAGATCAAGGTAGAACTCCCACGGCATGTCATCCCATGTCCAAATCGCAAGACCCGGCGCTTCCGCTGCCCAAATCTCGGTCAGATGGTAGATGGCCTGCAGCACTTGAATCTCAATCGGAGATTCCGCTCTCTTCGGCGGGATGGAGCATGGCGCCGGAACAAATCTTGGATCGCGAGCAGCTTTCGCTGGCATCTTGTAGGGTTGCCTGTTCGCGATAATCCATGCATCAGCCGCTTCAGCAGCCATCGTCTCTTCGCCCGTGACACCGTTTCCATAAATGCCGCCAATTCCTTGCAAGTACGAGCGAATCGCGTTTCTCCATTCGCTCACGTCTTCCTTCGGCAGCAGCGTGTCGCGAATCTCGCTCACATGGTCGATCTGACACTGGATCTGCTCCGGGAACCGCCACATAAAGGCAATCGTCGGCGCATCGCTGATCGGATCTGCTTGCTGCAGATAGATCTGATACTGCTGCTTCAGCTCTTGTTTCATGACATCGTAAACGCCTGCGAGCAGCTCGTTATCGCCAAGGCAGCGAATAAGAAGCGACAGCAATCGGCTAAGCTGCGGATCGTGGTTGCCGTCCACATCACGGCGCGGATAACGCAATTCCATAATGCGCGTGCGCAGTGCGTCGGCTCTTAATGAATCCTGCCACATGTGATGCGGCAAATCTTTATTCAGCTCCCAGTTCGATACACTGATCAGGTAACCCCCGAGAGTTCGCATAATTTCTTTCTCAACTAAGTAGAAACGTTTCAACAAAGCTGATGCTTCTTCCACTGTTCGCGTATGTTGATGCTTCCCAGCGAAGAGCGCATGACTTGCTGACATCCGCCCACCCCCTTACCGAACTATATTTACACTATACATGAAGCGCTTTCAGGATTTATACGGATCATTTTTTATATCCTTGTGTCCATTTTTAAGATCGAACGCTGTCGAACCGATTCAAATTAGCAGGTAAGGAGATGGATGTAAACGCAGGAAAAATCCCTCCAAGGAAAACGCAAAAAAAGCCCAAGCACTTCAGTGCTCGGGCTCATGCATCTATTCCCATGGATATTTGGTGACCAAATAATCGGCAAATTTCTTACTTTCCTCCCTGCGGTGCTTGCGCATGAGTGAACGCAGTTCTGCCGTTTCGTACAGCTTGTTCTCTTCCTCGGTCTCCGGCACAATCTGCGGGACAGCCGTCGGCTTGTTGTTCTCATCGAGTGCGACGAAGGTTAGAAACGAGGTTGCTGCGATTACGCGCTCGCCGCTTCTCAGATCCTCGCGAATGACTTTCACGAACACTTCCATGGAGCTTGTTCCCGTCCAAGTAATGAAGGACTCCAGCGACACGGAATCGGTCGGACGGATCGGCTGAAGGAAGTCGACAGAGTCCGTTGAAGCAGTGACAGCCGCCGAGCGGCATAGCTTCGATACCGAGATGGATGCAATGTCGTCAATGTACGACATCAGCTTCCCGCCAAACAAGGTGTCGTGGTTGTTAACGTCTGTTGGAAATACGCGCGATACTTTGAAACAGCGTGTCTCACGGGTGTACTTCTGTTCCATGAATCATTCCGCCTTCTCCTGTATTCATCATTTCCTTCGCCTTATCATTGATCAGCTCCGATACGGTCACGAACCGGAACCCCCGCTGTGCAAGCTCCGGCAGAATCACTTGCAATGCTTTAACTGTATGTATATTGCCCGTTACATAGTCATGCAGCAGCACAATATCCCCGCTCCTCGCATTCTTCAGCACTTTCCGAACGATAAAGCCGACGCCCGGACTGCGCCAATCCTCTGTATCTTGATGCCAGGACCAGAGCACCGTCGTATAACCAAGCTTCTTCGCAATTGCAACCGTCTGCTCGTTATAGTAGCCGCCCGGCGGTCGAAACAGCATCGGCTTGCGCCCAGTTAGCTCAATCAAGGAGTCCTCTGTACTCACAATTTCCTTCTGCACCGTTGCCGGATTAATACCGTTCGTGAAGAATACATGATGGAATGTGTGATTCGCGACCTCGTGCCCTTCAGCTATCTCTCGCTTGATGATGTTCGGGAACTTCTGCACCCGGTGACCAAGCACGAAGAAGGTCGCCTTCGCATTGTATTGCTTCAGAAGATCCAGAATTTCTTCCGTCGCTTCCGGGGATGGTCCATCATCGAAGGTGAGCGCAATGTCCTTCCGCGCCATGGGCAGCTCCCATATGATATCGCCTCTTTGCTCATAGAATGAGCGACCTTTCGCCGGCTTATCAAAGCCGCATAACAGCATGATACACAGCAATGCTGCGAATATACGCCAACTTGCAACCACTCTTGTTCCTCCTGTTTTTCCACTTGAGCACCATTTACTATGTGCCTTGGAGGGCGATTTTATCCTTATCAACAGAAAACGAGCACCTGACCGTTTCCAGTCAGATGCTCGCTCTTTATTAGAGATATAGGATGCCATTACGCTGCAGGGCTGTTGTGTGCCCGTTGCGCCGAGGAATCGAAATGGTTCATATCAACACCGCTCCAGATGTTCCCGACATTCACCTGCTCCGGATGGTCGAACACGAGGAACGCCGTCGGCAAGTAACGCGGTCCGTATTGGCTCGAAGGCTTATTGACGACCTGATCGTCCTTAACAAGGACGGTCGAGGAGCCGCCATCCAGGTTAGCTGCCGTTACAGCGCCTTTCTCCAGCAAAATGTTCTGCACGTCATACAGCGTCGCACCAACCGAGTAGCCCGGCTGGCGACCATCGATAACGCAGAATACGATCGTGCCGTCCTTCAGCTGCGCCATCGAGGTACGAGGGGCGATTCCCCAGCCGTCGGCTTCACTCTTAATAAGCCCTTTGCCGTTGACGATAAACTTCGGCTGGAACGTTACCGCTTCGGAGACGCCCATCTTCAGCAGCTCGTTCGGCGTATAACGGCCTGCGATCATCAGGCCGTTCTTATCGATGCCGACCACATTCACCTTGGCATTCATGCCGTTGCCTTTATACAGAACCTTGCCGCCGGACATGACGATACCGGCCGGCTTGAAGCCGTTGCCTTCCCAGTTCGGATCATCGAAAGCGCCGCCGTTCACGCCGGCAATAGCGCCTGTGCGCTTCACCATGCTGAGCACGCGCTCCCCTTCGCCGACGATGTTCGTTGTGACGACGCGGATCATTTTGGGATCATGCACATACATGAGGTAGCCCTTGAACGTTTTATGCGAGATTGGCTCAATCTCCACGCTATTCTCAGGATGCGACGCCAGATTAATATTATGGTTATCCTTCACGTCAGCCATCTGGTCGAACTTCTTGTTATACTCGGCAACCCGCTTGTCCAGCTCATCTTGGCCGATTAGATACTTCGCCAAGTAGCGATGCTGGCTCGTAATAAGTGTATCTGCCATGATATAGCGCAAATTCGAGCCTGAGGGAGTCAGGTAGAACCATCCCCCACCTATTAGAATAAGAGCGATTAGCAGCAGGAATAGCTGCATGATTCTGCGTTTCCATCGCTTCGGCTTTGTAACCTTCAGCTTAGGCGCTTGCGATCTATTTAAATTTGTCTGTCGCGATAATTGTGTCTGTTGCTCCACGTATTCATCTCCTCACTATCATCCATTTAGTAGCCGTACGAGTCGCTCCAATTACTATAGAGCCACAACCTTAAAGAAAGCTTAAAAGCGCTCAATTCTGCCAAGGCAAATGCTGGTCGCTTGCCGCAGTCGCCGCGGTTAATTTCATCATGATTGCGGTAAGCTAAGCAGGACAATAGGCAAAGGAGGTCACTTCATTGCAACAAACGCAATCGCAAACCCAGCAGCAAACAGCTATTATGCAGACGCCGCCAAATGTGATGACTGTCAAGGATACGCTCTATGTGAAGGATCAATTATCGTGGCTTATTCTCGCCATGAAGAAATGCAGCCATTTCGCGAATGAATGCTCCGATCCCGAGATTAAGCAAGCCATCAACAAAGCCGGCCAAATGCATGAGCGCCATTACAAGCTGCTCTTGAAGCATCTGCAGAACAACAATGACGCTCAGATGCAGCAAGTGCCGCAGCAGCATTAGAGAGGAGGACAACCGACGACATGAGTCCGAACAATCAGAATACGATTGCTAACCCGAAGCCTTCCTACGAGCCGCAGGTAAAAGGGCCCGAACTAACCGACCGCGACCGGATTAATGATGTACTGGCGACGGAGAAGTACTTGGCCGACAGCTTCGGCATCGCCGCCCGGGAAGCGAGCCATCTGTCCCTGCATCAAGACATTATGACGGTGCTGAACGAGACGCATCAATGCCAGCACGAGATATTCGAAGTGATGTTCCGCAAAGGGCATTATAAGCTCGAAGCCGAGGAGCAGCAAAAGCTCGATCAGGCGTATCAGCAGTTCAACGGCTATTCTTCGCAGTTCCCGTATGGCGGGACGCTGCAGTAACTTTAGCCGGGGGATGGATAGAGGAGCCGCGACATGCAGTCGCGGCTCTTTGCATTTGGGTAATCTTTGCAAATCAGGGAACGCTAACTTCACGATTGATCCTGGATGGAAAGGTGAAGGTGAGACCCTGCTATGAACATCAGCACGAGCATGAAGGACAACGAGACGCTGCTTCGACAATCATTCCAGAACTGCTCGGATATTCAATTTCGCACACTCACCATAAAGGGCGGCATCCCGCTCCTGCTTGTCTATGTAGACGGTATGGTCGACACTGACGTGATGACTACCAACGTCCTGAAACCGTTGTTATACGATGGTTTGCCCGAAGGTCTCGGTACGATTGACAGCATCGGACAGATGTGCGAGCTTGGGTTGTTCGCAGTCATGCAGTATCAGCGACTAACCGTCAGCGACGAGATCATTGACGCTATCCTGAAAGGAAATGCCGCCATGCTGGCCGATGGCGATGCGTCCGCCCTTCTCTTGAATTGCATTAAATTCGCTACGAGAAGCGTGGAAGAATCGACGAATGAAGCGGCACTGCGCGGATCGAGGGAGAGCTTCACGGAGCTCCTTCGCACGAATACGACGATGCTGCGCAGAATCATTACGACACCTGATCTGAAGATGGAGACCGTCCAAGTCGGCCGATTAACGAAAACCGATGTGGTCATTGCCTATATCGAAGGCATTGCATCCGATAACGTCGTGAAAGAAGTACGGTCCCGAATCAATCAGATCAAGCTGGATGCCATTCTGGAATCGAGCTATATTGAAGAATCCATCGAGGACACCCACTATTCTCCCTTTCCGCAAATGATCATTTCGGAGCGCCCTGACGTCGTATCCTCAAGCCTTATAGAAGGAAAAGTAGCCGTCTTGACGAACGGGACGCCTAACGTCATCGTAGTTCCAATGACGTTCTGGGATGGTCTTCAGGCTCCCGACGACTTCTACGAGCGGTTCCTGTTTGCTTCAATGAATCGCTGGATCAGGTACATATTCGCCGTATTCTCTATCTTGTTTCCTTCTATTTATGTCGCCTTGACCAATTACCATCCGGAGATGGTTCCGCCCAAGCTGATGCTCAGCATTACGGGACTCCGGGAAGCTTCGCCATTCCCGACCATTATTGAAATCTTCCTCATGGAATTCATGTTCGAGGGGCTGCGCGAAGCCGGAATTCGGCTGCCTCAGCAGATCGGGCCGCTGGTCAGTATTGTCGGAGCGTTGGTCATCGGTGAGGCCGCCGTTCGTGCCGGCATTATTAGCGCGCCGATCGTTATCGTCGTCTCCACAGCCGGAATCTCCTCATTCGTCATTCCTAGGTACCGCTTCAGCTTTCCGCTTCGGATGCTCCGGTTCCCGCTGCTGATCTTGTCCGCTCTATTCGGCTTGTTCGGCGTTGCCCTCGGCATCATCGCAATGCTCATTCATCTGATTCAGCTGAAGCCGTTCGGAACGCCTTACCTCACTCCGGTGACGCCGCTCGTTACGAGCAAGCTCAAGGATATCTTGCTGCGCTGGCCAAGGAAGCTCGCCTCTTCGAATACACCCAAAGGCGGTGCTGATCAGACATGAGCAGAGCCATGAAGCTAGGACTGATGCTCGTCTTGTTGCTGTCTATTACGACAGGTTGCTGGAATCTACGTGAACCCGACGAGCTTTCTTTTATCACCGCGGCCGGACTTGATTACAACGAAGAGGGAAAGCTGGAAGTCACCTCTCAAATCGCGGTGCCGGCCGCAATCAGCGGCTCTCCGGAGGGCGGCGGCGGCCACAAAAAAAGCTTCGTTGTCGTGAGCGGCACGGGTAAGAATGTGATGGACGCCGGACAAAGTCTGCAAACACAGCTCCCTCGCACGCTATTCTATGCACATCGCCAGACGATTCTACTTGGCGAGAAGCTCGTGAGGAACGGCGTCGGCAGCCTGACGGATATGTTTATCCGTAACCCGAAGTCGGAGATGCGCTCCAGCATTCTTGTCGTGAAAGGCGGGATGGCGAAGGACTTACTGAACATTGAACCTCTATTCGATCCCTATATCAGCACCATGCTCGTTCGCGAGCAAAGCGCAGTTGGATTGAAGCCGTATTATTACAGAGAGTTTCTCTCCGATGCGCTCAGCCAAACGATGCAGCCGCTGCTTCCTGCAGTGGAAGTCACGCCGAACAATCGCTATCGCTATGTCGGCTCGGCCATTCTGAACAAGGATGATAATTTGAAGCTGGTGGGCTATTTGAATGCCAAAGAATCGTCTTATGCGAATTGGATCATTGGCCGGCAAACCGCTGTCACCATCACCGCTCACGTTAGGCCAGGCAAAGAAGAGGTCAGTCTCAGCGCAAAAGCGTTAACCAAGAAGCTGCACTTCGAGATGCAGGACCCACCTCGAATCACGGTCATGCTGACAGGCATCGGTATTATGACCGAGAATAACTCGTCGATGAATCCTTCGAAAAGCAGCGAATTAAAGGTGATTGAACAGGCCCTTAGCCAAGCGACGCAGAAGGAAGTCCAAGCGATGGTGAACAAGGTGCAGAAGCAGTATAAAGCGGATATTTTCGGTTTCGGGGAGTTTATTCATCGCGACCACCCTAATCGTTGGAAGTCGCTTAAGCCGAAGTGGAGCATGATGTTCCCATCGGTTCGCGTTGTGGTCAAAGTCGAGCTGAAATGCAAAGATCCAGGCCAAACGAATTCATCCATCGACAGCATGCTCTAGAGGAATACCTGAGGTGTTCAGAGGAAGGAGTGGAATCGGCTAGTGAAGCTGACCCGTATACAATTGTTCTGGATCGTAGCTACCATCGAGGTCGTGATGGCCGTGTGGCTGCGTATCTCTCCAGCCATCACCGAGGCGAAACAAGATGCATGGCTGTCTGTATTCATAGGCGGACTGATGGGCTTAGCCATCACGTTCTTTGTTGTTCACCTGAGCATGCTGCATCCGAATGAAAGCTTAGCCGAGTTCAGCCAGAAGCTGCTCGGCAAGTGGCTTGGCAAACTGGTCATTTGGCCGTATTTGACCTCATGGTTTATCCTTGCAGGCGATGTCATGCGATCTTTTGCCGACTTCGTCCACCTCATTCTGCTAGACAGCACGCCTGTCTGGATCATTATGCTATTGATGTTAGCATTAATGATTTATATGACCCTAGTCGGAGGCATTAGCGGGATCGCCAGGTTCTGCGAAGTTGCAGGTCCGGTTACGGTTGCGGCGATCATCGTCAGCTTCCTGCTGAATCTTGGAAATATAGAATGGATTCATATAAAGCCCTTTTATACCGATACCGGCTGGCAGACTATTATGAAGGCGTCCTACCCCTCTGCCTCCTTCTTCGGGGAATCGTTCATGCTGCTCGTTATCATCTCCTACTTGGAAAAGCCGCGAAAAGCAATGTCCGCATCCTTGCTAAGCGTGGCCGTCACAACCCTTTTCGTAATCGCGGCCACAGTCATGTGCCTGCTTGTGTTCGGTCCCAATGTCGCGGCAAAGCTACGGTTCCCCTACTTCATGCTGGTTCGGACCATTGATATTTTCAACTTCATTCAGAACCTGGATATCTTCGTCATCTTTATCTGGATATTTGGCTTATTCGCCAAGCTGTCCTTCTATCTGTTCCTCACCACCTCTGAGATGGCGCGCAGCGCGCATATTAAAGATTGGCGAAAGCTGATTTGGTTCAGCGCGCCAATGATCTTCGTCATCGCGGCGATCATTCCGAACGAGGACAGCATTGAGATGCTGCAAAAGCTGTGGCGATTAATCGTCATCCCGGTCTGCGCCATCGGCATCCCGCTGATCCTATGGATCGCCACGCTTGTGAAGAAGGGGGGAGCTACGCATGCGTGAGGTGGGCATGCGGGGGACGCATGACTCTCTGCATTCCGAGAGTCGAATTTCTGTACTCTCAGCTCGTTTGCGCTGTGTTTTCGTGCTTGAGAGTCGATTTTTTCGACTCTCAGCACTCAAACTTCGCCGATTGCCGTCTCCTCGTGCGCCGAGAGAGGCTTTTTCCTCTCTCGGCATGTTATTCCCCCGATTTCGCAGGTTGAGAGCGGGTTTTCCCTCTCTCGGCATACCATCCACGCGTCGGGCAGGTTCGCTATACTCCGAGAGAACATATATGTTCTCTCGGGCAATTCTCAATGTTACTTTTGGTGCTGAGAGCACATATTGGTTCTCTCAGCTCCATTTTCGCGCGAGCAGCGTAGCCAGCAGTCGAAACGCGCAACCATAAAAAAACGCCCACTGCTCAACCAAGCAGCGGGCGATCTTTATTTGTCCCTATACCATCACTTTGCAGATATCGTTCGTAAATGCTACCGGATCCTGAATCGGCAGCCCTTCGATCAGCAGCGCTTGGTTGTACAACAGCTGCGTGTACAAGTTCAGCTTCTCCGCATCCTTCTCCGCCGCGTCTTTCAACGATGCGTACACCGGATGGTTCACGTTGATCTCGAGCACTTTGTCGGCTTTGACGCCATCATTGTTCGGCATTGCCGCGAGAATCTTCTCCATCTCAATCGACAATTCGCCTTCGCTCGTGAGGCAGACCGGATGGCTCTTCAGCCGCTTGGATGCTTTCACCTTCGTCACTTTGCCGCTGAGCAGCGTCTGCATTTGCTCAAACAACGCTTTGCTGCCGCTCTCTTCCGCATCCTTCGACGCATCGTCCTCTTCCGATTCAATGCCAAGGTCGCCGCTCGATACGTTCTTGAACTGCTTCTCCTTGTAGCTCATGATCGTCTTGATCGCGAACTCGTCGATATCGTCGGTGAAGTACAGAATTTCGTAGCCTTTATCCAGCACAAGCTCCGTCTGCGGCAATTTCTCAATCCGCTCGACCGAAGTGCCTGTCGCGTAATAGATGAATTTCTGGTCTTCCGGCATACGGGAGACGTACTCATCCAGCGTCACTTGCTTGTTCTCCTTCGAGGAGTGGAACAGCAGCAGATCCTGCAGCGTGTCCTTGTTCATGCCGTAGTCGCTGTATACGCCGAACTTCAGCTGTCTGCCGAACGCTTTGTAGAACGTCTCATACTTATCGCGCTCGTCCTTCAGCAAGCTCTGCAGCTGGCCTTTAATCTTGTTCTTGATATTCTTCGCAATGAGCGTCAGCTGGCGGTCATGCTGTAGCATTTCGCGGGAAATATTCAAGGACAGATCCTCGGAATCGACCATACCCTTCACGAAGCTGAAGTAGTCCGGCAGCAAGTCCGCGCACTTGTTCATGATCAGGACACCGTTCGAGTACAGCTCCAGCCCCTTCTCATATTCCTTCGTGTAGTAGTCGAATGGCGTGCTCTCCGGAATGTACAGGATCGCCTGGTATACAACCGCGCCGTCCGCGCTAATATGAAGATGCTTCAGCGGCTTATCGAAGCCGTAGCGCTTCTCATGGTAGAACTGCTCGTAGTCCTCAGCCTTCAGCTCGCTTTTATTTTTGCGCCAGATCGGCACCATGCTGTTGATCGTTTGCTCTTCCACATACGATTCCAGCTCAGGCGCTTCGCCTTCTGCCGCTTCGCTGCCGGCCTTCGGACGCTGGCCTTTCACGTCCATTTTAATCGGATAACGGATGAAGTCGGAATACTTCTTAATGACCGAACGAAGTCGGTATTCCTCCAGGAATTCGTCGTACTGATCCTCTTCCGTATTCGCCTTGATATGCAGCACGATTTCGGTACCAACAGTCGCTTTCTCGCTCGGTACAATCGAGTAACCATCCGCGCCTTCGGATTCCCACTTGAACGCTTCATCGCTGCCAAGCGCACGGCTCGTCACTGTCACTTTGTCCGCAACCATGAACGCTGCGTAGAAGCCGACGCCGAACTGGCCGATAATGTTGTGGCCGTCCTTGCTCTCGTTCTCTTTCTTGAAAGCAAGGGAGCCGCTCTTCGCGATTACGCCGAGGTTGTTCTCGAGCTCTTCTTGCGTCATGCCGATACCTGTATCGGTGATCGTCAGAAGGCGGTTCTCTTGGTCCGCGGACACTTTAACATAGTAATCCTCTTGGTTAAAGACGAGTGTATCGTCGGTTAATGCTTTGTAGTAGATTTTATCAATCGCATCGCTGGCATTGGAGATAAGCTCCCGCAGAAAAATTTCACGCTGCGTATAAATGGAGTTGATCATCATTTCGAGCAGACGCTTGGATTCCGCTTTAAATTCTTGCTTGATCATTGGCTATATTACCCTCCCAATTCATGGCACAATATGGCTTAGCACTCTAACGTGAAGAGTGCTAATTCTACCTAATTTATAGCATAAACAGGAGGTGCGGCACAAGCCCGTACAGCAAAAAGAAACGGCATCCGCATCAGCATGCGGACAGCCGTTCCTGCAACTTATTAATATTTAAACGCATCCGGAACACCGAGGAGTTTGAATGAATAGCGAGAGTGACATCGATACAACGATAAGCAAAGAAATGACGAGTGTGG
This sequence comes from Paenibacillus sp. J31R98, assembly GCF_056269245.1. Lineage (NCBI taxonomy): Bacteria > Bacillati > Bacillota > Bacilli > Caryophanales > Paenibacillaceae > Paenibacillus > Paenibacillus sp. J31R98. The sequence goes on from NZ_JBWDNO010000003.1 coordinate 506,520, forward strand.
AGATCATCAGCTTCGTGGTGATTTTTCGTGGTGTAAGGCGCTGAAATACTGGAGGACGGTTCATAAACTGTGATTACTCCTTTGCTTCTAGTTTGGATTTTCTGTTTGGTTTCTGTTAGAAGCTGTGTTTTATACTTTTTTTAGAATTGGTTTAGCGGCTGTTTAGAGGTGCCCTGTACAATAGGGGAAGAAGGAGTGATGCCCAATGTCGATCCGCAAAAAGCTCGTATTCTCCTATATCGCCATGATTGCAATTCCGGCGTTGTTGCTGGTGCTTACTGTGCTGCTGGCAGCGAGCGCGTTCATGCGCGATTCCGGCACTGAGCCGGCTGGCGGCAAGAGCAGCGTGCCATTCGCAGCGATTCGCAATCTATTCGAAGGTCGTAGTGAAGTGACTTCCGGGCTGCGATTCATTGCTCAGCATGATCCGAAGCTGCTCGAGGATGCCACTTTCCTCCAGGAGACGGCGGCAGAGCTGGCGAAGGTTGATGCCGGTCTTCTCGTCTTGAAGGGCGATGGTGTCGCGTATGCTTCAGATGGATTGGATAGTGCAAAAGTGAAACAGCAGTTAGCAGAGGATAAAAGCAACAGCGAGCACAGCCGAGGTGCTGAGTGGGGTCCTCCCTGGCAGCGCGGCAGCGGCTCGCGTCAGCTAAGCCTGAACCAGATCGCTTTCACGGCGACGGATGGCGAGCCGAGTACGGTCGTCATTGCATCGGAAATAGAGCCGGTCGCGCGTTTCTTCCGCCGCTTCGTCCCGACTGTGCTGCTAACGCTCATCGGCACGCTCATCCTGACGAATGGCCTCCTCACGTACTTCGTATCTCGCAGCATCATTAAGCCGCTCTATGCGCTGAAGGATGCAGCAAGTCACATCCGCGAGGGCAACTTGGGGCACAGGCTGCTGCAGGAAGAACTTAAGCGGCAAGATGAGATCGGCCAGCTCAGCCGTTCGTTCGAGGAAATGCGGGTAAGGCTGCAAGCTTCCATCGGTGCGCAGCTGCAGCTGGAGCAGAGCCGCAAGGAGCTGCTCGCGAACATTTCGCACGACTTGAAGACGCCTATTACCGGCATTCAGGGCTGTGTCGAATGCTTGCAAGGCGGCGTCGCAGATACTGTAGAGAAACGCGGCAAGTACTTGGATATGATCGCAAGCAAGACGAGCGACATGAACCGGATGATCGAAGAGCTGCTGCTCTATTCGACCCTCGATATCGGCAAGCTGCCGTTCAATTGGGAGCGGCTTGATGCCGCGGCATATATGCAGATGACGGTCGACGAGCTGCGCCTGGATCCCCGAATGGCAGGTATCTCGCTGATGTTCGAGAACAGCAGCGAGCCAGGAAGACCCGCATGGATTCGGGCGGACCGCGAGAAGCTGAACCGGGCGCTGCTCAATATCGTCGGCAACAGCCTCGCGCATATGGAACAAGAGCCTCGCGAGCTTCGATTCGCGTTGCTTGCGGACAATGTTACAACGGCGGCGGCGGTCACAATCCGCATCACTGATAATGGCACAGGCATACCAGCCGAAGCTCTGCCGCATGTGTTCGACCAGTTCTACCGCGCGGAGCAATCGCGTCGCACCGATGCCGGAAGCAGCGGACTCGGTCTGACGATCGTGAAGCAAATTATTGAGGAGCATGACGGTACGGTGGAGGCGCACAGCGCAGTCGGCCAAGGAACAAGCATTACGATTAAGCTGCCCCTCGTTCGCGTAGACGCGGATAATGGAACGCCGAAAGGAGACCAGCTGTGAAGAAGCGGATCTTAATTATTGAGGATGATCCCGTCATTGCCGAGGTGCAAAAGGATTATCTGGAAGCGAGCGGCTTTGCAGCCGATATAGCGAGCCGCGGAGACCAGGGGCTGGAGCTTGCGCTGCAGGGCGAGTACGATCTGCTGCTGCTCGACCTCATGCTGCCGGGCATGGACGGCTACGAGATATGCAAGAGAGTGCGCGAAGCGAGCAATCTGCCGATTCTGATTGTCTCCGCGAAGAAAGAGGAAGTGGACAAGATTCGCGGCTTCGGGCTCGGCGCCGACGATTATATCCTCAAGCCGTTCGGACTCGGCGAGCTTGTCGCACGAGTGAAAGCGCATCTGGCGCGGTATGACCGGCTCGTCGGTAGCGGCGAATGGCGGCGGGATGAGCTAACGCTGCATGGCATCCGCATTGAACGGCAGTCGCACCGCGTCTACGTGAACGAGACGGAGGTTGCTTTTACAGCAAAAGAATACGACCTGCTGCTCTTCCTCGTCAGTAATCCGAACCGTGTCTTCCGCAAGGAGGAGTTGTTCGAGCGGATCTGGGGACTGGATGCGCTTGGCGATCATGCGACCGTCACCGTCCATATTAGCAAGCTCCGGGAGAAGATTGAACGCGATCCATCCGCTCCGCAATACATCGAGACGATCTGGGGCGTTGGCTACCGCTTTAATCTGTAGGGGGTATTGAACAAAGTGAACAAAATATCTTTAATGCAGCGAAGGATTCTTCTGCTGCTCCACATTCTCTTTGCCGCTATCATGCTTGGCGTGCAGGTTGTTTTCATCATCCTCGCCCTGACAGCTTCCGTTACGGACAACGAATCCGTGCTGCAATCCTGCTACTACATCATGCACTTGCTGGCGACTTCAAGCGTGCGGGCATCTACGATCGGCACGACCGTAACCGGCATTATGCTATCGGTATGGACCTCTTGGGGACTGTTCCGCTACTACTGGATTATTGCCAAAGAAGTGCTGACACTGCTCGCAATCGGCATTGGTCTGTATGGGCTGTACGAATGGACGCTGCATGGGTTGAACTGCATCGACGCCGAGGGACTTGGCGCTTGGAACGTCGCGGGTTTCACCGTCAATCATGTATCGCTGTGGATCGGAGTTGTCATACAAACCGCGTCTCTCATTGCCATGTTCGTTCTTTCCATATGGAAACCAGGCGGCAAACGCAAGAGTCGAAACTAACTATAAGGAGAGTTGAAGCAGCTATGAACCGTAATTTCAAAATCATCTATTATGTGCTGGCCTGGTTATTCGCCGCATCCCTGTTCGTTCAGGTCTTCCTAGCCGGTCTTGCCGTATTCGATAACGGCGACTGGTCGATGCACAAGTCCTTCATTCATTATTTTGAATTCACGCCTGTAATCATGATTATCTTCGCAGCCCTCGGACGCATGGGCTGGCGGACGATTACGCTGTCAGCGGTCCTGTACTTATTTATTATTTTTCAATACATTTCGGTCAATCTGGATGCGCGGGCGCTTGCTGCGATCCATCCGGTAACCGCGCTCCTGCTGCTGTGGACCATTCTGTATCTGATCCGCCGCTCGAACCCGTGGAAGCCGCGTGCCTAGTTGGTAAGGATGCAAAAGAGCCACAACCGTTTAGGGTTGCGGCTTTTTTCGTTAGTGTTTAGCGAGCTGACACTCTATCCAAACGCAGCCTAGCTGAGAGATTAACCCAACTAACCTTTCACCGAGCCGGCCGTCAGCCCGCGAATGAAGCTTTTCGAGCCGAAAATAAACAAAATGAGCACCGGAATCGTCCCGAGCGTAAGCCCAAGAATTTGCGCGGCCAGGTCGGTCCGGTACGCATTGCCGAGCGAGGTGATCGCGAGCGGAATCGTGAACAGCTCCGGCTTGTTAATAATAATTAACGGCAGCAAGTAGTTGTTCCACGACCAGAGGAACACCAGCAGCGACAGCGTTGCAATCGCTGGATAGATGAAGGCTACTACAATCCGGAAGAACACGCCGATGTCCGAGCATCCGTCAATCCGCGCACTCTCGAGCACCTCGGTCGGAATTGCTCCCTTCATAAACTGCGTCATCCAGAAGATGCCGAAGGCATTTGCAACCCATGGCAGAATGAGCGGCAGCAGCGTGCTGGAGACATGAATGTAGCGCATCTCGATAACGAAAGCGACGAGGCCAAGCTGGCCAGGTATCATCATCGTAAGCAGCACGCCCGAGAAGATTTGCTTCTTGTACTTGAACTCATGCTTCGCGAACGCGAACCCTGCAAAGCAGCTCACGAACACCGACACCAACGTACTTGCCGCGGAGACGATGAAGCTGTTCAAATACGCGAGGTCGAACCGACTCTCTGCCACCGTTTTGATATTCTCCATTAAATAATTGCCCGGCACCAGCACGATCTTCTGAAACAGCTCCTCATTCTGATACGTGCCCATCACGATCATAATGTAGAACGGCAACAGGGCAAACAAAGAGAACAGCGCAATCGTCGAGGTCGTAAGCGTCGTACGCAACGATCTATTCATTCCTGTTCCCCCTTCTGGAATTTCACGCCGATGAACGAGAACACCGCGATAATGACGCACAGTCCATACGCGATCGCCGCGCCAAGCCCGTATCTCGTCGTGCTTCCGTAAGCTGTATCATACATATTCCATACCGTCGTCAGGCAGCAGCGATCCGGACCGCCGATGACCGCACTGCTGGAGCCCATACCTGCGCCGCCAAGCAGAAGCATCGGTTCCTCGAGCAACTGGAAGCCGCCGATAATGCCCGTAATAACAATGAACGTAATGACAGGCCGCAGCAGCGGCAGCGTAATTGACCAGAAGTTGCGGAAGCCGGATGCACCGTCGACCTGCGCCGCTTCGTTCAAGTCTTTTGGAATGTTTGCGAGTCCCGCAAGGAAGAAGATCATCGTATAGCCGAAGCCTTTCCAGAACATCATCAGCACGATAATGAGGCGCGCGTACACAGGGTCGCCAAGCCAATAGATACCTTCATCTATAATCCCAAAATGAATGAGTACCTTGTTCACGAAACCCGCCTGCCAGTCGAACAGCAGATTGAACATCAGACCGACCGCTACCGGCGTCACGATATAAGGCAGAAAGTTTATGAGCTGAAAGAACGCCCGCCACTTCACATACTGGCTGTAAAGCAGCGTTGCGATTAGAAGCCCGAATAGGAGCTGCAAAGGAAGCGTCATGACGATGAACAGCAGCGTATTGCCGACGGATTTGAAGAAATACGAATCCCCGTTGAAGAGAAACTTGTAGTTGGCGAAGCCGACGAATTTCTTGCCGCTAATGCCGTCCCAGTCCGTTAAGCTGACGTAGAAGGAGAAAATAATCGGAATGAGCCCGAATGCCATATAGAACAGCAGATAGGGGGAGAGGAAGAAATAGGGAACCCATTTGCGTTTTGCAGTGTCCATTATTCACGCTCCTGATAAAGAAGCCAAAGAACAGCCCGGGAGATACGCAGCCGTTCTTTGGTCTTCTATTGGTTGGCCCGTGCAGTGCAAACAGGCCCTATTCGAATGTAATGCCCGGCGCTTTCGCCGTAAGCTCCGACTTGATCTTGTCGAATGCCTGATCGACGCCGAATGAATTGTCTTTGGACAGTGTCTGCAGCACAATGTTCATGACATCGTTCAGCAGAAGGTCATTAACGTTCTCCGGAACCGCCTTCGTCGTCGCGGAGATATCTTTGAAGTACTTCTCGCCGATATCTTGATCGCCGAAGCTCGGCCAAGTCCACCTCGTGAACGCCGGATCGTCATAGGCCGGCTTGAAGTGCGTGAATACGCCGTCTTGCTTCTGCGCAGTCGCGCCTTCCTGCGTCATGGATGTGAACTGAATCCATTTCCATGCAAGTGCCGCATTCTTCGCGCCCTTCGGAATACCGTGCGAGGAGCCGCCCGTAATGTAGCCTCCTGCCGGAGGCACCATCAGACCCCAGCGGCCTTCCGCCTTGTCGTTGGCGCCGATTACATATTGCGGCATCCAGACCGGAGACATCGCGAACATATATTTCGACTGCGCGAACGTCGCGTTCCACGCCGGCGTCCATTGGTCCAGCTTATCGACGATGCCGGAGTCACGGAAGCTGACGAGATCGGTTAGCAGCTGCTTGACTACAGGCGTATTCATCTTATCGCCGTCGAAGAACGGACCGGAGCGCTGTCCTTTCAGCACCGTATAGACATCGCCAAGTCCAGGGAACATTCTTACCTTGCCACCGCTGTTTGCGACGACTTCCTTGCCCTTCTCGATAACCGCATTCCAATCCGGGAACATCGCTTCGAGCTGCTTCGGATCATCGGTACCGAGGTACTCCTTCGCCAGCGGTTTCAAGTAGGCGATGCCGGCAATGCTCATGTCGTCCGGAATAGCGACGAGATGGCCGTCTACCGAGAAGGCGTTAATGTCATAGTCGAACAACAGCCCTTTATCCGTGTTGTACGGCGCATCTTCGAGGTTCTCCAGGACGTTCATATCGAAAATCTTCGCTTTCTGCCCCGCCTCAATCCGAATGACGTCCGGCAGCTCGCCGCCCGATGCGATCGTCGTCTGCAGTTTCTTCGTCACATCGCCCGCCGAAACGTTAACGCGCTTAACTTTAATGTTCGGATATAGTTTGTGAAAAGCATCCAGCGCCGTCTTGTGATCAGGCTCCCACGTCCACAATACGAACTCGCCTTCCGTCTTATCTGCGCTGCTACCGGTGTTAGTCGCAGCTGCATTGTTGTCAGAAGCCGTATTGTTCGCCGTGTCTCCGCTGTTTGTCGAGTCATTCGCTGCTGCATTCCCGTTCGCGCTGTTGCTATTGCCGCTGCCTCCGCCGCAGCCTGCAAGCACGCCGAGCAGCATAGCTGCGGACAGCCCCGCGCCAACTCGCTTCATCCATTTCGGTTCCAACATTGATGAGCCTCCCCTAGCAATCATTATTGTATCCGCTTTCAATATAATTCGAAGACCCACATCGCCGAAATATAAGAAACCTACACTTTTGGTTGCATTTCTACACTACTCTTCTACCGCCCCTGCTCGCTCAGGTATAATAGAGCCATCATCTTCCTGCATATGGAGGTTAAGCTATGAAGATCATTCTGGTTGACGATGAACGGATCGCTACCGAGCATATTAAGAGCCTCCTAGACTGGGAGGCACACGGCTTCCTCATTGCAGCGACAGCGACGAACGGCCGCAGCGCCTTGAAATTATGCGAGGATATTCGCCCGCAAATTATGATTGTTGATATCCGGATGCCCGTCATGGACGGCCTCGAGCTAATCCATGCCGCAACCGAGCGGAGGCTCGGCGTCAAGTTTATTGTAATGAGCGCCTATGAGGATTTCGAGTACGCACGCAAGGCGATCTCGCTCGGCAGCGTGTCCAGCTATCTCATCAAGCATGAAGTGAACAGCGAGAAGCTGCTGCTTGAAGTGAATAAAGCAAAAGAAGCGTGGGAAGCCGAAGAAGTGCAACGTGCCATTCAGCGCAGCGAACAGCTGAAAGCGCTCGTGACGGGAACGGCGGGAGCGGCGCTGTCCACAGCCAGCAGCACTCTACCGAATGGCGGTCCCCTGCTGCTCAAGCCTCCCTATGCGATGGCCCTGTTCCAAAGCGACACCTCATTCTCAGCTGTTCCGGCCGCAGCCACAGTTGCTGCTGCGCCATTGCCCCGACTCGCCTGGGAGCAGAAGCTGACCGGCTCTGCCGAGAACAGCGGCTGGCAGCTCGCCGGCGCTTTCCCGCTGAACGCGGATCAGTCGCTTGCGCTGTTCACGCTGAAGAGCGTCATCGCCGCGCCGATGCGCGAGTCGTTCCATGCGCTGCTGCAAGCGATCCGCACACAGCTCAGCCAGACTTGTCCAGCAAGCTTCTCGATCTGCTATACGTGCGAAGCGGACGAACGGGCAGGCGTATCGCTCCCTGCTTCCTATCACAAAATATCCGCCGCGCTGCATCATGCGATCTTCATCGGTCCGCAAGCAACCGTCTGCGCGGATGAGCTTCCGCTTCCGCAGCTGCTGCCTTCGGCTCAACAAGACATGATGTTCAACAGCTTCGCGCATGGCTCCTCATCAGCGCGGCTGCAGGAAGCCTCCGAGCTGCTGCTCTCCAAAGCCGATGGCTCACTGCAAATTGAAAGCGTTGTCACAAAGCTGTTTACGCCGCTTTCCCTGCCGGTCTGGAACCTGCGCGGCCTCTATCATACCGTACGCGGGCTGACTGCTCTTATCAATGAGCACCGCGTGAAGCGCGGTCTGCTCGAGATCGATCCTTTTGACACAGAGACCTACAATGCCGCCTACAGCATCGGGGACATTCAAGAGCGGTTCGTCTGCTTGCTTCGGGAGCTGTGCGCCGCACCCGGTGAAACGCGAAGCCTCTCGCTTAAACTGCAGAAAGCCATTCAATTTATTCACTCACATTACCGCGATGATATCAGCATCGACGCGGTCGCCGATGCCGTAGAGATTAGCGCCTCTTACTTATACCAGCTGTTCAAGCGCGAGCTCGGACGCACCTTTCTTGATTATTTAACCGAGCATCGCATCCACCATGCGAAGCGTATTCTGCGTCATGGAGATACGAAGATGACCGAAGTGGCAACGCTTGTCGGTTATCGTTCTCCGCAGCATTTTAGCCAAGTGTTCAAGAAATTGACGGGTACGCTGCCCCATCAATACCGAAGCGGAGATTACAACCGATGAGAAGCCTGCGCTCGATTATTTTTCAACGGATCGTGATCGTTGCCGTCGTCAGCTTCCTGCTCTCGGGCGGGTTCACCTACTACTATTACCAGAGCATTCTCGTCAAACAAATGATTCACGACGATCAGTCGAAGCTCGCCCAGACCGCAAGGCAGCTGCAATATATGTCCGATGATATTACACAATTCGCGTCATCTCTTATCATATCGAATCAGCTGCAAACGTTCTATAAAACTTACAATTCAGTCGATACGTTCGACCAATTCATGCTGCTGCAGAACACATTTAACTTCCTTAACGATTACAAAGGGCTGCGGAAAGAAGTGACCAGCTTCGCGCTCGTCATGCCTAGCGGCGAGACGTTCTGGAGCGAATCGAAGTACGATAATTATTTCTCCCAGCGGATGGAGGAGCCGTGGTATCAGAATTTTGCCAGCGCCAGCAATCAGACGAGCGGTTTCACCGAGCCGCATCAGATCTTCTTCGGACCCGCCACCGACAGCAAAACGATCAGCTACATCGTCAAGGTGCGCAATATCGAGAAAATAAGCGGCAGCGTCATCGGGGAGCTTATTGTGAATCTCGATTACAGCGATTTCGATTCGCTGCTTGGCTTCGGCAGCGCAGACCTGGACGGGCTCGTCTGGATGAACAATGCAGGCCATGTGCTATTCCAGAAGAAGCCGGCGAAGGAGCTGAAAGTCCATTTTGCACAGCTGCTTCAGGATGCAGCCAAGCTTGGAGCGAATAAGACGCAGCATAAGACGCAGGGCGGTTATATGCTCGTGGATCGGATGGCAAGTAACGGGTGGAAGCTTGTCTCGTTCACATCGCGTCACTCGATGATCGAGCGGGCGAGCATTATCATCTACTTGCTCGGCATCTTTACGCTCACGAACACCGCGCTTATTCTGCTGCTCATGATGCCGGCGATTTTCCGAATCACGCGGCCGATCATGCAGCTGTATCATGCGATGAACGCTGCCTCAAGCGGCAACTTGCAGACGTCGGTGGCGATTCATACCGGCGATGAGATCGAGAAGCTTGGCGTCGGCTTTAACCGGATGATCGATCAGCTTCGCGTTCATCTGGAGGAATCCATTCGCTACGAGCAGGAGAAGAAGGAGATGGAGCTCGAACTGCTTCTCACCCAGCTGAACCCACACTTCGTCTACAACACGCTCAATGCGGTCATCTACATGGCACAAAAGCAAGGCAACGACGATATCGTACGGATGGTGGGCTCGTTCATTCGGATTTTGCAAGATGCGGTTAAGATGGGAGGCGCACAGTCCTTTATTCCGCTTCGCGAGGATATTGCGCTGCTGCGGGACTACTTGGCAATTCAGTCATACCGGTACGCGGACATGTTCGAGGTGAAGTGGGCGATTGACGATGCGGCGCTGGATTGCAGCATTCCGCGTAACCTGATTCAGCCGTTCGTCGAGAATGCGATCTTCCACGGCATCTGCCCGAAGGATGATAACGGCATTATTCGTTTAAGCGCAACCGCACGCAATGGCAGGCTCATCATTACGATCGCCGATGATGGCATCGGCATTGAGGATGGACAGCTCGCCTCCATATGGGAGGAAGGCGAGAGCCGCCGCAGTCCGGGGCTTCGGCATATCGGGCTGCCGAATTCGAAGCAGCGGATTGAGCATCTGTTTGGCGGGCAAGCGGAGCTTCGCATTGACAGCACCGCCGGTCTTGGCACGACCGTTACGATTGATTTGCCCATTCAGCTGCAGGATTATGCGGCTCGGCGGATTAGCTGATCCGGCCGGCCCTAGCTGGCTAACGAACTCCAGAAGCGTTATCGAAGCAAAATAAGTCGTTTAGTAAACGTAACGAATCCAATAAGCGCTATTAGCCATATTCCAGTAATTCCGTAGGCAAAATAGGCAGAATAACGCTTCTGTAGCTCGTTACACGAGCAAACGGACTGCAAATGAGCGAATAAGCGTCGTACGGTTCCTTAGCGTTAGCGCACCAAAAAAAGAAGGGCTGCAGCATTTCGCTGCAGCCCTTCTTCTCTATTTCGAACAAATTACCATTCCCAAGGCATTTTCGCCGGTACGCCGATTCTTTCGCAGCGGAATAGGCTTTTCACTTCTTTGGAAGCTTCGTTGTACGCTTCTTGCGGAACGTGGATGGAGCCGCCAGCGCCGTACCAGTCGTTGTTGTAGATCAGCGCAATGTTCGTGCGGTTCTCGTTCGTTACGTTCGGCGTGCCACGGTGCCACATGCGGATGTCGCGGATAACGATCGAGCCAGCCGGCATATGGATTTTCTCCGAGTGCATCGTTTGCGCAGCGCGCAGCATTGGGCCGTCGATCGACGTATGCTTCGTGCTCTCTGGATCGAGGTGCGTACCGCCAGGCCATACTTCAAGCGGACCGTTCTCTGCATTAACATCCACGAGCGGAATGTTCAATACAAGGCTGTAAGCGGGAAGCGCTACGCCAAGCTCAGGGAACAGCGGCGGCATATCCGAGTGCACGTTCTGATAGTCAGAGCCTGGGCAAGCTGTATCCGACGCAAGGTACGTAACGCGAACGCCTTCGCCAAGAACGGCTTTGATTACCGGCAACGCGAATGAATTAGCAATCATGTAATCGTTAATAAATGGTTGTAAAAAAGGTAGATGCATCTGTGCACGGTTCGTACCTGTATTGTAGCCGAAACGTTCAATGTATTCGTTGAACATCGGAAGGAATGCACCTTTAAGCTCAGCAATTTGCTCCGGGGAGAGTACGCTTTCAAAACCGATATATCCGTTTTTCTTAATTTGCTCAATCGCAATATCAATTGTTTCCTGTTCTGGGACACCTGTCAGTCTTTCTTGTTCTGTCAATTTGAGTAGCATATTTGTTCACTCCTTAATGTGGTTGACTTATGACTTGATTATACGTTGCATGCACGAGGCTGTATTGTATAATGGAAGTACGATTGTAAAAAAGTAAGATAAAGTGGTGGATAAATTTTGACAACGAGCGAAACGATGCTGATTGGGCTTGAACAATTCATTGCGATGATCGATCTCGAATGGCCGCGAATGAACCTGCATTCCGGCGGCATATGGCGGAATACAGGCTGGGACGGCGTTGGCTACGACTTCGAGCTGAGCTACTACATTCAAGGGACGAACACGATCCGCCAGGACGGAACCATTGTACATGTCGCGCAGGATGACCTGCTCTTCTTGCCCGATACGATCCGCAATAGCAGCTGCGAAGAAGGCAGCTTCAAGGTCATTTTCCTTGCCTTTCAGTTCAAGGATGAAGCGCTTAAAGCCCAGCTGCGTCAGATCTATAAGACGATTAATCTTCAATCCAAGCCGCTGACACTCCCGGGACTGGAGGAAGACTTCTTAGCGCTGATCACGGAGATGCGTTCAGGCAAGCCGTCGCCACACCTAACAAAACACCTGTTCATTCATATATTGGTGAAAATCTACCGAGCGGTGCATCTGTTCCACGGACCGTCGAAGTCGAAGACGCTCAAGCACGAGCCGATGATTCAGGAGATTATTAAGGACCTAAATGAAAATTACGGCGATCCAATCTCGCTAGCCGAAGTGGCTGAGCGTTACGAGTTGAACGAGCGGTATCTCAACCAAATCTTCAAGAGCATCACGGGCATTCCGCTCGGCCGCTACTTGATGAAGATCCGCATCGAACAAGCGAAGCGTCTGCTGCGCACGACCCATCTGCAAGTGACCGACATCGCGCTCGATACGGGATTCTTCGACGCTGCCCACTTCTGCAAGTCGTTCAAGAAGTACACGGACTACACCCCAGCGGAATATAAGGCGCTGATGGAGCCCGAACTGCACGAACGGCATGAGTAGACGCCATGCAAGCATAGAAAAAGGCAATGACCCAAGGATACTCAGGCTGTCGAGAAAGCCTCGACCATGCTGCCGATATTGGCTGCTTCCCAGTCTGAGTGCCTCTCCGAAACCCCTAAGAGTGAAAATATACAAAAAAAAGAGAAACCCACCGTTTTGAAGGTGGGTTTCTCTTTGAACGTGGGGTTCTCTACACTTTCTACACTCTGAATGACCGCAGGGTCACTGCCTTCTTACTTAATCCATTTAGATCAAGCTGGACTTCTCCAGCAGCCGCTCAATAATAACGGCTACCTCAGCCCGTGTAATGTTGGCTTTCGGCGCTAGCGCAGCTGCGCCCTGACCGGATACGATTCCGGATTGCAAGCATGCTGCAATGCCGTTAATCGCCCATCCGCCAGCGCTCGCCTTATCCGCGAAGCGACTTAACAACGCGTCCGCATCGCTAGCTTGAAGATTCACATTGATGCCTGTGATCTTCATCGCCTTCGCGATCATCGTCATCGCCTGCTCGCGGGTAATGCTTGCATTCGGACGGAAGCTGCCGTCCTCGAAGCCGTTAATGAGCTGGTGCGCATAAGCGGTCTGAACCGCATCCGCGTACCATGCCGATGACTGAACATCAGCGAAACCGCCTGTTCCATCCACCAGCTTAAGACCAAGTGCACGAACCATTATCGCCGCGAATTCGGCGCGGGTAATAGCCTTATTCGGTTCGAATAATCCGTTCCCCGTTCCGCCAACGATTGTGCGTGATCCCATATTAACAATGGCATCCTTCGCCCAGTGACTCGCTATATCCTTGAATTGAACCTGCTTATTCACCACGGCGTACAAGCTGTTCGTCATGCTGTTCACTACGGCATACCACTTGCCATCCGCCTGTACCAGCTTCGTTGGCACATGGCGTAGCGTGCCGTCCGGCTCCACAATAACAGCCGTAGTCGCTTCTTGATTCGCATTCTCTCCTGGAATCGCAAGCATACGCTCTACGTATGAAGGGAACGAAGACAGCTCAATCGATTGTCCGTTGTAGGTGAAATGAACCGAGAAGCTGACCGGCGGGGCAATGATCGTTACATCGCCGTTGTCCGCCGCTTGCTGAGCTGCAGCGGCAGCAGCCGCTGTCGGCTTGCCGATTTCAATACTGACCGTCAGGTCGCTCGCCTTCACATCCGTACCGAATTGCTTCGCCATCGCTTCCAGATCAATCAGCTGAGTAGGCAGCGAATATACAGCGCCTTCCGTTTCTACTCGCAGAGTCGCTTCCTTCGCAATTAGCTCCTGAATCATGCCGCCTGAGAGCTGACCAATCGCAATGTCGGCATCCGAATAAATCGGAATGACAACTGTTGCGGCTTGACCTACGCTTGCCAGCAGCTCTTTCAGCTTAGTTTCATCCACCGTTACCGTAGCGACCGATTGCCCGCCACGTTCAGAAGTGTGCAATTCACCGACTGTGTACGGTTTGCCGCCAATAATGACTTCCGCACCTTCCCCTTGTGTTGTCCCTTGACTGCCACCCGTGCCGCTAGCCGTGATCCGCTTGAACGTAGCGGTTACTATAACATCGCCACTAACGTTCAAGTCTGTTCGCGCAACACTACGTACACCGTCGCTCCAGCTGACGAACTTATAGCCTACAGCCGGAACAGCTGTCACAGCCGTGCCGTTCGAGCCATGCGTTACCGTTTGATTCGTATCGCCCGTCAATGTTCCATTGGAGCCAGCCGTGTAGGTCAGCGTGTATTTGTTAATCGCAAAATTCGCCGTTACACTGAAGTCTGCTGTCACGTCGGTTTCGGTCCGAGACGCCGTTGTCTTGCTGTCGCTCCAGTCAACGAAGTGATAACCTGCGTTCGGAACAGCTGTCACTTCAGTGCCATCTGCGCCGCGATCAACCTCCTGCGTTGCTTCCCCGCCAATAGTGCCGCCTGTACCTGCCGCGTAACTCACGGTAAAGGTATCAATCGCAAACTGTGCCGTTACTGCGATATTACCGGTCACATCTTCATCCGTACGCGTTGCCGCAGTGACGTTGTCGCTCCATGTTACAAAATGATACCCGGCATCCGGGACCGCAGTTACTGCCGTTCCATCCAAGCCATGCTGAACGGATTGGGACGCGTTGCCCGTAACCGTTCCATTCGCGCCCGCCGTGTACGCCAGCGAGTACGTATTAATCTCGAACAACGCCGTCACACTCTTGTTGGCTTTCACTTTCAAGTCCTTACGAGCTGCCGTCGTAATGCCGTCGCTCCACGAGACAAAGTGGTAGCCCGTCTCCGCAACCGCTGTTACTTCCGTTCCGTCCGTATTGTAATTCACGTTCTGATGTGCGCTGCCTGTCAAGCTGCCGCCTGCACCAGCCACGTACTCCAGCGTGAACTGATCAATTGCGAAGATCGCGCTCACCGTAATATCCCGGTCGACATCCTCATCCGTCCGGTTTGCCGCCGTCTTGTCGTCAGACCATCGAACAAAGTGGTAACCTGTCTCAGCCGTAGCCGTCACTTCAGTGCCATCCGCGCCAAAGTTCACGGTTTGCTGCAACGTTCCGGTAACCGTTCCATGATCTCCTGCCGAGTAAGTAAGATGATACGTATTGATTGCAAAATTCGCCGTCACCGTCTTGCTAGCGATTACGCTCATATCCTGGCGCGTCGCTTCCGTCTTGCCGTCGCTCCAATCTACGAAGTGGTAACCCCTGTCCGCAACGGCCGTTACCGCTGTACCATTAGAACCGTGATCAATAGTTTGAAGAGCAGTGCCCGTGATGCTTCCACCAGTAGTTGCTGAATACGAAAGCGTATACTGGTTAATGGTAAAGAGTGCCTGCACATCAATGGCATGCGTCACATTGAGGTCTGTGCGCGTTAGATCCGCAACGAGATCACTCCAGCCAATGAAGCTGTAGCCATTAGTCGGCACAGCCGTTATAGGCGTAGCATCCTGTCCGTAATCTACCGTCTGATCTGTGACACCGGTCAAGCTTCCTCCGGCACCCGCACGATATTTCAGCGTAAATGTGTCGATTGCGAAGCTAGCCGAGAAAGTTAGGTTCGATCGAACATTGCTCTCAAAGCGCGCCGAATCCGTCTTGTCGTCATTCCATTTTACAAAATGATAACCCGTATTCGGGGTCGCCGTGACTGTAGATCCATCCGATCCTACATTCACCGTCTGCGAAGCAGTGCCACTAATCGTGCCGCCTGCGCCCGCTGTATACGTAACATTGTAGGTATCAATCGCGAACTGAGCCGTAATCGTCTTGCCCGCCATCACATTCAAATCTGTGCGGGTCGGATTCGTGTCCCCGTCGCTCCACTGTACAAAATGATTATCTATTTCCGGTACAGCTGTAACCGCAGTCCCATTGCTCTCATACGGCACCAATTGGTTGCGCTCTCCATCAATATGACCATTGCCAGATATATCGTAGGTCAACGCGTACTTAATCCGTTTAAAAGAAGCTGTCACATCGAGATCGCCTGCAATACCGCTATCCGTACGCACGCCATCCGCTGTCCCGAAGAGACCATCGCTCCAGCTATCGAACTCGTAGCCTGTGTTCCCCTTCGGAGTAACAGTCGTACCGCTTCCGCCCGAACGTACGCCTTGCACCGCATTGCCGTCAATCGAACCGTTCGCATCAGCCGAATAGCTCAGCTTGTGCTGGGCCATCAGAATCGTGCCGTTCGCGCCGAGCGCCATGAACTCGCCATTCACGTAAGCCGCGCCGTACAGCACCGCAGTCGTGCCTGATGTCTGCTGCGTCCAACTGGTTCCATTCTGCGAGCTGAGGATTACTCCGCCATTGCCCACAAGGACGAACGTGCCACCGCCAAAAGCAATGCTGTTGAAGGTCCCGCTCACCGGCGGCGTCGCCGCAGACCAAGACGATCCATCGGACGATGTAAGGATTTTGCCGCCGCTGCCGACGGCTACGAATTTGCCGTTCCCGTAAGCAACTCCGCGAAGCGTCGATGTAACGCCTGACGATTGCTGCGTCCAGTTCTCACCATCGCCCGATGTTTGAATTGCGCCGCCGCTGCCAACCGCAACGTACTTGTTACTGCCATATGTAACGGCGTTCATTGCCCCGGTGCCGACCGCAGACGCTTGCGACGACCAGTCCGTTCCGTCTTCTGAAGTTAAGATAACAGGCGTCTGGTTGAAATTAATATCGCTCAGCGCGCCTACCGCTACATACTTGTCAGTCCCGTTCGTAGTTACGCCAAAGAGTTGCGTGCCTGGCTCGATCTCGATCGGCACTGTTTCTGAATCCCAATTCACGCCATCGGCGGAGGTCAGAATCTTGCCATGGTAGCTTTGCTGTCCGTAATAGAGCTGTTGCCCGTATCCTACTCCTATGAACAGATCATCCGGTCCATAGAGTAGACTTCTCAGTTCGAGATTGGCTTGTGTGCTTCCGGGTGTCCAAGCCGCCCCTGCGTCCGACGTTCTGATCAGATCCTTTTTGTGCATATCACCGTTTTCCCCTGTGAAATACATCGTCGGCGTACCCGCCGCCACAATTGTTCCGTCCCCATAGGCTGCCGTACGGAACATCTCCGTCGGATCGCTCGTCTCTGACGGCTTCGCGAACCAACTTAAGCCTGCCAGCGCATCACCCGCGCTTGCCTTTGCTTTCCCCAAGCCTAGACCAGCGGTCTGCATGAGCCCCGCAACAATCGTAACAACAAGCAATGCAGCTACTCGCTTCATCAGTGCTTGCTTTCTCATCATAAACCTCCCCTATTATTCGACTCTCGTACCATTGTCATGAAGAATCAGTTAATGACAATGAATCTCGCAACCTTAATAGTAAACGATATAAAGTTGCTAATCCATGGCAGAAATTATGGAATTTTACGCCTATTTTCAAAGATGAGACAACCTATTCAATTAATCCTACCCGAAAACTATGTTTTGGCGTATAATAAAAACAATACAACCCCAATTCAGAATCGGAGGATGATCTCGATGGAACGTCCACCTGTAAACTTATCCTATGACTGTGTAGATGAAGTCCCGCTCCACCGCGTCCGCGGCAATCAGCTGGGCATCTTGATCAGCATCATTGCCAGCGTCCTGACCGGGCAGCTATGGATTCTATTGCTGCCGCTCGCCGTTCAGCTCATCAGCCGAACCTATGGCGTGCGCTATAACCTGTTCGTTCGCGTGCTGTCGCCGCTCTTCCCGGTCAGCGCCCGAACAGAAAGCCGCGAGCTGCTGCGCTTCAACAACCTGCTCGCGATTATTTTCCTCGCTATCACGCTTATTGCCTATGCGCTGAACCTCACGATACTGAGCTATATCGGCCTAGGCATGCTCACGGTTGCAGTCGTGCTCGCGCTATGCGGATTCTGCATGGGCTGCTTCATGTACTTCCAATGGAAGCAATTCCGTCTGCGCCGGAAAGCTTCGCATTAAGCCGCACAAGGACAAATAAACCCGGACCAACTGGTCCGGGTTTTTCTATTAACAGCGCCTAGCCCTGCTCCATCCAAGCCTTCAACTTCGGCGCGAGCAGCTTCGCTTCCTCATAACCCTGCAGGTACAGCTCATCCAGCTTCGAAGAATCGCGCTCTAACCGGCCGACGGTCAGCTTCTTCTGCGGGCGGATAACAAACACGTTGCCCTTACGCTCCTGCTCCGCGATATAGTCCAGCTCTTCATTATAGATACGGTCCCGCGTCAGCATCTTCTCTACGAATTTCGGGAATTTGCGATATGCGCGGCGAACGAAGAAGGCGAACTTGTTCTTGGACTTCCGATAGTCTTCGTTGCGGGTTAGAATAAGCACATTGCGCTTATAACCGTCGCGCTCGGCCTGACGAACTGGAATCGGATCGGAGATGCCGCCATCCAGCAGCTTGCGCCCCTTATATTCAATAATCTGCGCGATAAAAGGAAGCGAGCTCGAAGCACGGATAATCGTCAGCAGATCAAATTCAGGGTCGCTCTTGCGATAGTACACCGTCTTGCCAGTCTCGAGATCGGTCGTGCCGATAACGAACTCTTCTTCGCTATTGTTGAACGCTTCATTGTCGAATGGCACCAGGCGATTCGGAAGCTCATCGAAGATGAAGTCCATCCCGAACAGCTCGCCTTTCTTGAAGAAGCTGCTCCATGAGATATAGCGCGGATCGCTCACCCATTTCACGTTCACTTCCCGGTTCCGGCCGATCTGCCGCGAGAGGTAGCTCGCGCCCATACACGCCCCTGCCGATACCCCGATTGTATATGGAAAATAGAGATTTTGCTCCGCGAAATAATCGAGCACGCCCGCCGTATAGATGCCCCGCATGCCCCCGCCTTCAAGTATGAGTCCAATTGAATCCATTACGTCTGCCCCCTGCACGATATGCTGCCTCTAACGCTGCTAGAAGTATTCTTCTATTATTTTATCCAATCAAATTTGAGTAAGTCAATTTATACATATGAATATATAGCAACAAAATCCACAGCCTCTTCTGGCTGTGGATACTAGAGTTAACCTGCAATATCGCGCTCTCCTGCCGTCTTGCTTCTGCCCGTAAGCAGCTCCAGCCGTTGTCCGAACTTCTGCTCCACAAGCCCGCCCAGGTAGAGTACGCCCATCAATCCGAGCAAAGCAATGGTCACCGAGATTGGAATCGCCCACAGATGCGGGGAATGAGAGAAGAACGGAATAAGAGCAATAGCCGCAATCGGCGGCGCGTTCCACTTGAACTTGCGAATCAGCCAGATCGTAATGACGACATTGATAAACAAGGTGAGCGCGCTCGCGTACAGCGATACCAGGAGCAAGCCGATCAGCGATGTCACCACAGCGCCGAATACGACCTTCGCCAGCTCTTTCGGTGTAAATGGACGAGAAAGAAATAAGAAACTAAATGCGCCGAGCGTTGGGAAGAATAACGTATCAAGGAAGGATACGTGTAAGGATAGCCAATAGATCAACATGACATACAGACAGATAACCAGTGTTTTTACATTCATAACCTACTAAGGATGCCTCCTTCATGTTGCGCGGTAGCCGCACAAAATAAGGCGTCCGATAGGTGGTACCGGTCGCCTTCCATATTGCGTCTTCATCCATTCTTACATACATGGTTTCGTTCAAACAATCGTTATTCTCACGATAACACACTCTCGCATAACCGCCAAGCTCGTAATTCCCGCCAGATGTTCTTGAATCTGCCTCCTTGCGATGTACTGTCACCTGTGTCACAATCGGTAAGGGATGTACAGTATTTCCAAATGATGAGGAGGACAACAATTCCAATGAGAACGATTAAGCTTGGTACAAGCACGTTAGAAGTACCTGTTCTAGCCGTCGGCTGCATGCGCATCAACTCGCTTAGCAAGACTGAGGCAGAGCGTTTCGTCCAAACATCACTAGAGGCAGGCGCGAATTTCTTCGATCACGCTGATATTTATGGCGGCGGTAAGTGCGAGGAGATCTTTGCAGATGCCATTCATATGAACGATGAGATTCGGGAGAAAATCATTCTCCAGTCCAAATGCGGAATCCGCCAAGGACAGTTCGACTTCTCCAAGGAGCATATCCTGGAGTCGGTGGATAAGATCCTTCAGCGTCTGAGAACCGACTATCTGGACGTGCTGTTGCTGCACCGTCCTGACGCGCTCGTTGAGCCGGACGAAGTTGCGGCTGCATTCGACCAACTCGAGAGCTCGGGCAAAGTGCGCCACTTCGGCGTATCGAACCAGAACCCTCTCCAAATCCAGCTGCTGAAGAAATCGGTCAAACAGCCGATTATTGCAAACCAACTGCAGCTCAGCATCACGAATGCCAACATGATCTCTAATGGCGTTAACGTTAACATGGTGAACGATTCGTCGCTCAACCGCGACGGCAGCATTCTTGATTTCTGCCGCCTGCATGACATCACGATTCAGCCTTGGTCGCCATTCCAATACGGCTTCTTCGAAGGCGTTTTCCTCGACAACGCGAAGTTCCCTGAACTGAACCAGCAGATCGATGAGATCGCAGCGAAATACGAAGTGAGCAACACAACAATCGCAATCGCTTGGCTGCTTCGTCACCCAGCGAACATGCAGCCAGTAACAGGCACGATGAACGTAGAGCGTTTGCTCGATTGCGTCAAAGCAAGCGAGATTCGCCTCACTCGCGAAGAGTGGTACGCAATCTACCGCGCTGCTGGCAACATCTTGCCATAAGGCGAAGAATAGCCCATAACGACAAAAACACCCTCGGACCCGTGAAGACGGACCCGAGGGTGTTTGCATTTACAGAGCAGAGCAAGGCAGAGCAGAGCTAGCTACCAGCTCCACAGCTGCTCGAACTTATCCGGATCCATACCGGATCGTTCGTTCCGGTTGAGGCCGTTCAGCTGCTCCATATCGGCAGCGGACAGCTCGAAGCCGAACAGATCGGCGTTCTCGTGAATTCGCTTCGGGTTCGACGACTTCGGAATCGTCACGACGCCGTTCTGCAAATCCCAGCGCAGCACGATCTGCGCAGGCGTCCGGCCATAGCGCTCGCTCAGCTTCTGGATGACGGGCTCTTCCAGCAAGCGACCCAGCATGAGCGGACTCCAAGCCTCAAGCTGAATGCCTTTGCTCTTGCAGTAGCTATGCAGCTCTTGCTGCGTCAGCCGCGGATGGTACTCCACCTGATTCACCGCTGGCACTACTTCGCAGGTGCCAATCAGCTTCTCCAGATGGTGAATCTGGAAGTTGCTGACGCCAATCGCTTTCACTTTGCCTTCGGCATATACCTTCTCGAGCGCACGCCACGTATCAATGAATGACGCGCGAACGGACACCGGCCAGTGGATCAGGAACAGATCCACATAATCAATATTCAGCTCGCGAAGCGACCGATCCACAGCACTCAGCGTTGCTTCATAGCCGTGATCCGGATTCGCGACCTTCGTCGTCACGAAGATCTCCTCCCGCGGAACGCCGCTCTCGCGAACCGCCTTACCGACGCCTCTTTCATTCTCATAAGCCGAAGCCGTATCAATGCTGCGGTAGCCGGCTTCAATCGCCGTACGCACCGCGGCCTCGACATGCGGGCCATCCTCCGATCTGCCCTGCCATACTCCAAGTCCTAGCCACGGCATCTGAACGCCATTATTCAGCGTTACTTTGCTTGAAAGCGATAATACCACGCGTATTTGCCCCTTCCTCCACTACCAGAAATTGAGAAGCGCTTATCCTCTTCTTTATACCCTTTCCACCCAGGTCTGACAAGGCTCATTCCGTATAGTTATACGCGTGCTTGCTTCTTTCACAGATCATAAAAGTCCATATTTTGTACGAGTTACGCACATTGTAACCGCTACCAATTGGCATTACAATTTACTTACATCCGCGCAAAGTCACTACAATTCGCCATAATTGGAAGATTTTCAATTCTGGAAGGGGTCGACTCGGACAATGAGAAGAAGTATGAAATTAACCGCAAGCTCACTCGTCGTTCTATCCATCGCACTGTCTGCTTGCAGCAGCGGCAAATCCGGTTCTGACGGTGAAGTCTTGCACCTGAAATGGAGCACCTGGGGCAACCCCGGTGAGCTGAAACGTTTCTACGAATTAACCGATCAGTACAACAAGGATCACCCGAAGACACAATGGGAGCTCGTTGCTGTACCGAACGACGGTTACGAAGAGAAGCTCATTACTCAGCTGCAAGGCGGCACAGCGCCTGACGCGTTCTACGCGGGCGATCAGACCGTCGTTAAGCTTATTGCCAACGGCTCGATCTCTGAACTTACACAGCTGATGGACAAGCCGAGCAGTCCGATTAAAGCCTCTGACTTTGCAGAAGGCCTCTGGGGCGGCTCGAAGAAAGGCGACCAAATCTTCGGCGTAACGGTCGACTGTAACCCGCTTGTTATGTACTACAACAAGAAAGTGCTGCAGGACGCTGGCATTACCGACGATCCGCAAGCCTTGTACGAAGCAGGCGAGTGGAACTGGAAGAAGCTCTCCGAACTGACGGCTAAGATCCAAGCGGCCGGCAAATACGGCCTCGTGCTTGAAGACTGGTCATCCCCAATCTATTCGTGGGTAACGACAAACGGCGGCAAAGTATATGACAAAGACCTTGGCGGCCAATTCGTTGCCGATAAAGATCCGAAAGCGCTCGAAGCCTTCCAATACCTCGCTGACAATGTGAAGAACAAGAACTTCGTCTTCTCCGGCTCCCTGCCGAAAGGACAAGGTCCTGACGCGATGTTCATGTCCAACCAAGTCGGCTTCGGTATCGCTGGACGCTGGTGGGTGCCTCAATATAATGCAAACACTGCACTGCAATACGATATCGTTCCGCTGCCTACGAATACAGGCAACAAAATGGAACCGGCAGGCATCCCTACCGCCTACATGGTTATGAACAAGAAGACCGCTCATCCGGATGCAACGTATGACTTCCTTTCTTACTTCGTATCGAAGGAAGGCCAGCAGTTCCGTCTGAAAGGCGGTAACGCCGTTCCTTCCGTCTCCGGTGTAGATGATCTGGTGCTCGATAAAAGCGCTCAGCCTGCGCACGCTCAGTACTTCCTTGATGCTCGCGAGATCGGCTATGCGCTCTGGCCATCGGAGTCCGCCGTACCAGGCGCTTCAGACATCGTGAAGGACAACTACGACCTGCTGCTGCTCGGCAAACAGGACGCAGAGACGACGCTGAAGAAAATGGCTGAAGGCGTGAACAAGAAGATCGCTGAGGCAAACGCCAAGTAATATAGCAGCACCAAGAGAAGGGGAGGAATTCATTCCTCCCCTTCTCTACGATTCCATTCGAGCTACATCGGAGGTCCGTTATGAATCCTAAACGTTCGAACACCATATGGGGCTATCTCTTTATTGCCCCGCAGCTCGTTGGGCTCCTTGCCTTCTCGCTCATCCCTCTGATCAGCGCGTTCGTGCTCAGCACGCTCGACTGGGACGGGTTCAAGGCAGCGGCTTTTGTCGGCTTGGACAATTTCAATTATGCCTTCCACAACCCTGACTTCCAGAAAGCAATGAAGAACACGCTGCTGTTCTCCGTCCTAACGGTGCCAGCGGGTATCTTCCTCTCCTTAATTACAGCAGTCGCCCTCAATAATGTACGGATGCGCGTGCTGTATCGCCTATTCTTCTTCATGCCAGTCGTCACGAGCTCCGTTGCGGTTGCAATCGTCTGGATGTGGCTCCTCAACGGCGACTTTGGCCTAATCAACGTCTCGCTCAAGCTGCTCTTCAATATCAAAGGTCCACAGTGGCTGACCGACCTCAATCTCGTGCTGCCATCACTTGCAATCGTAAGCATCTGGAAAGGAATTGGCTTCAACATGGTGCTGTTCCTCGCCGGTCTGCAGGGGATTTCCAAAGACTATTACGAGGCGTCCATGATTGACGGCGCGACTCGAAACCAACAGTTCTGGCGCATTACGGTGCCGCTGTTGTCGCCGACGACGCTGTTCGTCACGATCATTGCCGTTATTGATTCCTTCAAGGTATTCGATACCGCCTTCGTCATGACAAGCGGCGGACCGGCAAAGGCCAGCTATACGATGGTTTACCATCTGTACGAGCTTGCGTTCAAGAACTTCCAGTTCGGCCGGAGCGCATCAGCCGCCGTCATTCTGTTCGTCATCATTCTCATCCTGACTGTGCTGCAAACCTACTACTCCCGCAAATGGGTACATTACGCCGATTAAGGAGGATGATTGTCCATGGAATCTGCTAAGACGGAATCAATGACGCAGCTGCAGCAGCGCCCAGCTGCCAGGCGCGCTTCACACAAACTGAATATCCCAGGCATCATTCTCCATCTCATTCTGATATTAGCATCGGCACTCATGATTGCCCCATTCTTCTGGATGGTATCGAGCGGCCTAAAGGATCTGTCCCAGATCTTCCTCGTTCCGCCGAACCTGCTGCCGAATCCGTGGCACTGGGAGAATATCCATCGTTCCTTGACGGCGATGCCGTTCGACAAGGCCTACTTCAACAGCGCCTACATCTCGGTTGCCATCGTTATTGGCCAGCTGCTTACCTGCTCGATGGCTGCGTTTGCTTTTGCCAAGATCAACTTTCCGTTCCGGAACATCCTCTTCATCGCTTTCCTGTCCATGCTGATGGTGCCCGAGCAAGTCACCATCGTCCCGCTGTATATCATTCTGAAGAACTTCGGCTGGCTTGACTCCCACTTATCGCTCATCATACCTGATTCGTTATTCAGCGCATTCGGTGTCTTCCTGCTTCGCCAGTTCTTCCTCGGCATTCCGCGCGACCTATCGGAATCGGCTTATGTGGATGGCGCGAACCAGTGGACCATCTACTGGCGCATTATGATTCCGCTCGTGAAGCCGGCGCTCGCGGCGCTTGCGATTATTGCCTTCCTCGGAACGTGGAACAACTTCTTCCGTCCGGTCATCTTCCTAAGCACGACGGATAAGTTTACGGTTCCGCTTATGCTCAGTACATTCAAGGGGCTGTATGTAACGGACTGGACGCTAATGATGTCAGGGTCGACGATTGCGGTTATCCCTGTTCTAGTGGTCTACTTGCTGCTGCAGCGATACATTATTGAAGGGATTACGATGACTGGCATCAAGGGTTAACGAAGATGTAGGTATTGATCGGATATTTGACGTCGATGTGCTGCTCGTACACGACATGCCGTTCAGCAGGCGTCGCATACTTGCCTCTGTACACGGAGGCGGAGATGCCGAAGTAGGCGGTGAACGTTCGGGAGAAATAATGGTTCTCGGAGTAGCCGCACTGGGCTGCAATCTCATTGATGCTGAGGGTACTGTGGCGCAGATGATACGCAGCGCGCTCCAGCCGCAGCTGAATAATCATCTGGCGAAGCGGAATGCCCACCTCGCGAGCGAACAATCGTGACAGATGCTCCTGCGACAGCTTGCAGTGGCCTGCGATTTCCGCGACCGAGATGGGCTCGGCCAGATGACGGCGAATATAGGCGAGCGCCATTCTGACCATAGGGGAATAAGAGGAACCGGCGACGGTTTCTTTTTGTTTGGCACCGCTTAGCTGGATTAGCTCATTGAGCAGTGCCGCCAATAGGAATCCGCTGCGCCTGGTGTCCTTGCCGCCCGTGTACGTGACTTCAATTAGATGACGAATCATCTGCTCTTGAAACCCGCCTTCGCGAATCGGAATGACGTCAGGTCCGTCCGCAGCAAGAAGCGCAAGCTGAGTGGAATCCTCCTGCGTAAAATGAATAAACTGATGCCTTGTCGCCGATGTCTCGCTGAACTGATAGCCATGCTCCTCCCCGGCCCTCGTTATGACCCAGCAAGGCTTGTCCAGCGTATAGGTCTTCTCTGCAATATGATACGTCGTTCCCGTTCCAATGGGGAAATAGACGAGCTCATGCTGTTCCAGCCGGCGCATCTCCAGCTTCCAATTGCGCCTCACGATGAAATCTCCGCACAAATGTACAACAGGCAGTTTCATAACGGTGTAATCAACTCCTATGCCATTGTAGGTTATTCCAGGTTTAACCACGCACAATTGATATTGTAAGCGATTTCATTTAAGCTTTGAATAGGATGACAAAACTATATAGATAGCGTCTATTTTCGACATTTTATCGAATGAGTAGACATAAAGAAATAAGCAAGCCGCTCCGGTCATGCCGGACAAGCTTGCTTCTTCTTGTTTATACAGCCATATGCTCGTGACTGACGAGCGACTTTCGCGCCCAGACGCCGCTCTTCCAACGAGCCAGCATGAGCAATCCCCTTACCCATTCATCAACGGCAAAAGCGATCCATACCCCGAGAAGCCCCATATCCTGATGAATGCCCAGGTAGTATGCGAGCGGTACGCAGATCCCCCACATGGAGCAAATGCCCATGAGGACCGGGAACTTGGCGTCGCCTGCCGCGCGGAGCGAGTTAATGACGACGATGTTGAAGACGCGCCCCGGCTCCAGGACGATCGACAACAGAAGAATACTCGCGCCGATCGAGATGACCTGAGAATCCTCGGTAAATAAACCGAGGAGCTGATAGCGGAATAACGCAGCGACCGTCACCAAGCCTGCCGTTACCGCGATGCTAATCTTCAGGCTTCGCAGCAGCCGGAAGAACGCCGCTCTCTTCTCGCCCGCCCCGACCATGTGACCTACGATAATCTCCGTTGCCATGCCGATGGCCATCGATGACGCCATGAAATACGCCGAGATGTTCCACACATACACATGGGCGCTCAGCGCTTGTTGGCCGATCATGTTGATAAAGACCATAATCATCATCAGCTGCGACTGCCATGCGAGGTGCTCGCCTGCGGACGGCAAGCCGATGCCTAATATTTTGGATGCATACTGCTTGTTGAAGCGGAAGTAATCCTTCAGCCGAATCTTGCTCGGTACCGTTCGGTACAGGAGAACGAGCAGCACCAGCACACCGATCAAACGGCTTATAATCGTTGATACCGCTGCACCTGTGACGCCCCATTCCGGGAAGCCGAAGTGACCGAAGATGAGCAGATAGTTGCCTGCAACATGCAGCAAATTGACTCCGAACGTGACATACATAACGCCTCTCGTATTGCCGTTCGCCCGAATAATGGACGCAATGGCGTAAGAGAGCGCCTCAATCCAGATGAAGCCGCCGATAAGCCTTAAATACTTATTCGCGATATCGACTTGAGACGGATCAAGATTCATCAGCTCGAGTCCCTGCTTGCTGAAGCAGAAGAGCACCAGGCTAATCACGATTCCAAAAATAAACACCATTGTAATCGCCTGCGCAGAAATGCGTGTCGCCGTTTCCTTCTGCCCGGCTCCCAGGTATTGCGTCACCGCTACGCTTGTACCGACGGCAACAAACCCGAACATCATCGCGCAGAACATAATCATTTCATTCGCAAGTCCTACCGCGCCGGCCACTTCATCCGAAATGCGGCTTAACATAAAGACATCCGCCGTGCCCAGCATCATGCGCAGGACGGAATCGACCAGAATCGGCCAAGCCAGCGCGAACAGCGTCAGCTTCTTCCAAGAGGGTTGCTGTGCCCCTGACAGTTGTTCTCCTTTACTCATTTCAATATGTCTCCTATCCCATGTATCCGTATCTCTATTTTGATTGACTCCTGCTATTATCCCACCTACCTACGTTGTCTGTCTAATGGAAGTATCAGCAGGCTGCCCGTGCTGAAACATGAAAAAAGACGGCGTAAATGGTCCATTTACGCCGCCTCTTAAAGAAATTGCTTATACGTGCATCGTTCCTTTGTCCTTCAGCACCTTCATGTAGATCCCGCCCACGACGCTGCGATGCTGGAAATTCAATTGTCTCGTCGTTAACGTATCCGTCCAATCCGAGAACGGCACACGGTCTGGCGTGTCGTTCAGCATATGCCAAATTGGCTCGATCAGCGAAGTGAAATCACTGTCTTGCTCCGCGAGCGCAGCCGACCATACGAGCCAGTCCGACTTCGTGTAGGTCGCGCGGCTATCAAGCGGCGTGCCGTACTTGTTGCTCTGCTTCACGTACCAAGCTACTTCGCGGCGAATCATGTCGCGGTCGAACAGCTCAGTGCCGAAGAGCACATCCCAGATCAGGTTATACTTCAAGCTCCATGTGCCTTCGGAGCCGAATGCCAGCTTCGTATGATCGCCATCCGCTGCAAGCTCGCCCCACTTAACCGCCATGTCCTGCGCCGCGCTGCGATAACGAGCCGCTTCTTCCGTCTCGCCTTGCAACTGCTTCAGAATCGAATAGCTAGCGACGCCCATAATCGCTTTCACCGACAGGTTCGCATTACGTGCAAGATGTCCGGCGAAGTCGTCTGTGCACAGCTGGTTCTCCGGATCGAGACCGTATTCGAGCAGATACGACGCCCACTCGCCGAGCAGCTCCATATGATCAAAGATATATTGGCGGTTAGCGCCAGCCAGACATGCAGCAGCAGCCATGATAAGCATATTGCCGCATTCTTCGACCGGCATTTGCCCATCACGCGAATTGTCGCTGTACACTTGTCCGTTGCCGATTGGATACTGCCCGATATCATGCGGCGCGAATTCGAACGGCCATGCATCGGTCAGCGAATATTTCAGAATCGGACGGATCATGCCTTCAACAAGCGCCGGATTGTATAGCAAGTACAGCGGAATGGATGGGTAGCTGACATCAACGGTCGCCATACAACCATTGCTGTAACATTCCTTGGACAGGAACAGCAGCTGTCCTTCCGTATCGGCCACCAGCTTATGCGCAGCAATGGACTGACGGTACGATAAGGCAAGCAGGTCCGCATAGCGCTCGCCGCCTGCCTTCACGCCGTCTTCTAGCAGTTGACGGTCGAAGGCTGCGCAGCGCTCACGCAGTGTATCGTACTCCGCGAATGCAGCCGCGAGCATCTCTTCCGCGCCTTGACCGTTCCGGCGCCAGTAGGCTTGCAGCTTGTCGCCGAAATACTCGACGGCATAGACGTCATCGTACGCAAGAACAGCCAGATGGCTGACAGGGGACGCGCCAATGCTGCCGCTATCGAAGACAACCGCCATCACCGGGCTGGCATCTGCCACCACCCGCGCTGCCGACACATCCGCCGGCTCGCCCTTCAGCTGCTCGCCCCGGACGAAGCGCTTGCGCAGATCATCTGAGCCCGCGTACATCCGGGCCGGCTCCGAGCGCTTCGCCGCCAAATAGAAATGACCCCAGTCGATGCGGTGGTCGTCGCCCGACCGGTTCATATAATTCTGCTGCTCATGGCTCATGCGCAGAGCCAGCAGCTCGTCGCTGTCAGCAGCTTCGCAGAGCACCGCTTGCTTCGGAAGATCGACGCACCATTCGCCCGTCACGTCGTAGTACACGCTGACTTCATGCTCGCGTCCATCCGTCGCCTTCACTTCGAAGGATACGTACGAAGCTGGCCGCGATAATACATCAAGATCATCCAGCAGCAGCGGCGTCAGGAAGTGAACCGACAGCGCTACGCCTCCCGCTTCGAATGTGTACACCGTGCTAAGCGGTGTCACCGTTACCCCCGTTTGTGCAAGCGCAGGCGGCTCTGTATAGTACCGGTCCGCTCTCGGCTCTACTTTACCCGCGAAGCGGTAGACACTGCCATCAATGCGCACTAAGCCGGTCATCGCATGGCGCTGGCCGGTCCAGTGGCGCGTATAATCGTCCGTCAGGCGATCAGCCGCCGACCAAACGCTGAAATAAGGATCAACTGTAACGAGAGGAACTGAGGAAGGACGAATGGCATGCATCATGTGAGTTTGAACATCCTTTCGATCTTATATATATTTTTTATAATACATATAGATTAAATCCTATATAGGAGGATGTCAATGCAGAGATTCCGGGGCTGCCCCCGTGAACGGCAGCACAATCTCGACTGTCGTCCCTTGCCCAAGCTCGCTCTCGACGCTGATACAGCCGCTATGCTCCTTCACGATTTTGTAGCAGATCATAAGGCCAAGACCCGTGCCTTTTTCCTTCATGCTATAGAACGGTTCGCCGAGCCGCGCGATACGATCCGCAGGAATGCCGCAGCCGTAGTCAGTGACACAGATGGAGACGTACTGCTCGTCTCTTCGCCTGATCATAATGTCTATCTGTCCGCCGCCGTTCATCGCTTCAATCGCATTCTTCACCACATTAATGAAAACTTGAATAAGCTGATTCTCGTCGCATTCCACCTCAGGAATGTCCGGCTCAGTCTCCAAGTGAATTTGTACGTTATTCATCAGCGCGAGCGGATAGAGAAACGACGTCACATGCGCCAGTACAAGCTCGATCCGGTGCATCTTGTAAGACATCAACTGCGGCTTCGCGACAGACATGAACTGGTTCGTAATCCACTCCATCTGCTCAACCTCGCTGCGCATCACATCGAGGTACCAGCTGTTCTGGTCGGTTGTTTGCTTATTCAAAAGGCTAATAAACCCTCTAATCGTCGTTAGCGGGTTGCGAATTTCGTGCGCGATTCCTGCCGCGAGCTGGCCGACCACGGCGAGTTTATCCGTCGTCCGGAGCAACTCCTCCGTCTGCTTCAGCTCCGTAATATCTCGCCCTATCGTCAGCAGACCATTGCGCCGGCCGTCCGCGTGGAAGAGCGGCACCTTCATAATATCGTATAAACGATCGCCGTTCGGCGTATCAGGAAGCCCGTTCTGCTGACGAATGGCATAGCCCGCCTCCCAAACCTGCTCATCCCATTCGTTGCTCTTCGCGAGAATCTCTTCGTAATGCCCGCTTCGCTCAGCCAGCTCCACATTGGTCAACCCTTTGTAAGGAACGGATTCCAACTTAAACATGATCAGCGTATTCTGGTTCGCTTCGATCCACCTGCCTTGACCGTCCTTGAAGCTGACGAGATCCGGCATGGCGTTCATCACTTCGCGCAGCTGCTTCTCGCTTTCCCGCAGCGCTTCGATCATCTTCTTACGCTCGGCTATATCCTTTATTATTAACGCTATAGCGACAGGCTCACCCTTACTGCCCAGCAAAGGGGAAGCCGTGACGGCGATCTCGACGATACTGCCATCCTTGCGGGCTCGGAATCCTTCGTAGCCATATGTTTGCCGAGAGTTAAGCACGAGGCTGCGAACACGCTCAACCTCATCCTGCCGCTGGTCAGCAATTGTAGGCACCCGCATGCCCAGTACCTCTTCTTCCAACCAGCCAAACATGGACTCGAACGCTTCGTTTATTTTCACAATATGCAACTCCGTATCAAGTACGAGGCAGGCATCATCGACATTCGCAAAGAAGAATTTCAACTGTTCTCTCGAAAGCTGCTCATCCAGATCCGGGCCATCATTCGATTCCCTCTCACGAAGCACCATATAAACACCAGTAATTGCATCATTGACGATGATAGGGAAGCTCGTTAACGTCATCGCAAGACGTAATCCCTGTTTATGCAGAACAACCATTTCGCACTCGTTTTGTGATCCGGTTGCCGAGTCCATGAATGCCTGCTTGCTTCGTTCCCTGTAATCCGGAGCAGACACGCAATCCAGCGTCAAATTCTCAAGCTCGCTTGGCTCGTAACCAAGCCTCAGCTGAGCCGACCGGTTGACTTCGAGCAGCCTGCCTTCCAAATCAAAAGATAAAATGGCCTCTGGATAATGGTCAAACAACGACCTATAGGCAGGATAACGATCTGTTACGGACATTCGGTGGTTATGCGACATGATTCCTCCAACATGATGTTTCTATATGAGATATAGTTCTTTTATATCATAAACCAAGCTAGCGGGTTGGATTTTTTTACATTTTTTCCGCTGGTTAGTGGACAAAAAAAGACCGCCCACTACGTCATCTCCTGACATAGCAAACGGCCTCTTCGATAGCTTCATAAAACCCTATTCCTTCACCGAACCAAGCATAATGCCGCTAATAAAATACTTCTGCATGAACGGATATACGAGCAAAATCGGAATCATCGTAATCACGAGCTTCGCTGCCGTGAGGCTTCGGTTCGAGACAGCGAGCAAGCTCTTCACCTGTTCAATGTCGCGGATCGTCGTATCGTAGCTGACGACCAGCTGCTGAATGTACGTCTGAAGCGGATAGTCGCTCGTCTGAATGGCATAGATGAGTCCGTCATAGTAAGCATTCCAGTTGCCGACGACGACGAACAGCGCGATGGTCGCCATAATCGGCATCGACAGCGGCACATAGATTTGGAGCAGTCTGCGCCAGGGTCCTGCGCCATCGATGCTTGCCGACTCTTCAAGCTCCGACGGGATGCTGCGGAAATAGTTAATCATGAGAATAATGTAGAACTGGCCGACAGCGCCCGGAATAACAAGCGCCCAGATCGTGCCGAGCATATGCATGTCCTTGACGGTGAAGAACATCGGTATCGTACTCGGACCGAACAGCATCGTGCCCACGACCGTCCACATGTAGATATTCCGCGAGCGGAACGCCTTCGTCGTCTTAGAAAGCGGATACGATGCGAGCACGACGAGCACCATGTCAATGACGAGCGCCAGCACGACACGTTCGGTCGAGACGCCCGCCGCCGTCAATATTGCATGATCCTTGAATATCGTGATGTACGTATTCCAGCTGAGGCCAAGCGGATAGACCGTAACAAGGCCCGCCGTCGCCTTCGCGCTGTCGCTGAGCGAGATGGAGAAGATATTAAGCAGCGGAATGAGCGTAATGACCGCCAAGAACGTCAGAATGGCGTATACAATCGTATTGATTACGATATCCTGCCGCGTTAATTTAATAGCCACTTTCGTTCACCTCCGCCTTAGAAGACCTTGTATTCGCCATATTTTTCGGCTAGCCACTGCGAAATCAGAATGAAGATAAACGCTACTGCCGAGCGGAACAAGCCTACCGCAGTTGCAAATTCATACTGATTGCTCTGGAAGCCCATTCGGTAAATATACGTGTCATAGATGTCAGCAACCTGATAGACGAGCGGGTTGTACAAGTTGAAGATCTGGTCGAAGCCGCCGCTTAAGATGCCTTGCAGACTCAATATGAGAATCAACACAACCGTGCCTTTAATGCTCGGCAGCGTAATGTTTCGAAGTTTAGCCCACCTTGAAGCGCCGTCTACATCTGCTGCTTCATATAAGTTCGGATTGATGCTCGTCAGAGCCGCCAGAAACACGATCGCGTTAAATCCGAAGCCCTTCCATACATCCGTCACATAGATGATAATCATGAACCAGGTATTGCTGCTGAAGAACATAATCGGCTCTCCGCCGTTCAGCTTGTGAACGATGCCGTTAATCATGCCGTCGATGGAGAAGAAATCTTTGAAAATACCGGCCATAATGACCCAGGAAAGGAAGAAGGGCAAGTAAACGATCGTCTGTACAGACTTCTTGAACCATTTTTTCTTAATTTCATGAAGTAGCAGGGCGAATGCCAGCGCGCACGAGACGTTCAGAATGATCTTAATGACGGAGATGGTAATGGTATTAAACGTAATTTGTTTGAATTCCGGTATTTGAAATAGCATCTTGAAATGATCCAGTCCCGCCCATGGGGAACCCCAGATGCCTGCAATCGGATCAAAATATTTGAAAGCCATGATCGAACCGAGCGTCGGATAAATGCTGAAGATAGCCAAAATGACGATGCTTGGAAAGAGCATAAAGTGGTAGTGAAGCGATTCCTTATTGCGAACTCTGCCGTTAGCTTTCAATCTAAGTTCACCTCAGTTCAGATGAAACAAGTGCTGAACTGCCCTAGCCAAGCAGCAAGCTCAGCACTTGTTTGCGTGTGCGTTAATCTTATTTGCCTACGATATCGTTCACTTCAGCCGTAATATCCTTACCGCCCATGTTGTTCCACAGCTCTACGAACTTGTCGAACTCATCAATAGACTTCTTGCCTGTAATGATCTCGAGGAAGGTCTTCTTCTCCAGATCGTCAAGCGAAGCTTTCTTCTTCTGCATCAGATCGGTCGAACCGATGAATGCCGGAAGCGTCTGCTGCACCGGATTCTTCACAAGACCTGCCGCGCCGACCGCGAACTGGTTCGCAAGGCTCCACAATCCCATATCCGCGAATTTATCCGCTGCCTTGTTGTAGTTCAGAATCGAAGTCGCTTGTACTTTCGTCTCTGGATCTGCATCTTCCATCTTCGCCTTGCCGTCTACAACATCCATGATCGCTTTGTAGCGAACCGTAATTTCATGCGGATCCTTCGCGCTGACGCTTACAGGAAGCAGCGGCATCTTCGCGTTCAAGTACTTCGCGCCTTCGTCAATCGTCAGCTTGTTGTACCAATCGAGCTTCTTGGTATTCGCTTCTTGCGCGTAGTTGAGCATTTTCATAATCGCTTCCGGATTCTTGAAGCCCTTCTTCACAACCACGAACGATCTCACTGTGCCATAACCCTTCGCATGTGCAATGCCATCAACGCCTTTAAGAACAGTCGCTTGCCAATTTGCATTATGATCGTTCTTCACCGAATCCGGCAGCGGATACCATGTGGACCACCATGCGCCTTCGAATACACCGGCTTTGCCCTTTGCGATTGCTTCTACCGCTTTGTTGCTGTCGTTCATAATGAAGTCTTTTGCAATCAGGCCGTCCTTGTACCACTTCGCAAGACGCTCGAGCGCGCCCTTCATCTCAGGCTGTACGGAGCCATAGCCAACGCTGCCATCTGCCGTTCTAATCCATTGACCTGGATACGAGTTATACGCGCCGAATACGAAGTCGAAGGAAGCAGTATCCGCTCCGTAGATGTTCTGCTGCGACGGCAGCACGCCAGCACCGAATTTTTCCTTGAATGCTTTCAGCGTCGTCTCTACGTCCTCCAGCGTTTGCGGCTCGTTCAAGCCCACTTGATCCAGCCAATCTTTACGCGTCCAGATAACCGGAATCGCGGTTTCAACATCGGCAATCGACGGGATTGCATACAGCTTGCCGTCCGAGGATACAGACTTCAGCGCATCTGGTCCGCCAAGCGCGATGCTGTCCTTCAGGTTCGGGGAAGCGTAATCGTTATACACTTGCGTCAAATCTTCAATCATATCTGCCTTGATGAGCTTCTTCAGGGTGCTAAGTCCGTTCGGGTCCACGCTAATGGATAGTACGTCCGGGATGTTGTTCGCCGCGATCAAGAGGCTAATCTTCTGCTCGAAGGCATAGTTCTGATCGCTTGTCGACCATTCCATCTTCGGCTTCACGTTCAAATTCTGCTCGAACCACTTCTCGACATCGTTGTTCTCGAAGCTTTCGCCTGCAGGCGGTTTCGCTTCTGCCGAGAGTGAGATGCCTGTCGTGAACTCAACCAACTCCGGCATTTTGCTGAATGGATCCGGCTTCTCAGCTGGCGCGGTCGTATTGGCCGCCTTGTCTGCATTGCCGCCGCTGTTCGTGCTTGCATTCGTCGTTTGCGCATTGCCTTCTGCGGTGTTGCTTTCTTTGGAATTGCCCCCATTGTTCGAATTGCCGCAAGCTGCGCTTGTTAACATAAGCGCGGTGACCAGTGATACAGATGCAACTGCTTTTAATTTCTTTTTCACTTGAATCCCCCTAGCCTTGAGTGGTATGACTTGCTTGTCTCTATACTAAGCGAAACGAGGAAGATCGCGGGATAGACGATCTTCCTCTTCTAATGGGAGTTTGGTCATCAATTGCAGACGTTTACATAACAACATTCCTACTAACTCAGTAAAACTTTCTCTTGTGTATGAAAGCGTTTACGAAATTGTTTAAAGCTATCGATTTCGCTCCCGATATTCTGACGGTGTCACGCCATTATGCTCTCGGAACAGCTTGCTGAAGTATTTCTCATCCTGAAATCCGAGCTGGTCGGCGATCGCATAGATCGGCTTCGCGGTCTTGCGCAGCAGCGACTCCGCACTGCTCAGCTTAAGCCCTCTCAAGTAATCGCTGAACGGCGTTCCGGTAATGTCCTTGAAGCAGACGCTGAAGTAGCCTCGGCTCATATTGACCGCTTTGGCCACTTCCTCTTGACTAATGCCATCAAACAAATGGTCGTTCAAGTACTGAATCGCATTGTTAATGCTCGCAACGACCTCGTCCGAATAGCGTTTCCCATGCTCACTACCAAAGCTTGGCGCAGGAACGAAGCTGCCCCGCTCCTTGCTATCATGCCGAACGCGAGCGGAGATCCTCTCG
Source organism: Paenibacillus sp. J31R98 (assembly GCF_056269245.1). Lineage (NCBI taxonomy): Bacteria > Bacillati > Bacillota > Bacilli > Caryophanales > Paenibacillaceae > Paenibacillus > Paenibacillus sp. J31R98. The sequence continues at coordinate 542,442 of NZ_JBWDNO010000003.1, forward strand.
AGCACATCGTCGAGCGTCTCCTTCTCAAGCTGCGTCTTCACAATATAATCAATCGCACCGAGGCGCATGGCATCCTGAATATAGTTGAAGTCCTGATGGCAGGTCAGCACGACGACCTTGAGGTCTGGGTAAGCCTCCCGCGTCGCCTTCATCAATTCGAAGCCCGACATGCCCGGCATCGTTAAGTCCATGAAAGCAATATCGACACGATTGTTCGCCAAGAACTCAAGCGCCTTCTCGCCTCCGCTTGCTTCACCGACGATTTTGAAGCCGAATTTCTGCCATGGCAGTACAGATATGAGTCCTTTTCGCACAAAAATTTCGTCGTCCACAATTAATGTCTTCATCAACAGCGACTCCCCTCACATCATGCTGCGGCTTATCGGAAGCGTAAGCTTGAAGGTCGTTCCCTGATCCTTCTCACCCTTAATCTCCATGGAAGCAGCGCTGCCGTAATTGACTTCAAGCATATGCCGGACATAGCTGAGGCCAATGCCCATGCCAACCTTCTTATGCGCATCCGCTTGCGGCTCAAGCAGCCGCTCGATCTCAAGCGGGGTCATGCCCGCGCCATTGTCCTGCACCGTAATAACAAGCTTCCCCGCTTCTTCATGCGCGTTTATCTGGATATAGCCGCTCTCATCCTTCAGCCCATGATAGATCGCATTCTCCACAATCGGCTGCATAATAAAGCGCGGTACTGCAACATCGCCAAGCGCCGGATCCACCTTGATCTGTACGTCAAAATGGTACGCATACCGGATACGCTGCAAATCGACGTAATTCTGAAGCGCCTCCACTTCCTCGCTTAAAGAGACGATGCCGCCTTCCTTGCCGAGGTTGTAGTGCAGCACTCTCGTAAACAGCGCGACAAGCCGGTCGATCTCGTCTTGCCCGTTCATTCTCGCCAGCCACTGCACCGTATTGAGCGTATTGTGCAGGAAGTGCGGGTTAATCTGGTGAAGCAGCTTCTCCACTTCTATGGCCCGTTTCTTGCGTTCCTTCTCCTCCAGCTCCTTGAACAGGTCGGAGATTTTGTCTTTCATATTGTGAAATTGTACGAGCAGGCTGTCGAACTCCGTGATGCCCGTCCTTTTTAATTCGGAGTTGAACTTGTTATGGGATAACAGACTGATCTCCCGGTGAATCGTGCGCAGCGGCCTGTAAACGACCCGCCAGATGGATAGACCTAGCAACAAGCTGATCGCAATCGACAGCACTGCCAGCAGTGCGAACTTACCCATCCACTTGATCACGTCGGAGCTGTACGCCTTCTTCTCAACCGCCGATAAAATGTACCATCCCTGCTCGCCTTGCTCTGCGAAGATATAGTAGCCTTTCTTAATTGAATCCGACTTCCCTGTCTCATTCAGTTTGGTGATATCCATATAGGATCCAAGTGGAAAATCCTTCTGCCCCTGACTGTACATCACTTTGCCCTGTGAATTAAGCATAATGGAAGTGACCGCAAGCTTGTACTGCTGAGATTTAAGTAAATCCTCAAACAATTTAATACTTGTCTCCATATAGACGTAGAGATCTGCGCCTTCTATGAGGTTCACTTTGCGCGCAACCGAGAACACAATGCTGTCCTTCGTCGATTTCATCGTCTGATGAGGACCGAAGAACGTTGCGTTAATACCGTGCGCAAGAGTCGGCAAATTCGATAAGCGGAACCCTTCCTGCACGCTCTGATTCTCGAACATGACTTGGCGCTTGTCCGCGTGATAGAAGAAGATCAGGCCGATATCCGGCTTCGCTGCGTTAATGAGCGAAATGCTCTCAATAACGGCTTTCTTCTTCTCATATTTGGTGAGGATATCATCTGTATCAATAAACGTCTCGATATCATCGGCCACTCTGCCGTTATACATGGCCAGCTGCAGCGCCGAGTCCTCCAGATTGGTGAACACATTGCTGGTGCTGATCTGAATCTGCTTCATATTGCTTCGGATGCCGCCGTCAATATTGTTGTTTAATAAAGAAATCATTGAAATATAGGAGATATAGCCGATTAGGGCAAGAGGAATAATCGAACTGAGCACGAGGAAGAAATAGGCTCTGCTCTTTAGCGAGTACGATGGTTTCGGCAGCACAAGTTGTCCCCCTCATGGAAGCGTGAGCCTAAATCTGTATGATTTTTTACAATTTCGCATGATTTTTCATCATTTTACGTAATCGACCTGCTTCGCGTCAATCCATTCCTGCATTCTTATGAGTACTGAAGGCCGGCCCGGTGGTCAATAAAGACCTCCAGACCAGCCTTCCCAATGCTGATGATGTAGCTTAGCTGCGAGATATGATAATGAGGATTAGCCTCGTGTAACAATAATACTGTACGTTAATTCTGTGCCGTCATCGGCCTTCACACGCACCGTAATCGTATTCGCTCCAGCCTTCAACTTCTTCACGCTGTTAATACGCACCTTCGCCTGCGAATCGAGCGCTGTTGCCGTCACGGAAACCGATGTCGTCGTGCTCGGAACTTGAATCGAATAAGAGAGGACGCTTGAATCAAAACCTTGGATTGTTGCGCCATTCACTTGCAGGTCACTAAGCGACGCTACGTTTGACTTAACGCGGTTAACCGTCAGCGTGTATGTGCGCTGCGTGCCATCCTCTGCGTTAACAAGAACGGTCACCGTATTCGGAATCTTCTTCAGCTTCGCGCCGCCGACAACCGTAACCGTTGACTTCACGTCAGCAGACGTCGCCGTTACGGTCACTTCCTTCGTCTTAATCGGTACTTCCATGTTGTAGCTCAGCGTATCCGGCGAGAAGCTCGCAACCGTAACTCCGTCAATTTGCAAATCGCTTAAGGATGCATCGTTCGAACGGATTGGCGGGAATACAAGCGTCTGGTGCTGGCTATAGAAGCTGCTTGCCGCTGGACCAACCTTCGTGAGATCGCCAAGCCCGTCGACACCGTTGGACGTCCAAGGCATCAAGCCCTGCCAGCCGTTCGCATACGCGCTGAAATAATCCTGCTCAAGTGTGTGACCAGCCGTACCAAGAGCCGCTGTCTCGCCAATGACTGCTGGACGGTCTGCACTTAGACCAAACTGCTCTGGCGTCATATACATCGGAACGCCCCAATACTGACCCATCCAGTCGTAATAGTGCGGCGACCAGAAGTCCAGCTTCGCAAGCGCGTTGCCTCCAGCCGCAGCCGTCAGTTCCGCATCGCCTACTTTGTTGCCTTGGCAGCCTTCCGTACATGTGTCGCTGTTGTATTTCACCATTGCAATACCAACCGTTGTCAGCATATTGCTATTCTCATGAACGGCAACGCTCATCTTCGCGAATAGCTTCTGCAGCTGTTCCCATGGCAGCTTGCTCTCTTCGTACACCCAATCCGGCTCGTTCATGAAGTCGATCGACCACAGGTAAGGGTTGTCCTTATAGCGATTCGCGAACGGAATCACGTAGTTCGTCACATACGAGTCGATGTTATCGTCGTTCATCAGCATATTGCGCCAGCTGTTATAGTTCGGGTGCGAAGCCTTCATATGGTCAAACGACATCAGCGTTGCCATAATGTAAACGCCATGCTTCTGCGCCAGGTAGAACAAGCTGTCGAGATCATTCCAATGCGCCGCTGTTGCACCGGACACATGGCCGGATTCGTCAATATCAATGCCAACTTCACCGTTGCTCGTGATCCAGACGCGCGTCGCATTGACGCCGTTATCATGAAGCTGCTGGAAGTGCGTATCCCAGAAGCTGAAATCGAAGTCGCCGCCAAAATCATTCCAGTTATCCCAAGGCGTGTTCGCCCCGTTGAACCAGATCGGCTCATGACCGGCATAGAAGTTCGTGCCTTGTACGGTAATAGGATTGCTTCCTCCGCCAGGGAGATCGCGGATCAGCTTAATGGTGTATGTCTTGGTCGAGAGATCCTTCGCCGTTACAAGCACGGACACTTCATTCTCGCCGACCGCCAGGCTGTCGCCGCCGCTGACTACCGCAGTCGCTTCAGGGTCCGTAGTCGTTGCGGTAATCGTTGCTGATGCTGTGCTGTTCGGAACATGCGCGATATAGGCGAACTTATTGTCCGAGAAGCCGGCCACGGTCACGCCATTAACGCGAAGATCGCTGAGGCTTGCCGGGCTTGGCGATGGGGCAGGAGTACCGCCGACAAGGCTAATGCTGTCGATGTAGATGCTGCCGTTAAAGTCACCGCTTGTCTGCAGCTGCACGCCAAGCTCGTTAAACGGATTCGACGCACCTGCAGGAATCGTAAGCGTGAGCGTATTCCAGCTATCTTTCGTCAGATTGCTGTAAGAAACGAGCGAACCGGTCCAGGACCAGTTCTTATCCATCATATAGGGCTGAACGCCTGCAATGTTGGCGCCGCTTGGCACCCAGATATGAAACTCATAAGTGCTGCCTGCGGTGAGTCCGGCAGGATTGCCCAGCTTCGCAAACGGGCTAGTCGAAGCCCCCGTTACGTTCGCGCTCATCTTCAGCGACTGCGCGCCTGCGTATGCTTGTTCATTGCTGGCTGAGAGCGATGCGCCGCCGGTGCCTGTAAAGCTTTGCGTGCCATTTTCGAAATTGAATAATGCAGTGTCGGAAGTTGCATCAGCGCTTGCAGGTACAGCGAGCATTGCCGCGATCATGCTTATGATGAGAAATAGCGCGGCTAATCGGCGAGTACTATTCATGTTCTCGTTCACCTCTTTTTTGGATTTAAGCGCTTACATAATTAGTGAATCATGTTACTTCTTCTAATCATCTCAAGAGAGAGCAGTGACAGCACCAGGAATCGCCAATAAACCGTTTACTACATACCCTCCTTTTGTCGCTTGTTTTGTAACCTAAAAAGTTTACACTTTTCGTAATTATGTAATAATTTCAGTCAATTTCGATTATAATGTACCTGTAACACATCTGTAAATAAGACTTTTGTTTAATTTTACCTCAATTATGTAAAGTTACAAAATTGTGATTTTGTTTATTGACAAAACGATGCGCTATTCTACAATTGAAACAAGGACTCTATGACTAAAGGATTGATATGCTTGAGCAAAAAGGTGACGACCCACGATATCTCGTTAAGTCTCGGCCTTTCCCGAAACACCGTCTCCAAGGCGCTTAACGACCACCCCAGCATTACAAACGAAACAAAGCAACGAGTCATCGAACAGGCGATTGCGATGGGTTATAAGAAAGTGAAGCAGATTGTTGCTGTACAGCCGCATCCCGAAGGCTCCTTGTCTGTAAAGCCGCAGAGCATCGCTTATATTACCAAGCATCAGCTGTATCACGGCACCGGCTTCTGGATGAACGTGATGAGCGGCGTCGAGGAAATTACGAGCAGCAACGGCTACGAGATGAAGATCAGCTTCGTGAAGAATGAGGATATCGACGCACTTGTGCTTCCCGCCGTGCTGACAAGCGGCGATATTGCCGGCTTTATCGTAGCAGGCAGCATGAGCAAGCCTTATACAGATAAGCTGCTCCAGCTCCCGATTCCGAAAGTGTTTATTAACATTACTCCTGAGCTGCCGCTCTCCGGCCTCGAGACAGACGTCGTATTCATGGAGAATGAGGACAGCATCTACCAGATTACGAGTGGACTCATTGCTGCGGGCCACCGGAAGCTCGGCTTTATTGGGGATATCAGCTCTTGCCGCAGCTTCATGGAGCGCTGGTTCGGGTTCCAGCGCGCTCACTTTGATGCAGGGTTGCCTATGAACCCTGCCTACTGCATCACGTCGGCAAGCGCGGATGGCTTCCAGAACTATGAGGGGTTCTCGCGCTCGCTGAAAGAGATGAAAGAGTTGCCCGACGCCTTCGTCTGCGTCAACGACAAGATTGCGCTTAACGTCATTAAATATGCCGGCGAGATCGGCAAGTCTGTTCCAGGCGACATCGCCGTCTCCGGGTTTGACCAGATCGAGGAAGCGGAGTTCCTCGGCTATACGCTGACGACGGTCGCGCACGATGAGCATCAGCTCGGCCTGCGCGCGACGGAGCAGCTGCTCCAGCGACTAAGCAAGCCGGATCGCGCTTACGAGACGATTCGCCTCGCGACGAGAGTGGTAATCGGCGACAGTACGATGACCACCGAGAGGGTATAAGAAGAACGGCTGTGCAGGCGCGGAATGCGCTTGCTCAGCTGTTTTTTTTGTTATGAAGGCGGGCACGTGGCGTGTGGTAGAAGAAGGGTTATAGTGTGTACCGGGTCCGTCTACCGAGCGGAAATTGAGCGAGTTGCGTGGAGCGGCTGGTTTGGTGGGCCACAAGTGGATTTCTATTTTTTCATTTAGATACAAAAAAAACCGAATTGAGTCTCCTCGATTCGGCTTGACCAGGCAGGGAGCAGCTACGCATGCTGCCGCCCCCATTCCCTCCAACACTACCCCTCGCTCGCGCCTCGCTTGAGCGAACGGCGGAACAGCAGCCGCAGCAACGGTGGAACAGCGAAGAAGATAAAGAACATTCGGAACAGCTGGTATCCCGCGACCATGGACAAGTCCGCATCAATCTCATGCGCGATGATGCCCATCTGGTCCATTCCGCCCGGCGCAAGGCTGAGCAGCGCCGTTGGCATCGAGATCGGGTACAGCTTGGTCAGCAGCTCGCTGAACCCCCATGCTCCGACGATCAGCAGCAGTCCGCTGCCCACTGCGAGCGAGATCGTCCGCAGCTTATTCTCCAGCTGCTCCGGCTTCAGGAGCAGCCCAACATAGGCGCCGATCATGAGCTGCGCCGCATCAATCATAAACGCCGGAAGCGCCGGCCCTTCCAAGCCGCACAGCTGCAGCACGGCGGTGCCAATCGCGGGACCGAGCAGGTACGCGGTTGGGAAGTTGACTCGGTTGCCTAGCAGCGCACACCCTATCGCTACTGGCGCAAACCATAGCATGCCGGGAATTAGCCCGCTCCACGTTGCGGCTGCGTGATGCAGCTCTGCCACAGCCCCGCCAGTGTCATGAACCTCACCGAGGAGAGGACTGAATACCACAATCGGAATGCATACAATAATCATCATGAGCCGGATGACCTGCGTGACCGTGACGATCGTGACATTAACGCCTTCAGTCTCCTCCGCCAGCGCCAGCACCTGTGTCAGTCCGCCGGGCACACTGCCGAGCAGCGCGGTCTTGAAGTCCGTGCCCGAGAGCTTCGCAACGACGAACGCCATACCTGCGCAGAATAACAGCAGCAGCACGATCATGACCACCATCGAAACCAGCTGATGGGACATCTCCGCGAGTGCCGAAGCGGTCATGGCCAGCCCGATCGTATAGCCAACCGTAATCATCCCCGCGTTCCGAACGGAGGAGGACCACTTGAATACGGCTGTCCGGCCAAAGATCTTCGAGCCGATCAAGACAGCAAGCATTGGCCCAAGCAGCCAAGGAATCGGCGCGTTCAGCAGCTTAAACAGCGCGCCGCCGAGCAGTGCGGCTATAAGTGTCTTCCCCATTTTCACAAACACCTTCTTACGTCCATCAATATCATCTAACAATACTACGACTGCGCCTATAAAACAAAGAATCGCCCAACAATCCCCCAATAGAGGGCAATTGCCGGACGATCTTCTATGCACAATCTACTCTACTTTACTTGCCTCTACTCTAGCCCACTCACAGCGCTCTCCTTCTTTCAGACCAAGCGCCTCACGGATCATCTGCTCGACAACCGAATATTCGGCTGGATTCTCCCGATTGAAATTCATCCGCTCATGCGTCGGCGCTACGCGGTTGCACATAAAGCGCGGCACGCCAAGCTCATTCGTGGACGGGGCATGGTACAGAAACGGATGGCAGAGCACCAAATCCCCCGGCTCCCCCGTCGTCTCAACAACGCGCAAGGAGTAGCCTTCTGGATCCTCATACGTGTTGTCCATAAACTTCGCCAGATGCTCCTTCTTCGACAGCTTCGTTTGCTCCTTCTTGTCCTGCTCCGGCGAATCGGCATAAATATCATCCGATGCAGGCTGCTTCTTGCCGATCAGCTCCGCCAGCCAAGGATGCTTCGCGCATTCACGTAGGGCTTCGCCCAGCCCCATGCCTTCCGGATGCTGCGCCAGTACCTTCGTTACAATATTGTGCGAGCCTTCCGCAACAAGCGTGCCTGAGCCGCCTTTCTTCACGCTCGAGAACAGACAAACCAAGAGCAGCCCTTGCTCCCAGCTGTCCAAGTAATGACGGAAATGACTGCCGTCATAGTGCCAACCGCCCGGAATCTCCGGCCCGAAGTTGATAATGTAGCCGCCCCACATCGCGCCCTGCATCATCTTCCCTTCCTGCCAGCGCCCTTCCCCGAGCAAATCCTCAATCGCACCGGTTAGACGCTCGGAGTTCAGTCCGTCCATAATCGGATCCACATAATTGCCAAGCCTTACAACCGGCTCCGTCCAACTGTTCTTATCCTCCTTGTGAAAGCCCCGCTTCGCGAGTTCTCCCCATAGGAAATCCTGTACCTTCAGCGCCTCTTCACGCGGATAGGCACCTTCGACCTTGACCCAGCCTTTTTCTTTAAAATGCTGCACTTGCGCTTCAGACAACACTTTCGGCATGCCAGACACTCCCCAATTCGCAAAATGATTAGCAATAATGGTCCGTTACACGAGCTCCATATGGTCAACAGCAATCTGTCCTGCTTTCACATCTACAAAAGGCGCTCCATCCCGCATACCGGCATGCCCATAGCCGCTGGCCGTACAGAGGAATACGCTATAATCCCCTTCAACCCGCGGCGATACATAGAGCTTCCGCTCAGTGGCGTCATAACGCACGCCGCCCCAGCCTTGAAGGAGCCCGTAGGAAGCCATCGCCCGTGCATACCAGTGGCCGCACTCGTACTCGTTGAACGGGTTACGTGTTCGTCCGTCGTAACGATCACGGCAGGTGCGCACGATATCAAGCCCTTCCTGCACGCTGCCAAGCGCCATCAGATGGGACGCCACTTGGTATTCGATCCCCGTCCACACTTCATCGCTATACACGAACGGAAGCGACAGCTTGCCGCCCTTCGGCCATGTGCACAGCAATAACCCGCCCTCAGCACCAAGCGCAAAGCTTGGCCGCTGCGGATTCGCATGCTCCGTCAGGTCACGCTTCAAGTTATAGTTATAGACGCTGAGGAGATGACTCCTAACCTTCTCCCGGTCGAGAATATCACCAAGGCCGCACATTTCCGCTAGCCATGCGCCGATGATGCCGTCAGACAGACAGCCTTTGCCGTACTGGTATTTCGGACCCTCTTCCTCTAGCAGTGCTCTCGCTTCAGTAGAATAATTGACGTTCCATGCATCCTTAGTCTCGAGCGGCGAAGGCGCATGAAGCCCCTCCCATACAATTCGCTGTTCAAAATACTCCCCGTTAAACAGCTCCTGTTCGATATACAATCGACCACGCTGATAAACGTCCTCATACTGATTGTCGTCGTCCCCGCAAGCTGCCGCGATGCGGGCTGCTGCTTTGAGCGCACCTAGATAGATAGACGAGCACATGCCGTCAGGTCCCCAGAACTCGATGTCATACGTATTGTGATGCGGCTCAGAGAGCACACCAGTCTTATCCGGATCCCATGTGACCATGCAGTAGTGAAGGCTTTGCTTCACCTTCGGCCAAATCTCTTGCAGCCAAGCCGTATCCCCGCTAATCCGCCATTCCCGATATACTTTCATAATGCCGCCAAGCTGCCCGTCTGCTGCGGCATGGAACGTATGGTCAGCCGGCTGGATCGGCAGCGGCACACGGAAATTTTGATGACCCGCCGCATCCTGGCCCTCTTCAAACTCCGTATCGCGAATCGAACGCTCCAGCTCAGGGAACAAATGCGGCAGCGCCTGCGCATAATTCCATACATGCGTGCATGTACCGTGGCAGCTGCCTTGCAGATCTTCACTGCCTTCCCATGCCCAGAACCTGCCGTCCGTCTGCCTAAGCACCGTCGGCGACTTTAATATGGACAGGTTTGCAGCAGCCGCTTCCGCCAGCTCAGGCGGCAACGAGGTGCCGAAGAAGCTCGCAGTGAAGTCTTCGCTTGCCGAACGCAAGCGGGAATAATGCTGCGACCAGTAGGCAGCCACATCGTTAATGTTGCTAAACTTCCCTGCATACCAAGGCTTATAGTAGCTGCCCGGAGTACTGCCAACTCCAGCGCCAGTGCCAGCGTCAGCCACTGGAATGCCTGCATTCAAATTCGATTCCGGCACGTACCAGGACAGCATGATCCTCACGGTTTGCCGCTCGTACGGCAACAATTCCAGAGGCACATAGAGGCTTGCGCCAGAGCTTGGCGCGCCTTCCGTAACAGGCGGATGCTCGCACCACTCTCCTGCCGCCACCTTGTTCCAGATCATCGTCACCGAGTCGAACCAGCCGCCTCTGAACCATGCGCAGTCCACTTTGGCCCGAGGGTCATCGGTTACCGCACTGAATGCCCCGCGCTTCCACGGTTCATCCGCAAGCGCCGGCTGATCCAGCACGAAGCCATTCGCCTCGCTCTCAGCCCGCTGCACACGACGCCCCTCCGTGTTCCAGCTGCTCATGAAGTTCGCTGCATGGAACGAATAAACCAGCTCAAGCGACTTGCCCGTCTTGTTCTCGAAGGTGAACTCCAAGCCCGCGGCAGGCAAGCTGGAATCGTCTGCATTCAGCGGAATGAACGGACTCCAGCCCGCAATAGACACAGCAACCGGAACCTTCTCATCCTGCAAGCTCACCGTGCCAAAAGGGAACCGCCCCTCGAAGCTGCTCTCCGCAAACCTTGGCAATCCATAATGCTTGCCATACAGCCCGCTTCCCGGCCCCGACTCGTAGTCCTTCACCTTGGTCCCGAATATTTTGCGCCGCGGAACCTGCCCTTCCAGCACTCTCGCAACAACGCCTCCACCCGGAGTCTTTACGCTGAGAGCGGAGAACACCATGGGTTCATTCAAGTTGTTCGGCCGATGATGCATGGCGAAATGCGACAGAGCTCCGGTGCCCTCCAAACAGAGCATTCCTGCGCCAATACCGCCAAGCGGGAACGCAATATGGGTGTTGCTGTCACCTGTATAAACACCGTTATAAAGCTGCTGACCCTGACTCACGGAAGCCACCTCCTAGGACTTAAGCGCATTCATAATCATTTCGAAAACAACCAGATCTTCGCGCGAATCCTCAGGTGTCGTCTTAGGTGCATGATTATTCGTAATGACATCGTACAGATGCCCCATCTCGAGCGTATACGGATCAGTAAAGGTCGGACGGATGACCGACTCTGTGTATGCTTCGCCTTCCGTCTCATAGAGGAACAGCTTCGTCGGCAGATGGCGAATGTAAGGCGTGTCGTACTGCACCTTTACCGTCTTGCGGCTCGAATACACCTCCACATGCGCATCGAAGCGCCCCTGTTGATCCATGCCAGTCTCATATGTAACCGAGAAAGTGCCGTAATCGAGAATCGCATTTAGGAAAATACTGTCCTTATGAACAGACAGCTTCGCCCCCAGACAAGCCTTCGGCATGCCAATCGCCTCGCGCATCGCCGATAGGTCATGGCTGCCAAGACCCGCCAGCAGCCGGTAAAAGCTGAACAATGGCGAATCCGGTTCAACACCTGTCGCCTCGCGGCCGAGCCGTTCCGCTCTCTCTTTGCGATCCGCCTTCGCTTCCTCCGGAATATCGTCGAACATGACTGTACGGCTTGTAGGACGGATAAAGAAATGATTTTGCCCAATAATATCGCGCACTCTTGCGTATGTAATGTTGTCCAGTCCACCGATCTCTTGGACTGCTTGAACGAACGACGCTGCATAACGGCGCATGTAGCCGACCATCACATGAACTCCGTTACGATCCCTCGCTTCAATGATGGCATCCGCCTCAGCAAACGTAAGGCACATCGGCTTCTCGATGAGCACATGCTTCTTCTGATTGGCTGCTTCAATGGCACACTCCGCATGATATTCATCACTATTAAGCACAAACACGACGTCAAGATCCTCTTGCCTGACAAGCTCCCTCATATCGGTGTACAGCTTGTCTACTCCATACTGTCTGCCGACATGTTCTAACAGCTTCGGTGAAATATCGCATATTGCCGCAATTCGGTATTGCTCCGGCAACGATTGAAGCACCGGCAAATGGATGACCTGGGCAACCTCCCCAAGGCCAATCAGGCCAACATTAAGCACGCGTCCGCTCATGAACAAGAAGCACCTCTTCCCACTGAGATCTAATCGGAATTCAGTTTACAAAATTATAAAATGTAAAGTAATTAAGTAAACATTTTCATGATTTTGATTATAAACCTCGATTATTATCTTGTAAATACTACATTTCATTCGACAACTGTTACACGACAGCTTCACAGAACCTTACAATCCGCTAATTTCGTTTACAAAAACGCATCATCCTTTGCGCAGCAACAACAAACGGCTCCCTTGGAGCCGCTCTTTAGCGATTCGTATGCGCGGACACCGCACCGATGAACCGGCGCAGCTCCTTACGATGGGAGTACAGAAGAAGCAGGAAATTGATAAATCCGAATATGATGACTGACGTGGAATAATCGAAGAGGAAGGTGTAGATGGTCAGAACGAGCATGCCGAGCACCACTTGGAAGCCGTCCGCCTCTGACGAAGCTGGCTTGCCTTTGCTCAGGAGTCTCCCCGTAAGCAGCAGGATAGCGAGAATAATGGCGTATGCAAGTGAACCCGTGAATGACGTGAGCCCGCTCCATACACCGAACGTCACCGCGATTGCTTTGCCACCTCTTAGCTTCATGAAAGGCGAGAAGATATGACCGAGCACCGCCGCCGAGCATGGAAGAATGAGACCGTAGCCTGCCAACGCATCTGTACGGATTATCCAGAAGATGGGGAGGTACCCTTTTAGAAAATCAAGCACGATACCTGATAGGCCATACGAATAACCCGCCGCCTTCCACAGATTGAGCGCGCCGGGATTGCCGTCGCCATGCTCCTTCAGGTTCTGTTTAGCGAGCAGGCCTAACCAATAGGAGAACATGAGGCCGCCAGAGAGGAATGCCAGCAGCGTCCATACGATGATCATCGCTTCGACCGCCCCCCAACCTCGATTCGCCTTCCTTTCCAAGCGACCTGCCCGAAGAATACAACTTGGTAAATGGAGTACAGCATAATGAATAGGAAGAAGATCGTGCTAATCGGATGCAGCGCCGGCAGCCACTTACCGAACCGCCCCGTGTATTGGATAAAATAATAGATTTGCGCCGTGTAGAGCAGATAGCCTGCCGCCAGAGGTAGCGCCCAAGACGTACCGAGTACAAAAGGAGCCGTCTCCGCAGCAATCAGGCCGATCAGCCAGACAGCAACAAGCATTGTCGTCCACAAGCTGAGCTTGCTCGTGCTGAGCACTGCTCCTTTGCTGAACCCTTCGATCTCGCTGCGAATGCCACCGGGATACATCCGAAAGGACACCGTGCCATACCCGATATAATTGTTGACCGGAATATTCGCTTCCATAAATCGCGCACCGAGATTAAGATCATCGAGCAGCTCTGCCTTCACGCTCTCATGGCCCTCGATCTTCTCATAGTCATCTCTCGTCGTGAGAATGCAGGAGCCGTACAACCCTTTCTGCGGATTCGTCCGTTCCATCGGCGACGTAAAGGCAAAGAGACCAAGCAGGTTCGGAATGAGCGCGAGCCGCTCGTAGAACTTCTCCGCTTCGTGATAGGGAACAACGGAGATCGTACCGCCCTTCTCCGCACGTGTTGCGAGCAGCGCGTGCATCGCATGCGGCGCCAGACGCACATCTGCATCGAGAAAAGCAATAAGGTCACCGCTCGCCCGCTGGTAGCCGTTCCACACGGCCCAGTTCTTGCCTGTCCATCCAACCGGCAGCACCGGGCATGAGATGACCGTCACCCCAAACTGCTCGGCAATTTCTCGAGTATGATCTTCGGAATGATCATCAACTACGATGATCTCCATCTTCCCTATTGTCTGTTCCTGCAAGGAACGGAGCAGATTGGGAAGGTTGCGCTCTTCATTTCGGGCTGGAATGACGACAGACAGTGCTCCTTGTATCGGCAAATGTTGTACAGGCACCGGTACCGGCACAAGCGCCGGAACCGTACTTCGGCGGAAGAGCAGGAAGCCCGCGGAACAAGCGCACAAGAGCAGTAGAGCAATTATCATATCAGATCCCCCCGAAAGCTTGTTTTGACGCGATCTGTACAAGTATATGGTGTCTCCCTTCCATTCTATGATTTCAAATCTATGGCAACAAGCGAAAATAACTTTCAACATGAAGAAAATAAAAAAGCCACAATCCTGTGAGGTTGTGACTTCGGCTTCGTGCTATCTATAGCTGCTTGTAGTACAACATCGTTGCATCCAGTTGTCCATTAGCTGATCGCGCAAAGCCAGGAATGCGGCCTGCATGCGTGTAACCGATTGCTGTATACAGCAGGTTCGACGGGTCCCCTTCTCTTGTATCAAGCACGAGCAGTGAGCGAGCCTCCTGCTTCGCCCGCTCCTCCGCAGCGATCATGAGCTGTCGTCCAATTCCTTTACGCCGGCATTCGGGATGTGTCATGAGCTTGGCGATCTCCGCGCGATGCAGACCGTTCGGCTTCATGCAAAGCTGCAGTTGAACGGTACCGGCGATGTGGCCGTTCATACTAGCGACGAACAAGATAACGTCCGGCGCAAGCACGCCTTCCCAATATTGCGCGGCATCTTGTTCTGCTACTGGCGGCAAGAAACCGATCGATGCGCCATCCTTTACGACTTCGATTAGCAGCTTCGACAGTTCCGTTAGAGTAGAATCGTTAATGGCATGTATTTGTTCAATTGTAATCTTCGGCATCGTTCACTACTCCTTCTCAGCGGCTTATGTTTCCCTTGAATATAGCCCTATAATAGTGGAGGCAGCATCATTTGTATAACGAATAATTCGGTTTGTTATAATCAATAAAACGAATCACTCTATGAGAGGAGTTTACGTACCACATGGACTCATCCCAGTTGGAAGCTTTCTTAGCCGTATGCCAAATCCAGAACTTCACACGAGCCGCGGAGCATCTGCACATCTCTCAATCTGCCGTTACCGCACGTATTAAGGGACTGGAGACAGCCATCGGCAAAATGCTGTTCATCCGAGACAACCGCAATGTCAGCCTGACGCAAGCAGGCACTGCTTTCCTCCCTTATGCTGAACGGATGATGCGGCTGTATGAGGAGAGTAAGCTAACGCTGTCGGAGCAATTCGAGCATCAGCTCGTTCTGAGCGGACCTGGCTCCGTATGGCATTACAGGTACTTGCCGAACATTATGGCGTTCCGGCAGTCTCATCCGCAGATTGCAGTGAAGTTCCTCAGCAACATCGATCCCAGCTATATGATCCGCGATCTGCTGCTCGATAGCGTCGTGCACGTCTCTGTTCGCTTTGATCCTCCCGCTCACCCGAAGGTAACCCAGCAGCTCCTGTTCGAGGACCAGATCGTACTTGTCTCCGCTGTAGAACGGACCACTGCGGTCAGCAAAGCGGACTTCTTGTCTGCTTCTTACTGCCATATGGAGTGGGGCTATCCTTTTCCCGACTGGTTCGCAGGCATAGTGGGAACTGGGTTCATCCCTGCTCTGCACATGGACCACTCCACCATTATGCTGACCATGCTGCTGCAAGGCTCTGGCTTCGGGTTTCTGCCTCTCTCTGTTGCTCAGCCTTATCTGGATGCGAAGCAGCTGTACCTTCTGCCTTGCGAGTTCGAGACGCCGACGATCAAAGCCTACGCGCAGTATCTCACCGAGCAGCGAGATTATCGCACCGTGAAGCTGGGGCTTGAGCTTCTGGGACTTTAATGCAACATTGCTGGGATCGGCTGCGTTATAGATACAAATAATGGTTGTGTAATCGATAGAGGTGAGACAGATGAAAACCTTGAAATATTTGATTCCCAATGTATTGCTCGCAGTATTACTTGGTTGTGCAACAAGCAGCGAGGATCCGAAAGAACAATCCGTTATTCAAAATTATCTGGAGCATAAGGGTTTCCACGTTATTTCGTATGAAGGTCGTGCGGAGAGTTACGTGCTGACCAAAGCAAGAATCGTAACGCTGCCCTATATGATCTATTGGGGATTGCAGCATGTTGACCCGTCCAAGTATCTGGGCGAAACCATTAACGTGCAAAAGTTCATTGTCAAGAATCATCCGCTAGCTCAAGGTAAGGTCGATGTTTATGTCTATGAAGTTAATGACGAGCCCATAGGAGGAACTTCGTTCCCGCATGACGATCCATCAGATGGCGGGTACTGGTCATTGGAAGGAAAAACACTTGAGGAGGTTCAATCCAAGTCCTTTCAAGAATGGCAAGAAGACTGGACTGATAAGTATAAGTAACTCAATAAAGGGGTTGTCCCAAAAGTCATCAAGACTTAAGAGGCAACCCCTTCGCTTTCCCAATTCATTAGGTAATTTTTTTCAATTAGGTCCACCAGGACAGCTTCTTGCTCTCAGTTCGGCGGATTTCCGCCGATGTAGTCCACCAGAACGGCTTCTTTCTCTCAGTTCGGCGGATTTTCGCCGATGTAGTCCACCAGACCGGCTTCTTCGGCCACGCCGACCGTTATTATACTAATGTGTATCCTTACGGATCACACTTTCGGCATTCCGATCCATTTTCCACTAATGTATATCCCTACGGGTCACACTTTCGGTATTCTGCCCCATCTCCCGCCAATGTGTATCCCTACGGGTCACACTTTCGACTCCTGCCCTGCTTCCAGCCCATGATGCTTCCTAAATAGTCATCAACAACGACCGGTCAATGCAAAAAAATCCATGATGATGCAGAGCTAGCCTGCCCATCTTGGATCTTTTTTACTGCTTGAATCCGTTCCCTAATTAACCGAACACAACGCGGTCATCCGCCATCTTGTGTCCGCTGATATTCTCGAATTCGCGAAGCAGCTGCTCGACCGTTAGGTCTTTCTTGCGCTGCTCGTCAATGTCGAGGATGATGCGGCCTTTATCCATCATGATCAGCCGATTGCCGAGGCGAATCGCCTGCTCCATGTTGTGCGTGACCATTAAGGTCGTTAACTTCATCTCGCGTACGATGCTTTCCGTTAGGCGAGTAATGAGCTCAGCCCTCGCCGGGTCAAGCGCAGCGGTATGCTCGTCAAGCAGCAGAATCTGCGGCTCGGTGAACGTCGCCATCAGCAGACTGAGCGCTTGGCGCTCCCCGCCGGACAGCTGTCCAACCTTGGCGCGCAGCCGCGTATCGAGGCCGATGCCCAGCTTCTTCAGCTGCTCTTGGAAGAATATGCGCTTCCCGCGAGTGATGCCAAAGCTTAGTCCGCGCTTCTTGCCTCGTACATACGCGATCGCCAAATTCTCTTCAATCGTCAGATGAGGCGCTGTACCCGCCATCGGATCCTGGAAGACGCGGCCGATCCAGCGGCCCCGCTTGTACTCTGGCAAATCCGACACTACATTGCCGCCGATGCGTACATCGCCAGAATCCGGTGATACGACACCGGAAATAATATTCATCAACGTCGACTTGCCCGCGCCGTTACTGCCAATGACCGTGACAAAATCCCCCGGCTTCAGTGTCAGATTAATGCCGACGAGCGCGGCCTTCTCATCCGGCGTCCCTGGGAAGAAGAGCTTGGACACCCTAGATAGCTCCAGCATTAGCGCCCACCTCCCGCAGCCGTAAGCGAATCAGCCAATTCCGCGGAGCGTCTGCGCGCTGCATTCTTCTGTTTCCAAGACCGCTGAGCCGTTGGAATAATGAGCGCCACGATAACGATAACCGCTGTAATAATTTTCAGATCAGATGCGTCCAACCAGTCGACCTGAAGCGCCAACGCAACGACGATGCGGTAAACGATTGAACCGAATACCGCGGCCAGCGTTGCCCACAAGATTGTTCTGGCGCCAAGAATGGCTTCCCCGATAATGACGGAAGCGAGACCGATAACGATCATCCCGATACCCATCGAGTTATCTGCGTAACCCGCTTGCTGAGCCACGAGCGCACCTGACATCGCAACGAGACCATTGGACAAGCCGATGCCGAGAATAATGGTATTGTCGGTGTGTGCACCGAAGCTGCGGATCATTCTCGCGTTATCGCCGGTCGCTCGCAGTGCAAGTCCAAGGTCTGTTTTGAGGAACAGATTGAGCAGCGCCAGGATCACGATTACGACAACGATCATAAAAGCTAGAATAGAAAGGGAATTAAATATCGTGTTCTGACCTAGCAGCGAGATGTTCGGACGCCCCATAATCCGCAGGTTAATGGAATAGAGCGCGATCATCATCAGAATCCCGGACAACAACCCGTTAATCTTGCCTTTGGTATGCAGCAGACCCGTAATGGTCCCTGCCGCACAGCCGCCAAGACAAGCAACGATTGTTGCAATCCAAGGCGATGCGCCGTGTGCAATCATCGTCGCGGCGATCGCTCCTCCGGTTGTGAAGCTGCCATCCACCGTTAGATCAGGAAAATCAAGAATGCGAAACGTGATGTACACGCCGAGTGCCATGAGCGCGTAGAGCAACCCTAGCTCAATGGCTCCAGGTATGGAATTCATGATAGCATGCATGGCGAACCTCCAAATACGATTACTGGATTACTGGATTACTGAATAATGTCTTGCGCTTGATCCTGAACAGCCTTCTTCATGTCGTCTGTCACTTTAATGCCAAGAGCATCAGCCGCTTTCAGGTTGAGGATCAGATCCAGCTTCTCCTGCATGCTTACTTTGATTTCGCCTGGTTTTTTGCCGTTCTTGAGAATATCCGCAGCCATCTGTCCAGCTTGGTAGCCGTGATCATAATATTTGAAGCCGACTGTTGCGAATGCGCCTTTCTCTACCGTATCGCGGTCAGAGGAGAAGAACGGAATCTTATTCTTCTGCGCCACTTGAATGATCGAATCCACGCCGCTTACAACCATGTTGTCGAGCGTGATGTAGAATGCATCTGCGCGGCCGACTAGCGATTCCGCTGCTTGCTTCACTTCGGATGTGTTCGTTACTGCTGCTTTCACGAGCTTGATGCCATGCTTGGACAATGCTTCTTCAGCCATCTTCGACATGACGACTGCATTGTCTTCGCCTTCATTGATGATAAGGCCGACTGTCTTGATGTTCGGGAAGTTTGCTGCCATGAAGTCGAACAGCTGCGTTGTTGCTGCCGGGTTTGTATCCGAAGCGCCTGTAACATTGCCACCTGGTGCATCCAGGTTGCTTACGATCTTCGCTGCCAGCGGATCCGTAACAGCTGCGAACACGACCGGCGTTTCCTTCACTTGCTGTACCACTGCTTGCGCCGATGGCGTTGCGATGGCAAAGACGAGGTCATTCTTCTCTGCCGCGATCTTCTGAGCGATCGACAGGTTGTTCGACGAGTCGCCTTGCGCGTTGTTGAAGTCAACTGTCAAGTTCTTGCCTTCTTCAATGCCAGCGTCTTTAAGCGCTGCTAGGAAACCTTCACGAGTCGCATCAAGTGATGGGTGCTCGACGATTTGAGAAATTGCGATCTTGTAAGACTTTTCCGCTGGTGTTTCCGTGTCGCCTGCATTCGCATTTGCGTTAGCAGTAGTGTTGTTTCCAGCCGCAGCCGTGTTGTTTGTCTCTTCTTTCTTGCTGCCGCAACCTACAATCAGTAGAACAATAGAACATACGAGCACTAATAATGACCATTTTCTCATACTATTATTTCCCCTCCCATTATATGAAGCAGTGCATCTGTTCTGAAAAACTGCGACGCTTTATCGCCAAACAGCAACAAAGTCAAACTCTAGCAGAATCCCTTGTGAACGCTAACATGCTTTTAATATATATTAAGAGGAGTTCACAGCTTCGTCAATTGTTTAAAATTTTAGCGAATACAGCAAAGACCACATCCGGTACCGAATGTGGTCTTTGCTTACGCTGCTGCGCTTACAAGCAGCATTTCTTATATTTCTTCCCGCTTCCGCACGGGCAAGGCTCGTTTCTGCCAATCTTGACAGACGTCACCGGGCGGCGAGGCGCTGTGATCGTTTTCTTATAGGAAGCGCGAATCGAGCTTGTAACGCTTGCTGCAGCTGTTTGCGCTTGCGCTGTAGCCTGCGGTGCTTCCGGCTTCGCCTCGGGTGCTGGAGGGGCTTCAGGCGCTTGTGCGTCCGTGCTGCCGAGCAGTTCCCGGATTTCCTCCGGCATATCTGGGTGCTGCAGACTCGTTTGCGGGAAATCAGCATCGGTAAGGAGCTGAACGAGCGCGTCAGCGAGCTCCTGCTTCTTCAGCTTGGAACGGCCAGCAAGTTCACATGCTGCTGCAATTTGGTTCAAACGTTCTTTCGTCAAAGCCGACAAAATATCGCTAAGTTGCGTTGTTTTTCCTAAATCCATGATGTTAGACCCTTTCTATCCGTCACAACAAATGACTTCATAACCACGCTATTTTACCACGTTTTGCAGGATAAACCTATCCCAATAATTACAAATGTAACGCTATGTAGCAAGTTTCCTACTATTTCAACTCTAACAAACATAGCCCAGTCCATGGATGGACCGGGCTTCTATCGCTTTACAGGCAGCACTTCTTATGTTTCTTTCCGCTGCCGCATGGGCATGGTTCGTTTCGGCCGACTTTCGAGGAGGCCGCAGGGAATTGAACGACATTGCTGCCAGTCATATCCCGACTTGAATTCAGGCTTAACTCCGCAGGCGTAAAGCCGCGATTGGACCATATTCTCGTCGTATTAACGACTTGAATAATTAACGGCACTATTTCCTCTACCTGTTTCTTATTCAAGCGGATTCTACGTTCCTCAAACGTTTCCATAATGACGCCAAGTGGCTCTTCCATCGAGCATACAAGTTGAAGATCGTCTACGATCGCTTCAGCCAAACGCTCGACTTTGCCAAGCTTCTGCATGATGTAGCTTTTCAATGCCTCTAGCTGGGGCGTCTTCTCGAAATAATCAGTCTCTGCATAGCGCAGCA
The DNA here is from genome assembly GCF_056269245.1 of Paenibacillus sp. J31R98. Lineage (NCBI taxonomy): Bacteria > Bacillati > Bacillota > Bacilli > Caryophanales > Paenibacillaceae > Paenibacillus > Paenibacillus sp. J31R98. Next base: position 563,386 of record NZ_JBWDNO010000003.1, read on the forward strand.
ACTCATCTTTGGGAGGGATGTAATACGGTTTATCCTTTACACTCTCCAAGAACTCTTCAAAATCGTCGACGCTCTCTCCATCCAAGCCATCGCTAAATAGAAACCCGCGCTGAACATCCCAGGTTAACACCTTATCATTGACGGATCGACGAATATGATTGAATTGTTCTTCAGTCAATCCGATGTCGTTCTGAGCATTAATAATCTCAACGAGCTTCTGCACAGGACATATACCGTATAAGTTAGCCGCAGCTTCCGTATAACGCAGCACCAGCTGGTTTAAGTCGCGTTCTATCTGAAAAGACTTCTTATCCAGCTTCTTGTATGCGTCCTTCACTTCCTGAGGCATAACATAGAACATCTTGTCCTGCTCCAGGAAGCTGAACACTAAGCCTTTATCCATTAAGAACAAGTATGCATCCGCAAATACTTTATTATCCTGAATGTACGGGACATCGAAGAGCCGATTCACCAGCTCCCATTCCTGCGTCTCCGCCGATAGGAATGCTGTCCGCACTTCCATCACATTCGTAATTCGTTCATAAAGCGCATCCACGAGCTCCTGCTTCTTCAGCTTCGAGCGCCCCGCAAGTGCGCAATTGGCCGCAATGAAATTCAACCGATCCTTGGTTAGCTGTGTAAGGATATCCTTTAAGCTGGTCATAACCGCGCCTTGGATCGCATTGTTAATGTTCAACTGCAGCATCTCTTCATTTACATCCATTCCTGTACCCCTCTTTATTGATGTCACCTAAGCATAAGCCCCAAATTATTCAGAAGTATCAGAAGTATCAGAAGTATCGCTCTTCTTCTTCATATTCTTCACCGCTGCCTTACGGTCAAGACCTGAATCATACAAGATAGGGAGTTCTTTCATGCCAGTGACCATGGGAGACATGCATTGCGCGCAGGTTGGCACATCCTCAAATGAATACCTCTGCCTCATCCAGCCGTTGCAGCCCTCTTTTGCACACTTCCAAATGGGCGTCATTTCGGTTGGATAATCCTCTGGGGGTCTCTTACGGGAAAAATACATGAGCAAGCCCTCCTTTAGTTTGTCCTTCATAAAAAAAGCCACATATCGAAAAGGCAGCATCGCAACCTCTTCGGCATGTGACATTCCGTCTACTATACGTGTATCTAATCATAACACACTATGACATAATTAGCGAAGTAATATTGTTCCTGAAGCCTTCAATTCCACGTATTACTATTTCTTCAGACGAAGAATCTCATCGATTTCACTTTTCAACAACAGATACCGATGCACACTTCTCATGATGGAAACTTTAGTTAGTTTATTCTTGTCTACGTAGATCTTCATTTGATCTTTGGAGAGGCCTAATGCACTTCCAGCTTCCGTTATGGTTAATACAATTTCGTTACTGGTCGCATTAAACGTATCTTTCGCCTTCAGATTGTAATCCTTAAAACTTTGCATATCAGGCATCCTCTTCCACTGCTTTAATTGTTACGATTACTTTCATTATAACACGAACTCTTACAGATACATAAATTTGACCCGAGCCATCGCTTGTGCATACAAAAAGAGACACCGTTTGATGGTGTCTCTCATCATAAATCCGATTACAGCTATTTACCAGACCAAAACTAAACCATCAATTCTTCCGCATACTGAGCAAGCTCAATCGACTTGCCGCCGTTCAGCCGCGACTCTTCCGCAGCGAATGCCATTAGATGACTGCGCACGGAAGCGCCGGCCGAGGTCAGCGTTTCTTGCCCATGATAGCTCCGTACATCAGCCAGGAAGCTGCGGACAATGCCAGCATCGCCGCCGCCATGGCCGCTCATTTGCGTAGGGATCGTAATCTCGGTTTTTTGATGGGTTAAAAAATCATATAAGGTAATCGTGTTATCTTCCCCACGCAATTCTCCGCGAGTACCCATAATTTGAATTCTGCGCTCCTGATCAAACGTAAAGCCGCTCATGCTGAACATAGCGGTTGCACCGTTCGCAAACTCCATGTTAACGACTTGATGATCGACAACGTTGTTATCGCTTCTATATACGCAGCGTCCATAATTCGTATCGCGCAGCCCTTGGACGATATTCTCTTTGGTCAATTCAGGCGTGAAATGACGTGCCCAGCCTTTGAATTGTTCGCTCAAATAAAACCGAGGCGCGGAATAAGGGCAAGTCGTCTCGACTGCGCAGTCCAGACAGCGATCGGTCGAACCTTCCGGCGCGTTCGCACTGTTAAAGTGCATCAGCGATCCGTAGGAGCTCACCCGCATGCATGGCTGATCCATGAGCCAAGATAAGACGTCCATATCGTGACAGGACTTGGACAGAATCATCGGGCTCGACGTTGTCGAGTTGTTCCAGTTGCCTCTGACAAAGCTGTGCGCGATATGCCAATAGCCAACGTTCTCGTTCAATTGGATGGAAGCGATATCGCCGATGCGGCCTTCCTGCAAGATTTGCTTGATCTTATTCCAGAACGGCGTATAGCGCAGGACATGGCAGATCGAAAGCAAACAATTGTTGTCGCGGGCAGCCTGCTCCATCTCCAAGCATTCTCTCGGATCCGGAGACATCGGCTTCTCCAGCAAGACATGATACTTGTTATTTAAAGCCTGCAGGGTCGGATGGTAATGCATGCGATCCTGCGTACAAATTACGGCGATATCGGCAATCTTAGGGCCTGCAAGCAGTTGTTCCCATGATTCATAGCTCTGGTGATCCGGGATCGCGTGTTTCAAGGCGAACTGCTCGCGCCGAGTCTGATCCGGCTCGGCAACAGCAACGAATTTCAATTCATGCGGATAATCAAGCGCAAACGGGGCATAGCTGTTCGCTCCCCTCGCACCTGCTCCAATTAGTATCGCGGTAAGTTGTTTCATCGTTATCTCCCCAAGTAAAATAAATAGGATTGCAATCTCTTTTATCCGAGCGATGCACGATCAAGAAGCTCAACTTCAGGCTGCTCGCAGCCATGAAGTTCAAAGATTATAAGCTCATTACTACCTTCGCGCAATAATGGCGCCGGTACGTACAGCGTCTGCTGGGGACCGATCTCCCAATAGCGGCCGAGGTTGAAGCCGTTCACGAATACAACGCCTTTCGTCCAGCCTGGAAGCGCAAGGAAGGTATCGGCGGGTTCATCGACTTGAAAATATCCCTGATAGAACGTCGGCTGCTCTTGCTTCGGCTCAGATGGCTTCGGTTGATATTCAAGCTTGCTCAGGTCATTAAGCGGCAGCGATCGAATCGTCCAGTGGTACAGGAATTGCGGTCCAAGCCGCACGCCTTCCGTAATGCCCTTGGCATCCTTCAAGTACGGGCCATAATTGATCCGCCCCATATTTTCCACTAGAATGTCCAGCGATGCGCCCTCGGCAGGTATTTCAAGCAGCACGTCATGGTCTTTGCAATTGCGCTCAATCATACCCTTGTATTCGCCGTTCAAGAAGATGAGCGCACGGTCATGCACGTCTTGAAGGTTGAGGCGGGTAGCGGCAAGCGGCCCGATGACGTGAGTAGAGTACAGAATGAAGCCGTAGTCCTGCCCCAGCTGTTCCATTGTTTCCGGGCATGTGCGAGTGACTGGCACAGAGAGCTTGTCCAGTGAAGCGAACATAGAAGCTTGCTCTGTCATCGCGACGCTGCCGTATGCTCTCTTCTTAATCGGTTCCGGCAGGTTAAGCGGTTCAAGCTCTACATACTTGGAAATAACCTCACGGTATTTATAGAACTTGTCCGTCAAGTCGCCTGACTCGCTGATCGCCACATCGTAATCGTAGCTCGTAATGGTCGGTTGGTGCTGCTCATTGCCATAATTCGCCCCGTTGTAGAAACCGAAGTTGGTACCGCCGTGATACATGTACGCATTCACCGATGCGCCTGCAGCCAGCATCTCGTCGAGCACGGCCGCCGCGTCATCCGTATCGCGCGTATGATGCTGCTCGCCCCAGTGATCGAACCAGCCGTTCCAGAACTCCATGCACATCATTGGCTTGTCTAGTTGATACTCTCTCAATTTCGCGAAAGCTTCTTCCGAACGCGAGCCGAAGTTGACGGTTGCGAGCACCCCATCCATCATGCCGCCCTGCAAATAAAAGTCTCCCGGTCCATCGGACGTAAACAACAATACATCGATACCGCGTTCATTCATACTCTGTTCCAGATAGGCTAGATACACTTTGTCATTGCCATAACTACCATACTCGTTCTCAATCTGCATGGCAATAATTGGACCGCCGTTCTTCGAGAGAAGCGGCACAAGCTTCGGCAGCAGCACATCATAGTAGGCATCGACTTTGTCCAGGAAAGGCTGATGCATGCAGCGCAGACGCATGCCCGGATCGGCAAGCAGCCACGCGGGTAGTCCGCCAAATTCCCATTCCGCGCATATATACGGGCTAGGACGGACGATTACATGCAAGCCGAGCTCGCCAGCGATCTCAATAAAACGGGTCAAGTCCGCAATCCCATCAAAGTCGAACTGCCCTTCGACCGGCTCGTGGATATTCCAAGCGACATACGTTTCAACGGTATTGAACCCGCCCTCTCTGAGCTTCCAGAGGCGGTCCTTCCAGTACTCCGGTACGACGCGAAAATAATGAATGGCGCCAGATAGAATGCGGAACGGCTCGCCGTCCAGCAGGAATGAATGTTTATGAGTCGTTAATATAGGCATCGTTGCTATACCTCGTTTGCCAAAGAATGTGTATCTAATTGGACAGACAGCACGAACCTCAGCCGTTCGTGCTGTCTCTTAAGAAATCTCTTACTTCCACTCGCCCTGGATTTTATTTGCCTCCAGGCTCTTATTCACTTCGTCAATCATGTCCTTGCCGCCTTTATCCATGTACTCCTGAACCATCTTGTCCCAGTCGGATAGCGGTCTTTCGCCGAAGATCATCTTCGTCGTCTCGGTTGAAATATACTCCTGCAGCTCCCCGCTCTTCTCCATCAAGATCGGCGAGATAATCCGGCCCGTCGGGTTGACATAGAACTTCTGGGTGTGCAGCATATCGGCTAACGATTGCTGGAAGGATTGCTCTTCCTTCGTCTTGGCCATTTTCGGGAATGCGAATAAATCTTCGTCCTTCATGAACCAGCCGCCCTCAGTAATATAAGCGCCTGGAGCTACGTTCGAACGGTTCTCTGCGATTGGCTGTGCAGCTCCGTTCTCCATTTTGTAGCCTTTGCCTTCGCCGCCGTACAGCCAGTCGAAATACTCATTCTTCGGATTGCGCTGATCGAAGCCGACCGGTTTATGGAAGTAGTCGATCATCTCCAGAATGCGTTTCACTTTCTCCGGTTCATTCTTCAGCTTGGAAGAGATCATATACATCCGGTACCAGCTGCCGCTTATCGTAAGTCCTTGCGAGCCATCCGGAGCCTTGAACGGCGGAATCGGCACGACTTCGGCAGTCGGAGCATTCTGCTTCAGCACGTCGAACTGAATGCCGTTGTTTCCGCTGCCGCCGGGCTGCTCGTACCAGACGCCAACTTTACCAGCGTTAAAGGCTTTGAAAATATCCTTGTACGCGGTAACCGCCCAATCGGCCTGCAGGATGCCTTGTTTCTGAAGGTCAGCCAGGAAAGTGACTTTCTCCTTATTCCCGTCCGCAATGGCGCCAGGAATCAATTGTCCGCTGCCGTTCTTGTTGTACCAGGTCGAGTTGCCATAGTACGCGCCGAAGGAAGGATCATAATAAATGCCCTTAGCGAGTCCTAGCCCGATCGTATCGTCTTTCCCATTGCCATCAGGATCATTCTTCGTGAAAGCGATGATGACCTGCTTAAGCTCTTCATAATTCGTAGGCATCGTCAGGTGGAGCTTGTCCAACCAGTCTTTCCGAATAACCGGCTTTTTGCCGCCTTTAGGAGAGAAGTACGTCGGAATGCCGTATACCTTCCCGTCTACCTTGAGCGAATCCCAAGCATAGTCAGGCACGGCTTTAGTCGATTCATACTGCTTCAGGAACTCGTCCAGCGGCAGGAATGCGCCTTGCTGCGCCCATTTCATATAGTTCGCGTCTACAGACTCCATGCCGATTACGTCTGGAATATCGCCTGAAGCCATCTTGACCGCGAGCTTCTCCTCATAGGTATCGAATGGGATGTACTGCGGCTTGAAATCGACATTGAACTTCTCGTTGATTTTGTTCACGGCTTCGCTGCTTGGACCCGGAACCGGATCTTCCCATGTTCCGTCGAACCAATTGATCGAGACTTTCTGGTCCTTCGCGTTGCCCGCGGTGGAAGTGGATTCACTGCCTTCATTGCTTTTAGAAGAACATGCCGCCAGAACGGAGCTGAATAACGCAACAATAAGTAAAGATGAGACAACTTTGTTTCGCATACGTTTGACCTCCTCTATTTATCTTGCCAATTCGTTTCGAGAACATGATGCTTCTTGCTAGCCTTTGACGGAGCCGAGCATCACTCCCTTCGCGAAATGCTTTTGCAGAAACGGGTACAAGGCAAGAATCGGAAGCGTCGCGATCAAGATCGCCGCCATGCCGATGGTTTCGCCAGGAGGAGCGGCCTGGGCAATCGCAGCCTGCTGACCGTCCGAGAGTGAATCCAGCCGCTGGCTCAATATAACGATCTGCCGCAGAATAACCTGCACGGTCCACTTGGTTGGATCGTTAATATAGATAAGCGCGTTGAAGTACGTGTTCCAGCTCGTAACCGCATAGAACAAGCCGAAAGCGGCTAACGCTGGCTTGGACAGCGGAAGGATAATGCGTGCGAAAATTTGCAAGTCATTGGCGCCGTCCAGTACCGCGGCTTCCGTAAGATCGTTCGGGATGCCCAGAAAGAACTGCCGTAGCACGATTAAGTTAAACGAATTGATAGCTCCTGGAATAATAAGCGCCCAATAGGTATCGATCAAGTGCGTCGATTTCACCACCATATAGGTTGGTATGATACCTGCGCCGAAAACAAACGTAAACAGCACGAGAAAAAGAAAGAGTCGCTGACCGGTAATGTTCCGCGAGAGCGGATACGCCATCATCGAGGTCAGAAGCAAGCTAAACAGCGACCCGACGACCGTAACCCCAGCCGTAACGATGAGCGAACGGACAAACACCTTGGAGTTGAAAATATAATCATAAGCGTCCATGACCCATTTTTTCGGAAACAGCACGAACGTCCTCGCTGCGCTCTCCGCCCCTGAAGTGAACGAAGTGGCGATCATGTAATAGAACGGGAACAACATCAAGAGTCCAACCAAGGCAAGCAAGGCCACATTCAATGCTCCACCTAATTTTTCCAGTTTTGAATGATTTTTAACCACATGCCTCGCCCCTTAGTAGATTCCTTCTTCGCCAAACTTCTTGGCTAGTTTATTCGCGCCGACAATCAAGATCAGCCCGACGAGCGACTTGAACAAGCCGACTGCCGTTGCAAAGCTGAAATCCGAGCTTTGAATCCCTTTGTAGTACACGTACGTATCAAGCACGTCGCCAATCGACTTATTAAGTGGGTTCAACATCAGGAAGATCTGTTCAAACCCGACATCCAGCACGCTGCCCAGACGAAGAATGAGCAAAATGATAATCGTGCTTCGAATCGACGGCAGCGTAATGTGCCATAGCTGCCTCCACTTATTGGCGCCGTCAACGACAGCCGCTTCATACAAGTTAGGGTTGACGCCCGCCAGCGCGGCAAGAAAGATAATCGTCCCCCAACCGGATTCTTTCCAGATGACCTCTAACACGATTAACGGCATAAACCAATGCGGAGAAGTCAAGAATGGTATGGAGTGGATGCCCAATCCCGTTTGCAGATAATGGTTGACAATGCCTTCTGATTTAAGCAATACGGTTACGATTCCGGCTACCACTACCCAGGACAAGAAGTGTGGCAAATAGACGAGCGATTGAATGAGCCGTTTATACCGTTCGTTGCGAACCTCGTTGAGCATCAGTGAAAGCGCTATCGAAACAGGGAAAGCAAATGCAATCTGCAGGAAAGAAAGATAGAGCGTGTTCCAAATGACCCTAATGACTTCACTATCCGCAAAAATCTTCTTAAAGTGTTTGAGCCCCACCCAGTCGCTGTGCAGGAAGCCTTGGAACGGACTGAAGTCCTGGAAGGCGATGACGTTTCCGAGCATCGGAACGTACCGGTAAATAATAAAGTAAAGCAGTCCCGGGAGAAGCAATAGATACAAGTATCGCTCGTTCCACAGCTTGCCCGCTACCGAGGCTACCCGGCTTCTCTTGTTCTGGGAAGCAACGGACGATCTGGATGCGGCCTCGCTTGTTAGCTTGTAGTGATTCAATGATGATCCCCCTTCATGGCACTGAATTGACGGTTCTTGATTTTTTTAAACTATGGCTATAATATGGGTTCTACTGTCAAAGGCATATCCGATTTATGCCTAGAATCATGCAATATTGCGGATATCCGAAAAATTGCACAGTTTTCGATAATCGGATTACAACCGAGTAAAAGGGGATTATTCGTGCGGCAGATTATCCAGCTCAGGGTCAGAACCCGTTCCATCTTCGCGAAGATCATGATGAGCTTTATAGCGATTATTTTCTTATTCGTTTCGTTCAATCTCGTATCGCTTGGTTTGTTCAGACAGAGCATTCACAAAGAAATCATCACCTATAATGATGCGAATCTGACTCATTCGACCTCTGGAATGGAAAAGTATTTCGACTTGTTAAACAACGCGCTTGTTGGCCTTTACTTGGACCGAAGCTTAAGCGATCTGCAGAAAGCGAAGCATTATTACCTCACCGCCGGAAGCGTCATCGACGATATCCAGAAACTCACCCTAAATCCGCAGCTCTATCTGAAGAATGTACTGGTTTACGACGTTAAGCATCGATTTGTGCTGGACAACAGCCGAGGAAAACCTCTCGACATCATGTTCTCCGAGCATTATGTGAGCCGCGGCCATACGCCTGGCTTCTGGCAGCAGGAATTGATGGCGAAGGACTCCGACTCGAAGCTGTATCCAGCCGATTCATTCAGCAGCGACACGCCCCAAACAGATTCGAGTACCGAGCGCGTCCTGCCCTATTTATTTCGCAGCAAGCTCTATCCCGATTACGAATTTCTGGCCTTTATCGAAGTTGATTCGTTCTATCGCGATTATCATCAGTCGATTAACAACAAGTTCTATATGCTAAGCCCGCAAGGCGAGATGCTGTATTCATCCGGGCTAACAGCCGACGGACCGCTTCCGGAATTGATATCCGGGAAGGACTGGGTGAAGCTAAGCGGCAACTATTACTTCTACCAGACTGGAACAACAACCGGGCTAACCTACGTTAATATCATCCCGGAGAGCAGCATCTCCAAACGGCTTCTTCGGCTTAATGTCACCCTTATCGTGCTGCTGTTCATCTCGGTAGCGATTAGCGCCGCTCTATCGGTCCTGTTCAGCAGGCGCTTCAACAATCCGGTGCGCAAGATCGTGGAGTCCATTCGGAGCTTGAACGAAAACAAAGACTTCGTTCGCGGAACAGCCAACGAGTTCGAGCTGATTCACGCCAACATCGGCCATATGATGAAGGCTAATCAGGAAGCGATGCGCAGCATCCAGCACAAACAGAGCCATCTGCGGAATTATTCGCTGATGAATTTGCTTAAGCGCATCCGTGTTGAATATCAAGATACCGATGCAGCCTATGAAGCGGATAGCCGTCCCTATCGGTTCATTCTGTTCCAGATGAATTTCAAGCCGCGCTATTGGGACGAGATGCCCGGGGATGAAGAACGGACTGTCGCCTATATCCGCGAATACCTCATTCAAGCATTAGGGAACGCAATGTCCGGCGCGCAAACCTTTCAAATCGAAACGAATCAGATTCTGTCTGTCGTCTACCTGGGCGATGGCGATGATGCCCGCTTGAGATCGGAGCTGGACCGCATCAAAGCCGTCCTGGACACGGATAGCGCCTATAGCTTCTTTGTCATTACCGTCAGCTCTTATTACGAGCATGCTTCCGAGATGACGAATGCTTACCAAGAAGCGCTGCAGTTGGTCAGCTTGAGACCTTTCGATGATGCGACGCATATCCTGCAGGCTGGCGAGGTTCACGCTCAGCCTATGCTGCCCACTGCAGCTCTGGAGCACGAGCTGAATGTGAGCCTGCAAGAGGGGAACGATACGCTTGCCCTGAGCGCGCTGCGCCGGATGATGGCTAAGATGAAGAAGAAGAACATCGCTGCGACGAGGTTCCATCGTTTTGCCGAAGAGACGACGGATAAAGTGCTGCGCGTGCTTCATGGGCTGCAGATTGACAGCGAATCCTTATCCGAGATGGCTCTTTCAATTAAGAAGCGAAATACGGTTGAAGCGTTGGATGCCTATTTCGAGGAAATGGTCAGCGAGGCTGGTAGATTGGTGCGGCTCAAGAAAGATACGCATGATCCGATTATTAGCTTTACGCTCCGTTATCTGGAGGAGCACTTCAGCGATGAGCTGTCCCTCGATATCATCGCAGGCAAATTGAATATTAGCAGCGGATATTTGTCGACGTATTTCAAGGAGATGACGGGGGCTAATTTCGTGGACTACGTCAATGAGTTCCGGATCAAGCAAGCGAGGGCGCTCCTGCTTCAATCGGAGCTAAAAATCCAAGATGTCGCCTTGAAATCCGGTTACATGACACTCAGTTCATTTAATCGCACGTTCAAGAAGATTACGGGCGTTACGCCGACGGAGTATAGAAGGAGTGCGGAGGCGGGTACAGACACGCCGTCTACCGGCGATGATGAATGAGAACATATTAGAACAAAAAGAAGCCCAGTCCTCGTGCGGACTGGGCTTCTTTTTATTAATTCACTGCCCCATGCTAGCTGCCTCCCCGACCGCTTGATAACTCCCCGATTCGAGTTTCTTTAATTGCCTTGGACCGCATTTTCACTCCTGCTGTCGACTCAATGACTTTCTCAATCATCTTTTCTTTACTGTCGCTCTTGCTCACGTAAACATCAAGTAATGAGGCCAGTTTAATAAGTTCATTCTTCAACATACCGGTTTTCACTAACAACCCTCTAGCTTCTTCTCTGGTTTCCACTTCTGAGAGCTTTTTGACCAGCGTTTTCAAATCTATGGAGACTGCCTTCACCGGCTTCGCCTTGACGGCTTGTTTCAACGGCACATACTTCAGTGCTCCATGTCCATCCACTAATTGGCGAAACTCCGCTTCACTCATCTCCCGCAGCGTCTGCGCGACAATCATAAAGAGATTAGCCATGTCGTTTTTAGCTGCTCTCACTGATAATGCTCCTTCCCTGCTTGCATGCCGACCTTATCAATTACTTCTTGCGCAAGCGATTGTAACTCCTGCTGTATGTACCCATAGGTTCCGGTGCTTACGTCTTCGAGTACAACCGGAATGCCCGACTCCGGGGCTTCAGCATAAATCGTCTTGTTATCTCTGATTCTAGTATCAAAAACTGGGATCATTTCTTGTCTGCGAACCTGTGCAATAAACTGCTGCTGTGCGCGGATAGGCGTTGTTCCCTCACGAATCCCGACCATTGTAAATATGACTCCTTCTAGCTTCGGCGATACGATTCGAAATTCATGTCGAAGCTCTTCGTATTGGACTTTTTGATTATACTCAGCTACAAGCCCACTCACATTCTTGTAAAGCTGCTCGATTCCAATCGTAGATAAATAATCCGGCTTGGCAGGGGCAAGCAAAAAATCACTGGCAATGATCGCTGTCTTCGTGACTACGTTAAAATTCGGAGGGCAGTCAATAAGCACGTAGTCGTAGCCTTTGGCTTCAAGCTGCTTTAGCCCTTCTTTGAGCCTCGAGTGAACCTTCAGATAGTTTCTACGGTTTGCGCGATCCGTACCTCCCCAAAGCTTGGCGCTTAGCTCTTGATCGACGTTGATTAATCCGAGGTGAGAGGAGATCAAATCAACACTGCCAGATGCCCTTAACTTCTGCAGACGTGCGTTTACCCGCTTAGGGCTAATAACCAATTCCTCTAAGTTAAACTCTTGATCGTTATCAATGAAAGCGTCAAACCACTTCTTAATCGTAATCTCTTGAAAATCACGCTGCCATTCGTCTACCGGCAAGAATGAAAAGGTCAAATTGGTTTGAGGGTCCAGATCGATGGCCAGTACTTTAAAGCCCTTATTGGCCAGTTCAGCGGCAAGATTGGATGTAACCGTCGTTTTTCCTACGCCGCCCTTATAATTAATGACAGAAATGATCTTAGGCATGGACCTCATCATCCCCTTATTCTTCATGTTCTAATTAAACATAGTTGGTTAAACATCGGAATATGACCATCTTGGTTTGCTCGACTTCAGGTGTCATGCAGAACATAAAAAAAAGCCCCACCACATAGGGTCGGGCTTCACTCTTATGACCTGATATGTACACCTATTACGTAATCGAAGCCTCATAAATCGACCGAATCGTCTCCGATAGCAGCTGGTTGAATTCCTCATCCGACTGCTGAGCAGTAAGTCCTTCTGCCAGCGCGCGGGAGAAACTGGCGATAAGGCCATGATTGCGCGCCAATCTTGTATTCGCGTCTTCCCGTTCGTATCCGCCGGAGAGGGCTACGACTCTGACAATTCGCGGATCGTCCATGAGATCGCGATAGAAGTCATCGTTCGTTGGAATCGACAGCTTCAGCATGATGCGCGCTTCTTGCGGAAGCAAGTCAAGCTGGTTCCTGATTTCAACCTTGAGCAGCTGCTCGGATTCCGCCTTATCTGCGCTATGGATGTCAACTTCAGGCTCGATAATCGGCACAAGCCCTGCCGCGATAATCTGCTTGCCAATCTCGAACTGCTGCTCCACCACTTTGCGGATCCCTTCCGGGTTGGCCTCTTTGATGACCGAACGCATTTTCGTCCCGAAGATATGTCTCTCGTTCGCACGCGCAAGCAAGGCGTCCAGTCCAGGAATCGGCTTCATCACCTGGACGCCTCCATCAAGCTCAGCCAGTCCCTGGTCGATCTTGAGAAAAGGCACGATCCCCTTCTTCTCCCATAGGTAATCGGCAGTATATAAGCCTTCAATCTTGCGGTCCATCGTATTCTCGAACAAGATCGCGCCTAGAATAGATGCTGAACTGAATGCCGGACTCTGGATAATGCGTGTTCTCATCTCGTGAACGCGAACGAACATCGCTTCTTCGCCAGAATATTGATCCTCTGTAATCCCATATTGCAGCAGTGCCTTTGGCGTGCTTCCGCCGCTTTGGTCAAGTGCCGCGATGAAACCTTTGCCAGTATGAACGCGAATCAATTGTTCCTGATTCATCGGAATATCCCTCCTGTTGGTTGCCTAATGAGGCATGTTGCTATGCCTGCTTTATTTTACCATAAAAAGGCATTAATTACCCTCAGACGTCATAATTGACGACGTATGGATGACGTTCGGTATGGTAGTAGCCTTCACTGTACTCGATCAACTCCCCGCTCTCGTCGTACGCATAACGCGAACGTTTGAGAAGCGGCGTACCTGCCTCGATTCGCAAAGCCGCCATGACGGGAGCCGGCGCTGTGGCAGAGACGGAGAATTCATCCCGGTACTTGCCAAGCGACACATCCTGTTCTTCCAGCAAATCATACAGCGACTGCTCGCTCAGGTCTGGCAGCTCAAGGCCCGCAGCCCGGCTCGACAGGTAGTGCGTGTAATGAATGTATGGCTCGTCGTTCAAATAGTACATTCTCTCGATGTGCAGGCAGCGTTCGCCGAACAATCGATACGCCACCGAATCCGCTTCGTTCGGGGCGTTCTCTGCGGAGAGTAACTGCTTGCGAATCCGATAGCCTTCTTCCACCAGCACTTCCGTAAACCGCTTCAGCTTGGACAGCTTGGACGTGGAAGTATTGCGGATGACCTTCGTGCCTTTCCCGCTCCCCGTCTCCACATAGCCGTCACCCGCGAGCTCCTTAATGGCGTTGCGGATCGTGACTTTGCTGACGTTAAACTCTTGCTCAAGCTGCGGCTCCGTCGGTATGTTCGTTCCGACCGGATAGACGCCGTGCAGGATCCGGTCCTTGACGATGCTCGCGATTTGCGCGTACAGCGGTTTCTTGCTGCGCGTTAGCTTCATTAACGAATCACGTCTCCGTTCGCATCCGTCATGGCCCGCAGAATGTCGCCTTCACCCGACATCGGCGTGTCTCCTGACACCGTATGAGCAAGCATCGCTGCGGCAACCGCGAATCGAACCGTCCGTTCCGGCTCGAAGGAAGAGAGCTCACCGTGTATTATGCCACTGGCAAAAGCATCTCCCGCTCCGATTCGATCGTGGACCGCGAATGCGCGAGGCTCGGAGAAAGAAGCGACGCCGTTCTTATACAAGAACCCGAGCAGCGAGTGGTTGTTATCGCCATGAATGGTGCGATGCGTGCCCGCGATTACGGAAATCCCGTATCGGCTGGCAACTGCCGGGAGCAGCTCCGTGAGCTGTTCGAGGCGGTCCGTCTTGTCCGTCGTCATGCCGAGCGTGTGGATCATATCCCGCTCGTTCATCATGACGATGTCCGCGAGCTCAAGCATCTGCTCATAGTGGCGTTTCGCTTTCGCGTACCCATCCTCGCCCCAATGGCCCGGCCGATAATTGCAGTCGAAGGCAACTGTGCCGCCTCTTGCTTTGACCGCGTTCGCCAGCCGCAGCATATGCTCTCTGACGGCATCGTTCATCGCCAAAGTAATCCCGCAAAAATGAATCAGATCAATGCCAGCGGCAATTGCTTCATAATCGTATGCATCGGATGGAGCCGTGTTAAAGCTGCTCTCCTGCCTGTTAGAATACGTGACCCGGCTCGGTCTAGCGCCAAAGCCATTCTCGAGAAAGTACATGCCCATATAATTGCCACCCCGGACCGCTGAGTCCAGCGATAGCCCCAGTTTCCGCAGATTGGCCGCTGCAGCATCTCCGAGTGAGTTCTCCGGCAGCCTTGTGATAAGATGGCTGTCGTATCCGAAACGGGCAAGCGCCGCGCCTACATTCACGCCTGTGCCGGAGAACGAATAGCGCAAGCTGTCTGCCTGCGACAATAGTTCGTAGCCTGGCACCTGTAGACGCATCATGACTTCACCGAATGCGGCGACGCGTATGCGGCGGTTAGCCATGGCGGTCGACCAGCTTCTTCATAATTTCCAGCAACACGCGCACGTCATGGACATTCGTCTTGCCAGTTACCTTATCGACGATAGACGAATAGACATGCGGGATAACTTGCGGCACACCTGCTTCAAGTGAGATGCGAAGAATCGCTTCGAAATTGTCCATGTCGATTCCGCCCGTCGGCTCCAGGGCGAAGCCTTCTTCCCCGCAGGCTTTTGCCACAGCACGCAGCTCATCCTCGCGAGCCAGACCGTTCATCGGGAAATACTTGAGCGCATTGCCGCCCATATCACGCACAAGCGCAATCGCCGTCTTCACGGGCACAATAGCCTGCTCCGGCTGCGCCGCGCTGAAGGGCCCCGTCGAGATATTCACGAATCCAGCCTTTCCCGTCGGAGAAACAAGGCTGTTAATCCAGCTGTCCCGCTCTCCCAGATTCGCCCGGGTCGCGCCCACAGCAGGGAAGACCTGGTTGATATGCGTGCCGGGGTAATGCTTCGCAATCTCAGCAACTACGGCTGCCTGCCGATTGTCGCCGGCGCCAAGCCCAATCGACACCGCGTCGTCGATCGCTTCTCCAATCCGTTTCATCGCGGTAACAGCAGATTCGACGGTCGGATAGTCCTTCGAGAGGACGCCGACGAGCACGAAGCCTTCTGCGGCATCGAATACTTCTTTTGCATTCTCCAAGCTATTTGCCAGTACATTCAAAGCCGCGCGGCCCTTATATAATCGTTTAGTCATATTAGACATCATCATTTGCCTCCCGTAAGTGAACGAATTGTTGCCGCAATCACATCGATGTCATCGCCAAGAAGCGGACGCGGATCGATATCGAAATAACCTTGCTTCACGCCGTAGTCGCGTGTGTATATCGCGATATCGCCGGTTTGAAGCCCTTCGACGACAGCTTTGGCCGTTGTCCCGGCAAGCTCCGGATCAATCTGGATGCGCGCGCGGAATATCGCGCGGCCAGCTTCGTCTTGAACGATCGTCACTTTGACACCTGGCTGCTCGTTCAGCGGCATAAGCACTTGCAAGGATGCTTTCTCCTGCTCGCTGTTATCCTTCTTCACCGTATACTCGTCGAGCGCTTGAAGCAGCCCGAATGAGGCTTCTTTGCCGACTTTCATGCTTCGGCCAATCCCGTGCAGCTGCATTTTGACCATCTCGATGTAATTACGCTTACCTGCGACAATACCGGAGGTCGGTCCTTCGATTGCCTTGGAACCGCTATAAATCGCAAGGTCCGAGAACTTCACGTACTTATAGATATTCTCTTCCGCCGCCGCGTCCACAATAAGCGGAATCCCGCTGCGCTGCGCGACTGCCCAGGCTTCCTCCACGCCGATCATGTTCTTCTGCACGGCATGGTGGGATTTGACGTACAGGATCGCAGCTGTCCGCTCGCCGATGGCATCCTCGATATGCTCGGCCTTGCCTTCGTTCGCGTAACCCACTTCAACGAGCTTGCCTCCTCCGAGGTATACCATCGTTTCAACAGGCGCCCCATATTGGACATTATGTCCCTTGAGGATAATGATCTCGTTCTTCGAGATTGGCTCTTGATGAAGCCGTTCGCTCAGACGCCGGTTCCCTTGCGTAACAATGCCCGCTACCGACAAAGCAATGCCGCTTGATGCCGAATTGACAATCACCGCGGCTTCGGAACCGAGCACGCTTGCGATGTAGTCGCCTGCCTTGTCTACCAGATCAGCGATCTCAACATAATTTTGCCCGCCATGCCTCATCGCCTCCATGACTGTATCCGTAGGTGCCGACACCCCAAGAATACTCATGCGCCCGCTTGCGTTGATGACGCGCTTCAATCCATATTTAGCATTCAATGAACTGCCCATTCGTATATACCCCTCTCGCTATAATTTGATGTTCGCCTATGCGTGTCGCTCCCTCGGAATCGACGAATGTCACGCGCTCTCCGGTGACGGAGAATAGCGTCAGATTCGCCCGATCGCCTGCTTGAATGCGACCCAGCTCCGGCTTGCCTAGCCACTGCGCCGCACTCGCCGTCACGGAGCCGATCACCTCGCTGAGCGAGTAGCCCAAGGCTAGAAATTTCGACATGACATGCACCAAGCTGTAAACAGGACCATTCTGCCGGTTCCCTCGATAAATATCCGAGCTGATCGTATCGAACCGGATGCCGCTCTGCTTCGCAGCCTCCGCCGTCTCGAAGGAGAAACTCGCCGTGCCGTGCCCGACATCCATCCGCACGCCCCTTGCAATGGCTTCGGTTAATTCGGGAATCGGCTTGCCGTCCTCTTGGAAGAGGCGGTTGCTTTTCCCGTTCAAATAATGCGTCACGACATCGCCTCCCGCGAGCAAAGGAAGGATCTCCTCGACCTTCGGCGGAGCCGAGCCGATATGGACCATGAGCGGCAAGCCAGTCGCTTCGGCCAGCTCCCTAGCTATCCGCAATGGCTGAATGCCATTCTCGCGAACGACGCTGCCACTCATTCTGGCCTTCCATCCGACGATGAAATCCGGGTACTCTTGAACGGCTTTCCTAGCGAGCTCCCGATCAAGCCAAACGAGGTCAGACAGCTCGTCGATTCGCTCCAGCCCAATCTTGGATACGTTGAGCAGCGCATACACAGTCGTTAGCGCTCCCTCGCGGCTTGCCGCCAAATCTCCTATTCGGTCCGCGCCACAGCTGCCCGCATCTACGATCACTGCAACGCCCTGCTTCACGCCAATCTCGTCGATCTCGTCCCCATAGGGTTGGAGTTCCGGAAACGCGTGAACATGAAGGTCAATCCACCCGCTCGATACGAATAAGCCGGAGCAATCCAGCTCGCGGCCGCCAGCGATACTGCATGCCCCCATTGCCGCAACTTCGGCTATGACGCCATCCACGATTACGATATCCACCTTCCGGCCGTCCGTGAGCGCTGCCCCTCGCAACACCAAATTGTCTGTCATCGTAAGTCCACCTTAAAATTATAACGTTATAATGTTACTCTAAATGGATTCAATAGGATCGTCAACAAACATTATAATGTTTGGTTGTCGTGTAGTATGTATACGAAAAGACCGACCCCCTCGGGGACGGTCTTTAACTGCATTGATATTTAAGCTCGGCAATCAGCATTTTGCGATATCATCAACTTGAATCCCGGCAATAAGGAGCTTCATATCCTCTACCGCTTCTCCAAAATGCGGATACAACCTGAACTCGATCTCCATATTCACAATCCCCTCGTAGCTGTCCATCCAGCGGAACACATCCGCGTACGGAATGGATCCCCAGCCGACTGGCAGATGCAGATCTCCATAGCCATAAGGCAGGTTGCTCATATAGGAGCCGGCATCCTTCAGCTTGCCGAAGTTATCATGCACATGCAGGTGCTTTACATAAGGCAATGCGTCCACGATAGCCTGCTCGAAATCATAACCGTGTGCAATGGAGGTCAGGTAGCAATGGCCGACATCCAGCGTCATCCCCACATTATCGAGACCAATCCGCCGAACGTGCAAGGCGACATCCTGCGGCCGCAGCCCATAGGTATAATCGCACTTCAAATCATACCAAATATTGTTCTCGATGCCGATTTGAATGCCATAGCGGCTCGCTTGATTCCCAAGCGAACGCAACCGCTCCACATCTTCCTCCAGAAGGATGGCGTACAGCTTCTCACGATACATTTCCCCATACTTCTCATAGTAATCCACGAGAGCTTCATCCGTCAGACGGGCATAGGAGCTATGATACACGATCGTGTCGCAGCCTATCGCTGCCGACAATTCAATCCCCGCTTCGAAGCAGCGGAAGTAATCTTCCCCCTTCTCGAGATGCATGAGATTCAATTCGTAAGGCAGATGCAGCGTATAGCCAAGGCGGAATTTGCTCAGTACGCTGCGGACGCGTTCAAGACGCTTCGGGTGAATGGCTCCGTTAATGACGACATCAAGTCCGTGCATGATCAATTCGGCATAATCGCAGCCAGAATCGGCAATATAGCCCAAATGCTGCTCTAACGCAGCCAAATCTCCGTTCACCATATCGGCATTCAGGCTGATTCCGATCCCTCTATTCTTCATGTTTCTCCCCCACACTTCCCAACTAGTAATGACTTGCCCCCAGTTACGCATAACATTTGTTCGTGATCTCTACGACTATTCGCTTATTCGCTGCTTGCTTTCCATTTCCTTCTAAGCTTCATATCCGTTGGAGAACGAAGCATGCAACGATGAACATGTGTAATAAAAAAACAAAGCCCAGTCCTCAAAGCGGACCGGGCTTCATGATAGCGGCAAATCATGTCTTACAATCCACAATTCACCGGGAGGATCAGATAGTTTTAGATTTCAATCCAATCTGATTAATAATCAAAGATTTTTTGATTATTGCTTAACACCTTATTTTCTAAGCCAGTTATGTGCTCTTAAAAGAATATCAATAATACTTGCAATTACAAAACCACATGCAACTAACTTAAACATGAAATGAATTGCAATATTAACGAAATACGATTGTATAAAAGATCCATTAATCATCAAAAGGTTTATCAATACCATACTCATTAAAAAACAAGCACCGATAAACTTTAGCACAAAATTTAGTTGCGCATACTTCTTCCAAAAATTATAACCAAAGTATGCCATAACTCCAAGCATTATTAGTATTGGTTTTAATTTATCTATGTAATTCAGTTGATTATTACTTAAATAATTTCTCAACCAAGTTCCTGGATGCACTCCAGAAAATACATTAAGTTCATCAACCTTCCAAATTACATACCATAAGGAAATTAATAAAACTAATGATATGTTTAGATGAATCATTAATTTAAACTTATTATTATTTGTCCAAGTAATCCCTATACTATTGAAGCGAGCTTTGAGTTTATTAACATAAACAGTAATTGAATTCTCTTTGTAGAAATGACGCCAAAACATTCTGATTTCTTTAGAATGCATTATCGTTAACTTCGACAATAATTCCTCTCCCTTATCAAGTACTCCAGTTAACGTAAAAATCAATCCACCAAGTAAAAGACTCAGTTCTATTTGTAATTGTTGGCTAAAAGGTTGAGTAAGCTTATCATAAATTTGAATAGCAGTTAAACAAACTATAATTAGCAAGAGAATTGACCATAAAACAAATTTTCTGTAAAGCCTGAGAACAGGGTTTTTTCCGCCATAACTATAAAGAACAACTGTCAAAATCAACGAAAACGTAGCACTATAGAATAGCACATTAATTGCACTTTTTCCTAAAGTAATTGATGGACTCAAGAAGAAAATAACAATGCTTGAAGTTACCATAAAGAGAGTTAAAAACACCACGAGTAGAAATACAGAGGCCTTAAAATAAATTATTCTCGGATTCGACAAGACAACTGCTATAAAGAATACATAGATTACGCGTGGCAAACTGAACCGCTCATGGAAATTAATTAAGGAGAGTAACAACATGCAGATAAATATAACTGAAGGAAAAAAAAGATATATTGCGGATGAGTTTATTATTTCTTGATTGATGTATTTATTAAAAATTATTGATACGAATATGGTTGGGAGTAAGCCAGTTACCAATGAGAAAATAATACTGTAGAGTAAGTTAAACACAAACCTAAGTAGTTTATGGGCATTCCATTCCTGCGGAAACCTAATTAAAAAACTATGAATTAAAGTTGAAAACATCATAAATACATTAAAAATATTACTGCGAATTGTCTTCCACCCCTTCTCTTTTCACCATTTTAATGCATTATAAATAAATAAGATACAAGTATTAGAAGTTTTTGGGAAGGTATAATCATAATAAATATTTCAAAAGACCTGCCGTCCCAAAGACCTGGGATATCCTGAATCACCTGGCGAGATACTGTGGGCTAGACTTTTTAAATAAATTCATTAGGGATCCCTAAAACTTTG
Source organism: Paenibacillus sp. J31R98 (assembly GCF_056269245.1). Taxonomy (NCBI): domain Bacteria; kingdom Bacillati; phylum Bacillota; class Bacilli; order Caryophanales; family Paenibacillaceae; genus Paenibacillus; species Paenibacillus sp. J31R98. The sequence continues at coordinate 584,351 of NZ_JBWDNO010000003.1, forward strand.
AGAATGCCTTTGCCCCGCCGCTCTACAACAGCAATACTGTAAGGAATCATTGGTAAAGTGATTTATGTGAACTAATATTGGAGCTTTATGGTGTGCTGTAAAGAAAGAACAAAAAAACGACCTCATAAGGTCGTTTTTTGACGGCTGTGAACCGTAACTCTACAAAACACTGCTACAACACTGCTACACAACCCTATAGACTCAATAATACCTCGCGCCATATTTACACAACACTTCATTTACTTCCTTGCTTCCCCCAGCCACTTCGGGCACGACAGCACCTGCCCTTATCAAGGCTTCCACAACTTCGGCATGTGCACCTGGCCTTGAGTTAAGGCGATGAATCGAGCCATGAATCGCGCTTCCGAGCGGCGTTCCGCCATATGCATTGATCGCCGTCAACGATGCTCCATGCTCAATCAACACCTGCACCGTCTCAACGTTTCCATGCCAAGTTGCAAAATGCAGCGCTGTACCCGGCTCCTTCTTCACGGAGCTATCGAATCCCGACTCCAGCATCAGCTTTACGGAATCCGCCTTGTTCAATTCTGCATATTCGATAATCATCATCCTGTCTTGCTCGGATAATGATGAGAGCAGCGCGGGCTGCTTTTCCAGAATGCTTCGAACAACCTGTTCATTAACTCCCGCATACGCGCCGAAGAGTCTATCCGTGTCATCCACTTCCGTTGATGCCCCATGCTTGCTTAGCAAATCGACAATCTCGGTTAAACCATAGCGCACGGCCAGCATATATGCCGTTTTCCCGTCGGGTCTCTGTGCATCGGCTTCGGCACCGTATTTGAGCAGAAGCTCGATGGTGGAAGCAGATCTGCCCCTGTAGACTGCCCAGTGCAGGGTCGTCCCATAATCACAGAAAGTCTGGTTCGGATCCGTGCCATGCTCCAGAAACCACTTCACTCCCGGCTCGTCGTCAAAGTCTAGTTTATGAAAGAATATAGCCGGCGTCGCTCCAATATCGCCACCATACTGGTAAAGCAATTCCAGACCATCAAGAGTAGGCCATTCCACCGCATGGTACAACGATTCGCCATCGTTAGGATTGGCGCCCGCATCAAGCAGCACTTTGGCTACAGGAATATTACCCGCGACGCCAACAACTCCGTATAAGGCGCTGAGCTTCCTTCTATACGGATCATCCTTCTGTAGGCAGTATGCATTAGCATCCGCACCATGCTCCAGCAGCACAGCAGCCGTCTGCGCAAACCGATCACTAGATTCATGATGTTTAAGAAAGCAGGAGAAACTCATATATAACAGAGGCTCCCACTGTTCTGGTCCCCCGGGCTTGCGCGCTGCTAATGAGTCGCTCGCCAGTAGGCTACGGACATGGTCCACTTCACCGAGCGCAGCTGCCACATAGATGCTTGAAACGGATAAATGCTTGTTCGCTGCCAGGATCGTCCTTGCCTTATCTTCACGTCCAAGAATAACGGCTTCCAATAATTCATGCTCCCAGTTGCGGTTTGCTTCCATTTCAATCACTCCGATAATGGATTGGATTTTTTCAACGCTTCTTTCGTTACCGTTCTCTATGACTCTCTCGGCTTCCTTGATGGCCTGAATGGCGGATTGCATATTGCGAACCTTATCTTCCAGCCACTCTCGCTGCATCGACAAAAGCGCGGGCAAGTGAACCGCATCTTCCATCTCCATAATGCTTCTTATCTGCTCAAGCGAGAAACCAACATATTTCAACGTGACGATCTGCTGTAGCCGTATGAAGTCCTTCACTGCATACAGACGCTGCCCGGAATCTGAGATTCCACTTGGCTTGAGCAGGCCGATCCGGTCATAATACCTGAGCGTTCGCTTGGTAACTCCCGCCGTCTCAGCAAATTGTCCCGTACGATAAAAGGACGCATCCCCCTTCACCTCGTGTAGCCTCCTTTCTTTCATTTCGTCTTTCTATGATAACCATAACAGGTGACGTAACGTTAACGGCAAGTTATTTCTAAAATAATAGTACCAATGAGGAACTTACAAAAGTAACCACATCCTCTTGCGGATGTGGTTAGAGTTGGTGGAGACATCTGACTTGAACACGGTAAAAAATAAAGTGAAAAATAAAAGCAGCCCCGATTCGGCATCCTAGTGCCGAACCGAGACTGCTGGTTGTCATTCTGTGATGTTGCTTAGGTGTGCGCTAACGCAGCTCTTAGTAAGCCAGCGTGTAGAGGCCTTCGATGTGCGACAGGTAACGCGCATTGCTCGCTTTCTTCATGAGCGATGCAGGCGTACCGCGCAGCTCGATGCCCGTCTCGCCGATCGCACCGATACCGTCCTTGCGGCCAAGGCTCGCAAGCGTACCGGAGAATACCGGTTTGAACTCTTCAGGCTGTGTGCCTTTGAAAGCTGCCGCGATATTGATGCCAACCAGCTCGCCCATTTGCCAAGCGAGTTGTGCTGTCGGCGGATACGGGCGACCTTCCGGTGCGAAGACAACTGCGCAGTCGCCAGCCAGGTAGACATCAGGGTGCGATGTCGATTGCATTGCGCTGTTGACTGTTGCGCGGCCACGGTTTACTTCGATACCGCAGTTCGCTACGAGCGTGTTGCCTTGTACGCCGCCAGTCCATACGATCGTGTTGGACGTAATCGTTTGGCCGTCTTTCAACGTAACCACATTGCCCTTCACTTCCGTGATCGGAAGGCTCGTCAGGAATTCTACGCCGCGAGCTTGCAGGCTCGTTACCGCGCGGTTGATCAGGTCTGGCGAGAACATTGGCAGAATCGTAGGCATTGCTTCAATCAGCTTCAGCTTGATGTCCGAGAAGTCTACGCCGTTCGCACGGCAGATTGCCGGCAATTCATCAGCGAGTTCGCCGACAAGCTCAGTGCCAGTCAGACCGCCGCCGCCGATAACGAACGTAGCGTCCTCAGGAGCTTTCGACTTAGCATATGCTTTTACCCGATCCACAACATGCGCGAAGATCTTGTTCGCATCGTTAACGGACTTCAGGATCAAGCTGTTTTCTTGCAGTCCAGGAATGCCGAAATAGTTCGTTTCGCTGCCTAGTGCAAGCACCAGTGCATCGTAACGGTAAGAAGAACCATTGCTCAGATCAACCTTCTTGCCTTGGACGTCGATCGCCGCAATTTCGCCAACGACAACGTTAACGCTCTTCTTCTTAAGAAGCTTCTCCAGTGGGAGCGCTACTGCTTTCTCAGCCACATTGCCTGCAGCCAGACGGTGCAGTTCAGTGATGATTTGGTGTGTGCTCGAGCGGTTGATGATCGTCACGTTCGCTTCGCCGGCTGTAAGATGATTTCTTACGGATTGCGCTGCCAGCAGACCGCCGTAACCGCCGCCGAGAATCAGAATTTCCTTGCTCATCTGTGTTCCTCCATTCGTCGCCTTATGACGGTCGCTATTATTGTGATTTTCTTTCGCCAAGAATATCTAGATAGGCTTGCCCGAAGCGGAGCATACGCTGCAGCTCAGGATCCTTCAGCAATTTGATCATACCGAATACGCCGATCGAAGCTCCGCCTTGATCCGCACGGTCATTCGCTTCAATTGCCGCAGAAGCGTAATCTTTCACTTTTTCTCCAAGCGGCTTCAATACCTCTTGGAATCCGCCGAGTGTATCCTGAATGAGGACTCTGTCCTTGGACACTTTTTGCGCGAGATCGTAGATACCCGTCATAACGGTCATCATTTCTGCCAATTTCGGCAGTTGATCCACCAATGCGGTGATTGCTTGCTGCACTTCCGGTTTCAAAAGCTGGTCCAACACGTCGAGCTTCGCCGCCGCATCCGTAACTGCTGCTGCTCCTTGCTCAAGTACTGCTGTTGTTTCAGACATTTTGTTTCCTCCCTCAGATGAAATTAATAAATCCGTCAGTCTAAGCTGCAGGTCGTTTCCGACCATACTGTGAAATTATTCACAAGTAATTTTGAATATCATTATTTTAGCTCATTGTGACCGTTTCGTACAGATGTAAAATTACGACGAAAACCCGTGATTTATGGTATGAAGGCATCTGAAGAATAGGATTGCACAAGAAAGGCGCGATTATCCGCTGCGATCGTGCCCTCAGATGCACAAATCCACAACCCTACGCGGTTGTGGATTTATTTGGCAGCGTCCAGTTAGAAAGATTTTTCCGACGTTGCCGCCATCATCTCCTTCACAGCATCCTTGATCGTACTGGACGAAATAGCGAAACCCATGCCTTGAGCTTCGGCATTAACTGCGGTATTCACTCCGATTACTTCGCCTTTAGCGTTCAGCAGCGGTCCTCCCGAATTGCCGGGGTTAATCGAAGCGTCAGTTTGCAGAAGATGTTTGTATTGATGCTCGGAACCGTCTTCCTCCGTGACCGTAATCGGACGCTCCTTCGCGCTAAGCACGCCAATCGTCATCGTGTGATCCAAGCCGTATGGATTGCCGATCGCGACAACCCAGTCGCCGACATTCGCTTGATTCGAGTCACCGAAGCTTAGAGCCGGAAACGATTTGCCGTCAGGGCTCTCCACCTTGAGCACCGCTAAATCCAGATCTTTATTCGCATTAACGACCTTGGCGATAAGCGGCTCATCATATCCAGGCACGGTTACTTTAAGCTCTGTGGCATCTGCAATAACGTGCTGGTTCGTCAGGATATAACCGTCTTTATTGAAGAAGAATCCGGACCCGGTACCCATTAGCACCGGATCTTGACTGCTTTGCTCCGACTGCTGCCGACCGCCGGACCATGCGCCGTCCCTGCCGAAGAGGTTCGGATTCGACTGGTTGTTCTCCACCCCATAATTCGCAATCTCCACGACTGCAGGGTTCGCTTGCTTGAACACCGAAGCAAAGTTCTCCGTAGAGGAATTGAGCGAAGCAGTCTTTAATCCGGCGTCAGCTGAATTAGAGCCACCGTTCGAACCGGTCTGGACGACACTTGCTGTCCCTCCGCTGAACAAGTTCATTCGATCGGACATGTAGGTCATTCCCCCAACCACAACGGCGCCGACTAGAAAAGCCGCCAGAATCGACCGAGAAGACGTTCGTCTGCGTCGTTTCGCACCGCCGCCTGCTGAAGCACCTTGCCCCTCATTCTCCGCGAGCGTTTCGTCATACACCCGCTGTAAAGTTGTCATCTTCTTCGAGGAATCATAGCGATATATGGTTGGACCTTCGTTTGCGTTATCGAGTTCATTGTTCATTTCTTTATTCTCATCCATTAGGATCAGCCTCCTGTGCTCTTGATGACTTCATTATGAGGGACGATCCTAAAAGGAAGCTTAAAACTAGCTAAAAGGTTCCTGAGAATTTAATAGATTGGTACCCTTGGAAAAGCAAAAACCACATCCTCATGCGGATGTGGTTAATGATGGTGGAGGCGAGGGGATTTGAACCCCTGTCCGAAGACAACGCCACACAGGCTTCTACGGGTGTAGTCACGGTATTGATGTCACCCGAGCGTCGTCCCGTAACCGACTACGCGTTGGGTCAGCCTGATTATCTTCTTCCGTCGACCCCAGGCGGAGACCGAACGGCGTATCCCACTACATGTTAGCCCCTAGTCTAGTCACATGGGCGATGCTAGGTAGGAGCACGCTAACAGGTTATTAAGCTGCTAAAGCGTAAGTTTGTTGTTGTTTGCCATTTAATAGGCTTTAGCGTTGATGAAGTGGACGCGTCCCCACTACCCGCAACCCATGCTCGAACTATCCCCGTCGAATCCATAAACGCCCCCAATATCGCATAAACGGCTCCATACGTTCCGTTTAGCAGGTAAGAACGCTCTGTCGACTGCAGTTGCCAACAGTAAGGCATCTGCATCAGGTGAGCATGTTACTACTTCGTTCGTTGCTTACTTAGTATAACACAGGTACAGCCATCATGAGACAATGTCTTGTTGGAAGTCTTGGCGACGATCGCCTTACATCCCAAGCGGACTAAATTGCCTTAGCGAGCGACCTTCTGCTTCTCACGCAATGCACGCTGGATATCACGCTGCGCGTCCTTCTTCGCCGCCGATTCGCGCTTGTCGTACTGCTTCTTACCTTTACCAAGGCCGAGCAGTAACTTCGCATAACCGTTGCGAACATAGATCTTAAGGGGCACAATCGTGTAGCCTTCTTGCTTCGACTGGCCGAGCAGCTTATGAATCTGCGACTTATGCATGAGCAGCTTGCGCGTCCGCGTCGGATCCTCCGGGTTGCTTCGGTTCCCTTGATCGAATGGGCTAATGTGCAGGTTGTGAATGAAAATCTCGCCGTTACGAATAGTCGCGAATGCATCACCAATGTTCGCTCTGCCTGTCCGCAGCGACTTAATCTCCGTCCCCATCAGCACCATGCCTGCCTCGAAGGTCTCCTCGATGAAATAGTCATGGGAAGCCTTCTTATTCTGTGCGAGCTGTTTGCCATCACTTTTCTTGCTTGCCACGCCTATCACCTCTCCCCAAAAGCGTAAATGAACGGACTCCTAACCTAGGCTAGGAGTCCATTGTAGCAACTTTACATGGTGAAATCAAGATTTGGTAAAAGCAGCCCCGAACCGCGAATTACAAACGATTCTTACGCACGAATGCTGCGGTGGAATTGCTCTTTTTCTTCTTTTTGCGCTGGCCAAGGCCATTGCCTCCGCCGTTGCCGCCTGCGCCCTCAGATCCTGCAGCTGCTGCAGGCTTCGAAGCCGAAGCACCACCGCCAGCGCTTGCGCCTGCGCCGCCGCTTTTCTTCTTGCGGCGTGTGCCAGTTCCGGCGCTTTCGCCATTACGGCCGGCATTATTGCCGCTGCCGCCTGGACGACCGCCTCGACCGCCGCCGCGTCTGCCGCCTTCCCCGCGACTACGGGAGGACCAGTTTGAATCTGGATCTTCGCCGTAATCCTTCAAGGAGCCAGCATTCGTGATCGGCAGTCCCCACATATCGGTGCGAACTTTACGAACGCCACCACCGGACGTGGCACCACCTTCACCGCCACTGCGGTCATTGCCCATAAGCCGGTCGAGATTGAAATCGTCTTCCGGCTTCCACGCACGCGAATCGCGCTCGCGCGCTGGCTGCGCCGGCACGCTCGCGCCGGCTGCGCCATTCTCGCCGCCGCTGCCACCGCGGCCCTTGCGCCTGCGCCCGCTGCGCTGCTCCGCAGGCGCCGCTGCACCCGCCGCGCCTACGCTGCCGCTCACGCCCCGCGCGGCTTCGCCCGCGCTCTGCGCTCCTCCGCCGCGCCGCTTGCCGCGGCCGCGCGGGCCCACAGCCGCGCTCGCTTCCCGCGCAGCTGCTGTCGGCGCTGCTGCTCCGCCACGCGCACCGCCGCGGCCCGCACGCTCGCCGCCGCGAGCGCCATTGCCTCCGCGCTCGCCGCGCCCGCCAGCGCTGCGCGCCGATGCGGCTGCGCCGCCACGCTCGCGGCCACCGCCGCCGCCGCGCGAACCGCCACGGCCGCCGCCGCCGCGGCCGACCAAACCGTACTCGCGTGCACGGTCCGCATCGTTCGCGCTCAAATTCTCGAGCATCGTGAAATCAATCGTATGCTCTTCCATATTCACCCGCTCCACGCGCACGCGCACCTCATCGCCGATCCGGTACGTCTTGGACGTCCGCTCGCCGATGAGCAGCATGTGCTGCTCGTGGAAGTGATAATAATCGTCTGATAGCTCGCTCAGACGAATCAATCCTTCAACCGTAGTCGGCAGTTCCACGAAGATGCCGAAGCCTGTTACGCTGCTGACAATGCCGTCGAACTCCTCGCCGACCTTGTCGAGCATATACTCGCATTTCTTCAGCTTCTCCGTGTCCCGCTCCGCATCGACAGCAACGCGCTCGCGTTCCGAAGACTGCTGAGCAATATCCGGCATCCGCGCCGCTAGCGACTCTTGTCGCGCGTCTGGCAACGTTCCGCCATTCTCAAGCACCTCGCGCATCACGCGGTGGATGATAAGATCGGGATAACGCCGAATTGGCGAGGTAAAGTGCGAATAGAACTCTGCTGCAAGTCCGAAGTGCCCTAAGCTCTCGGCATCGTACTTCGCCTGCTTCATCGAACGCAGCATCACCGTCGAGATAACGGTCTGCTCCTTCGAACCGCGCACATCCTCAAGCAATGTTTGCAGTGCACGAGGGTGAATGACGCTGCCGCCTTTGCCTTTGATCGTATAACCGAAATTGGCCGCGAACTGCACGAAGTTTAGCAGCTTCTCTTGGTCCGGATTGTCATGCGTCCGGTACAGGAACGGCACCTTCAGCCAATAGAAATGCTCGGCAACCGTCTCGTTAGCTACAAGCATAAATTCCTCAATGATGGATTCCGCGATGGAACGCTCGCGTTTCACGATATCAACCGCTTTGCCCGTTTCATCGACGATGACCTTCGACTCTACGAAGTCAAAGTCAATTGCGCCGCGCTTCATCCGCATTCCACGCAGTCTTGTTGCAAGTTCCTCCATGAGTTTGAACGTATCGACAAGGTCCGCGTAACGCTCGGTCACTTCCTCATCTTCGCCTTGAAGGATTTTGCGCACATTCGTATACGTCATCCGCTCTGTCGTTCGAATGACACTCGTGAACACATCGTGCCGGACACGCTTCAGCGTCTCCCCGTCAAACTCCATCTCGCAGGACATCGTCAGCCGGTCAACCTTCGGATTGAGCGAGCAGATTCCGTTCGACAGACGGTGCGGCAGCATCGGAATAACCCGATCGACCAAGTACACGCTGCAACCGCGGCGGTACGCTTCTTGATCCAGCGCAGAGTTCTCTTTCACATAGTAGCTAACGTCTGCGATATGGACTCCCAGCACATAGTTGCCATTCTCCAAGCGTTCAATATTGACCGCATCGTCGAGGTCCTTCGCATCTTCGCCGTCAATAGTGACGATCACTTTGTCGCGCAGATCGCGCCGCCCTTGGCGTACAATCTCGTCCTCCGTGATGGAGTCCGGAGCCGCCTCAGCTTCAGCCATCACATCAACCGGGAAGCTCTCCGGCAACTGATGCTTGCGGATAATCGACAGAATATCAATGCCTGGATCATCCTTATGTCCAAGCACCTCAACAATCTCGCCCTCAGCGGCCGAGCGTCCTTCCGGATAGGTCAGAATCTTCACGACAACCTTCTGTCCTGTCACCGCACCGAGAAAGTGATCCTTCGCTATGAAAATATCCCGATTAATCCGTTTATCATCCGGCAACACGAAGCCATACGACTCGTGATTCTGGAAGGTCCCGACGATCTGCGTGACCGCCCGCTCCACGATGCGGATCACTTCGCCTTCCATACGGCCGCCGTGCTCGCTGCGGGATGTCACGCGCACAAGTACGATATCTCCGTTCATCGCGCTTGTCAGATCATGTGCGCCAATATATACATCTCCATGTGCTTTGTCCTCTGGAATGAGGAAAGCAAAGCCTTTTGCATGCGCCTGAATGCGCCCGCGCACCAAATTCATCCGTTCTGGAAGGCCATAGCGGTCACTGGAATTCCGTACAATCTTGCCCTCATTCTCCAGCTCATTTAAGACCACAAGGAAATTGCGGAACGACTCCGCATTGCCTCCCCCGCCCAGCTGCTTATCAAGCTCTTGGTAGGTCATCGGCTTGTACGCCGGTTCACGCATGTAAGCCAGCAGCTGCTGCTCTGTTACCATAACTTTCTCACCTCATGTACCGCGTTGCCGTCAATCCCATGTACAGCCGTCGGTTGATAGATTCTCATATACTATATAGTATACACGAAAGGGGCAGTCAGCATCCGCGGACAACCCCGCAAAATTAACATTTTTCACCTGCGGTATCAAATCTGCCATATTGTACCATAAAAAGCATGCAACAAAAAAAGCGAGCTATAAGCCCGCTTCCTGCGTTTGTTACTATACTTTAACCAAGTATGCACAAATGAGTGCTGTAATAAAGAAGCCCGCAGCAACCCCAATTGTTAGACGCTGCAAGAACAGATCAAGTCCGCGTGCCTTCGTCTTACCGAACAAATGCTCAGCGCCACCGGAAATCGCACCAGACAAGCCTGCGCTCTTACCTTTCTGCAATAGAACAACAGAGATTAGAGCAAGCGCAAAAATCATAAGCAAAATTTTAAACGTAATTGCCAAAAGTTCCACCTCCTGCACAAGGAGCAAATTTGTACTTTGTTCGCTGCCTTGTCGCATACAAGGAGACAAGACCTAGAAACAGCATTATCATTGTAGCATAGCAAGGAAGCGAATACAAGACACTGCAGAAGGGGAACAGGCCAAGCTCCATTAGCAAATTTTGTCCTTCTGCCAGCGAATGCTCTCGTCGAAAGGAAGGAATGTGAACTGCTCTTTCTTCCAGTAATACTGCAGCTCCTCCCGCGTCCATCCCTCGTACAATTCATCCCATTCAAAAGGGCCATGCGGCAGCAGCGAAGCATTCTCGATCGGCTGGCTAGCCGGCTGGAAACGAAGGTCTAATGACAAGCGCACACGTCCGGGCTGCTTATTCGGAAGCGCCTTATGCACCATCATGCTGTGAAAAATAACGATATCTCCCGCTTCATAATCACCCTCGGCCCACTCGTAGCCAAGCCCGCACAGAATGGACTCAAGTCCGCCGGCACCGGGGTTGCCTGTTACTTGGAGCAGTCCCCCGTCATGGCTGCCTTCGAGCATCGAGAGCGTACCGAGCGTAAGCGGCACGTCACCGATCGGCGCCCAGCAGGTCCACGTATTACTGCTGCCTTGAATATGGAGAAAATCCTGATGCGGCGGCGTTACGTTCAGCTTGTCGCTCGGCAGCATGATGCGCGCGATATTGCGCGGATGTGGGAATGTCCGCTCGCCGAACAGCGTATCGAACAAGCCAATCAGCTTCGGATGATGGGCGAAAGCGTGAAATGACTCCAGCTTCTGCACCTTGTGATACACCTGCTGCGTCGTTCCAATCCCGTTCCAGTTCAGCTCCTCCATCGTCATCCCGTCGATGAGCGGCTGATTGCCGTAGCCATCCATGAGAGGCTTAGACGGATCAAGCAGATTCTCTTCATGCAGCACATTCAGAATCTCAAGGCGCAGAGCCATAATTTCCTCTCGCGTGAAGAAATGCTTGAAGAACAGGTAGCCTTTCCGCGCCGCTTCAAGGCGCAGCTCCTCCGGTGCCGCAAGCAGCGGCGTCGCATCCTCGAAATCTCGTGTTGCCGGTTTGATTGCAGGATCCATACGCTAAAGTCCCCTCTCAAGCGAATTGTCGATTGCCGACCTTCTATTCTCATTGTATGCTCTTGTTGAATAGCTGTATTTATGAGAGCTCGACGAGTTTTTAACTTTAACCGACCTATTACAGTGGCAGGAGGCGTCTATTCCTATGCCTGACCGTATTCCGGAATCGCTCCCTTGGCAGTCGTTGCAGCCTCACGTACATTACGCGAATAGACTGCAATGCTTGCCTGGTTTTGCTTTTGGACCGCGTATCATTGAAGAACATCAATTTATATTCGTGGCAGCAGGCAAAGGGACTGCATGGATTCAAGGCGAGCGCTATGATGGCTCTCCCGGTTGCCTGTTCTATTACGGCCCGGATACCGTACATCACTTTATTGCGGATGAAGCGGAGCCTTTCCTGCTATATGGCCTACACTTCAGCTGGATACCAAGCGAGGTGCAAGAGCGCCATGGTTCGGGACTTCTTATCCGCGATGCCAAGTTCGACCCCGCCATTGATAGGAAGAAAGACAACCGGATGCTGATCGGCGACGTGGATGAATCGCCTTCTCCTGATAATCTGCTCATAGACGATGTCAGACAACTGCCGACGCATCGGTTCGAGCCCCGCTTCATTCGGCTTGCGGAAGCGTATGGCATGGAAGAGCGGGCATTCAAGCAACCGCTTCTGAACGGCCTGCTGCTTGAGCTAATCGCTGCCATCAAACAGCATGAGGAGCGCGAACGATCGAGAAAATTGGCTTCTCCGCTGATTAGTTCCATATCGAGTAGGCTGGCCGAGCATGCACGCGAACGGTACAACCATAGCTGGCTTGGCGAGTGGAGCGCCTACCACCCAGACCATATCGCTAGATTGTTTCGCTCCGAGCTCGGCACTACCCCTCACGACTACTTCATGTCCTGCAAGCTGAGGCTCGCCAAGGAGCTGCTCGCGCATTCGGAGCTGTCTCTGCTCTCCATCGCTGATGAGCTTCATTCAGGCACCATCCACAATTTCACCAAATGGTTCAAGCAGCACGCCGGCTTGCCGCCCGGCAGGTTCCGCAAGCAGTCTCGCTTTATATAAGCAATAGAAAAGGAATAAGTAATCTGGAGGCGGTTAATTTGCTTCTGGAGCATTATTCTTTCACGGCACCTGCTGTCAAACCAGCCACCATGTATTTCTGGAAGAACAAGAACAAGATAACAATTGGGACTGTTGCCGTTACGCATACCGTCATTATGTTCGCCCAATCATAGGAGACCTCTCCCATGTATCGGATGGAAATCCCCGGATTCAGTGTACGGAGGTTATCCTTGTTAATGAGCGTTAAGGAATAAAGCAGATCATCCCATGAGAGTATGAACGTATAGATGCCTACTGAGAAAATCCCTGGTTTGGAGAGCGGGAAGATAATACGAAACAAGATGCCGAATCGGCTGGATCCGTCAATTTTTGCCGCTTCTTCAAGCGTCCCTGGAATGTTGTCAAAAAACACTTTGATCATCCAGATTGAGAATGGCAGGGAAGCCGTAGTTAAAGCAATGATTAGACCTAGCTGGGTATTAATCAGTCCAGTAGACTTATAAAGCGAGTATAGCGCGATAAGCAGTGACACGACCGGCAGCATTTGTGTCGACAAGATCGAGAACAACAGGAAATTTTTGAATCTGAAATGAAATCTGGAGAACCCGTATCCGGCAAACATGGCGAACAACAGTGTAATTAGCGTTGTGCAGCCACTGACCAGCAAGCTGTTCTTGTAGTAGATCAGGAAGTAGTTGTCCGAGAACAGTTTCGTATAGTGGGAAATGACAGGCTTAGCCGGAATCCACTGGGGCGGTATATTGAACAACACCGAATTATCTTTGAAAGACGTTACAAGCATCCAGTAAAGCGGAAATATAAGAAAGAGGAGAAATACGAGCAAGCCCGCATATAGCCCAAGGTTAGGCAGCAGCTTGTTGTTTGGCTGGCTTTGACTTTGCATGGTTTTTCCCCTTTCCGGATTCGTCTTCGCCAATGGAGAACAACTTGTTGTATAGGCCGGAGATCAGAATCATAATGATGAGCCATAACGCTCCAATTGCGGCTCCCTTGCCTAGGTCCATCTGAACAAACGCAGCTTTATAGCTGTAAATGGCTAGTGTTGTCGTCTTATCGAGCGGTCCTCCGCCCGTCATAATCCAGAAGAGCGGGAACATTTTGAAATTCTCAATGATTGAAATCAGCGTAACCGTTTTAATGTTGCTTTTGAGCATTGGTAATGTAATGTACAGCAGAATTTGCGCCTTGCTTGCGCCATCGATTCTGGCAGCTTCGTACATATCCTCGGATATGCCCTGCATGCCGGCAAGCAGCATGGTGCTCATAAACGGCAGTTGGCGCCATAACGCGGTAACGATAACGGCTGGCAGCGCCAGGTCGAGACTGGTGAGCCACTCCTGCGGTCCGCTGATAATATGCAATTGTTGAAGAATATAGTTAACCAACCCGTATTGCGGTTGGAATAACCACATCCATAGCAAAGCGGAAACAATCGTTGGCACGATCCACGGGATGAGAATTAAAGTACGGAATATTCTTTTGAATCGAATGCCGGAGTTAAGCAGCAACGCCAGAAACATGCCAAGCACGAATTGGACGCTGACAATGCAGACTACATACGTCAGCGTTACACGAAGCGCTCCGAAAAACTCCCCGTCCTGCAAAATGCTCTTATAATTCGCAAAATCATTCCACGGCTGATGCTTCATACTCAGCAACGATACGTTGAAGAAGCTCATAGAAAGCGATTTGACAATCGGAATGCCGATGGAAAACGCCAACATCGCCAAGGCAGGCAGAACTAAGACAAGAAGAAACATACGATCCTTCGCCAGTTCTGATAATCGTTTACCATTCATATGTTCTCCACTCCTATCTCTCTTTCGGTCGAGGACGCCTTCTTGCAGCAAGGCGTCCTTCCGAATCGTCTCATTGTTATTTCAACGAAGTTTTAAGCGCTGCATCTAGTTCTTCCGCTGCTTTGGCCGGTGTAGCGGCATTTGAGGCTACCTTGAGCAGGGCGTCAGCGATATCGATGTATGCTTGTTCCATACCAGGATCATTCTTCGGCAGAGGCTGAAGATTGTTCATTTGCTCCATCATCACTTTCTCGAAATCACTTGAAGTGAACAGGCTGCTGAGCGATTTGCGCGCAGAAAGGACAAAGTTATTTTTGTTATAGATCGTCATTGCGTCTTTGTCCGTCAAGTATTTGATGAAGTCTGCAGCAGCTTCTTTATGCTTGGAACCTGCAGAGATGACAAGGCCATGCGCTTCACCGATCGATACGCTTTTGCCTGTGGCGCCTGCAGGAATCATGGCAGTCCCCCATACCTTGTCAAAGTCGGCGCCTTTGCCGCTCATGCTGCGGAATGCGGCTTTTCCATAGTAGCCGTCCACATACATACCCAGACGGCCGATAGAGAAGAGGTTACGCAAATCTTTCAGCTTCGCACCGGATGGGGAAACGCCGCTGCTTACGATGTTTTTATAGAATTCCAATGTTTTAACCATTTCAGGAGTATTGGCGTTGACATTGCCGTCTTTATCCAAGATCGAGCCGCCGTTTCCGTACAAGTTCCGTAGAGCAATTTCGCCATTGATGGCGAGTTTATCTGTTGGCTCGCCGAAGCCGTAAATTTGCTCCCCGCTGTCGGTTTTCAATTTGGACAGCGCCTCGGCATCCTTCAACAATTCATCAATTGTCGCAGGGGCTTTATCAGCCAGTCCGGCTTTCTTAAATAGCTCTTTATTGTAGTACAGGATATACGGTGTGGCCGCCCAAGGCACGCCCATCAGCTTGCCGTCGTAGGAGAAGTCCTCTTTGAAGCTTGGCAGCAAATCGTCTACATAATCTTTGCCCATCAAATCGTCAAGCGGTGCAACGATATCGGAAGCTGCGTAAGAGCCGAACCATGCCGGGAATGTCTGGATGACATCCGGCGCATTGTCCGTCGAGGCCATAACGAAGGTTTGCTGTTTAATGTCCGAGAACGGAATCGGGACAAACTCAATACTTACATTCGGGTTCTTCGCTTCATAGTTTTTTACCATTTCTTCAAGTGCAGGCTTGGTTGCTTCCTCGCTGATACTCCATGAGGCAAATGTTAATTTAATTGGTTCCTTGGCTCCTGTATCAGCAGCCTTGGTGTTTGCAGCTCCGTCTTTCGCATTGTTGCCGCTTGTGTTTGCGTTGTTCCCCCCACATGCAGTAAGCATGCTTGCAAGCATTACAGTTGTTAGAACGAGATAAGCGGCTTTATTCATTTTCTTCATGTTGACATCCTCCCTAGTATGGTGTGGCAGATTGTCTCTTTCACACCTTCATTATGTAAAAATAGAACGGTAATGAATATCTCCAATCCAAGACAGTTGTTCATAATTCGTGACTTCGGGATCATCAAGTTGTGACATTCATCTCGTTTTTATGACTTTCATCCCTATTATTGCATCGGAAACTATTCATTTATGGCATAATGAAATCACTATAATCTCAAGCAGGTGATGACGCTGACTCCATTCAGCTCGGTAAAGAGATACGTTAAAGAATTGCCACGGGTATTTTGGACCTATTTTCTTTCTTACTTAATCGTGATTCTTCTTCCTATTGTTTTGCTGAGCTATGCTGCTTATAGCTTTACCGTTTCAACGCTTGAGGACGAATTAAGTCAAGCAACTCTTCATGCATCCAAACAGAAAAGCGCTTCCATTGAGAAAATAATTGTGGATATGCAATCCATTGGCGTGCGCATTGGCATGGACGGAAGAATGACTAGCTATTTGAATGATCCGGGCAATCAATTTCTTCTCAATGACACGCGAGATATATTAAAGACAACGGCCACGGAGAATGAAGCCGTTGAATCCATCGATTTATATTCGATAGAATCGCATCAAATTATTGCTTCGAACGGCTATACAAGGCAATACGCGAATTCGCCTAAGGATATCTGGATTAGTGAAGGACTTACATCGTCAAAAGCGGGATTTTGGCTAAGCTCCCGTGCTGGCGATTACGAAATGGACAAAATCGTTACGTACGTCATCAAGATCCCTGTACTGCGGAAAAGCAGCTTTACTGGATTACTGGCCATTCACATGCACGAATCGGCGCTCATGAACATGCTGAAGAAGATGGAAGGAAATCCGTATACCACGACCTTTATTCTGGATCCGCAAGGCAACATCGTTTCTTCTTCCGCGCCGGAAGAACCTAACCCCGATCATGTCCATCGACTATTTACGGAAAGCAGCGGCGATCCGTCAGAGGTTGGCTATCAGATCATGAAAGAAGATGGAGATAAGGAACTCATCACTTATGTAAAGACGTTTAGCAACAAGTGGAGCATCGTTTCCGAAACTCCCCTGCAATATGTGGTTTCCAAGTTTTCATATATACGCAATGTTGCTTGGATCACTTGCATCCTGCTTGTCTTGCTGGGCATTATTTTGTCCTATTTCATGTCCAGAAGAATGTATACGCCCATCAAATCGTTAATCGACAAAACGTTGCCTTATAATAACAGAGGCGAGGCTTCGCAACTTGTTAGGCGAAAGAATGAATTGGAAACCATTTCTCATATACTAGACCATGTTTTTAGCAAAAACGACGCATGGGAAAAGCAATTCCGCATGAATCTGCCCGTCCTTCGCGAAAGATTTCTACTCGCGCTGATTAACAACAAATACAGCGACCTTCACGAATTAAACGCTAAGCTTGAATTTTTGCATATTCACTTTCCAGATCCTAATTTTGTTGTTTTCATCATTGAAATTGACGAATACAGCTTGCTGGTGGACAGCTATTCTTCCAAAGATCAGAACTTGTACAAGTACGCCATGATGAATATTGCCGAGGAGCTGGCTGCGAAGAATTACACCTGCTTGGCGGCGGAGTCGGATGAGAACCAGCTTGTCCTCCTGATCAATCTGGAAGGCGATCCTACAACGAACGAAGAGACCAAAGAAAAGTTGGCCGTACTTGGCGAGGAAATTAAAAATGTGATCTATCAGCTGCTTAACATCTCCGTTACGATCGGTATCGGAAGCGCATATTCGCAAATGATGCAAACCTATTACTCCTTTAAAGAAGCCAGTGAGGTTATTCGGGCCAAAATCGTGGCTGGCATGAATATCGTGCTCTTCTATGAAGATCTGGTCAAGGAAGCTGATTATCAATTTGAATTGCCGCCTTATTTCTCAACGCATATGATCAATTTCTTGAAGGCTGGGCAGCTTGAAGAAGCGCTTAGTAGCTTGAACGAGCTGTATCAGCAAATGAGATCGCGCTCGAAGTTAAACGAAGAAGTTATTTTCCGTACGTATAGTCTTATTGTTGAAGATATGCTGAGAAATCTACACGATTTGAACGTTAATACGGAACATATATTTGGACACAACCATAATCTGTTCCGAGAGCTAGCCTCCAAAGAGACGATTCATGCGATTCATCATTGGATTTCCGCTATGGTGAACAAAATTAGCGAAGCGCTGCAGCAGCAGCCCAAGAAGAACAGCTATATCGAGACCGTTATGGCGTACATGGATCAATATTATTATTTGGATCTATCCGTAGAGACGATATCGGAGCAGGTGAATCTGCATCATGCCTATTTAAGCCGTATGTTTAAACAAGACGTAGGCAAGACCATGTTGGAGTATTTAACGATTAAGCGGATTGAAGCGAGCAAGGCGCTGCTCATGGAAACGGAGCAAACGATTAATGAGATAGCTGCTAATATAGGCTATAACAACGCAAATAGCTTCATACGCTTTTTCAAAAGGTACGAGGGGCTGACTCCCGGGGATTTCAGAAAGGCGAATAAGCAACAACTGAATCACAAATAAACGAACCGCCATCTGACTGTCAGATGGCGGTTCGTTATCTATTATTTCCTATAGATAGCCGTTCTCGCGGAAGAACTCCAGGCTCAGCTTCGCGCTTTCCAGCGAAGAGTTCGCGAACTGCTCTTGTTCCACGATGACGTACTGGATGCCGACTTGCTCCGCTACATCAAGCACACCCTTCAGATCGACAACGCCTTTGCCCACTTCCGTGTCGCTGCGGCCAACGCCGAAGTCTTTGAAGTGCGCGAGAGGCACGCGGCCTGCATAACGAGTTGCATAATCAACCGGATTCTGTCCGCCCATATGCACCCAGCCGAAATCGAATTCCGCCTGCAGATATTCAGCCGGAACCTTCTCGAGCAGCAGATCCATGATCGGCTTGCCGTCAACGAGCTTGAATTCAAAATCATGGTTATGATAGCCGTAGATCAGGCCCGCTTCCTTCACTTGCTTGCCCGCTGCTTCGAGGATGCCTGCCAGTCTCGTTACATCGTCGATCGTCGGATTCTCAGGCAATGGCGCCCAAGGCGTAATGATATATTGGAGGCCAAGCTCCTTTGCATATTCGATTTGCTTCTCGAGATCCGCTTCAATCTTCTCCGGCTCGCCGAAGTTCAAACCGACATGCGCAGATGGCGCCTGCAAGCCGAGCTCATCCAGAAGTGCTTTCAATTCTTTCGCCGGTGTGTTGAAGTAACCTGCAAACTCAACCGCTTGATAGCCCATTTCCGCTACCTTGCGAATCGTACCGAGAAAATCCTTTTCCGTTTGGTCACGGAGCGTATACAACTGTAGAGCGACTACTGGTTTTGCCACTGCTTCCACCTCATAATCGGATTATTGGATAACGATGCAAAAAAGGGAGAGCGACATGTCCTTGCGCCATGTCATCTCTCCCTAATTATAGCGAACGCCCAAGCTTAAACTACCTCAGCTTTTGGGACATTCTTTTGTCATTTTGGTATTACGATCCAGCAAACTCGAATTACTTGCTAAAGTTCTTCAAGTTGTAGAACGCGCTCTTGCCTGCGTATTGAGCAGTCGAGCCCAATTGATCTTCGATACGAAGCAATTGGTTGTATTTCGCAACGCGGTCCGTACGGGACGGAGCGCCTGTTTTGATTTGGCCAGCGTTTGTCGCAACAGCGATGTCTGCGATTGTGCTGTCTTCGGACTCACCGGAACGGTGAGAGATAACTGCTGTGTAACCCGCGCGTTTTGCCATTTCGATCGCATCGAATGTTTCAGTCAGGGAACCGATTTGGTTTACTTTAACCAGGATCGAGTTACCTACGCCTTTGTCGATACCATCAGACAGACGCTCTGTGTTCGTTACGAACAGGTCGTCACCAACGAGTTGTACTTTGCCGCCCAATTTGTCAGTGAGCAATTTCCAACCTTCCCAGTCGTCTTCGGAGCAGCCGTCTTCGATTGTGATGATTGGGTACTTCTCAACCCACGAAGCAAGCAGGTCAACGAATTCTGCGGAAGTGAAGGAACGGCCTTCGCCTTCAAGGTGGTACTTGCCGTCTTTGTAGAACTCAGTGGAAGCAACGTCCATACCGAGGAATACGTCAACGCCTGGCTTGTAGCCTGCGCGCTCGATAGCGGAGATGATTGTTGTGATTGCTTCTTCATTGGAACCAAGGTTCGGTGCGAAGCCGCCTTCGTCGCCAACTGCTGTGTTCAGGCCTTTATCTTTCAGAACCGATTTCAGGTTGTGGAAGATTTCTGCGCCGATGCGAAGCGCTTCTTTGAAGCTCTCTGCGCCAACTGGCAGAACCATGAACTCTTGAACGTCGATGTTGTTGTCAGCGTGCTCGCCGCCATTAACGATGTTCATCATTGGAACTGGAAGCGTCTTAGCGTTGAATCCGCCAAGGTATGTGTACAAAGGTACGTCAAGCGCGTCTGCAGCTGCACGTGCGCAAGCCATCGAAACCGCAAGAATTGCGTTTGCACCGAGTTTGCCTTTGTTGTGTGTTCCGTCAAGTTGGATCATTTTGCGGTCGATCAAT
Source organism: Paenibacillus sp. J31R98 (assembly GCF_056269245.1). Classification (NCBI taxonomy): domain Bacteria; kingdom Bacillati; phylum Bacillota; class Bacilli; order Caryophanales; family Paenibacillaceae; genus Paenibacillus; species Paenibacillus sp. J31R98. Next base: position 604,403 of record NZ_JBWDNO010000003.1, read on the forward strand.
ACTTGATCAAGCGCGTCCAGACCGATGATCTCAGGAGCGATGATTGTGTTAACGTTATCGACAGCTGTCAGAACGCCTTTGCCGAGGTAACGGGATTTGTCGCCGTCGCGAAGCTCAACGGCTTCGTATGCGCCAGTGGATGCGCCGGATGGAACGATTGCACGGCCTTTGCCGCCGGACTCCAGCATAACTTCAACTTCAACGGTAGGGTTACCGCGGGAATCAAGCACTTCGCGTGCATAAACGTCAGTAATGATAGACATGTACGAAACACTCCTTCAATATGTTTTGTGTAAAAGTTGCATCCCTCATGCGGCGATCATCAAACCTAAACGACCTCAATCATTCACCGCATTAAGGATAAAATTAAACCTACTTAAGGTATTTCTTAAAATTGCGCCGCTTAACCTTGGACAAGCGATGTTCCTGTCATCTCTTCAGGCTTTTGCAGTCCCGAGAGCGCAAGAATCGTCGGTGCGATATCAGCGAGAATGCCGTCTTCGCGCAGTGGGCCAACCTGTCTCGTTACGATGAACGGAACCGGGTTTGTCGTATGCGCTGTGAACGGACGACCATTCTCATCAATAACCATATCGGCATTTCCGTGATCCGCTGTAATAAGGCATACGCCGCCTTTTGCAAGAACCGCTTCAACGACCTTGCCAAGGCACTCGTCTGTTGCTTCTACCGCTTTGATCGTCGGCTCCAGCATGCCGGAGTGACCGACCATGTCCGGATTCGCGAAGTTCAAGATGATGACATCTTGACGATCCGCTTCGATTTCTTTCACCGCAGCTGCCGCCACTTCATACGCGCTCATCTCCGGCTGAAGGTCATAAGTCGCAACCTTCGGCGAAGGGATCAGAATACGTGTCTCGCCTGGCAGCTCTGCATCACGTCCGCCGCTGAAGAAGAACGTCACGTGCGGGTACTTCTCCGTCTCGGCAATACGCAGCTGGCGCTTGTTGTTCTGTACAAGCACTTCACCGAGCGTGTTATCGAGATTCTTAGGCTTATACGCTACGAATCCGCCTACCGTTTCACTGAACAGCGTCAAGCAGACGAAGTAAAGGTTCTCTGGCGCTTTCGGGCCACGATCGAATCCGCGGAAGTCTGTGTTCGTGAACACCTGTGACAGCTGGATCGCACGGTCAGGACGGAAGTTAAAGAAGATAACGGCATCATCCGACTCCACAACGCCGACTGGGCTGCCGTCTTCCTTCACGATTACCGTCGGCATGACGAACTCGTCGTATACCGATTTCTCGTACGATTCTACAACCGCTTGGATCGGGTCTGTATACTGAGGACCTTCTCCGTACACCATCGCGCGGTACGACTTCTCCGTACGCTCCCAACGCTTATCGCGATCCATTGCGTAGTAGCGGCCTTGTACAGTCGCGATCTTGCCTACGCCAACTTCTGCGATCTTCGCTGTAAGCTGCTCCAGATAACCTTTCGCGCTGTCAGGCGATACGTCGCGTCCATCGAGGAACGCGTGAATGTACACTTCTTCGAGATTTTCTTTCTTCGCCAGCTCAAGCAGCGCGAACAAGTGAGCGATATGGCTGTGTACGCCGCCGTCGGACAGCAGTCCGTACAGGTGCAGCTTCGTGCCTTTCTCTTTCACATGCTTAATTGCGCCATGGAGTGTTTGGTTGTCGAAGAAATCCAGATCACGGATTGACTTGCTGATGCGAGTCAGATCCTGATAGACAACCCGACCTGCACCGATGTTCAAGTGGCCAACTTCGGAGTTGCCCATTTGACCTTCCGGCAAGCCAACCGCTTCGCCGCAAGCTGTCAGCGTCGTATGCGGGTAAGTCGCCCAGTAACGGTCGTAATTCGGCTTATTCGCTTGTGCCACGGCGTTGCCCGTCACATCGTTACGAAGGCCGAATCCGTCCAAGATAATAAGCGCTACAGGTGCTGTCATATCTTACTTCGCCCCCTCGACCAATGCGATGAAGGATGCAGGCTCAAGGCTTGCACCGCCGACCAAAGCGCCGTCGATATTGGATTGACCAAGATATTCGCTTACGTTGTTTGGCTTCACGCTGCCGCCGTATTGAATACGAACCGCGTTCGCTGTAGCTGCATCGTACAAGCCAGCAATAACGCCGCGGATGAACGCGATAACGTCCTCTGCATCTGCCGCTGTCGACGATTTGCCTGTTCCAATTGCCCAGATCGGCTCATAAGCAACAACCACTTCAACGGCTTGAGCCGCGGAAAGGCCAGCGAAAGCCGCTTCTGTTTGCACTTGGCAAACGCTCTTCGTTTGTTCTGCTTCGCGCTCTTCGAGCTTCTCGCCAACACATACGATTGGTGTAAGACCGTGCTTGAACGCTGCTTGCACTTTCTTATTTACGATTTCATCCGTTTCTGCAAAATATGCGCGGCGCTCCGAGTGGCCGATAATCACATATTTCACGCCCAGGTCCTTCAGCATAACGCCGCTGATTTCGCCTGTGAATGCACCGTTGTCTTCGAAGTGAAGGTTCTGTGCGCCAATTGCGATGCTTGTGCCTTGTGCCGCTTCTACAAGCGCTGGCAGTGTCGTAAATGGTGCGCAGATAACCGCTTCTACGCCGCTTACTTCTGCTTTACCTTTTACTTCAGAGAAGAAAGCAGTCGCTTCCGAAACCGTTTTGAACATTTTCCAGTTGCCTGCAATAATCGGTGTACGCATGTCGATATCGCTCCTTAACCTTTAACTTGTCTTACGATCTTACTTATCGTTCAGTGCAACAACGCCCGGGAGCGCTTTGCCTTCCATAAATTCAAGCGATGCGCCGCCACCAGTGGAGATGTGGTCCATCTTGTCAGCGAGGCCGAATTTCTCAGCAGCTGCAGCCGAGTCGCCGCCGCCGATTACGGTGTAAGCGGAAGTCTCTGCGCAAGCTTGTGCTACAGCACGTGTGCCATGGGAGAACGGCTCGATCTCGAATACGCCCATTGGTCCGTTCCAAACAACCAATTTAGATTCTTTGATCACATTTGCATAGATTTCACGAGTCTTCGGTCCGATGTCGATGCCTTCCCAGTCAGCAGGGATGCCGTCAACGTCAACGATATTCGTGTTTGCTTTCGCGCTGAATTCGTCTGTTACAACGATATCAACCGGCAGCAGGAATTGCTTGCCAAGGGACTTCGCTTTCTCGATGAACTCGAGTGCCAGATCCAGCTTGGAGTTGTCGCACAGCGATTGGCCGATTTCGTGGCCTTGCGCTTTGAAGAATGTATAGGACAGACCGCCACCGATGATGATGTTGTCTGCGATTTCGATCATTTTGTTGATAACGTCGATCTTGTCTTTAACTTTGGAACCGCCGACGATTGCTGTGAATGGACGCTCTGGCTTCAGCAGCGCACGACCAAGCACGTCAAGCTCCTTCTCCATCAAGAGGCCTGAAACAGCCGGCAGGTGGTGAGCAATGCCCTCTGTGGATGCATGTGCACGGTGAGCTGCACCGAATGCATCGTTGACGAACAGATCAGCCAGCTCGGCAAAAGCTTTCGCCAGTTCCGGATCGTTCTTCTCTTCGCCTTCGTAGAACCGCACGTTCTCCAGAAGAAGCACGTCGCCCTCTTGCAGAGCAGCTACTTGCGCCTTCACGGAGTCTCCGATCGCTTCGTCGGTTTTTACAACAGGCTTGCCGAGCAATTGGGACAGACGCACGCCAGCTTCTGTCAGACGCATGCTCTCAACAACTTGACCTTTTGGACGTCCCAGGTGGCTCGCCAAAATAACTTTCGCGCCGTTCTCGATCAAATACTTAATGGTTGGAAGTGTTTCGCGGATCCGTGTATCATCGGTAATTGCACCGTTTTCCATTGGCACGTTAAAATCTACGCGGACAAATACGCGTTTGCCGGCTACTTCAACGTCACGTACACTCTTCTTGTTCATAAGTAGAAATCCTCCCGGGGTACCTAAGTTCACTAAGATGAATGCTGCTAATCCGTTCATCCCAGGATAAAGGTCTAAGTATATTAAAAATTCTCCACTTGCTATCCATCCCACAGTCCCGCTGCAGGTTTATATTTATAGGTTTAGATGATGCTATAGTGTCCCGAAAACTATCGAGAAGGAGCTGCAGCAAGCAGCTCCTTCACGTTTAGTAAGGGTCTTATCTATGTCTTACAGGCCTTTGGATGCGATGTAAGCAGCCAGGTCAACTACACGGTTGGAGTAGCCCCACTCGTTGTCGTACCAGGAAATTACTTTTACCATGTTGCCTTCAACAACCATAGTCGACAGTGCGTCGATTGTGGAGGAAGCTGGGTCACCATTGTAGTCGCTCGATACAAGCGGCTCATCGGAGTAGTTCAAGATGCCTTTAAGGGAAGTGTTAGCAGCGTCTTTCAGAGCTGCGTTAACTTCTTCAACGGTTACGTTCACTTTCAGTTCAGCAACCAGGTCAGTTACAGAAACGTTAGGTGTAGGAACACGCATAGCCATACCGTTCAATTTGCCTTTCAGCTCAGGCAGTACAAGGGATACTGCTTTAGCAGCGCCTGTCGAAGAAGGAATGATGTTTTCTGCAGCAGCACGAGCACGGCGCAGGTCTTTATGTGGAACGTCAAGAACGGATTGGTCGTTAGTGTACGAGTGAATTGTAGTCATCATACCTTTAACGATACCGAATTTGTCGTTAAGAACTTTTGCGAATGGAGCTAGGCAGTTCGTCGTACAAGATGCATTGGAGATAACAGTGTGAGCTGCTGCATCGTATTTGTCTTCGTTAACGCCCATAACGATTGTGATGTCTTCATTGGAAGCTGGTGCGGAGATGATAACTTTCTTCGCGCCGCCTTTCAAGTGAAGCTCAGCTTTTTCTTTCGCTGTGAAAATACCAGTGGATTCAACAACGATTTCAGCGCCTACAGATGCCCAAGGAAGGTTCTCTGGGTTGCGTTCAGCAAAAACTTTGATTTCGCGGCCGTTCACGATCAGCGCGCCTTCTTTTGCTTCAACTGTACCGTCCAGTTGACCGTGAGTCGTGTCGTACTTCAGCAGGTGAGCCAGTGTGTTTGTGTCTGTCAAATCGTTAACAGCCACCACTTCAACATTCGGGTTATTCAGAGCTGCGCGGAACACGTTACGACCGATACGACCAAATCCGTTAATACCAACTTTTACCATTGTAAATTCCTCCTAGACATAATTTCATTTATCTCAAGACGAGTATCAGCCGCTTGAAGCAAGCCGCTTTCGTCAAGATCACTTGCTTGTGATTCACTTCGCTTCTTGTTGTTCCTTGTCGATGATTGCAGCAATCTCAAGCGCTGCAGCTTCATCCGTGACGAGCACATCGTCGTTCCCGAAATGCATGACCGCTGCGATAGCTTCGCCTTTGCTGCGGCCGCCTGCGATAGCGATGACGACTTCTGTTGCCATAATATCCTCAAGTCTGAGGCCAGCGGTTAGCATCTTGTGAACAACGGCACCATTTCTATCGAAATAGTAGCCGAACGATTCCGCAAGCGCGCCTTCCGCATGCATGGCTTCCACTACAGTAGCGTCTACGCGTCTGCGCCGCGCCATAACCATAGCGTCCCCGATCCCGTGTATGACGATGCGGCTACTGCGGATCACTTCCACAATCTCCCTCACGTTCGGTTCTTGCATCAAGGATGTATAAGCATCCTCGCCTAGATGGTCCGGTACATGGAGCATTCGGTACTGTGCGCCGGTTCGTTTCGCCATTGTCGAGGCGATGGTGTTCGCTTGATAATCAAGGCTTTCGCCAAGTCCGCCTCTAGCCGGTACGAACCAATTACCCTTGAACGGCGTTTGTGTCGTCAGCTGATTCGCAACCTGCGCCATCGTCGAGCCGCCTGTTACAGCTATGACGTCATTCTGCTTCATCGCCTTACTTAGCACGGCACAGCCGGCTTTGCCAAGCTCCCGCTTCGTATGCGGGGATGAATCGGAATCGCCGGAGACAATAACAACTTGTTTCAGCCCAAAATAATGGCGGATTCGCTCTTCCAGCTCCGACAAGCCAAACATCGCTTTGTAGAACGGCTCCATATCCTCCAGCAGTCGCTTCCCGGCTTCGCTGATGCGCATGCCTGCCGTATCAATCATAAGAAGCCCTTGGGCTTTCAAGAAATCGGTCTCCGCTCGGAGCACACGCTCTGTCATATCCAATGATGCTGCTAATGTGCGCCGGCCGATCATATCCGAGAGCATTACCTGGCGGAGTATGAGGTACCGTTTTCTCATCACAACGAGCAAGTCCGGCAGAAGTTGCTGCTGTATTTCGATGAGAGATTGCATCCTTCAACATCAACTCCTGTTACGAGTAGAGCGCGATTCACGGGGACAAGTACGTGGACGCGTTATGTCCCGGCTGCACTTTTTAAGTCCCACGTTTATTGTACTCCAAACTTCAGGCAGGGGCAAGATCACTTTGCCCGGTGAAAACGTTTACTGTGACGATTTCTGAAAATTTAATTTCCTGCAAGCACTTGCATTTCTATGTGCAATCACATATACTTATCTTCGCTGTCACAATTCGCGCCCGTGGTCCAATGGATATGACGTAGGCCTCCGGAGCCTGAGATCGAGGTTCAATTCCTCGCGGGCGCGCCATTTACAAATACGCAACATATGCTTTCATAACAAAGGACCTTCCGATAATCGGAGGGTCCTTCTTGCATTGTACTTGCACGTACGCCCTGCCCTGCACCTCATACAGCATCTCCAATTCTGCAGCAAAGTAACCTTGTTTCCTCGCGAAATTGACTGACTTTTGCGCCACTCTGACCATCTTTGACTTTTCCTGATCTATCCGTTATGATGAATACACAGCTCACCAATTTTAATCCATGTTCCCTAAGGAGGTCTTACGATGGAAATGATGAATTTCGTACCAATGGTTATTGAACAGAACAACCGCGGCGAACGTGCTTACGACATCTACTCCCGTTTGCTGAAGGATCGAATTGTTTTCCTCGGCACACCGGTCAACGATATGGTCGCAAACTCCATTATCGCACAGCTGTTGTTCCTAGCAGCCGATGATCCGGACAAGGACATCTCACTTTACATTAACAGCCCTGGCGGTTCGGTATCCGCTGGTCTCGCTATTTTTGATACAATGCACTTCATTAAACCGCAAGTGTCGACGATCTGTGTCGGTATGGCCGCTTCGATGGGCGCGTTCCTGCTCGCGGCAGGCGCCAAAGGCAAGCGTTATGCACTGCCTAACAGCGAAGTGATGATTCATCAACCGCTCGGCGGTGCGCAAGGCCAAGCAAGCGATATCGAGATTCGCGCGAAGCATATCTTGAAGACTCGCGATACGCTGAACGGAATTCTATCCGCGAACACAGGTCAGCCGCTTGAGAAGATCGAGCGCGATACAGACCGCGATTACTTCATGTCAGCTGCTGAAGCTGCTGCATACGGCCTCGTTGATAAAGTAATTGAGAAGATGTAATCCAGAAAGTCTAACCAACTTAATGATGTACCATGTGAAAGAGCGAACTTCCCTCACCAGGGAAGTTCGCTCTTTGCTTTATTCATTAGGTTCATTACGTTCATTAAGTCCGTTAATTTCATTACATTCGTTGATGCAATTGCTATTAATTATCATAAATTAGTAGTTATGTCAACAGTCATTTAACGCGCTGAATCGGTGCGGACTGGCTCTAAAAATCATGTTACTATGTACTAAATGATTCCATATCCACCGTCCCTTAGGCTATGCTTTGGAAATCTATAATATCGGAGTTGCACACGCATGAAACTTACGAATCCATTCGCAAGCGTGCGAAATTTTATTCGGTCAGGCGATGCGGTAAGCGCATACGCACAGTACACACCTGCCTATGAGCCGGGCTTTGCACATTCGACTGCTGGAGATACACAGAATCTATTCTTGCCGATACAGGACAAGTCACTCCTGCTGCGACCGCTTAGCGATACCCATCTGATTGAAGTCTACCACGAAGCCATTGCAATGCGCTTGTCCGAAGAATTCATTGCCCTTATTGAACATGCCATCGAGCAGCGAGGCTTGACGACCAACAACGAACACAAGACGCTGGCATAAGCGTAATTCAACTTAATAAAGGCAGGCCGCTCTCCTTAAGGAGAATGGCCTGCCTTTTCTGTTTCATATCCGCTTATTGCATCTCATACACGACAGTAATGTCGGTCGAGACATTAATAACGCCTGTTTCTACACTCGTTGGCGCTTTTGCGTTCGACATCGCGCTGTCTGCCGACGCCATTCCGCCTTGACCGTAGTAGATCGGGCCGGAATTCACATTGTTTTGCGAGATCGAGATAACTTCCTTCACTTGCTTGCCTGCTGCCTTCGCAAGCGTATCTGCCTTCGCTCTCGCATTCGCCATTGCTTTATCCAGCGCCCCAAGCTCGTACTGGTCTTGTTTCTCCGTATCGAACTGAACGCCATCTACACGGTTAGCGCCCGATGTAGACAGTGCATCCAGCAGCTGGCCGATGCCATCCAGATTACGCGTCGTAATTTGAACGCTGTGCGTCGCTACATAACCTTTGACTTTGCTTTCGCCTGTCTTCTGGTCGTAGGTATATTCCGGTTGAACGTAGAAGCCTGTCGTCTTCACATCTTTCTCTGCCATCTTGTACGTTGTGAACAGCACTTTCTTTAAGCCGGCAAACTGATTCGCGTTCTGCGCTTGCGCATCCTTCGCCGCTGTTGCACGCGTCTCCACGGCAACGTTTACATAAGCAACGTCAGGTGTAACCTGCAGCTTGCCTGTACCCGCTACCGTAATCGTGCTCTTCTGTACAATTGCTGCGTTGTCTACTGCATACACTTCATTGCCATTGTGTCCCGCTGCTCCAAACACCGTTCCAACTCCTACTGCCAGTGCCAACACAGGCACAAGCACCCATTTCCGATTCCACATCATGATTCTCGCAGCCCCTTTTCTTCTTAAATGCGATTCTGTCTATTCAGACGCTGCGAGCTGAATGTTTGTTGCGGGCTGAACGGAAAATTGTTCCGAAAAAAGAAAAAACCCCCGCAAGGGAGCTTCTTCATGTGATCGCAGCCGATCTTATTGGTTCTCTAACTCTTCCTTGCTTACCAAATTGACTAAAGCGGTTACAGCCTGATCGGCGTCCGAACCTTCTGCACTAATTGTAACCTCAGTACCGGAACTGATTGCGAGGCTCATAATGCCCATAATCGATTTAGCATTCACTTTTTTATCATCCTTCTCTACGAACACCTCAGAAGAAAACTTGTTCGCTTCCTGAACAAAAAGTGCGGCTGGTCTTGCATGAAGACCCGTCTTCAGTCGAACGACAACCGGGTGTCTTGTCATGGAAACCTTACCCCCTATACGAAATTCAATCCAACGATTGAGACATTTACTAACGTCGTTTATTACATTATAGAATTTATATACTGCATCTGTATGAATTTCTATAATGTCTTTCGCGAAACGTAAGCTTTGACCGCCAATAGACGGCAACAGCCGTTTACACTTACTCACCATTATAACACTTTAATTAAGTCTACACTAGCCTTCCGCTACAGCGTTCCTTATTTTTTCGGCAAGCTCATCGATTTTGCGCAATCGGTGGTTCACACCGGACTTGCTCACTTTACCGCTAAGCATTTCGCCGACTTCCGTCAGATTCAAATCAGGATGCGTAAGCCGAACTTGCGCGACTTCCCGAAGCTTATCTGGCAAGGAATTGAGGCCCACTTCCCGATCGAGCAGCTTAATATTATCAATCTGCCGTACTGCCGCGCCAATCGTCTTGTTCAGATTGGCCGTCTCGCAGTTGACAATCCGGTTCACGGAGTTGCGCATATCCCGCATGATGCGGACATCCTCGAACTTGAACAATGCTTGATGCGCGCCGATGATGCTGAGGAGCTCGATAATCTTCTCGCCCTCTTTCATGTAGAAGATGAACCCCTTCTTGCGCTCGATACAGCGGGCATTCAAATCGAACTTGTTCGCCAGCTCTACAAGTGACTGACAGTGTTCTTCATACATGGTCGCAATTTCAAGGTGATAAGACGACCCTTCCGGATTGTTGACCGAACCGCCAGCTAGAAACGCGCCGCGCAAATACGAGCGTTTGCAGCAGGACTTGCGAATGATCTCTTTGTCGATGCCTTGATTGAACATAAAGCCTTCGGAAACGATCTTGAGATCAGCCAATATTTCCTGCACCTTTGTCGGAATCCGTACGATATAGACGTTGTTCTTCTTCAGTCTCATCTTCTTGCGCACGAGCAGCTCCGTATGAACGGCAAACTGCTTCTTGATGAGCGAATAGATTCGACGTGCAATCGCGGCATTCTCGGTGGAGATATCGAGGATGACTTTACGGCTAGACAGCGATACCGAACCGTTCATTCGGATGAGCGCCGATAGTTCCGCTTTCTCACAGCACGGATCCGCTTCGATGAGCGTCAATTCTTTTTTGGTTTGTCCCGCAAAAGACAATGTAACTCACCTCTTTCGTTCCATCCAGTTTTCCACAAGCTGATAAATATGATGGCTGAGCCGCACCGCATCATGACGCAGATACGTTCGGAACAGCACGAGCCGGTCGGCAATGACTTCATAGCCGCGCCGTTTCACTTCTTCTAAATCGAGATGGACCGCCTTCGCACCACGTTCAGCATATTTCATCTGCACCTGCTCCGGTATCTCGCCATCGTTGACGATGACATAGTCGAACAGATGATGTCCAATATGCGCATGCACAGCGGCTAGATGATCGCCGACCGAATAATTGTCCGTTTCGCCTGGCTGTGTCATCACGTTGCAGACGAACATCTTGACCGCATTCGAATCCACGATGCTCTCCGCCAGCTTCGGCACGAGCAAATTCGGAATAATGCTGGTGTATAAGCTACCTGGTCCAATGAGAATGGCGTCAGCCTGTTTGATGGCTTCCACCGCTTCCTCCAGCGGCTCCACATCGGGCGGCTCAATGAAGACCCGCTTGATTGCTTTGCCTGCCTTGGGAATGTTCGATTCTCCGGTAATAATCATTCCGTCTTCCGTTTCTGCTTTGAGCACAATCGCTTCCCCAGCAGCCGGGAGCACACGCCCGCGTACCGCCAATACTTTGCTCAGCATACGTACGCCAGAGACGAAATCACCCGAGATGTCCGTCATCGCTGCAAGCATCAAGTTGCCCAAGCTGTGGCCTGCAAGACCTGTGCCTGAGTTAAACCGATATTGCAGCATGTCTGACAGCAGCGGCTCCACATCCGCAAGTGCGATGAGCACGTTGCGAATATCGCCCGGAGGCGGCATCTGCAGTTCATTACGCAGAATGCCGGAGCTGCCACCGTCATCCGCCACTGTAACAATGGCTGTGATATCGAGTGGCTTCTCCTTCAATCCGCGCAACATGACGGAAAGACCCGTACCGCCGCCAATGACGACGATACGGGGCAATTGTTCCTTACGACGTTCTGTCATTTACGCCTCAGCTCCGATCACGCTCTGAATCTCGATGGCTGACACGAACATGCTCCGTATCGCTGCTTCCCAGGATACGGCCTAAATATTCGGCAATCGCAACCGAACGGTGTTTGCCCCCGGTGCAGCCAATGCCAATAACAACCTGGCTCTTGCCTTCCTTGTGATACAGCGGAATAAGGAACTGGAGCATATCAAGCAGCTTTGTCAGAAAGGTCTGCGTCTCCGGCCATTTCATGACATACTCGTATACTTCAGCGTCTTGCCCCGTATTCGGCCTAAGATGATCAATATAATGCGGATTAGGCAGGAATCTAACATCATAAATCAAATCGGCATCAATTGGAATGCCGTATTTAAACCCGAATGAAATGACATTAACGGATATTTTGCTCACATCGGAGTTGGTGAAACGGGCTATAATTCGTTCCTTGAGCTGCGCCGGCTTCAAGCTGCTGGTATCAATAACCTGTGTCGCCCAGCCCTTCAAGTCTTCGAGCAACCGCCGCTCCAGCTTAATGCCTTCAAGCGGAAGACCTTCCGCCGCCAGCGGGTGCAGACGACGGCTCTCCTTGTAACGCTGAACGAGCACGCCGTCCGTCGCATCGAGGAACAGAATTTCGTACCCGATCGTATAATGCTCTTTCACGTAGGCTAGAGACTCCGACAATGCGGTGAAAAACTCGCGCCCACGCAGGTCGATTACGAGCGCTACTTTGCCGATTTTGCCATTCGACTGCTCAATCAGCTCGGCAAACTTCGGTATAAGCACCGGAGGCAAATTATCGACGCAGAAGAACCCAAGATCCTCGAGGCTCTGAACTGCAATCGTCTTACCCGCTCCGGACATGCCTGTAATAATGACCAGCCTTGCCATCGCTGTTCCCACGTCCATCGTCTATCCCTCCCTACCAGCAACCATTCATCTATGAACGAATAATAAGGCCAGCTGCGCCAACAACACCGGCATCATTGCCGAGAATTGCAGGGACGATCTCAACGCCCTCTTGCGCCATTGCTGGAGCCGATTTTTTGAATGCTTCACGGATTTGTTCAAACAGGAACTCGCCTGCTTTGGATACGCCGCCGCCGATGATGAAGCGCTGCGGGTTCAGAACAACCGCCATCGTACCGAGCGATTTGCCCAAGTAGAATGCGGCACGTGTTACGATGCGAGCTGCAACTTCGTCGCCGGCTTTTGCCGCATCGATAACGTCTTTCGCTGTAATTTCTTCAACGAAGGATAGCGATGTACGGTCACCACGAGCAACTGCATCCTTCGCCATGCGAATGATGCCTGTCGCAGACGATACCGTCTCAAGGCAGCCCATTTGGCCGCAGTTACATTGAATAGCTTCCAGATCAGGAACCGTAACCATATGTCCAAGCTCACCAGCCATGCCAGCGAAGCCTTCTACGATTTTGCCGCTAACGATTACGCCGCCGCCAACGCCTGTACCAAGCGTGTAGCATACGCAATCATTGATGCCGCGACCTGCGCCAGCCCATGCTTCGCCAAGCGCCGCAACGTTCGCGTCATTGTTTACTAGAACATGTTTGCCGAGTTTTTCTTCAAGAATCGCCTTCAATGGCACATTGTCGAAGAACAGGTTGACCGATTTCTTGACAATACCGTTCGGGATGTCCAAGAAACCAGCAATGCCGATACCTACGCCTTCAACTTGCTCCCAAGTGTACGAGGAGTCCTCAACGATTTGCTTCGCGTATTTTGCAATGTTCTCGCAAACGACGTCTGAGCCCTTCTCAACTTCTGTCGGTCCTTCAAATGTATGCAGCAATTCGCCTTCCATGCTGCAAATTCCCACTTTAATTGCAGTACCGCCGATATCTACACCTACGACAATTTTCTCTGACATATTAGGCCACCTCTATAATATAGGGAGTTAGTATTACTTTCGTTCATTTGCTTGCAACTAAAACTATAAGCGAACGCTTCCAACTGGTCAAGGACAAACCCGCCTCAGCCAATTCCAGCGAAAAACTACACTAGTCATAGGGCAGCAATGCTTGCCGCTTGTACATGAAGCGACGCTGTCCGATAGTTACGGACAGCGTCATCCATGCGGCAATTGCTATAAATGCACCGCTTATATGGCGGTCATACTAGAGCGTCTTGCTCCAGTCATGCACCGCATGACCTTCAAGGAATTTCTCGCAATCGAGAGCTGCCATACAACCGCTTCCCGCAGCTGTAATCGCCTGGCGGTACTTGTTGTCCTGTACGTCGCCACAAGCGAAGATGCCTGGAATGTTCGTCTCGGACGTACCCGGCTTCACGAGCAGATAGCCTGTCTCGTCTGTTTCCAACTGGCCGCCAAGGAACTTCGTGTTCGGCGTGTGACCGATTGCGACGAAGATCCCATTCGTCTCAATGACTTCTTCTTCGCCCGTTGCGTTGTTGCGCACTTTAAGGCCGGTTACGCCCATGCCAGTCGCAACGACTTCAAGCGGCGTACGGTCGAGCGCCCAGCTGATCTTGCTGTTCTCGCGAGCGCGGTCTTGCATGATCTTCGAAGCGCGCATCTCCGGGCGGCGGTGCACAAGCACAACCTCGGTAGCGAAGCGAGTCAAGAAGTTCGCTTCTTCCATCGCGGAGTCTCCACCGCCAACAACGATGATTTTCTTGCCGCGGAAGAAGAAGCCGTCGCAAGTTGCACATGTGCTGACGCCTTTGCCCACGTTCTCGCGCTCGTTCGGAATGCCGAGATACTTCGCGGATGCACCAGTAGAAATAATCAGCGACTCTGCTTGCAGCTCGCCTTGTCCTTCCACTTGAAGCGTGAACGGACGGTTCGACGTATCGACCGAGTTCACCCAGCCTGTACGGAATTCCGCGCCGAAACGCTCTGCTTGCTTACGCATATTAGCCATCAGATCTGGGCCCATAATGCCTTCAGGAAAGCCTGGGAAGTTCTCGACTTCTGTCGTTGTAGTCAATTGACCGCCTGGCTCTGGACCTTCAATCACAAGCGGATTCATATTCGCGCGTGCCAAGTAAATCGCAGCTGTCAGTCCCGCAGGACCTGTTCCGATAATAATTGCTTTGTACACTTTTGGTGCCTCCTACAATTAATTTCTTCTGATGCTTATCTGCATAGCGTAGGTTTTGCCATTTTTGCGACCTTTGGTTCGGAGCGGAAGCTCCGGCAATTCGAATGAGAACGACTTTGGTGCGAAGCACCACGGGAGTGATCATCGAATTAGCCGGTACTGCAGCGGAGTCACCAATAGGAGCACAGTTGGCACCTTAAACCGGAGCCTCGAGTGATGGCAAAATATTACGCATCTTTTCCTTAATACCGCAAATCTCATCAATGCGTTTCGCGCATTTACTAACGGTCGCGATCGAAGTACCGTAACGCTGAGATACTTCATGATAAGAGATTTCTCTGCGGTGCATCTTCGCCGTCAGATATTCAAGCGCAGCCGCCCAGCCTTCCACTTTGCCGAGCTTCGGCACGTTCGGATAAATCCGCGACAGAAACTCAATCCAAAGCGTTAGCAGATCATGCTGCTGCACGAGGTCGTAATGCTTATTCATGCGAACGAGCGCCGCTTCAAGCACGGACTGCCATTTATCTTCCCAAACCGGCAGACGCGAAGGCATCCGGCTATGCTCGATGACCGTCTCTTTGCCTTCAAGCACGGCATTCAGCGATTCATGCACGCCTATCGAACGGAGTACGAAGATCGCAATCCGTTTCAAATAGTCATCTTCTTGCGGCTCCACGATGAAATCGCGCAGGGCATCCTTCACTTCGTTGTCCGCAATCATGCCAAGCGCTTGAATGACTTGCAGCTTCGTATGGCGATCGCCGTGACGCAGCGCCCAGAAGAAGGACGAGCGGACGAGCGGATCCCGCTTCATATGATCAGGCAGCGATTCAGAGCGTTTCTCCCACAGCTTGAACTGTTCTTCGAACGGGAGATGATAATGGTAGCTCGTTGGAGCCGTATGCTGTCCGCTCTCCATCAGAGCCAGCTGCTCCAAGTAGTAGCCCGGTACATGCGATTCGCTGTCCAGCTTGCTCACTTGCTGCCACAATCGTCTCGCTTCTTCATAGCGCCCGATGTTGCAAGCAGCGACTGCTGCATAATGATACAAGCAAGGATCGGACTTCAGCCCGTTATCCTTCAGCAAGCGAGTAAAGTGACGGTAAGCTTCCCCGTGTTCCCCTAGAATACCCATAGTGGTCGCTAGCTTAAACACATGCTCCTGGTGGAAAGGCACTGTCTTGCAAAGCAGCTCAACAAGAGGCTTCAACTGCTCATTATCTCCAGCATGCTGATAGAAGATCGCAAGGTTGCAGAGCGCATGCAAATTGCCCGGTTCGAGCTCCAGCACCTGCTGGATCGTTACCATGGCCTTTTCGAACATGCCCATATAGTAGTAGGCAAGCGCCAAGTTATTGCGTGCTGCCATAAACTCGCCGTTCTTCTCCACAATGCTCTCAAGCAATCTTACCGCTTCGACAAATTTGCCTTCCTCCAGCATCGATCTCGCCTGGTCATGCTCGAAGAATCCTTCGCGTGCCTTAATAAAGGCAAGCTTCGTCGGACGCTCCAGCTCATAATGCAGCAGTTCCATCATCTCTTCCGATTCTTCAAGGAATTGACCATCGGGGTCTTCCTCTAGATATCGAATGAGCGACTCCTCGGCCGCTTCATAATTCTCCATGTTGGCGTAGTTGTTCGCCATATAGAAGTGGCATTCTGTCATCTCGGGATCGAGCTCGCTCACAATCGACAGCAGAATGCGATTGGATTCCTCGTAATTCCCCATCTCCGACAAAATTCCCGCCATATTGCAATGGTTCACTGGATTCTCCGGCTCGTATTCGGCCGCGCGGCGGAAATATTTCAGTGCCTTGTCATAGTGATAACGATCCATTGACCGGACCGCTCGCTCGAAGAAGAACGTTGCGTCCCATTGGATCGGAATAATTTTCGTGCTGTGGCTGGCTATCGCAATTTTCTTTTCCTTCATAGCACAAGGCACCTCCCCGGTACATCAAAGATTCTACGATTATACCATAGCGCGACCTATCCTTACACGAAAGAATATGTGGAAATCGCGGGCATAGGCCCGCGATTTCGATTATCGGCCGCGATGAACGCGAGCCCCTATGTGTTCTAGATTCCAGCATTCTTGAAGAGTGTGCTGATTGAGCCGCCCTCAAGAATGATGCGTGTTGTCTCTGCCAGAATCGGCGCTACCGAAAGGACGGTAAACCGATCGGAATGATCCTCTGGCAATGCAATCGTGTCCGTTACGACGACTTCTTTAATATTCGGGTGATCCAATCGCTGCAGTGCAGGGCCGGAGAAGAGAGGGTGCGTCGCGCACACATACACATCTTCAGCACCGCGTTCCTTCAGACCTTCAACGACGTTCACGATCGTTGTGCCCGTATCAATCAGGTCCTCGATAATAATCGGTGTTTGACCTGTTACATCACCGATAACGTGCGTGATGACAGATTCGTTATGCGCCGGACGTTTCTTAATCATGATAGCGAACGGTGCATCCAGATAGTTAGCCAGCTTCTCGGCAGTCGAGGCGCGGCCAGCATCCGGAGAAACAACAACCGGATTTTTAATGTTTTTCGTTTTCAAATAGTCACTGATCAGATCAAGACCCGTCAGATGATCCACAGGGATATTGAAGAACCCTTGGATAGCAGGTGCATGTAGATCGATCGTGATGACGCGGTTCGCACCAACAGTCGTAAGCACGTCCGCAAGCATTTTAGCCGAGATCGGTTCACGCGGAGCAGCCTTGCGCTCTTGACGTGCATAGCCGTAATACGGAACGATGATGTTGACGGTACGTGCGGAAGCACGCTTCGCCGCATCGATCATCACGAGCAGCTCGACAAAATGATCATTGATCGGGTGGGAGAACGACTGTACAAGGAAAACGTCACAGTTACGGATCGTTTCCTCATAGTGAACGTAAATTTCACCGCTTTTGAAACGAGACAGTTTGATCTTACCGAGCTGCACACCAAGATTCTCACAGATCTGTGCAGCTAGTTTGGGATTCGAGGAACCCGAGAAAATACGTAGCTTGTCGCTAAACAAAATTATACCCTCCTGAGCGATTAGACCACTTTAATTTATATGCTAACAAAAACCGCTTCTTTCGACACCCTTCATTATACATGGAAATCTTCATAATTCAAAAAACGAACAAAAGCACTATAGACGGGCTTATCTCCGCTATTTGCCTGCACTCGACCTCATGCAACATCTCACGCGGTTTGTCCGCATTGTATGAACATTGTATGGCAAATGCCATAGAAAACCGAGCGCTCGTCATGGAGGCTCGGTCTCATAAGAAGCAGCTGCCTGTCCTTGTCCTAGGAAGACTGCTTTGATTTATTATGGCGACGATTGAGTTCGGCCATGACTTCATCGAGCGACAGTCCGCGTTCGCGGAGCAGAACCATCAGATGGAAGACAAGGTCACTGGCTTCGCAGCGCAGCTCGTCATTATCTTTGTTCTTCGCGGCAATAATAACTTCCGCCGACTCTTCGCCAACCTTCTTCAGGATCTTATCGACGCCTTTCTCGAACAGATACGTCGTATAAGCGCCTTCCGGACGCTCGATATAACGCTGCGCAATCGTCGCTTCCAGTTGGTTCAGCATCGCGAAGCGATCGCCCGTCTGCAGCGGCTCACCACCGGCAGTAGCAGCGTCTTTCACGCCTTCCACTGCATTCGTGAAGCAGCTGTACGTACCGTTATGGCAAGCCGGCCCGTTCTGTGCAACGCGTACAAGCAGTGTATCACCATCGCAATCATAATGCATCGATACGATGCGCTGCGTGTTTCCACTCGTTGCGCCTTTGTGCCACAGCTCGCCGCGTGAACGGCTCCAGAACCACGTCTCTCCTGTCTCGATGGAACGAGCATAGGATTCCTCATTCATATAAGCCATCATCAGCACTTCTTTGCTGATTGCGTCCTGCACGATGGCTGGGACCAGTCCCGCTTCGTTCCATTTAATCGAATTCGTATTCGTACTCACCGGATCTCGACTCCTTTCAACCGCAAATCATCCTTCACTTCGCGGATCGTCATCTCTTTGTAGTGGAATATCGTTGCTGCAAGGCCTGCATCCGCGTGCCCCTGCTGGAATACATCATAGAAATGCTCGACCTTACCCGCACCGCCTGAGGCGATAACCGGAATGCTGAGCGAATCGGACACCGCCTGCGTCAGCTTAATGTCGAAGCCGTCCTTCGTACCGTCCGCATCCATGCTCGTCAGCAGAATCTCTCCCGCTCCGAGCAACTCGACTTCCTTCGCCCAAGCAAGCGCCTTAATGCCCGTCGCCGTCCGTCCGCCGTGCGTGTACACTTCCCATTCGCCCCACGCCGGATTGAACTTCGCGTCGATCGCAACGACGATGCACTGCGAACCGAACTTGCGTGCGCCGTCCTTCACGAGATCGCGGTTCTTCACAGCTGCCGTGTTAATGCCGATCTTATCAGCGCCTGCGCGAAGCAGCCGCTTCATGTCATCAACATGCGAGATGCCCCCGCCTACGGTGAACGGAATCGTAATTTCGCCGGCTGTCCGTTTGACCACTTCGATCATCGTCGCCCGGCCTTCTACCGATGCGGAAATATCAAGGAATACAAGCTCGTCCGCGCCTTCCTTGTCATAAGTCGCCGCAAGCTCCACCGGATCGCCGGCATCGCGCAAATTGACGAAATTAACCCCTTTGACGACGCGACCGTCTTTGACATCAAGACATGGAATAATACGTTTGGCTAGCATGAATATGCCGCCTCCCTTCTCTTACAGGTTCGTTTGCGCGAAAGTGGAAAATAGCCTTCACGCGTTAACGAACCGTTTCTCGCGCTACCGTTAATGCAAGAAAATTACGCAGCAGGCTCATGCCGAGCTCGCCGCTTTTCTCCGGATGAAACTGCATGCCGTACACGTTGCCGCGGCCGACAATCGCCGTCACCTGACCATTGTAGTCTGTTGTGGCGAGCAGGTCCGAAGAACGCTCTGGCTTTGCGTGGAACGAGTGCACGAAGTAGACATGGCCCGGAGCCAGATCCTCGAACAATGGGCTTTGTTGCTGCTTGAAGTCGAGCTTGTTCCAGCCCATATGAGGGACCTTGAAATCACCTTGGAAACGGATGACCGTTCCAGGCAGCAGGTTAAGCCCTTCGTGGCGGCCATACTCCTCGCTCTCGCTGAACAGCAGCTGCATGCCGAGGCAAATGCCGAGCAGCGGCTTGCCGGAAGCAGCGTAGAACTTGGTCACTTCATCAAGACCGGTGTTCTGCAAATTCTGCATCGCATCGCCGAAAGCGCCCACGCCTGGCAGAATAGCTCCGTCCGCCTCCATGATCTCTTTGGCGTCCGCCGTAATGATCGTCTCGTAGCCGAGCCGTTCAACCGCTTTGCTAACGCTGTGGAGGTTCCCCATGCCGTAATCGATGATCGCGATCATCCTACAGCACTCCTTTCGTCGAAGGCACTCCTTGCACGCGCGGGTCAATGCTTGTCGCTTCATCGAGCGCGCGGCCAAGCGCCTTGAATACCGCTTCGATCATGTGATGCGTGTTCGCTCCGTAGTGCACGATGACGTGCAGCGTCATGCGCGCTTCAAGCGCAAGCTTCCACAGAAACTCATGCACAAGCTCCACTTGGAAGCTGCCCACTTGCTGGGACGGATACTGCGCACGGTACTCAAAATGCGGACGGTTGCTGATGTCGATGACGACTTGTGCAAGCGCCTCGTCCATCGGCACGAATACCGAAGCATACCGCTTGATGCCGCGTTTGTCGCCAAGCGCCTCGCGGATCGTCTGGCCGAGGCAGATACCGATATCCTCAACCGTATGGTGATCGTCGATATCCACGTCGCCTGTCGCTTCAACCGTCAGGTCGAATTGGCCGTGTTTCGTGAACAGATCCAGCATGTGGTTCAGGAAAGGTACGTCCGTTTCGAGCTTCGCTGTGCCGCTGCCGTCAACTGCAAACGCCAGTTTAATATCCGTTTCATTCGTTTTGCGCGCCACTTCGGAGGCACGGATCACGTTCTCTGCCATGAATGCATCCTTCTTTCCAGATAGCCTATATTTTGACGGGGCGCACAAGCTTATCGCTTAACGCTCCCGCTCCAAACGAATTTCAATCGCTCTCGCATGCGCTTCGAGCCCTTCATGCCGGGCAAGGGTCATGATTTGGTCGCCGCTCGCAAGCAGCGCGTCCTTGCTGTAATAGATCAGACTCGACTTCTTGACGAAATCGTCCACGTTCACCGGCGAGGAGAACCGCGCTGTACCATTCGTCGGCAGAATATGATTCGGTCCGGCAAAATAATCCCCAACCGGCTCCGAGCTGTACGGGCCAACGAAGATCGCACCCGCGTTCTCGATTCGGCCAAGCAGCGCCATCGGCTCTGCCGTCATAATCTCCAGATGCTCCGGAGCCATCCGGTTGACGGCGTCGATCGCTTCATTCATCGACTCGGCGATCAGAATCGCGCCGTAGTCGTTAATGGACTGTCTAGCCGTTCCTTCGCGAGGAAGCGTCGCAAGCTGGCGCTCCACTTCTGCAGCAACGGCATCGCCGAGCTTCTCCGATGTCGTCACGAGAATCGCCGACGCCATCTCGTCATGCTCCGCCTGCGACAGCAGATCAGCTGCGACGTACGCAGGGTCAGCCGTCTCATCCGCCAGCACGACGATTTCGCTCGGGCCGGCGATGCTGTCGATTGCGACAACGCCGTATACCGAGCGTTTCGCAAGCGCGACATAGATGTTGCCGGGACCGCAGATCTTGTCCACCGGCGGAATCGTGTCCGTGCCGTATGCGAGCGCGGCCACCGCTTGCGCGCCGCCAACGCGGTACATCTCCTTCACGCCCGCTTCCGCAGCCGCGACGAGAATGTACGGGTCAATACCAGATTTGCCGCCTGTTGCCGGAGGCGTCACCATGACGATCTCAGGCACGCCCGCAACCTGTGCTGGAATGACATTCATCAGCACCGAGGAAGGGTACGCCGCCTTGCCGCCAGGCACATAGACGCCGACGCGCTTCAGCGGTCTCAGCAGCTGACCGAGCATCGTGCCGTCCGGTTGAACGTCCACCCATGACTGGCGCAGCTGCTTCTCGTGAAACTTGCGGATGTTCTCCGCAGCTTCACGGATCGCGGTCAGGAACGCCGCATCGACATGGTCATAAGCGGCCTGGATTTCGCTATCCGTTACGCGCAGCTCCGCCGCGGTCAAGCTTACGCGGTCATGCAGCTCCGTATAGCGCAGCAGTGCCGCATCTCCTTCGGTTCGCACCCCTTCGACGATTTGGCGAACCGATTCATTTTGCTCCGGTGACCCGTAGTCCACCTTGCGCGTTAAGCCAAACTGCTCCGCACGAAGCTTACGCATACGCATTCTCTCCCTTCACGCTTCCCTGCTATCTAACTGCATTCGCCGCAATCGCATGCTGCAGCTTATCGCATAAACTCTGAATCGCATCGTTCTTCATCCGGTAGCTGACCCGGTTTGCGATGAGGCGGCTCGTAATGCCGAAGATCTGTTCCATCTCCACAAGTCCGTTCTCGCGGAGCGTCTGACCAGTCTCCACCATATCGACGATCCGATCAGCAAGCCCGATTAATGGCGCCAGCTCGATCGAGCCGTTCAGCTTGATCACTTCAACCTGCTGCCCCAGCTCACGGAAGTATTGCGATGCTACGTTCGGATACTTCGTTGCCACTCGTGGATGAATGACCGGCTTCCAATCCGGCAGTCCAATAACGGACATGCGGCATTTGGCTATGCCAAGGTCAAGCAGCTCGTAGACGTCCTTGTTCTCTTCCATCAAGACGTCCTTACCGACGATACCGATATCGGCAACGCCATACTCCACGTACGTCGGAACATCGACCGGCTTCGCCATAATGAACGACATGCCCGCTTCCGGCAGCTCGATAATGAGCTTGCGCGTATCGTCGAAGTCGCTCGGAATCGGCACGCCCGCTTCGCGGAACAGCTTTGACGCCACTTTATAGATGCGGCCCTTCGGCATCGCAACCTTCAGCAGCTCGCGCTCTCCGTTTGTACTCATTTCGCTGTCCCTCCTTGTGCGCCGCCAAAGTAGGTTAGCAGCTTCGTAAACGTAACGCCTTTATATTGCAATGGACCGCCGTCCGCCGCATTAACGGCATCTTGTGTTGCTTGCTGAGCCGCTGTATCCATACGTTCAGTCACGACAACGACTGCTGCAGATTCCGACGCAGCCGTTGATTCACGCAATTCACGTGCTTTTGCCAATGCAGCCTGACGTCCCTCTGCATCATAGCCAATGAGAATCTTCTGCTCTGTCGTTTCGCCAGCCGCATCTCCGATAAGCTCCAGAATGCGCGTTGTCTTAAGCGCGAACCCTGTTGCCGGCGCAGGACGTCCGAACTGCTGCAGCAGATTATCATAACGGCCGCCGCTTGCTACCGGGAATCCAAGATCCGCCGCATAGCCTTCGAATGTCATGCCTGTATAGTATTTAAAATCACCAATCATCGTCAGATCGATCAGCACATGCTCGCGAACGCCGTACGCATCGAGCACATCCCACATCTCGCACAGATGCTTGATCGATGCCTGAGCCGTTGCATCAAGGCTAAGCGCCATCGCTTGATCACAGATCTCCTGCCCGCCGCGCAAGCGGATAATGCCTTCAAGCTCGAGGCGCATCTGCCAAGGCAGCGTAAGGCCTCGCAAGCATTCTCTGTAGCCCACATAATCGCGGCCGAGCAGATAAGCTTTCAGCTCTTCCTGCGCTTCCGGTTGCCCAGGGAGCGCCTCTTCGAACAGCCCGTTCAAGAAACCAACGTGACCAATTGCAATTTTGAAGCGGCTGACACCGGCTGCTTTAAGCGAAGCAATCGCAAGCGCGACAACCTCGGCATCCGCCTCCGCAGAGGCGTCGCCGACAAGCTCCACGCCAGTCTGGAAGAACTCCGCCTCACGTCCCGCTTCCTCCTCAATCGCGCGAAACACATTCGAATGATAGGACAAGCGGATCGGGAATTGCACGTCTTTCAATACAGATGCGACAACCCGCGCAATCGGAGCCGTCATATCGGAGCGGAGCACGAGTGTTGTACCCCGGTTATTAAGCAACTTGAACAGCTTCTGATCTGACGTCGAACTCGCAACGCCAACTGTATCGTAATATTCCATCGTAGGCGTCATGATTTGCTCGTAACCCCATGAGCTCATGCAAGCCAGCACCTGATTCTCGATTTGTCTTAGTTTCACAACCGCATGCGGCAAATAATCTTTAACCCCAATCGGTTTCTCAAACACCTTCGGTTTGGACACGATATTCACCACCGACACTTTAGTTTGTTAACGTGTTACCATGTTACCTTACTACCAAAATAAAGGATTAGTCGTAATAATACCATGCACCCATCTATCCGTCAATACAGCATTTTCCTGTATACCATGCCCAATTGCTGGCTTTAGCTGGCACGCTTCCTGAATAGCCGGCGTCCATGCTTGTCTTCCCATGCGCCAATTAGCATCCGTATCAGCACCAGGCCGATTATGCCCGTTCCGAATACCCCTAATTGGATAAGGAAAAGGGGCGTCCCCTTCTCCGTCTCCGAAGAGTGACCCCCCTGTTTCATGACTTGGATCAAGGTGTCCGGATTATCGTCGATACCTCCGGCGTTGACACGATAACCATTCGTTTGGCCCTCCGCGTTTATGCCGCTCTTCACTGTGAATGTAATGCGAATGCCAAGCTTACGACAAATACCCAGCACCTGCTTGTTGAAGGCTCCGTACGGGAATGCGACAATTTTATCCTCATCATCCCCAAGCTTCTGTGCCAGAATCGTATTGGCTTCCGCCAAATCCGACGTGACCCGCTTCCGATATTCCTTTGCCGTTTCCTTGCGATGCTTGGCTTTCAGATACATCGGTGACGCGAGCGCAGGCTTCTGCTTTTTGCCAGTGGCGTCATAGGCGACGTAGAGATGGGAATCAAACGTATGGTTGAAGAAATCATAACCGTTCTTGTGCATCTCCTCGACCTGCTGCCAGTTCAGCTTCGGGATGCCGATATGATGCGGATTGCCGATCGTGTTCACAATCAAGAAATTCGTCGCCGGTACATGATACTTCTTCAGAACCGGATACGTATCCGTGTAATACGATTCATAACCATCATCGAAGGTCATCAGGACGGCATTATTCGGAATAGGAGCTCCATGCAAAATAAACTGTTCATACTGTTTCATCGTAATCCAGTGGAAATCGTCTGCTTTCATCATAACCAGTTGCTGCTCGAACTTCTTCAGCGGTAACGCCTTGTCGTCCTTCGGCACTGCAGCAACCTCATGATACATCAACACAATAACCTTATTGCTGTAGTACGCCCCCGGCTGTGTGGACGTACCGCTTCTGCGCCTTGCTGTCCCTGATTCTGCTCTTCTTGCAGCGCTGCCCTGGTTAGCCTGACTCGTTGTATTCGCCGAATGATTGCGTCCTCTAACATGCATGTAATAGCCGCCTGTAAACAACGCTGCAACAATGAACAATACCGATACGGCAATAATTTTACGATTCATGATGAAACCATACTCCTTATGACTTCCGAATGTCTCTGATGGGATTGCCTCCGACAAAAGCGCCTGCCGGTACATCTTTATGCACGACTGATCCTGCTGCTACAATCGCACCGTCGCCAATGGTCACGCCGGGCAGAATCGTCGTATTCGCTCCGATCATCACGTTAGCGCCAATCCGCACTTCACCGAGCCGGTACTCCTTAATCAAATACTCATGCGTCAGTATCGTCGTATTGTAGCCTATGATTGAATTCTCTCCGACAGATATCTTCTCGGGGAAGAACACGTCCACCATCACCATGAGCGCAAAAGCGCAGTGGCGCCCTACCTGCATGCCGAGCACATGCCGGTAGATCCAATTTTTCACCGGCAGAGACGGACAGTAGCGCGCCACTTGTATAAACACGAAATTACGTATTGCTTTGACCCGGCTGACTGTACGATACACTTGCCATAAAGCGTTCGGCCCTTCGACCGGATAGCGTTCAACATTTCTCATGGAGCTTTACTCCAATCCCACGAATGCGTACAAATCGCGCATGTCATGAATAATATGACGCGCTCCGCTCTCCCTCAGCTTCGCTTCACCCTTGAGCGACCATGCAACGCCGACTGACACAACACCGGCGGCTTCAGCGGATTCGATGTCTACGCCGCTGTCCCCGACCATCATCGCCGTCTTCGGATCAGCCCCAAGCAGCTCAAGCGCCTTCTGCACCGGCTCAGGGTGTGGTTTCGGATGCTCGACATCTTCAATCGTCACGATTGCGCCTGGCTCCACATATTCATACAATCCGACATAACGCAGTCCGCGCTCTGTCGTGAGCCGCATCTTCGTCGTCACAATTCCGATTCTAATACCCGCTTCATGCAGCTTGGCAAACACTTCCCGAACATAGGGAAAGGCTGTTACATAATCATCGTGCATCTTCAGATTGATCTCGCGATATGCGGCAACCAAATCAGTCACATCTTCGCGGCCGGAGAACAGCTGCATCTGTTTCGTCAGCGGCTGTCCCATGCTCGGAATAATGTGCTCACGATCGAACTCTGGAGGCACGATTCCCTTCAGCGAGTGAATGAACGATTGAATAATCAGTTCATTCGTATCCATAATCGTGCCGTCCAGATCAAACAGCATTGTCTTAATCGTTGTTGTCATGCTAATTGTGTTACTCCTTTATTGATGAGTCATTGCCCGCATCGTCCGATTGATCTTTCACGTCTTCACGGCTTACAGCAGGAGCGGCTGTCTGCTTCGCAGTTACTTCTGCACCAGCAGGCAGGCCAGATTTGAAGTTAATAATCGGATCGCTGTACCGCACCCTCGCTTCGCCAGTCGTACGACGGCCAATAATGAGAATGACTGCTGCAATGATAAGCAGAACGGAAATAAGCTGAGAAATTCGAATATTGCCTTCAGCCGGATTCAAGAAACCAGGATCGAATCCGAACAGTTTCATCGGCGACCAAAGTGCATCCATTACATTCGCAGCCCATGCCGCGCCATGGAATGCAAGGCTATCTGTACGAAGGCCTTCGATGAAGAAGCGCCCGATTGAATACCAGATAAAGTAGCTGAACAGCAATTCACCGGCACGCAAGAATGGACGGCGGCGAATAACGAGCAGCAGGATCAAGCCGAGCAGGTTCCACAGCGACTCATACAGGAATGTCGGATGATGATACAAGCTGTCTGTATCGACTAACATCTGGTCGACTATCCAGTTCGGCAGGTGAAGTGTGTGACGTAGAAAAGATTCTTCTACAGGTCCGCCGAACGCTTCCTGATTGACGAAGTTGCCCCAACGGCCGATCATTTGACCCGCAATAAGCGATGGCGCACAGATATCAGCAACACGCCAGAAGCTGTATCCTTTAACGCGGAAATAAATAATACCACAGACGAATGCGCCAATAAGCGCGCCATAGATCGCAATACCGCCATGCCAAATCTTGAATACGTCCAGCGGGTTGCTCTTATATTCATCCCAAGTGAACATAACATAGTATATTCGGGCGCCTACAATTGCTGATGGAACGCCAAGCAGCAGCAAGTCCATAAAGAAGTCAGGCGACAAGCCGAACCGCTTGCCTTCGCGAACGGCAAGGAGCAAGCCTACGAGCGCCGCGGTTCCAAGAATGATACCGTACCAGTGCACGCTAATAGCGCCAATGGAAAAAGCAATAGGATCTAACCGTAATCCAAACATACGTCACAGGCTCCTTCTCTCACATGAATAATCATACAGAACGCAAGGCAATTAGCGCTTATGCAGGTCAATCAAAGTCGTCCGCATCTTCCGCAATTGTCTCCGTCAGCTTGTTCGTAAATTGGAGCGCCGCGTTGTAGCCCATCCGCTTCAAACGGAAGTTCATCGCTGCCACTTCAATAATGACCGCTAAGTTTCGACCTGGGCGAACGGGAACGGTAACAATCGGTACATCTGTGTCAATGATGCGTGTCGTTTCTTCATCAAGTCCGAGGCGGTCGTACTGCTTGTCCGCCTGCCAGTTCTCAAGCTTAATGACAACGCTAATTCGCTTCATATTACGGACAGCACCAGCGCCGAACAATGTCATAACGTTAATGATGCCTAGACCGCGAATTTCAAGCAAATGCCGAATGAGCTCAGGCGCTGTTCCGTGCAATTGACCATCCGAAGTTTGGCGGATTTCAACCGCATCATCCGCAACCAGGCGATGGCTCCGTTTCACAAGCTCAAGCGCTGTTTCACTCTTACCAATGCCGCTGCCGCCGGTGATAAGCATTCCAACACCGTACACATCGACAAGAACGCCGTGAATGGTAGCGGATGGTGCGAGCTTACGCTCCAGGAAGTTCGTAATCCGGCTTAAGAAAATCGTCGTTGCCGCATTGCTGCGAAGTACCGGAATTTGCTTCTGATTCGACAGCTCAAGCAGCTCAGCTGGCGCTTCCATACCGCGTGTAATGATGAAACAAGGCGTTTCCTCATCACATAGCCGTTCCATGCGATCCATCCGCTCTTGTTTGCTCAGCGTATCGATGAAAGTCAGTTCGGTTCTTCCGAGAATTTGCACCCGTTCTTTCGGATAATACTCAAAATAGCCTGCCATCTCAAGGCCTGGGCGTGATAAGTCATCAACACTAATGCTGCGGCGCAGCCCATCTTCACCGCTTAATATTTCGAGCTGGAATTGACTGATTAGCTCAGATACTTTTACCTTTTTAGCCATCGGTTGGCCTCCTCAACAGTCGCAGCCAGCTACGAATTTAATATGTAATTTCTTTCTCATTCAGCTATTGTTATCGTAACGAAAAAACGCAATAAAAACAACCGCCCGATTTGTGATCGGGCGGTTGTCTGTAAAGGCTCAGCGCCTTATCAATTATGCTTCGAATACGTTCAGTTCTGTCTCTTTGTCGAAGACATGAACTTTGTTCATATCAAGAGCAAGCTTCACGTTTGTACCTTCTTTAACACCGGAGCGGCCGTCAACACGTGCGATTACAGTGTCTTTGCCAAGACCGTTCAGGTACAGGAACATTTCGTGACCAAGGTTCTCAGCAACTTCAACGTGAGCATTCACGATTGTTTGCGGGGAAGCCTCGTGGAATACTGGCTCTTCGTGCAGATCCTCTGGACGAATACCAAGGATGATTTCTTTGCCGATCAGGCCTTTTTCACGCAATTGCGCTGCTTTGCCGTCTGGAACAAGAACATCAATGTTGGTCGATTTGAAGCGAACAACGCCGCCAGCTTCAGCTACTGTACCTGTGATGAAGTTCATCGAAGGTGCACCGATAAAGCCTGCTACGAAGATGTTTACTGGGTGGTTGTACAGCTCTTCCGGGGAAGCAGCTTGTTGAATGATACCGTCTTTCATAACGACGATACGATCACCCATTGTCATAGCTTCGATTTGGTCATGCGTTACGTAGATAACAGTTGTTTCAAGACGTTTAGCAAGCTTGGAGATCTCTGCGCGCATTTGGCCACGGAGTTTCGCATCCAAGTTGGAAAGCGGCTCATCCATCAAGAATACTTGTGGTTCACGAACGATCGCACGGCCTAGGGCAACACGCTGACGTTGACCACCGGAAAGTGCTTTCGGTTTACGCTCAAGCAAGTGCTCGATATCAAGAATTTTAGCAGCTTCACGAACACGTTTGTCGATCTCTGCTTTTTTGAATTTACGAAGTTTCAGACCAAAAGCCATGTTTTGGTATACGTTCATATGTGGGTACAACGCGTAGGATTGGAATACCATCGCGATATCGCGATCTTTAGGTGCTACGTCATTTACAAGACGCTCGCCGATGAACAGTTTACCTTCAGAGATTTCTTCCAGACCAGCAATCATACGAAGTGTTGTGGATTTACCGCAACCGGATGGGCCGACAAGAACCAAGAATTCTTTGTCTTTAATGTCAAGGTTGAAATCTTTTACGGAAGCGAGATCAGTACCCGCGTATTTTTTGTAAACATGCTCTAAGCGTACACCAGCCATTTGTATTTCCCCCTAAACGGTAGTAGTCTTTCAATACACTTAGTGTATATCAGCGCCCTCACAATGACTATGCACATACTTTACAAAAAAACTACGCCCTTTTCGTCACTTTGTACAATAGCAATATAATTTTGACGAGAACCGCATCGCGGAACTGCCTGACGTCGAGTTCTGTCTCCTGTTTAAGCTTATCCAGCCTATACAGCAGTGTATTGCGGTGAATATAGAGTTTCTTCGCTGTTTCACTAACATTGCAATCGAGCGAGAAGAATGTTTCAAGCGTCGTAAGGATCTCCGGCTCGAGAAAAGCATCCTTTCGCTTAAGCGCCTGCTCCACGAATTTGAGCCGCTGTGTTTCCGGAATTGTATCCAGCAGCCGCTCAAGATGTAGCAGCCAAGGCAGATGAATATTCGTACCGAGGTGGAATGCACGCCCAAGATGAACGGTTTCCCTCAGCAATGCGGTCGTGCTGACAATCGAGCTCGTCGGAGAGATTGGCTGTGCGACCGCGAGGTGGCATTCACCGATCCATTCGCTAGAAAGCATCTCATGCAGCCCGGATACAATGGATGTTAAGCTCTCTTCCACCGACTCCTCGACTTCATCATCCCGTTCCTCGAGCTGTGCATCATGAATTAAGGATATAGGGCCAAGAATCAGCCACTCCTGCTCCTTAAGCGGAATAATCATAACCTCTTCGGCGAGGAACGTCCGCAGCAGCTTCTCTAGCTCACTGTAGCTGGCTCGTCCTGATTCAGCCTGTTCACATACCAGCAAGAACGGAATCATGGAGGAGAACAGTCTTCCTCTCGACATGAAGCGATCCGGCAGAAGCTGTTTCGGTTCCCCCGTCTCGAGCTGCTCTTCAATCCATGCTCCAAGCTCGCGCGCATAGCGCTCTGATTCTGGTATGCCTTCATAACTCTTCGCCTTATCAACGATCATTTGGGCCAATGTCCATCCAATAAGCCGTAATTCTGTCTCGGATAATTGGCCTCTGTTCACTTCAAGTAAACTGGCGTACTGTGTTTCTACATGTAGCAAGAACCACACAGCGCCTTCAGGACTGATTACATAATCGCCGGTTGTAACCGCGTTCTGCTTTTGCGGTTGATTAGCGATTTGATCTGCCAGCATCATGTTCCAATCTTGGATTGGCAGCTGCAGCTCTCGGACTGGGCAATCCAGGACAGCTTGCAATTGCTTGATCCACTTTGCTTCACTCATCGGCTTGCCCCTATCCTATACGCGTTCATGCGCTTTTTTGGCTCATTGTACCACACAAATCGCGCATAAATGTGCTTTTTTGCACATTGTACCATAGATTAGGCGGTTGAATCAGCTTAAAGCAAGCAGTATGACGATGGAAAGCAAGGAGAACAGCGCCGCAACAAGATAGATGAAGGAGACCGTCTGAATCTGTGTAAGCCCCCATCTCATAAGTACATGATGAGTATGCAGCTTATCGGCTCGATGCAAGCCCTTGCCCGAAAGCAATCTGCGCAGCATCACAACAGCCGTATCGAGAATGGGTACGCCAAGCGCCAGCAGTGGAACTGCAACCGTTACAAGTGTCGCGCTCTTGAAAGCCCCGTCCACTGCTGTAACGGCCAGCGTATATCCAAGAAACGCAGCGCCGGCATCTCCCATGAATATTCGTGCAGGATAGAAGTTATAGATGAGAAAAGCTAAGCACGCCCCCACCAAAATAACCGCAAGCAGTGCCGTTGGGTATTGATGCTTCATCAGAGCCGCAATAAAGAGCGTCAGTGACGATAACGTAGACACTCCTGAGGCAAGCCCATCTACGCCATCAATGAAATTAATCATATTAATGAGCGCGAACACCCAAATTATCGAGCTGGTTACTTCCAACCAGAACGGAAAATCAATTGTACCGTGTAAGCCCGATAAACCTTGTATTCGGATATCAAATAACAGTGGGATAATGGAAGCTGCAATGTAAACAACTACACGCGGCCACACCGGAAATTCATTCCCATTCGCCTTCGCTGCATCATCTGCAAGCCCAATGACAACAAGAATGAACCCACCGATGCCAATTGTCATGCTAAGAGCTGTAGCTCCTTGAAAAATAAACAACGTAACAACAACACCTGCATAGAGTGCAGCTCCGCCCATTAACGGGATCGGTGTCCGGTGGATTTTGCGGGCAGAAGGACGATCCACAAATCCCATCCGAAGCGCATATTTGCGAAGAATCGGTACTAATACAGCGACAAGTGCAAAACACAACAATGCAGATAACAGGAAATCCATTGTCTCTAATAACCCCCTGAAGCAGCCTTTGTGTTCAGTTTGCCCGCAGCGGTATGAAATAGTCAGAGCTCTGGAAACAACAAAAAAACCTGCAGGCGCATGGCCTACAGGTTGACTAGTTATCGAAATGGTGAGCCATGTAGGACTCGAACCTACGACACCCTGATTAAAAGTCAGGTGCTCTACCAACTGAGCTAATGGCTCTCATGAAGAGAATGGTGGAGGGCGATGGATTTGAACCACCGAACCCGAAGGAAGAGATTTACAGTCTCCCGCGTTTGGCCACTTCGCTAGCCCTCCATGTTACATGGTGGCTCGGGACGGAATCGAACCGCCGACACGAGGATTTTCAGTCCTCTGCTCTACCAACTGAGCTACCGAGCCTAATTATTAAGTTAAATGGCGGAGCCGACGGGATTCGAACCCGCGGTCTCCTGCGTGACAGGCAGGCATGTTGGGCCACTACACCACGGCTCCGCATTTAAAATATATGGTGGAGGCTGACGGGATCGAACCGCCGACCCTCTGCTTGTAAGGCAGATGCTCTCCCAGCTGAGCTAAGCCTCCATATAGGTGTGGTAGCGGCGAAGGGACTCGAACCCCCGACCCTCCGGGTATGAACCGAATGCTCTAGCCAGCTGAGCTACACCGCCACACAAATTGCCTCAAGTAAAGCTTGTCCATTATGACTGAGGCAGCCATAAAGGTCAGGTAAAAACGTAACCAAACGTTTCTGCAAATCACTTCTGAATACCCGCGCTTGTCGATTATTCATCAGTTAATTGCGCCCTGAAAACTGGATACGAACCTTTGCGAAGGTTTCTTGCTTAGCTGGATTTACTTATTTAGGATAAGCCCTCGACCGATTAGTATTCGTCAGCTGCACACGTTGCCGCGCTTCCACCTCGAACCTATCAACCTGATCGTCTTTCAGGGG
>NZ_JBWDNO010000014.1:0-70214 GCF_056269245.1 Paenibacillus sp. J31R98
CCACGCGTACCCATCCCGAACACGACCGTTAAGCCCTCCAGCGCCGATGGTACTTGGACCGCAGGGTCCTGGAAGAGTAGGACGTCGCCAAGCACAGATAACCGACCATATCCGATATGGTCGGTTTTTTGTTGGTTTTAGAATTAAAAAGACCTGCCTCACGAGGAAGCAGGTTACCGATGATAGAAGCTGACATCTGCTGCAGTGATGCGAATGACACCGTCACGTTTGGCTTTACGCAGCCGACGGATCAGGAGCATTCGCGGAACGAGGAACCAGAGATGACACATAATAAGACTGATCATCGTGCCTTCGTTCGCCCACGGATAGAAGACACCGATTGCGCATAAGCCGAGCCAGAATAAATGGCGATGAAGCTTACGGAACAATCCGAGCTGTATATTGGCGGTCGGTATGTAGCCAATCCATGGTGTCATTACGCGCCATCCCCAGCGCCTGTAATCCGGTTCATCGACACGAATAAGGGTGAGTCGAGTAATAATGAAATGAATGATCTGCGTGCCGAGTAGTCCGACGCCTAACGCTTTGGCGCCATCTATTCGGTACATAAGCAGCAGGAAGATGGCTAGAATGGCAAATACGCAGAGATGGCTGCGAAGCAGCTCTTCGCGCACGGTTATTTTTTGAATAAGCTGGTACTGATAGATTGTTGCTTTCTCCTGTTCGGAGAGCTTTCCCCTCATAGGTGCTCCACGCCTTTCGTTCTTCTCCCTCATTGTATCGGTTATTTTCCATCTATTGTGTAGACTTCCCTTCCAAAGAAGTGCAAGCTGTTCGTCACCAATCTGGGCGCTTCGACATAAACTGTATTACTATTTGAAATGGGCTATGAAAGTCGTATAAGTTGCTAGAGTTTGTGGCATACTAGTAAGATGCAGTAGCTCACTTGGATGAGGTGAAACGTATGGAAGAACATGCAGGAAAGGCATGTATTATTTGCGGGCATGAGAAGCAGGAGGGCATTCGCATCATCGACGGGTTCATTTGCGAAAGCTGCGAGATTGAGATGGTGGGAACCGAAGTGCAGGATGCGAAGTATCCTTTCTTTATTCATCAACTGAAGCGGATATGGATGCAAAATAATGCATAGAACCATGCCTCAGAACACGCAGCCGAATTAATCCCTATATCGTCTCGGACCAAGATTAATAACCGAGAAGGTTAGGGGTTATTTTGTTTCACGTGTAACATTTTCTCCAAGTCTCCTTCAAGATCGATTATGATGGAAGGAATGAGCAGTTAGGGAGGATTACTTTTTGCGAGCGCCATTATTCGAACAGCTAGTTTCTTTATATACGACTAATCCGAGCAGTTATCATGTACCTGGACATAAATATGGCACATCGTTGTCCTTACTGGAAGGCACGAGTGATGAGCAAGCGCTGCAAGTCTATCAAGCGATTATGCAGCTGGATGTAACGGAATTGTCGATGACGGACGATCTGCATGGGCCGTCCGGCGTTATAGAAGAGGCTCAGCAATTAGCTGCTGCAACGTTTGGAGCAGAACAAACCTTTTTCTTAGTTGGGGGCAGCACAGCAGGCAATCTGGCAATGGTGCTTGCGGTATGTGATGTGGGAGACCTCATTATTGTACAACGCAATGCCCATAAGTCGGTTCTAAATGGACTAAAGCTAGCTGAAGCTAGAGCGGTATTCATCATGCCGCATAAGGAGCTTGGCAGCGGACTAGATGTCGTGCCGAGCCTGGAACAAGTTGAGGAGGCGCTTGTGCGCTATCCGGAAGCAAAGGCTGTGTTCCTGACCAATCCAAGTTATTATGGGCTAAGCGTGGATCTAGAGCCGTATGCCCAGCTCGTTCATCGTTATGGCAAAATGCTTCTTGTTGATGAGGCCCACGGGGCGCATTACGGCTTGCATGAGAGGTTTCCTCGTTCGGCGATTCAGGCAGGGGCTGATGCGGTTGTACAGTCTACGCATAAGACGTTAACTGCTCTCACAATGGGAGCCATGCTGCATGTGCAAGGGCCTCAGATCGACCGTAGAGCACTAGCGGAAGCTCTGAGAATGGTGCAAAGCTCGAGCCCATCCTATCCAATCATGGCATCTCTTGATATTGCGAGAGC
The DNA here is from genome assembly GCF_056269245.1 of Paenibacillus sp. J31R98. Lineage (NCBI taxonomy): Bacteria > Bacillati > Bacillota > Bacilli > Caryophanales > Paenibacillaceae > Paenibacillus > Paenibacillus sp. J31R98. The sequence goes on from NZ_JBWDNO010000014.1 coordinate 2,108, forward strand.
AGTAATCGATAGTGCTGGCGAGCGGTTATTCGAGCGAGGAATTGCGGCAGCGGATGCTTTTCGACAATGGGTTATGGAGGAATCGGCTCATTATGAGCTTGCTTCATCCTTAGTGAGTAAAGGCAACGGTCTTCATGTGCACGTCGATCCCCTGCGTATTGTACTGCGAAGCAAGACAGGGAAGCACTCTGGTTTCGAGCTGTTGCGACAATTAGAGAGCTACGGTTGCTATGCGGAGATGGCTGACATTCAATATGTGGTCTTGTTATTCGGTATGGGAGCGGAAATATCCGATGTGGAGCGGTTGAAGCAAGCGTTTGTGGCGATTGCCGCTGCAGAGGGAGAGGGACTTCCAGCTGATCTACCATGGCAGACTGACGAAACCATTGCTTTCAGTCATTCGGTGTCGGAGCCTGTGCTATTCTCGCGAAGAGGGGCTGGAGCGCAATCGAGTGCAGTAGAAGTCGTGGAGCTATCAAGTGCTGAGGGCATGCTCGCAGCAGAAGCCGTCATACCCTACCCGCCAGGCATACCGCTTCTCTATGAGGGTGAGCGTATTACGGCTGACGCCATTGCTATGATCAAGCGGCTTGTCCAGCATGGAGCCAGATGCCAAGGGGCTACTGATCCGACGATGCAGACGATCACGGTGCTGCGGACGGGCTAATCGTTTACGCACCTGATTGGCTTTGATATGATAAGGGTATTAACGGATAAGAGGAGTTACTTTTGGTGGAAAAAGGAATGTTTTTGACGTTTGAAGGCGGAGAAGGAGCAGGAAAAACGACACTGATCAACGGGGTTGTTGAAGCGCTTCAGCACCGGGGAAGAAACGTGCTCTCTACGAGAGAGCCAGGCGGCAGTCCAATTGCGGAGCAGATCCGCAGCGTCATTCTCGATAAGAACAATACAGCGATGGATGCGCGAACAGAAGCGCTGTTATATGCGGCAGCAAGACGGCAGCATCTTGTCGAGATCGTCATACCGGCACTGAATAGAGGTGACATCGTCATCTGTGACCGTTTTGTCGACAGCAGCCTTGCATATCAGGGGCACTCGCGCGGGCTTGGCATTGCAGAGGTACGTTCTATTAATGATTTTGCCATCGATGGTGTGATGCCGGATTTGACAATATGGATGGATATATCGCCGGAAGCCGGCCTTGCTCGAATTAATAGTACAAAGGGTCGTGAAGTAAATCGGCTTGATCTGGAGGAACTCGCATTTCACGAACGGGTGCGCGAAGGCTATCAGCTGCTGATGGCGAATGAGCCGAATCGCATTATACGCGTAAATGCCGAACAAACGGTGGAAAACGTGCTTCGTGACGTGATTGAGATAATAAATACACGAATTTAAAGGATTAATTGCACTCGATGTCAAAATAATTAAAGTGCAAGAAATGTCTTCCGCAGAAAGGAACTATAATTGGGAGGGATTCGAATGAAATTAGTTATTGCGATTGTACAAGATAAGGATAGCAACCGGTTATCGAATGCACTAGTAAGAGAGGGCTTCCGTGCCACTAAGCTGGCCAGTACAGGCGGTTTCCTGCGAGCAGGAAATACAACATTCATGATCGGTATCGAAGATGAACGAGTACATGAGGTGCTCACGGTCATTCGATCCAATTGTAAAGTCCGCGATCAGCTGGTTTCTCCAGTATCCCCGATGGGCAGCACGACTGATGCATATATTCCTTTCCCGGTCGAGGTACAAGTGGGCGGCGCAGCCGTATTCGTCGTACCAGTAGAACGTTTCGAACATTTCTGATTGGGCGTGAAGCATAATGAAGATTAATCCGGGCTGGCGGCCACTAGGTCAGGATCGTACGCGGCCGGATCTAGGTGCAAAGCCGATTGTGCCTAAGAACTTTGCTGATGTGATGAATTTTCAGGATGAGCAAAGAACGATTGAAGAGCTTCAAATGAAGCTGCAAGATATTCATAATCAAGGCGAGCGTTTGACTCGTTCAATGACGGTGAGGGAGTTGCGCTTATACCGTCAGATGATAAAGCAGTTTCTTGAAGATACGGTTCGTCGCGGCGTTGGGATGAAAGAAACGCGTGGATTCGATCGTCGCGGACGTACGAAGCGGTATAAGCTGCTTGAGGAGCTGGATACGAATCTGATTCAGATGGGCGAAGAGCTGCTGGAATCGGAGGAAGGCAGACTTGAGCTGCTTCAGAAGATCGGAGATATCCGCGGAATATTGATTAACCTGTTTTTCTAGAGAGGATTAACGAGTATGAGCATTGCTGAGCTTGCGGGGCAACCGAAAGCGAAACGCATTTTGCAATATGCGCTGGCTAGCGGCAAAGTGTCGCATGCCTATCTATTCAGCGGTCCTTCAGGTAGTGGGCGAATGCAAATGGCGATGGCTTTTGCCAAGGCGCTATTCTGCCAAAGCGGAGGAGACGACGCTTGTGGTCACTGCCTGGAATGCCGCAAATTCGAGCATGGCAATCAACCGGATCTCCATCTGGTTGAGCCTGACGGCAATTCCATCAAAATCGACCAAATTCGCGAGCTTAGGCGGGAGCTTGCTTATCGAAATATAAATGTAGACCGTAAAGTTTATATCGTGCAGCGTGCCGAGACGATGACGCTTCAAGCGGCAAACAGCCTGCTGAAGTTTCTGGAGGAACCGCAATCTCCGGTCGTTGCAATCCTGTTAACGGAGAATGGACAAGCTGTACTGCCAACGATTCGTTCACGCACACAGCTCGTGCCATTCATTCCGCTCGCACCGCAGGAGATGCTGCAGACGCTATCAGACGAAGGCGTTCCTCAGCTGTCTGCCCGTGCTGCCGTTCAACTTGCCTCTGGCGTCGATGCATGCCGGGCGCTTATCCAGCAGAATGGGTTTGCAGAAATGAGAAACGTAGTGATACAATTAGGAAAGGACAGTCTGACCCGGTTCACCGCGGCGATGATGTCTGCACAGCAGCATATTTTTAAGACAGAGCTCGGTGAGCAGCCGCAGCTTCTATTATCTTTATTAGTGCTATGGTATAAAGATATGATTCATTTTCAGGCAGGAAGACATGAAGCAATTGTTTTTATAGATCAGCTTGATTGGATTGGCAAACATGCATACGCGCGCTCGGCAGAAGGCTGGGTGAGCTGCATGGAGTATACGCTTGAGGCCGGTAAACGGATGCGTGCGAACGTATCGCCGCAGCTTGCGCTTGAGCAGCTCCTAATCCGTGTACAGGAGGGGTGAGAATTGTATAACGTCGTTGGTGTCCGCTTCAAGAAGGCGGGCAAAATCTATTACTTTGATCCAGTCGAGTTCTCCATCGATAAAGAGCAGCATGTTATCGTAGAGACGGCAAGAGGGATCGAGTACGGAAAAGTAGTGGTTGGACAGAAGCAAGTCGGTGAATCGGATGTTGTCCTACCGCTGAAAAAAGTCATACGGATAGCCGGTGACAACGACGCGAGAATAGTCGAAGAGAACAAGACGGCGGCGCGTAACGCTTTTACCACTTGTCTTGATAAAATAAGAGACCATCAGCTGAAAATGAAGCTGGTCGACGTAGAGTTTACGTTCGATCGCAACAAAATCATTTTTTATTTCACAGCTGAGGGACGGGTTGACTTCCGTGAACTCGTTAAGGATCTGGCCAGCGTGTTCCGCACGCGGATCGAGCTAAGACAAATCGGTGTGCGCGACGAAGCGAAGATGCTTGGCGGCATCGGACCTTGCGGACGCATCTTGTGCTGCTCCACATGGCTTGGCGATTTCGAGCCCGTGTCCATCAAGATGGCGAAGGATCAGAACTTATCGCTTAATCCGACGAAGATCTCCGGACTATGCGGACGCCTCATGTGCTGCCTTAAGTATGAGCACGACAACTATGAGAGTGTTCGCGAAGAATTGCCGGCAGTTGGCAAACATGTCGTCACATCGTATGGAGAAGGTAAAGTAACCGGCATCAATGCGGGTTCCAAAACAGTGTATGTACAGCTCTTCGATGGCGGCAAGCCGAAGGAGCTACCGCTAGATGATGTCGTCATAAAGTAAGAAAAGCGCGCCTAACTTAAATCCGAAGCTGCACAGCCTTGGGGTGAAGACTTGAAAAGAGATATCTTTAGTCAAATAAGCGAATTTGAATCCCACTTGGGAAGCTTGCATCAAGAAATCGGTGCAATGAAAGAGAAAATCAAATCGCTCCTCGAAGACAACAACCGGCTCAGTATAGAAAATGGGCAGCTGCGCAAAGTATTAAAGCGCGAGACAGCGGTCCATACGCCGAAGAAAGCTGTGACGGCACCGGTTGTCGTCGATGAGGAGATCATTACGTTGCCAGTTGAAGAGCCGAGCGGTACTGCTGATACAGCTGGTGTTGGACAAGGCTATGACAATTTGGCAAGACTGTATCATGAAGGATTTCATATATGCAATCTGTATTACGGCCATTTGCGTACGGAAGGCGACTGCTTGTTCTGCCTTTCCTTTCTCAATAAAGATTGAACAACAAGACCCTTATTGCTAGGGTCTTGTTTGCATATAGAAGGCGATGCAGATACAACTGGTGAAGGAGCAGAAGTAGTGGTCAATGAAGTGAAATTAGAGCCGAATGAGCGGCTGGATGATCTATTAACGCATGAATTATATATTATACAAAGCCGCGAGGTATTCAGCTTCTCGATGGATGCGGTGCTGCTTGCGCGTTTCGCCGCGGTTCCGCCCCGCGGGAAGATTATTGATCTATGCACGGGCAATGGCGTTATACCGCTGCTCTTAACCACACGGACTAAAGCATCGATTGACGCCGTGGAAATTCAGCCCCGATTGGCAGATATGGCAAGGCGGAGTGTAGAGGCTAACGGACTGACTGAGCAAATTAAGATTTATGAAGGTGATTTGCGGGAGTTTTACAAACAGCGCCAAGGCATGTATGATGTCGTGACCGTGAACCCTCCTTATATGCCGGCAGGGTCCGGCGACCAGAACGAGAATGAGCATTTCGCAATGGCGAGACATGAGCGTAATGGGACGCTTGATGATATCGTGGCTGCTTGCGCAAGGCTCGTTCGTACAGGCGGTCGTGTCGCCATGGTCCATCGTCCGTCCCGTCTCGTTGAAATTATGGAGACGATGCGAAAATGGAAGCTGGAGCCGAAGCGCATCCGTTTCGTTCATCCGCATAAGGATGCGGAAGCGAATATGGTGCTTATAGAAGCATTGCGTGACGGGAAGCCAGACATTAAGCTGCTGCCGCCGCTTATCGTATACAATGAACAGCGGCAATATAATGAAGAATTGATGCGGATCTATTATGGTGATAAAGCTGCAGAGGCTGCTATGGCGGAAGCGAGGAATACAGGGAAATGATTGTACAACGGAGTTTTAGCAGCAAAGAGGGAGAGCGCGGCGAGAGCGGCAGCTTATACTTGGTCGGTACGCCGATTGGGAACTTGGAGGATATGACGTTCCGGGCGATTCGGACGCTGAAGGAAGTCGATCTAATTGCAGCAGAGGATACGCGGCAGACGCGTAAGCTGCTCGCGCATTTTGAAATTTCAACGCGCCTGGTCAGCTATCACGAGCATAACAAGGATGCCAGCGGCCCGGAGCTGATCCGGTTGCTGGAAACTGGTCAGTCAATTGCGCTGGTCAGTGATGCCGGACTGCCTGCAATCTCTGACCCTGGAGCCGACCTCGCTGCCGCGGCTGCGGAGCGGGGAATAGCGGTCGTGCCGATTCCCGGCGCCAACGCGGCGCTATCGGCGCTTATCGTATCCGGGCTGTCGACGGATAACTTCTTCTTCGCCGGTTTCCCTCCGCGCGACCGCAAGCCGCTGACGAACTGGCTGAAGCAGCTGCAGAAGCAGGAAGGGACGATTCTATGCTATGAATCGCCTCATCGGATTACGAAGACGCTTCCGGTGATGCTCGAGCAGTGGGGCGATCGCCGAATAGCGATGGTGCGCGAGCTGACGAAGCGTCATGAAGAAGTCGCCCGCGGAACGATCTCGGAATGCATCAGCTGGCTGGAGGAGCATCCACCGCTCGGCGAGTATTGTCTCGTTATTGCGGGCGTAAGCAAGGAAGAAGCGGCAGAGCTGAGACAAAGCGAGCAGAACTGGTGGGAAGCGCTAAGCCTGGAGGAGCATGTGAGCCGCTATGAGGAGCAAGGCGAAGATCGCAAGGAAGCCATCAAGCGAACGGCGCAAGATCGCGGGATGCAGAAGCGGGACGTATATAATGAAGTTATGAAGAAGTAAAGAAGTGGAGACAAAAAAAAGACCCCCCTAGCCATATAGGCCGTGGGGGGCATCAAGGAGTATAAAAAGGTTAGAATTAACATAATGGATAAACATATTATAACCTATAATTCTCAGTTTGTCTCTTATTTTGTAACAGGAGTTGGCATTTCGGTCAAACAAGCGTTGCAAACGATTTTACCTTTGAAGTAAGCTACGTTCTCTGCATTGCCACAGAAGATGCAAGCAGGCTCATATTTCTTCAACATAATGCGTTCGCCATCTACATAAATTTCGAGTGCGTCCTTCTCGCCAATTCCAAGCGTACGGCGCAGCTCGATAGGAATAACAACACGTCCGAGCTCATCTACTTTACGTACAATGCCTGTCGATTTCATCATGATCTATCATTTCCTCTCGTACTAGATTACATCGTCACGATTCGACAAAATCCATCAATTTATGCTTTAATAATACCAACGTTTCCCATAATAGTCAACGACGATTTGACGGTAATTATGACCAGTGACGTCAGGTTTGCTTTATTAAACAGCAAATCATCTACTAGTATCGTACAATATTTGTAATCAGATTGGAAATGAAATTGCGACAACATTCGACAATCGATCGACTTTTGTGTCGAAACGATGAACGATAGAAGGAGTGAGATGGAAATGGCAGCTCGTAAGCGCAAGGAACGATTGGCGGAGGAGAAAGTGTTTAAGGATCCGGTTCATAAGTACATTTACGTACAGGATCACTTGATCTGGGACTTGATTAATACGAGGGAATTTCAGCGGCTTCGGCGTATTCGCCAGCTTGGCACCTCCTATTTGACCTTCCATGGTGCAGAGCACAGCCGATTCTCCCACTCACTCGGCGTCTATGAGATTACCCGCAAAATCATTTCCCAGTTCGAGCGAGGCGGATACACGGATTGGCCTGCCGGGGAGAAGCTGATTGCGCTGTGCGCGGCGCTGCTTCATGACATCGGACACGGCCCTTTCTCCCATTCCATTGAAGATGTTTTTGACACGCATCATGAAGAGTGGACATGCAGCCTATTATTAGAAGAAACAGAAATTAACGCTGTGCTGAAAGCCTATGATTCATCCTATCCAGAGCGGATTGCAGCTGTCATCTGCAAGACTTATTATGAGCCGATTGTCGTTAGTCTGGTCTCCAGTCAAATGGATGCAGACCGGATGGATTATCTGCTGCGGGATGCGTATTTTACAGGTGTAAACTACGGCACTTTCGACCTGGAGCGAATACTGCGAGTACTTCGGCCTTACCAGGGAAGAATTGTAGTGAAAGAGAGCGGCATGCACGCGGTAGAGGACTACCTCATGTCGCGTTACCAAATGTACTGGCAGGTATATTTTCATCCCGTGACACGAAGCTCGGAGATTATTCTCCGGCAAATCTTCCGCAGGGCGAAGGAACTGTATGCATCCGGGTACATATTCAATTGGATGGTTGGCCCGTTGGAACAGCTATTAGCGGGAACGATTGATATTGAAGGTTATCTGGCACTTGATGAGGCGCTCGTTCAGACCGCGTTCAGCCTATGGGTGAATGAGCAGGATGAGGTGCTTGCTGACCTATGCCGCCGATTCTTAAACCGGAAGCTGTATAAATACGTAACGATGGACCATGCAGATGAGATGCTTTGGCAAGAGATACGCGAGCACTTCAAGGCAATTGGGCTCCACCCCGACTACCATCTGGAAATTGACTTTCCGTATGACATGCCCTACGATGTTTATCGACCTGATGCACCGGCTTCTGCAGGCAAGGAAGAAAAACCGCCTATTCTGCTGCTGGGTCGTGACGAACAGCTGTCGGAGATTTCGGAGCGATCCGATATCATCAGATCCATCACAGGTATTCGCCAAGGCAAGTACCATCTATATTACCCGGAAGAACCGCTTCGCGAATCAGTGTCGAAGCTCCCGGCAAATTTGCGCGAATTATTCGCTTTAATGTAGAAAGGAGTTACTTTCGCACCTATGTTAATCGACACGCATACCCATTTGGACTCGCCGAAATTCGACGAGGACCGTGCAGAAGTTATCGAAAGAGCGCAGGAAGCAGGCGTACATAAGCTTATCAATATCGGCTTTAACCGGGAAACGATACCGACCACAATGGCGCTCGCGGAGCAATATTCGTTCATCTATGCGGCTGTGGGCTGGCATCCCGTAGACAGCATTGATATGCGGCCAGGAGATCTGGAATGGATTGCATCCTTATGCGATCATCCAAAGGTTGTTGCGATCGGGGAGATCGGGCTCGATTACCACTGGGACACTTCACCTAAAGATGTGCAGCAGCGCGTATTCAGAGAGCAAATACAGCTTGCGAAACAGAAGAGGAAGCCGATTGTAATCCATAACCGGGACGCACATGAGGATGTCGTCAGGCTGCTTCGTGAAGAGGGAGCGAAGGAAGTTGGCGGCGTTATGCACTGCTTCTCCGGAAGCTGGGAAACGGCGAAACAGTGCCTTGATATGAACTTCTATATCTCGTTCGGGGGACCGCTTACATTCCAAAATGCTCGTGTGCCCAAAGAGGTGCTTGCGCATGTCCCGCTCGACCGGCTTTTGATTGAAACAGACGCCCCATATTTGACTCCTCACCCCCATAGAGGCAAACGAAATGAGTCGGCCTTCGTCCGTCTTGTAGCAAATACGATGGCGGAGTTAACGGGCAAGTCCGTGGAAGAAATATCAAAAATCACGACCGAAAATGCACTGAAATGTTTTGGAATGTAGTGAAAATGGAAGTGAAAGCAAGTATTTGGGACCATTCCTTTGAAAAAACTAACTTTATCCCCTGAAATCAAGTTAAATTCACTGGATTATCCTTAAAATTCGTTAAAATCGTCATTAATCAGTTCTTTACAATGTGCAGCGCTAGACTGTATGATTCATTTCAGAGCAACAAAACTTGTATTCCTTTTCCAATAAACGCTTAATCTCCGAAGTTTTGGAGAGCGGGGGAACCAATTGTTGAAACTGTTTGTATCAAACGAAATCAATTTCGATTGGCAATCGACGAAATTGGTTTGCGTTCACACGAAATCAATTTTCGATGGTTCATCGAATTGATTTGCGTGACGTGACAAACAGAAGTAAACATGGAGATTCTTCTTGGGGTGAATTTTGCGACTGACGTGCATTATGAGTACCATTGAACGCTACTCAACGTCACGAGCGAATAGGGCGACTCTCACGCCCGAATCCGACAGCTAACCTCGCCAGCGTAATAAGAGAGATCAACCTCGTGCATGCAATCCATGCTTACCCTTTGTCGAATTGGGAAGCCACGAAACAGATCCTCTGTCGTCGGGCTTCTTTTTTGTTTGAATGAAGCATAATGTGACGACACAGGGCGTATCATGGAACGGGCACGGAGGTGAAGATAGATTGGAAATGCGTGCGATATCGCACGCTAAATCTCAATAGTCGCGTCTAAGTATCATGCGTAACAAGGCGGCGGGGCTATGTAAGGAGGACCGAAGAAATGGGAGCACTCCAGATGAAGGACACCACCCATGGTAAACGATCATCCAGCATGTCTTTCGCATTGCGATGGAAGCATGAGAACGTGCGTTTAATTATTCTAAGCGCTCTGATCTCAATCGCTATGACTTTCATGTTTTTGGTGTTGTTGCACGGAACGGCTGACAAGCACGTGTCCGTAGTAGTGAATGGACGAGAAACGATTGTTTCAACAAAACAATGGTCCCTTCAACGCCTACTGGATGAACAAGCCATTACTGTCGGCGCTTTTGACAAAGTGTCGATGCCGCTAGATGGCGGAATTAAAGATGGCGACCGCATTGTAATCGATCAAGCGGTGTCTTTAGTTGTAAAGGCAGACGGCAAAGCAAAGACGATGTATACGACAGAAAAAACGGTAGCGGCAGCGATTAATCAGGCTGACATATCGGTACGTGGTCAAGATAAAGTCGTACCCCCTTTAACGTCTTCGCTTGAGCCTAACATGATTATTACGGTTACTCGGATCGATAAGAAGTACTCTGAGAGTGCGTATCCGGTTCCGTTCACGATCGTGAAGAAGGAAGATCCGAAGCTCGCATTGGGGAAAGAAAAACTTGTCCAGACGGGCAAAAAAGGCACGATTGTGAAGAGGTTCGAGAAGGTATTCCAGAACGGTATCCTCGTATCGCAAACGCTCGTGGAAAAAATGACGAAGGCCTCTGCTGTTGACCAAGTCGTTGCAGTAGGTACGAAGAAGCCTGAGCCGAAGGTGATGGTGCTGTCTGCCAAATCGCCAGCGGTAACGACACTTACGAAGCGGGGCGTAACGTTCAGCTCGAAGAAAGTGCTGCGCAATGTCACGCTGACGGCGTATTCAGCCGGCGTTGAATCGACAGGCAAAGGCAAGAATCACCCGCAATACGGTATTACCGCATCAGGAGCACGTGTGCAGGAAGGCCGGACAATTGCCGTTGATCCGAAGGTTATTCCGATCGGCTGGTGGGTCTATATCGAGGGCATTGGCTTCCGTCGTGCGGAAGATACGGGCAGCGCGGTTAAAGGAAACAAGATCGATGTTTACTTTGATAGCGAATCGTATGCCGATAAATTCGGTTTGAAGCGTGGGTTTACGGTCTACATACTAGGACCTAAGAAGCCAGAATCGCTGTAGGAAGAGATAAAGCTTGCACATGCATGGGTATTTCTTCTTCATTCATATCGTATTTTGCACGTAAATATGCCATCATAAGAAGAGGCGATTGCCTCTTCTTTTTGTATGTTCGTCTGAAGGGAAGGAATGAACGTCCCATGATTAAAGAAATCATTGTCGTAGAGGGAAAAGACGATACGGTCGCGATTAAACGTGCCGTTGAGGCAGAGACGATAGAGACGGGCGGCTCCGCGATTGGCGAAGCGGTGTTGAAGCGCGTGAAGCTCGCGATGGAGCGTCGCGGCGTCATTATCTTTACGGATCCCGACCATGCAGGCGAGCGGATCCGCAAGATCGTTGCGCAGCAAGTGCCAGGCTGCAAGCACGCGTTCCTCCCGCAGGAGGAGGCGCTTTACAAGGGCGATATCGGCGTTGAGAATGCTTCGCCTGAAGCGATTCGCCGCGCTCTGGCGAATCTGCGCACGGAAGCGGCGGAAGGAAGCGGCACGCTCGCTGAAGTAACGATGGACGATCTGATGCGTGCAGGGCTGCTTGTACATCCGCAGGCGGCGGAACGGCGACTTGCGATGGGCAACTCGCTAGGCATCGGATATGCGAACGGGAAGCAGTTCTTCAAACGCTGCCAGACGTTCCGAATTACGCGCCAGGAGTTCGACCAAGCACTTGCAGCAATGGAGCAGTCTAATGAAGGAGACCAGCCATGACAGAAGGAACAAGAACGAACGTTGATGTCGGATCGCCGAAGCGGACGAAAGACATCATTAATAAGTACGGGTTTACATTTAAGAAGAGCCTCGGTCAGAACTTCCTGATCGATCAAAATATTTTGCGCAAAATTGTCGGTGCAGCTGAGCTGGATGAGACGAAAGGCGCACTTGAGATCGGCCCAGGCATTGGTGCGCTCACGCAGCAGCTTGCCCAGGAAGCGGGACGCGTGACGGCAATCGAGATCGATAATCGGCTGATCCCGATCCTGCAGGATGTCTTCGCGGACACGCCTAACGTGCAAGTCGAGCATGGCGATGTACTGAAGATGAACCTGCCCGAGCTGATGGAGAAGCAATTCGCAGGGTTGTCCGGTGTCAGCGTAGTGGCGAATTTGCCATACTATGTTACGACTCCGATTCTAATGAAGCTGCTGGAAGAGAAGCTGCCTCTTGAGAATATCGTCGTTATGATTCAGAAGGAAGTGGCTCAGCGGATGGCGGCGAAGCCAGGGGGCAAGGAGTACGGCAGTCTCAGCGTTGCGGTTCAATACTACTGCGTGCCTGAGCTCGTCTGCATCGTGCCGCATACGGTGTTTATTCCGCAGCCGAACGTCGATTCGGCTGTTATTAAGCTGTCCCTTCGCAAGGAGCCGGCTGTCGATGTGGAGGATGAGGATCATTTCTTCCGCACGGTGCAGGCAAGCTTCGCACAGCGCCGCAAGACACTGACGAACAACCTGACCGCTTTCGTCGGCAAGGCAAACCGCGAGCAGCTGGGACCGCTGCTGGAAAGCTGCAATATTGACCCTACGCGCCGTGGCGAGACACTGTCGCTTGCGGAGTTTGCGGCGCTCAGCAAAGCGCTGTTGGCGGCTGGATTCTAAGCCTAAAAATCATAAATCGGAAGCGCACCATCCGGGGCGTCTCCCCATAGGATAGACGAAGAGGTGATTTGCCCATGAAGCAAGGGGACCTGGTCGTCCGCAAATCCTATGGCGGGGACGTCCTTTTTCGTGTTGCGACGATGTTAGAAGAAACGGTCATCTTAAAGGGAACCGACTATCGGCTGCTTGCAGACGCGCCTATCGTCGATTTATCGGTAGTGAACGATCCGGAATCGACAGGTGCCGCCAGGCAGGCCCGCATTAAAGCAAGCGAGTCTACCATGCGGATGCAGGAGCAGCGTGAGCAGCAGGCGCTGGAGCGTGAGCTTGCGCGAGCGCAGAGCGATAACCAGCCTTATTTTGAGGTGCCAGGAAAAGTCCTTCATCTGGATGGGGACAGCAATTATATGAAGAAGAGCATGCAGCTGTATACGCAGATGCGCGTGCCTGCTTACGGTGTTTATGTGCATGAGTCGCAGATGGCTGATGTCGTATATCGCCTGCTTCCGCAAATCAAGCCGGACATCATCGTAATTACAGGCCATGACGGCGTGCTCAAAACAAGCAATCGCGATGAGCTGCACAATCTCGCCAGCTATAAGAACTCGCAGAACTTTGTCGACTCCGTGCGCATTGCGCGCCAGTATGAGAAGAGCAGAGACAATCTCATCGTTATTGCAGGCGCTTGCCAGTCCCACTATGAGGCGCTGCTGCAGTCGGGCTCGAACTTTGCAAGCTCCCCTGGCCGCGTGCTCATTCATGCGCTCGATCCGGTCTATGTCGCGATAAAAGCAAGCTACACGTCCATCAAGGAGACCATTAACCTGTCGGATGTCATTCATGGCACGATTAGCGGCATTGACGGCGTTGGCGGCATTGAGACGCTTGGCAAATTCCGAGTGGGCATGCCGAAGCCGAAAGCGCTTGTCGGCGTGAAGCCAACCGTATAATATGGCAAGGCTCGGATAAAATATACATGAGTTCCTAAAACAATCTTAATAATTGTTGACACGGAATGAAGACCGCTGTTATAATTATTATTTTTTGACAAACCACCTCCTTTTGGTTATAATGGACAAGGAAAGAGGTGGTAGTGCACAATGGCAAAAAATGCGCTATTGGAGATCAAACGCAGTTTGGAAACCCATGTCGGATCCAAAATACGTCTTCGTGCAAACGGTGGTCGTCGAAAGACTATTGAACGGACCGGTGTGTTAGAAGAAATCTACCCTTCTGTATTTATTGTCAGGCTTGATCAGGATCAGCATGCGTTCAAGCGTGTTTCCTACAGCTACGCTGATATTTTGACGGAATCCGTTGAAGTGACGGTTGATAGCGATGACGGTCAAGTTCGCATTACGTATATACAATGAGTTGCAGGAAAGAGAAATGCAATTGCAGTACATGTGCAGATGATGCTAGTGGAGCGAACTTGCTCTAATTGGCAGCATCTGCACTTTTTTTTATGCTTCCATTACTGTATGAGAACGTCTTGCGGGAACACATACTAACCGTACGATCCGAGAATTAGGAGGCGACGAGCAGTGTCCCGCAGAAACCGCAGTATGATGAGTGAGGAAATGAAGAATCAGCTGGCTAAGGAGCTGGGCTTCTATGATACCGTCCAGAAGGAAGGCTGGGGAGCCATTAAATCGAAGGATGCCGGCAATATGGTGAAGCGCGCTATTCAGCTCGCCGAGCAGGCCGTGGCGAAGCAATACCAGGCACAGCAGCAGCAGCCTGCAGCGTACACGAACGCCTATCAGCCTCAGCAGACGGCTGGCAGGACCACGTATATACCACAGCAGCAGCAATCGTATGCCGCATCTTCCCGCACACAATCAACCGCTAGCCGGGTAACCGTTCCGGCTTATATGCATCAAGCGGTGCAAGCGGCACAGCAGCAAACGGGACAGTACCCGCATTAATAGGCTATTCCACAGAAGCTAAGATGAGCGCAAAAACGCATCTTAGCTTTTCTTATGACCTTTTGATAAAATATAAAGATGTATAAGTTTTCTAACGATAATGAACGGGTGATCATATATGAAGATTTATGAGAAAGCGCCGGCGAAGATCAACCTCCTGCTGGACGTGAAGCGCAAGCGCGAGGATGGCTTTCACGAGGTGGAGATGATTATGACGATGGTCGACTTGGCGGATCGGCTCGAGATGGAGGAGCTGCCGCGGGATACGATCATCATATCGAGCCAGGCAGGGTACATACCGCTGGACGAGAAGAACTTGGCGTTCCAAGCTGCAAGACTCATTAAGGACCGCTATAACGTCCGTAAAGGCGTCTACATTCATTTGGACAAGAAGATACCCGTAGCAGCAGGTCTCGCTGGAGGAAGCAGTGATGCGGCAGCGACGCTGCGCGGGCTGAACCGATTGTGGGAGCTCGGCATTTCGGAAGAGGAGCTGTGTGTCCTTGGCGCGGAGCTAGGCTCGGATGTGCCGTTCTGCGTGACGGGGGGCACGGCGATTGCCCGCGGACGGGGCGAGAAGCTCGAGCGGATCAGCAACCCGCCGCAATGCTGGGTCATTCTTGCGAAGCCGCCGATTAACGTATCGACGGCGGACGTGTATGGGAAGCTGCGCGCGAATGAACTGAAGCAGCATCCTTCGACTTCGGACATGCTCTCGGCGATATCGAGCGGCTCGTTCGCAGGCGTCTGCACCTATCTCGGCAATGTGCTTGAGACGGTAACGCTACAGCTTCATCCGGAGGTCCTTCAGATGAAGGAAATCATGCACCGTCTTGGTGCTGATGGCGTTCTTATGTCAGGAAGCGGACCGACTGTATTCGGCCTTGTGAGCAAGGAAGCGAAGGTCTCAAGGATCTATAATGGGCTCCGAGGTTTCTGCAAAGAAGTATACGTGGTAAGAATGCTGACATGAAGCCTACGTGTGTCTTGATTAAATCCGTATGAAAATGGTATATTATCATTATAATATTCGGGTTTAGCAAGGGGGGAGTACGTTTTGAAGAAACTGAAACGAAGTGCAAGGTTAGTAGAAATGACGCAATACCTTCTTACTCGCCCCCATACGTTAATTTCTCTAACAGCATTTGCTGATCGCTATCAGTCCGCCAAGTCGTCGATTAGTGAAGATTTGGCGATTATTAAAGAAGTGTTTGAGGAAGAGGGACTGGGTGAGCTTCATACGCTGGCAGGCGCCGCAGGCGGCGTAAAGTATATTCCGAAGATGAGCAGCGCTGAGGCGCTCACGATCATGAATGGCATCTGCAGGCAGCTGGAGCAGCCGGAACGGGTGCTCGCAGGCGGATATTTGTACATGACTGATATGCTCGGACAGCCGGGCTTGCTATCGGATGTCGGACGGATGTTTGCAACTGCTTTTGCCCATCTCGATATTGATGTTATTATGACCGTTGAGACGAAGGGTATTCCGCTTGCACATGCTACGGCGGCTTGCATGAACTTGCCGGTCGTCATCGTGCGCCGGGATAACAAGGTAACAGAAGGCTCCGCAGTGAGCATTAACTACGTCTCCGGATCAAATAAACGGATTCAGACGATGTCGCTTACAAGGCGCGCGCTGAAGGAGCATGCTCGCGTGCTTATAATTGATGATTTCATGAAAGCAGGCGGCACGATTCAAGGCATGATGGATCTGCTCTATGAATTTAACGCGAAGGTAGCGGGAGTCGGCGTCTTCGTCGAGACCGGTGAGCTTGAGAGCGAAGAGAGGCTGCTGGAAGACTACGTGTCGCTGGCGAAGCTGACTGCCGTTGATATGAAGTCGAAGCAGACGACGGTTGTACCGGGGAACTATTTTACAGGTAACGCAAACTAGAGGAGGATTTCTTGCACATGAAAGCACAGCCGCAAATGATTGCAACCGATAAAGCGCCAGCCGCGATCGGTCCTTACTCCCAAGCGATGAAGCTTGGAAATTTGTTGTTCACATCCGGTCAAATTCCGCTGACGGCGGAAGGCGTGCTCGTTGAGGGCGGTATCGAAGAACAGACGCATCAAGTGTTTCGCAACCTGGAAGCTGTTCTCGCGGAAGCGGGCGCTGCATTCGCAGATGTTGTGAAGGCAACCGTGTTCATTAAAGATATGAATCAGTTCGCTGCGCTGAACAGCATCTATGCTTCGTACTTTGGCGATCATAAGCCAGCTCGTTCAACTGTAGAAGTGGCGCGGCTTCCCAAGGACGTACTTGTCGAAATCGAGCTTATCGTATCGATATAAGTCGAATCTTCGGAGATAATATTCAGACTTTAAAAAAAATTTAAAACTTATCATTTATTTTCCAAACTTGTGAAGGATTTTGCATTGAAATGTGGAATGTACTACACCAAGTCTTAGATGGATAAAGGTGGTGAACACAGATGCAAATAACCGATGTTAGACTCCGCCGAGTAAATTCCGAAGGCCGGATGAAGGCAATCGCCTCGATTACCATTGACAATGAATTTGTCGTTCACGATATTCGCGTGATAGACGGGAACAATGGAATGTTTGTGGCAATGCCAAGCAAGCGTACTCCTGATGGGGAATTCCGCGATATCGCACACCCAATTTCTTCGACGACGCGGGAGAAGATTCAAGCTGCCGTACTCGCTGAATACGAGCGTGCTGCAACGGAAGAGGAAGTAATTGAAGAAGGCGCGTAAGCAACAGAGTACTTAGAATAAAGCGAAGAGAGCCCTTTGGGGCTCTCTTTTCTTTTGTCTTGTAATACGCTATATTCAGTAGAGCATTTATTGAATGAGCATATAATAGCCAATTAAGGTGAGGCTTTAACTAACGATACGTGATTGTATAAGGTGAGAGTGAGGGATTCTCTTTGAAAGTTATGGCGGTTGTTCTAGCAGCAGGTCAAGGAAAACGAATGAAATCGAAACTATATAAAGTACTTCATCCCGTATGCGGCAAACCGATGGTCGGTCACGTGCTGCAGACAGTGAGAGACGCAAACTGCGAGCGGACGGTTGTTGTGGTCGGCCACGGTGCGGAAGCCGTGCAATCGTACTTGGGCGAAGGCGCGGAGTTTGTTCTTCAAGCGCAGCAGCTAGGTACAGGACATGCGGTGCAGATGGCAGAGCCGCTGATTGGCGAAGAGTCCGGCACGACGGTTATTCTATATGGCGATACGCCACTTGTTACATCAGAGACGATCAAGTCACTGCTCGATATCCATACGAAGAATGAAGCGGCAGCTACAGTGCTGACGGCGGTTGTGCCGAATCCGCAGGGCCTTGGTCGCATTATCCGCGATGAAGCGGGCAATGTGCTGCGCATCGTGGAGCAGAAGGATTGCTCGCCGGAGCAGGCGGCAATTACGGAGATCAACACGGGCATGTACTGCTTTGATAATAAGAAGCTCTTCCAGGCGCTCGCGAAGGTAACGAATCAGAACGCACAAGGCGAGTACTACCTGACAGATGTCATGGAGATTCTGCGTGAAGCAGGCGAGATTGTCGGAGCGTACTGCACACCGGATTTCGCAGAAGGTATCGGCGTTAATGACCGCGTGGGCCTTGGCGAAGCGGAAGCGCTCATGCGCGCGCGTATCGTTCGGAAGCATCAAATCAACGGGGTAACCGTTGTAGATTCAGCGGCGACTTATATTGAAGCAGACGTTGTGATCGGCGCGGATACGGTTATCTACCCAGGCTCCATCCTGCGCGGCAGCACAGTGATCGGGGAAGATTGCGTCATCGGACCGAATGCGGATTTGACGGATACGAAGGTTGGTAACGGAGTGACTATTAAGCAGTCGGTAACGACTGAAGCGGTTATCGGCGACGAGTGCGCGGTAGGACCGTTCGCTTATTTGCGTCCGGGCGCGAAGCTCGGCACAGGCGTGAAGATTGGTGATTTCGTAGAGATCAAAAATGCTGAGCTTGGCGAAGGCACGAAGGTGTCCCATCTGAGCTATGTAGGCGATGCGAAGGTCGGCAAGGACGTTAACATCGGCTGCGGCGCGATCACCGTCAATTATGACGGCTATAACAAGTCGCTGACCGAGATCGGCGACCGTGCGTTCGTCGGCAGCAACGTGAACCTAATCGCACCTGTGAAGATCGGCGACGGTGCTTATGTGGTGGCAGGTTCGACGATTACGCAGGACGTACCGGAGAATGACGTGGCGATTGCGCGCGAGCGTCAAGTGAATAAGCCAGGCTATGCAGAGAAGCTGCGCGGACGGGCGAAGGCACGGAAGGACAGCAAGTCCAAAGGATAAGGTAAAGGATCGCGGAGAGGAATTGTTCGTTTATTTCAGCACAGGAATGGGTATGAATATATGGAATCTATTTCGCGAGGAGGGTTCCACATGGCTATACCATTTCGTGCAGAAGAACGGACGTTATCGACCAGCGGCCAATTGAGAACGATGAGACAGCAGGGCAGCGTGCCAGGCGTCGTATATGGAACAAAGCTAAGCAAACCGATTAATGTATCGGTGAATGAGAAGGATCTGGCAGCGCTGCTGCGCTCACATCCGCATTCCTTGCTGGAGCTGGACATTCCAGGCGCAGGCAAGCAACCTGTGATGCTGAATGAAGTGCAGCGGGAACCGCTGTCGCGTCAAGTCATTCACGTCGACTTCCATCAAGTGAATATGAACGAGACGATCAAGACGCCGGTACGGCTTGAAATTATCGGCGATTCTGTCGGTGTTCGCGAAGGC
Organism: Paenibacillus sp. J31R98; assembly: GCF_056269245.1. Classification (NCBI taxonomy): domain Bacteria; kingdom Bacillati; phylum Bacillota; class Bacilli; order Caryophanales; family Paenibacillaceae; genus Paenibacillus; species Paenibacillus sp. J31R98. The sequence goes on from NZ_JBWDNO010000014.1 coordinate 21,264, forward strand.
GGCATTCTGCAACCGATGCTGCATGAGCTGGAGATTCAATGCTTGCCAGATCGCATACCGGAGCTGATTGAAGTGAATGTGGCAAGCCTCGGCATTGGCGAGAATTTGCTGATATCAGACCTTCAGCTGCCAGCGGGTGTGACGACGAAGCTGGATGGCGATCAGGTGATCGTGACGATTCTGGCGCCACAGCTTGAGCTGTCGGCCGAGGAAGCGCAAGATGCAGCCGTGGAAGCACACGAAGCCGAGCAGCGTGCGCATGAAGCAGAGATGCACGCAGTCAGATTCGAAAAATAATAATCAAGGGCTGCGGGCAAGAAGCAGCCCTTTTGTTTTATTTTCTTAAACGCTCGCAGGTAATTGGACTAGCGCTGTAGAAAATAATGGGACAACGGGTTTCGCTGCGCAGGCAGCATGAATATGAGTAGTAGAGCAGGAGTGAAGGTTCAGCATGAAATGGATTGTCGGACTCGGCAACCCCGGCACCGCCTATCAAGGCACACGGCATAACGTTGGGTTTATGGTCGTGGATATGCTCGCGAAGCGCTGGGGCATCAATGTTACACAGAGCAAATGCAAAGGCTTAATCGGCGAAGGCAATGTGGGCGGGACGAAAGTCGCGCTTATTAAACCGATGACGTATATGAATCTATCCGGAGAGACAGTAAGGGGCTTCATGGATTATTATAAAGCCGATCTCGAGGATGCGATTATTGTTTATGATGACTTGGATACAGCAACGGGCAAGATCCGTCTTCGTTACCAGGGCAGCGCAGGCGGCCACAACGGCATCAAATCTATCATTCAGCATACCGGCACGCAGAACTTCAACCGGATTCGCCTTGGTATCTCGCGCCCGCAGCCGGGGATGAGCATATCGGACTACGTCCTCTCGAACTTCCCGAAGAGCGAGGGCGACCTGCTGAAAAGCATGGTGGAAGAGTCTTGCGATGCAATTGAGTTCGGATTAACGAATTCGTTCGAGCGGACGATGGCCAAATATAACCGTTAAATTTCACCGTATGAGGGCATACTGAGGGTAGGATGCAGACCCGAGCAGCGAACTTGGAAGTATAACTGAACCGTGAGAGAGGCTCACGGATATCAGAGAAAGTTCGAAGGCCAGGGTATAACAACTACTCAGGAGGCATAAATATGGCTGTAAATTATGTTTGCCGGCACTGTAAATCTGCCATGGGGTCGATCAACAGTGAGCATGTATCGGAAATCCAGCTCGGTTTCCATTTCTTGACCCCCGAAGAGCGCAGCGATATAATAGCCTATAATCCAAATGGCGACGTTACGGTCAATGTCGTTTGCGATTATTGTCGCGAGGCGATTGATAGCAATCCCGAGCTGCTGCTTGTATCCAATCCATTGCAATAGCGGGTTGGCATGGGATGAAATTGTATGGACAAGAGAGCCTTGGCGCATGGCTGGGGCTTCTTTTTTTAACCATTCAGTAGGAATGAATAAGTTTCATGGGATTGGTTTGTTGTGAAAGAAACGAGGTGCCGCTGAAGTTGAAAGCATTACTGGAAGCTTACACTGCGGATACGGACTTTGGTTCCGTCGTATCCGGGATTAAGAAAGGGATGCAGGAGCAGCTGATTTCGGGGCTCGCAGGCTCATCAAGGCAAGTGATGATCGCGGCGCTGAAGCGGGAGTTCGATCGCCCGATGCTCGTTGTCACCCATAACATGTTCGCGGCGCAGAAGATCGCAGAGGACTTGGTGGAGTGCTTGTCCGAGGACGAGGTGCTGCTCTACCCGGCCAATGAATTAGTCGCTGCGGAAGCAGCTATATCGAGCCCGGAAACGTTGGCTCAGCGGATGGATGTATTGATCCGGCTGTCCCAAGGGTTTCGCGGGATTGTTGTCGTGCCGTTCTCCGGCGTCCGACGCTACCTGCCGCTTAGCAGTGTGATGGCATCTGCTCGGGCGGAGCTGCGTGTCGGCGAGACGCTATCATTGGAAGCGTTCTTACGGCAAATGGTAGAGCTCGGCTATGAGCGTGTCGACAAGGTAGAGGGCAAAGGCGAAATGAGCGTCAGAGGCGGAATTGTCGACCTCTTCCCGCTGACTTCTGCCCACCCGTACCGAATTGAATGGTTCGACGACGAGATCGACTCCATTCGTACATTCGACCCGGCTGATCAGCGGTCGATTGAGAAGCTGCAGCATTACAGCGTGCCGCCGTGCCAGGAGTTGATGGCGGATAAGCGCCGCTTCGAGAATGCAGCGGAGCATGCTGTGTCGCTGCTGGAACAGCAGCTTGCGAAGATGACGGACCGTACGGCGAAGGATCGGCTGCGCTCGGAGATCGGCTCGGAAATCGAGAAGCTGCGGGAGCATCATTATTTTCCGGAAATTTATAAATATATTTCGCTGCTCTACCCGGAGCGGCAAACCTTGTTCGATTATATGCCGAAGGAAACGCTGCTCATCTACGACGAGCCTACGCGTCTCATTGAGACGGGCCGCCAGCTCGAGCGAGATGAGGCAGAGTGGGCGACGCATCTGATGACGCATGGCAAAGCGCTGCCTGCGCTTGCTTTGGCGCGCCCATCGGATGATGTGTTGTTCCACCGTCCGTTCCAAACGCTGTTCTTATCGTTATTTTTAAGACAAATCCCACACACGCAGCCGCAGAATATTCTGAATGTCGTCTGCCGTTCGATGCAGAACTTCCACGGGCAAATGAACGTGCTGAAGGCAGAGATGGAACGCTGGCGCAAAACAGGTGCAACGGTTATCATGCTTGCAGGCAATGCAGAGCGGATGGACCGGATGCGCCGTGTGCTGCACGATTACGGTATCGAACCGCCTACGCTCATTGAGGGCAACCTCCAGAGCGGCTTTGAGCTGCCTTCCATTCATCTTATTGTCATCACCGAAGGTGAGATGTTCTCGCAGAAGCAGCGCAAGGCGCGCCGCCTCGATAAGAAGATAGACAATGCCGAGCGCATTAAGAGCTATACGGAGCTGAAGGTCGGCGATTATGTCGTTCATCAGAACCACGGCATCGGTAAGTATATGGGAATCGGCACGCTTGAAATTGCCGGTATCCATAAGGACTACATGCATATTCTATATGCGGGCGGCGACAAGCTGTCCGTTCCGATTGAACAGATTGACCTGATTCAGAAATATGTCGGCTCCGAAGAGAAAGAGCCGAAGGTGTATAAACTTGGCGGCAGCGAATGGACGCGGGTGAAGAGCAAGGCGCAGTCGTCCGTTAAGGACATCGCTGACGAGCTTATTAAGCTCTATGCGGAGCGTCAGGCGACGACAGGCTTTGCATTCGGGCAGGATACGTCGTACCAGCAGGATTTCGAAGCGATGTTCCCGTATGACGAGACGCAGGATCAGCTGCGTGCCATCAGCGAGATCAAGAAGGATATGCAGATCGCGCGTCCGATGGACCGTCTGCTCTGCGGCGACGTAGGCTACGGCAAGACAGAAGTTGCGGTACGGGCGGCATTCAAGTCGGCAATCGAGGGCAAGCAGGTGGCCATTCTCGTGCCGACGACGATTCTCGCGCAGCAGCACTACGAGACGTTCCGCGAGCGCTTCTCGGGCTTCCCGTTCAACGTGCAGGTGCTGAGCCGGTTCCGTTCGAAGAAGGATCAGACCGCAACGATGAAAGGGCTGAAGGCGGGAACAGTCGATGTGGTTATTGGAACGCACCGTCTGCTGTCGCAGGATATTATTTTTAAAGATCTCGGCTTGCTTATTGTCGATGAAGAGCAGCGCTTTGGCGTATCGCATAAGGAGAAGCTGAAGCGGCTGAAGACGAACGTCGACGTGCTGACGCTGACGGCAACGCCGATTCCGCGGACGCTTCATATGTCGATGCTGGGCGTGCGCGATCTGTCGGTTATTGAGACGCCGCCTGAGAATCGGTTCCCGGTACAGACGTATGTCGTCGAGTACAGCCCGTCACTCGTGCGCGAATCTATCGAGCGCGAGCTTGCGCGCGGCGGACAGGTGTACTATCTCTATAACCGGGTGCAAGGGATCCATCAGATTGCGGAGCAAATCAATGCGCTCGTACCGGATGCGCGCGTGGCGGTCGGCCACGGCCAAATGTCCGAGCAGGAGCTCGAGAAGACGATTCTGGACTTCCTGGACGGGGAGTCGGATGTCCTTGTCAGCACGAGCATCATTGAGACAGGCGTCGATATTCCGAACGTCAATACGCTCATCGTTCATGATGCGGACAAGATGGGCCTCTCACAGCTGTATCAGCTGCGGGGACGGGTTGGCCGTTCGAACCGAATCGCATACGCTTATTTCACGTACCAGCGGGATAAAGTGCTGACCGAGGTAGCGGAGAAGCGGCTGCAATCGATTAAGGAGTTCACGGAGCTCGGCTCCGGCTTCAAGATTGCGATGCGCGACTTGTCGATTCGCGGAGCAGGCAACCTGCTCGGCGCGGAGCAGCATGGCTTCATTGCCTCTGTCGGCTTCGACTTGTATTCGCAAATGCTTGCCGATGAAATCGCGAAGCGTAAAGCCGGCATGGATGGGGAAGTGGAAGCGCCGGTGAAAGAAGTGAATACGGTGATCGACATGAGCATTGATGCCTACTTGCCGTCTTCCTATATTTACGATAGCATACAGAAGATAGAGATTTATAAGAAAGTCGCTACGGTACGCGCATTTGAGGAAATTGACGATTTGCGCGAGGAGCTCGTTGACCGGTTCGGCGATTTGCCGCAGGCGGTCGATAATTTGCTGTCGGTTGCCCGTCTTAAAGTGTTCGGCGCCGCATGCGGAATCGAGCAAATTAGCGGAAAAAGCGATGATGTCACCTTGAAATTCGCTGAGCGGGAGAAGCAGCGTTTCGACAACAAGAAGGTGGACATGATTTGCTTGCAGCTAGAGAACAGATTCAAGCGCTCGACCGGCCAAGAGCCTTATCCGATTATGCAATTAAGAGGAAAAGGGCTGAAGGTGGAAGAGAAGCTTGAGCTGCTGGAACGGTTTTTGACCCACTATAAAGACACCATTCAATCGAAAGGGGAACTACAGAATGCTACGCACTAACAATTGGAGAAAAGCGATCCTGCTTGTCCTTGCAGGCGTTCTCGTCATCACGCTGATGGCGGGCTGCGGCAAGAAAGAGGAGGAAAGCGGCGGCGTACCAGGAGCTGGAGAAGGCAAGACGATTGCAACCTATAAGGACGGTGTCGTCACAGATAAGGAGTTTAAGCTTTACTCCACGTTCTTCGGCGTTGTTCAGCCGCAGACAGAGATGTATCTAAGCATTCCGCAGCTGCAGGAGCAATTCTTGCGTGAATATATCGGGTACAAAATTCTGTATAAGCAATTAGGCGACAAGAAGTTGACGGATGAAGAGAAGAAGAATGAAGACACATTCTATACGCAGCTGAAGCAGTCGGTCGATGCCGATGCGGCCACGAAGAAGAAAGTGGACGATGCAGGCTTGAAGGAAAGTGACATTCGTTACTTCTTCTCGATGATTTCGACAATCATGAAGAATCAAGAGAGCAAAATTACGGATGATCAAGTAAAGAAGCAATATGACACAACGAAAGACGATTATAATGTCGTGTCGGTTCGTCAAATTCTGATTAGCACTGTGGATCCGTCAACAGGCGCGGAGAAGCGTAAGGATGCGGATGCGCTGAAGATTGCCAAGGAAGTGAAGGCTCAGCTAGATGCAGGCGGCGACTGGACAGCGCTTGCGAAGAAGTATTCCGAGGATCCAGGTTCCAAGGATAACGGCGGCCTCTATGCAGACCAACAAGCGAAGACTTGGGTAGCGGAATTTAAAGATGCTGCGAACAAGCAGCCAGTCGGCAAAATCGGCGATCCGGTGAAAACACAGTACGGCTACCATGTCATGTTGGTAGAGAAGCGTACGCCGACTGCGTTCGATAAGCTGACGGATGCGGATAAGACGGAGATCAAGTCGACGTTGGCATCCGCGAATTTGAACAAATTCATGACGGACGAGCTGCCGAAGCTCATTACGAAGATTGACCTGCCGAAGGCAGAAACGCCGGCGACTGGCGGTACGAACTCCGGCACGAACTCTGGCACGAATACGAACAAAGACACGAATACGAATACAAATGCCGACAAGAAAACGGAAACGAAGTAATCAAGAGCAATCGTTGAAGGTGCGGTAACAACAAGACAAGCTCAGCCTGCGCTATGAAGGGCTGAGCTTGTTTTGACTTCATCATACTAATTCTTAGGAGGTCATTAAGTGACACAGCAGCTATTCTTTGTAGGTTCCTATTCTTCGGCGGAGCAAGAGGGCGTATCGGCCATGGCTCTGGACACGGAGACGGGTGCAATCAGCCGGTTGTCCGGCTTAGCGGGCATTCATAATCCATCCTTCATGCGTGTGAATGATGCAGGCACTCATCTCTATGTGGTAAGCGAAACCGGCGTGGAACCCGGTGCGGTGCTGAGCTATGCGCTGACAGGCGATAATGGCGGGCTGACTGCGATTAATGATGTATCCACGCTTGGCGGTTCGCCATGCCATGTCGAATTCGACAAGAGTGAGCAGCTGCTTGTCGTGACGAATTATACAGGCGGCAACTTTAGTCTGTACGCGCTCGGCGAGGATGGCTCGGTGACACTTGCAGATCATATCGCGCATGAAGGCCGCGGGCCGCGGGATGATCGCCAGGAAACGCCGCATCCTCATTCCGCGATTGTTGATCCGTCAGGACGTTACGTGCTCGTTGCCGATCTTGGTACTGACGAAGTCGTCTCGTACCGGATTGATTCGGAGGCGAAGAAGCTGATTAAGCAGGGAGCGACAGCTACGGCTCCGGGAGCGGGTCCAAGGCATATGGCGTTCCATCCGGAGCAGCCAATCCTGTACGTGATTAACGAGCTGGACAGCACGGTTGCAGTCTACAGCTACGAAGGGGAACGATCGCAGCTGACATTGAAACAGGTGATTTCAACGCTGCCGGAATCGTTCGCTGAAGAGACCACCTGTGCCGACATTCATGTGTCCGCTGACGGACGCTTCTTGTATGCGTCGAATCGCGGGCATGACAGCATTGCGGTTTATCGCGTGGAAGCGGACGGTTCGCTTACGCTTGTGCAGATCGCGCCAAGCGGCGGCAAGACGCCGCGCAACTTCGCGATATCGCCGGACGGTCAGTATCTGCTGTCTGCGAATCAGGAGTCGAGCGTCATCGTCACTTACCGAATCGACCAGGCGACAGGTGAATTACAGCCAACGGGGCATAGCATCGAGACGAATAAGCCGGTTTGTATTGCATTCGTGAAGTAGGTCCCATGTGCAGAGTGGAAGATGATTTAGCGCCGGATAAGCAGGTAATCTGCTTGTCCGGTTTTTTTTTGCTTTCAATATGTTATATACATGTAATATATTGAAGATCGACCGTCATTCCACATTTAATTTGTGAGTTTAAGTAACATAAATTTGATCGAATCAAGCGTTTTGGTTTCGAACAAAGAAAATTTGATTCTTTTATGTAAAGTTTATTGACATCACTCCAGAGTGGATTTTATAATGAGACCACGAACGATGGAAACCAAATCCAGAAAAACGTTCGGAATAGAGAAAAAGAAAATAGGGATTGGGAGTGGGAGAATGAGGAGCAGGAAGGCGAAAGGCAGTGCGGCTGTACTCATTGCATTATGCTTGGCGCTCGCGGGATGCAGTACAAACGATAATAAAGCTGCATCCACGAATGAGGCCGCGCAGACGACAGATTCAACCAGCGGTGGGGAAATTAAAGTTGGTATTCTTCATTCTCTCAGCGGCACAATGGCTATTAGCGAGGTGTCGGTCAAAGATTCGGAAATGATGGCGATCGACGAAATCAACGCAAAAGGCGGCGTGCTCGGGAAGAAGATAGTGCCTGTCGTTGAGGACGGCGCATCGGATTGGCCGACCTTTGCGGAAAAGGCGCGGAAGCTGATCTCCGAAGATAAAGTCGCGACGGTATTCGGCGGATGGACGTCCTCGAGCCGTAAAGCGATGCTGCCGGTATTCGAAGAGCTGAAGGGGCTGCTTTGGTATCCGGTACAGTATGAAGGGTTAGAGCAATCACCGAACATCATGTATACCGGCGCTACGACGAACCAACAGATCGTACCTGCTGTCAGCTGGCTCCTCCAAAACCACGGCAAGAAATTTTTCCTCCTTGGTTCAGACTACGTATTCCCGCGCACAGCGAACAAAATCATCAAAGAACAACTCAAGGTTGAAGGCGGAGAGCTCGCGGGCGAAGAATACACGCCGCTCGGTCATACCGACTATGCAACCGTTATTGCTAAGATCAAAGAAGCGAAGCCGGATGTCGTGTTCAACACGCTGAACGGTGACAGCAACGTCGCGTTCTTCAAGCAGTTGAAGGATGCCGGCATTACCTCCAAAGACCTCACAACATTGTCTGTCTCCGTCGCAGAAGAAGAAATTCGCGGTATCGGCACAGACGTACTCGCTGGTACATACGCCGCATGGAACTACTACCAAACAACAGACACCCCTGCTAACAAAACCTTCGTAGAGAACTATAAGAAAAAATACGGCGAGGACCGTGTAACCGCCGACCCGATCGAAGCAGGCTACGATGCCGTCTACCTGTGGGCAGCAGCCGTCGAGAAAGCGGGCTCCGCCGACGTTGAGAAAGTCAAAACTGCGGCGAAGGAACTCGAATGGGATGCGCCGGAGGGCAAAGTGAAGATTGACGGGGAGACCCAGCACTTGTACAAAACCGTTCGGATCGGTGAAGTGCAGCCGGATGGTCAGTTCAAGGAAGTGTGGAATTCCGGTGAGCCGGTGAAGCCGGATCCATTCCTGAAGGGCTACTCATGGGCGGCTAGCTTAACTGCAGGCAAGTAAGAACCCGTAAAGTGCAATTTAGTAATCGTGCTGCGCCGCCGCTTCTATTACTGCCGGCGGCGCGGCCGGTTTGCTCTTAGTATAAGGGGTGGGTACATGGACGTTGTTGTACTGCAGCTGTTTAACGGAATTAGCGTCAGCTCGATTCTGCTGCTGATCGCTCTAGGGCTATCGGTTACGTTCGGGCTCATGAAAGTCATTAATATGGCGCATGGCGAGCTCATTATGATAGGGGCGTACACCGCCTACGTTGTGCAAAATCTGTTTACCTCTTACATGCCCGCCTCACTCTTCGGCTGGTACTTCGTTCTCGCCATTCCGGCGAGCTTCATCATTGCTTTCTTACTCGGTATCGTCCTCGAAATGAGCCTCATCCGCTTTCTATACGGGCGCCCGCTCGATAGCTTGCTCGCTACTTGGGGCGTCGGCCTCATGCTTCAACAAATTGCACGCAGCATATTCGGTGCGCCTAACGTGGGCGTAACGAGTCCGGCATGGCTGAACGGCGGCGTGACCGCGCTTGGAGGCGTCGTGTTTCCGTACAAGAGGCTGTTCATTCTCGGTCTGGTGCTAGTTTGTTTGTTCCTCATGTACGTGTATATATACCGGAGCCATTCCGGACGTCGCATGAGGGCGGTCATGCAGAACCGGGAGATGGCGGCATGCCTTGGCATTTCGACGCGCCGCGTCGATGCGATGACGTTCGCGATCGGATCAGGCATTGCGGGCATAGCAGGCTGCGCGCTTACACTCATTGGACCAATCGGGCCGTCAATCGGCACTTATTATATTGTGGATGCCTTTATGGTTGTTGTGCTTGGCGGCGTCGGCAAGCTCGTCGGCACCGTGTTCGGCGCGCTTGGCATCGGCATGTCGAATACGCTGTTTGAATATTGGACGACGGCCTCGCTCGGGAAGGTGCTTGTGTTTGTATGCATCGTTGCCTTCTTGCAGTGGAAGCCCAGCGGTCTTGTGGCGATGCGCTCCCGTTCGCTCGATAACTAAGCATAAGCTTCTACTTCGAAAGGTGGTGAAGGCATGCAGCTGCGAATATTATCCTCCCGGCGGTTATGGCTCTTGGCGGTTTATGTAGCATCGGCAGCCGTGTTGTTCTGCGCGCCGCTTGTGCTCAGCGATTTCCGACTTAACCTGCTGGCGAAATTTCTGGCGTATGCCATCGTGGCATTAGGGCTTGATCTGATCTGGGGTTATACAGGCATTCTCAGTCTCGGCCACGGAGTATTCTTCGGCCTTGGCGGCTATGCGATGGCGATGTATTTGAAGCTCGAAGCAAGCGGCGGGCAGCTGCCGGACTTCATGGATTGGAGCGGGCTCTCTGCACTGCCTTGGTTCTGGAAGCCGTTCGAGTCGATTGGCTTCGCGATTGCAGCCGGCATACTGCTCCCGGCGCTGCTGGCGCTCGTGCTTGGCTATGTGACGTTCCGCAATCGAATTCGCGGCGTCTACTTCACGATTCTGACGCAGGCGCTCGTGATTATCACGGTCACGCTGTTCGTGGGGCAGCAGGCGTATACGGGCGGAACCAACGGCGTTACCGGCTACAGCAAGCTGTTCGGGTTCTCGCTCGCATCGCCGGAAACGAAGCGATGGTTGTATTTTGCAACGGTAGCAGTGCTCATTGGCGCTTTCCTGCTCTGCCGGTTTCTTGTGAAGAGCCGCTTCGGCAAGGTGCTCCGCGCAATCAGAGACGGCGAGAATCGGGTGCGCTTCATCGGCTACAATCCGGCGATCTACCAGATGGTTGCCTTCGCGATCTCAGCTGCCCTCGCAGGTGTTGCGGGTATGCTGTTCGTGCTGCATGTCGGCATTATTTCTCCTTCAATGATGGGCATTGTGCCGTCGATCGAGATGGTGCTCTGGGTAGCAATCGGCGGGCGGGGCACGCTAGGCGGCGCTGTACTTGGAGCGGTGCTGCTTAATTCGGCGAAGAGCACGTTCAGTGAATCATATCCGGACATGTGGACGTTGTTCCTGGGCGCTTTGTTTGTGGTCGTCGTCGTGTTCCTACCGAAGGGTGCTGCGGGACTGTTCGGCAGTTTGAAGGGGCTTGTTGGAAGGAGGAAGGAATCGGATGAGCGAGCAAATGGAGTCCGTAATCCTGCAGTGTGATGGAGTAACGGTCGATTTCGATGGCTTCAAGGCGGTGCAAGGAATGGACCTGACGCTGACGCGCGGCGAGCTGAGGTTTCTCATTGGACCGAACGGGGCGGGCAAAACAACGATGCTGGATGTCATCTGCGGCAAAGTAAAGCCAGCCTCGGGCAAAGTAACGCTGCGCGGCGGTGTCGATATTACGCGGAAGCGGGAGCACCAGATTGCCGAGCTTGGCATCGGCCGGAAGTTTCAGACGCCGTCGATCTTCCCATCGCTCACTGTTTACGACAATCTGGAGATCGCGATGAAACAGAACCGTGGCGTCTTCGCTTCGCTGCGCGCCAGGCTGCGCTCAGAGGAGGCGGACCGTCTTGCGGCGCAGCTCGAAATGGTCGGCTTGCAAGGGAAGGCGTCATGGCGTGCCGGCGGGCTGTCGCATGGCGAGAAGCAGTGGCTCGAGATCGGCATGATGCTGCTGCAGGAGCCGGAGATTCTGCTGCTGGATGAGCCTGTAGCTGGCATGACCGACCGGGAGACAGAGAAAACCGGCGAGCTGCTGCAGCATATTCGCAAGACGCAGTCGATTGTCGTCGTGGAGCACGATATGGAGTTCGTGCGCAGCTTCGCGAGCAAGGTGACCGTCATGCATGAAGGCCGGCTGTTGAAGGAAGGGTCAATGGAGGATGTGCAGCGCGATGACCGCGTGGCGGAAGTGTATTTAGGGAAAAGGCGGGATGCCGATGCTAGCCGTTCAACAGCTTGATGCGGGTTACGGGGAGAGCGTCATCTTAAGGCAGGTGACGCTCCAAGTGAAGCCGGGGCAGGTGGTCTGCCTGCTCGGGCGCAACGGGGTCGGCAAGACAACGCTCATGAAGAGCATTATGGGCGTGCTCAAAGCGCGCCGGGGATCGGTGACTTACAAAGGCGATGATTTGACGAAGCTGCCGCCGGGGCAGCGGGCGAAGAAAGGGATCGGCTACGTGCCGCAGGGGCGCGAAATCTTCCCGCAGCTCACGGTGTTCGAGAACGTGCTGCTCGGACTTGAAGCGACGGGAGGGAAGAAGCAGCGCGCTATACCGGAGTCCGCGGTCGCCAAGTTCCCGGTGCTTCCTGCCATGTACGACCGCAAAGGCGGGGATTTAAGCGGCGGGCAGCAGCAGCAGCTTGCTTTCGCCAGGGCGCTCGCCTCGGAGCCGGATCTGCTGCTGCTTGATGAGCCGTGCGAGGGGATTCAGCCTTCCATCGTAGATGATATCCGCGATGTGATTCGTTCGATCAAGGCAGGAGGAGAGACGTCGATCCTGCTCGCGGAGCAGAGTCTGGAGTTCGTGAAGAGCGTTGGCGACTACTTCTACATTATCGAGAAAGGCTCTATAGCCTGGGAGGGCGGCCTATCGGATCTGAACGATGAAGTGATACGCCATTACTTGACGGTATAAGTAAATATGTAATAAAACCTAACATAAGTGTTGACACATTGATGAACTGGCTTTTAATATAAAGATAGATGTTAGATTACCTAACAAACTAAATATCGGTTCCCCGCATTCCGATTGGGAACAACAAGCTGTCTAGGGTTCCGTGGCATGCACTCCAATGTGCCAGCTGGTCCGAGAGATGGCGTATGGAGCGATTCGCTTCATATACACGGAAGGACAAAAGCCTGGGAGATATCTCCTTAGGCTTTTTCTATTCTTGTATAAAGGTTCTCGTTATGCGAGGCCGATTGTGCATGACCTAGAGAAACGATGGGAGTGGGGACGAATGAAGAGAAGAATGAAACGAACGGTTACGGTAGCTGTACTCGCTGCAATGCTCATTACGCTGGCAGGGTGCGGGGGCTCGAAGGATGCTTCCACAAGTGGCGATGAATCACCGATTACGATTGCGCTAAGTCCTTGGCCGGGCTGGTTCTTCTGGTATCTCGTCGATGAGAAAGGCTTCTTCGACAAGCATGGCGTGAAAGTCGATCTCAAATGGTTCCCGGTCTACAGCGATTCCTTGCAGGCACTCTCGACAGGCAAGGTGGATGCGAACAGCCAGACGCTGAGCGACACGCTTGCGCCGGCATCGAAGGGCATTGGGCTCAAGGCTGTACTTGTTAACGATAATTCCTTCGGCGGCGATGCAATTGTAAGTAAGCCTGACATCGCGTCGATTAAAGATCTGAAAGGCAAGACGGTTGCGACCGAGCTTGGCACAGTTGATCATCTCCTCCTGCTGACGGCGCTCGCTCAGAATGGGCTGTCCGAGAAAGATGTCAATTACGTGAATATGACGGTTAACGATGCAGGACCTGCTTTCATATCCGGCAAAACAGACGCATCCGTGCTCTGGGAGCCATTCCAGACGAAAGCGGTAAAGGAAGGCAAGGGTAAGGTGCTCTTCTCCTCAAAGGATACGCCGGGACTTATACCAGATCTGCTCGTCTTCCGCGACGAGGTTGTGAAGAATCGTCCGGATGATATTCAGAAGATCGTCGATGCTTGGTTCGATGCACTGGAGTACTTCAAGACGCATGAGGACGAATCAATCAAACTCATGGCAGAGAAGGCAGAGACAACGCCGGAGGACTTCAAGCTGGGACTTGAGAGCATCAAGCTGTTCACGAAGGAAGACAATGTCGCGGCGTTCGGCAAGCGGGATGAGTACACATCGCTTCCATATACGGCGGAGAAGACAGCGGCCTTCCTGAAGAATCTCGACATGGTGGATGAGATTAAAGATTTCAATGTCCTCTTCGATTCATCGTTTGTAGAAAAAGCAGCGAAGGAGTGAGCCTTATGAGCAAGGCGGCAGTGGCACTAACAACAACGACAAAGAGAAAGAGAAAGCCGAACCGGCTTCAAATCTTCAAAGATATCGGCAACAAGCCTTTTGCAATCACTGCAGGCTTCTCCTTCATCCTGCTGTTAGCGCTCTGGTCGCTGCTCAGCTATACGGAATCGGTCAATCCCATCTTCCTGCCGACCCCAGATAAAGTATTTGTCGAGATGATCCATATGCTTGGCACGAGTGAGTATTGGCATCACATCGGCATCAGCGTGTTCCGTGTCTCGGCGGGCTTCCTGCTTGCCTGCGTCATCGGCATTCCGCTTGGTATCTTCGCCGGCACGTTCAAGTACGGCGAGGCGTTCGTTGAACCTCCGATGGAATTTATCCGTTATATGCCTGCGGTCGCATTCATTCCGCTCATTATGGTTTGGGCAGGTATCGGGGAATGGGCGAAAATCTTGCTAATCTTCATCGGCTGCTTCTTCCAACTCGTGCTGATGGTAGCCGACAATACGCGCCGTGTCTCCCAAGACCTGCTGCAAGCGTCGTTCACGCTCGGCGCAGGACGGTGGAAGGCGATTGAGACCGTGCTCATTCCGGCCATTCAGCCGCAGCTGATGAATACGCTAAGACTCATCCTCGGCTGGGCATGGACGTATCTCGTCGTCGCGGAGCTTGTCGCCGTCAACAGTGGTCTCGGCTATGCCATCATGAAGGCACAGCGCTTCCTGAACACGGATCAGATCTTCGTCGGCATCATCGTCATCGGACTTCTAGGGCTTATCAGCGACCGGATCTTCGCGTTCTTGAACCGTAGGCTGTTCCCTTGGGCGTAGCGTAGTGCCCTGAAGTTCGACATCACACGAACGAGTGAATAAGGAGTGAGAGCCATGGAAGCGGCAAAACGTACGGCGGAAGTTGTTGCGATGCAGGAGAAGGCGGGAAGAAGCGTGCACGCGGTAGAGACAGACAAAGCGGCAGCGCAGCGGGGCGAGATTGCGATCCACGGTCTTAGCAAAGTGTACGAAACGAAGAAAAGCCGGTTCGAGGCGCTGCGCGGCATCGACATGCACGTGCGGACCAATGAGTTCGTGACGATTGTCGGTCCGTCCGGCTGCGGCAAGTCTACGCTGCTGCGTATCGTGGCGGGGCTCGATGAGCTGAGCGAAGGCTCGGTGACGCTGGACGGCGAAGAAGTCATCGGACCGGGTGCGGAGCGGGGCATGGTGTTTCAGGGCTATACGTTGTTCCCCTGGCTGACGGTACGCGAGAACATTGAGTACGGTCCGAAGCTGAAAGGTATTTCTACCCTTGAACGGCGCGCGATCAGCAGTCATTTTCTGAAGGTGATCAAGCTTGAAGCCTTCGCGAACGCCTACCCGAAGCAGCTGTCCGGCGGGATGAAGCAGAGGGTCGCCATCGCAAGAGCGCTTGCGAACCGCCCGAAGGTACTGCTTATGGATGAGCCGTTCGGCGCGCTTGATGCGCAGACGAAGCTCGAGATGCAGGAGATGCTGCTCGAGGTGTGGGAGAAGGAGAAGACGACCGTTCTCTTCATCACGCATGACATTGACGAGGCGGTATTTCTATCGCAGCGGATCATTGTTATGGGTGCTGGTCCTGGACGAATATTGAAGACATTCGATGTACAGCTGCGGGCACAGCGGACTCCTGAAGTGCGAGAGCTGCCGGAGTTTCTGGCGCTCAAGCGGGAGCTCGGTCTGCTGCTGAAGCATTAATTAATCACAAATCACGAAGGGGTGACGGGTCCATGCCAGAGAAGAGTGCAACAAATCGTGAAGGTGCAGATATGCCCAGAAGGTTCAACAATCGGCTGCTGGCACTGCTTGGGTCTATCGTGAGAATCATGTTTTTCCGTCATCCTGCCGCTCTTCGTTAGAGCGGCAGTTTTTTTTGTTTACAACTAGCTCTTGGATATTTCCAATTAATTAGTGCAGGCTAGCTGGTAATGGAGGCCCGCGCTCGCCAGCCGCAAACTGAAGTGGTAGATCTCTCCAGCCGCGGTGAATCAAGGTTTTAGCCCCTTTTCCACGTGAATAAGAAAATGGGAGGGGATGAATACTATGGTCAGATCGATAATCACCTTATTCAAGGATCCTCTCCTCTTGAACCATAGAAATTGCAGCAAGCGCGTTTGCGTCCAGTCCAATTCAAAACCTTCAAGGAAAGTGGGGCAACTAGAACATGAAAGCAACTGGAATTGTCCGTCGTATTGATGATCTCGGCCGGGTCGTTATCCCGAAGGAAATCCGCCGAACACTGCGTATACGCGAGGGCGACCCGCTGGAAATATTCGTTGATCGCGATGGAGAAGTGATTTTGAAGAAGTATTCTCCTATTGGGGAACTTGGCGATTTTGCCAAGGAATATGCGGAATCTCTCTCGGAAAGCACCAATCATATTACCTTGATTACGGACAGAGATAACATTATTGCAGTAGCGGGAGCGTCCAAGAAGGACTATCTGGAGAAACAGATCGGCTCCATGCTAGAGAATTGTATGGAGAACCGCAAGACAGTTATGGAGTCCGGAGGCGGCTCCTATGAAGTCGTGAAGGATATCGGTGAGGCATTCAGCTCCTTCGTGGCGGCGCCTATCGTGGCCGGTGGTGATCCAATCGGTACGGTCGTGCTGCTGAGCAAGGATGAGAATATAAAGATGTCGCAGATGGAAACGAAGATGGCGGAGACGGCAGCTGGTTTCCTCGCTAAGCAAATGGAGCAGTAGACAATGATAAGCTTCCTTGAAGAGAGGTCTTCATGGGAGCTTTTTTCTGTGTGGACTGACTTTGGGGTATAATGGGGGCAGGAGAAGAGATAGGCAGGTGCACGTGGTTGAAAAGTGTAAAGGGGATTCAAGTGGGTTCCGGCAGCCAAGCGAGTGCTCATGGGAAAAAGCTGATTGTATATAAAGGCGCTGCGCTTATGGGCGCGGCGATGCTCGTCAGCAAAGCGCTCGGGACACTGCAGAAGATTCCGCTGCAAAATATAGCCGGTGACCGCGTGTTCGGCATCTATAACGCGGTATATCCGCTGTACCAGCTGCTGATGGCGCTGGTGACGGCCGGGTTCCCGGTCGCAATCTCCATTCTGGTCGCCGAGCAGGAGGTTCATGGTACTCGCGGCGGCTCGAATCGGATATTACGCGCCAGCGCATTGTTATTGTTCGGCTACGGCGCGGTTTGTTTTGTACTCATGTGGGGCGGGGCCGACGTCATCTCCTCATGGATAGGCGATACGGAAGCAGCGCAAGCCGTGCGAATGTCCGCGCTCGCGCTATGGGTCGTACCCGTCATGGCCGCGCTGCGCGGATATTATCAGGGACGGAGCGAGATGCTGCCCTCTGCCGTGTCGCAGCTATCGGAACAGACAGTTCGCGTCGCCGGCATGCTTGCGCTGCTTGCGCTCGGCTGGCATTACGGATGGGCGGACGCGGAGCTTGCCGCTGGGGCTAACGCCGGCTCGGCCATTGGCGGCACGGCAGGGCTTGCGGTCATCGTCCTGATATGGGCGCGTGAGCGAGCTGGTTATCGGACGACGGTAGTGAAATGGAGCGAGCTGCGCGGGCAGCGAGATCAGAGCCGACAGCAGTCGATCGGTGCTTTAATGAAGCGCCTTACACTGCTTGCTGTGCCCGTGACGCTTGGGGCGCTTGCCGTTCCGGTGCTTGGCGCGGTGGATGCTTTTACCGTGCCGCGGCTGCTTCGCGAAGCGGGTGATGGACAAGCCGAAGCGATGGCGCTCTTCGGCCTCTACAGCCGGGGCCAGCCGCTTGTGCAGCTGGTCGTCATGGTTGCCGGCGCGATGGGCGCCGCGCTTATTCCCGCACTTGCGGCTGCGCGCCTTCGCGGCGACGAGGCTGCGGTGCGGCAACAGGCGGCCATCGTTATGCGGGCCGCCTGGACAATCGGCGCAGCCGCGGCTCTGGGGCTCGCGGTGCTGGCCGAGCCCATCAATATGATGCTGTACGCGGACGATGCGGGCACGCGTACATTCGCGCTTGTGGGGTGCACGGCGCTCGCGGGCACCGTTAGTGCGCTCACCGCGGCGGTGCTGCAAGGGCTCGGGGCGGTTCGCGCCCCCGCCCTGTTCATGCTCGCCGCGGCAGCGCTGAAGGCGGCGCTCAACGCCGCCCTCGTGCCGGCGTTCGGCATCGCCGGCAGTGCTTGCGCCGGCATCGCGGCGCTCACGGCCGCCGCTCTGCTCGGCGCGGGCGCCGTTCGCCGCGCCGCCGGCGCGGCGATGCCCGCGCGGCGCGCCGCGGGCATCGTACTCGCACTCGCGGTCATGGCCGCGGTGCTCGTACTGGCCGAGCGCGGCGCTGCCTCGCTGCTCGGCTCCCTGCCGCCGCGGGCGGCAGCTGCAGCGCTCGCGCTCGGCGGCGTCGCCCTCGGCGGAGCGCTCTTCCTCGCCGCCGTGCTTCGCTTCGGCGGCATCACGGCGCGCGAGCTGCGCGCGCTTCCGGGCGGCGGCGCACTCGCCGCCAAGCTGCAAGGCTGGCGGCTGCTCCCTTCCGGCGACTAGCCAATGTCTTGACCGTCAAGCTTACTGGAGCGACTAGCCAATGTCTTGCCCATCAAGCTTACTGGAGCGACTAGCCTTATCTCTACACGAACCAAGGAGGAGTACATATATGCAATCAACCATAACCGTCGTCGGACTCGGCTCCGGTGACGAAGACCAATTGACGCTTGGCGTCTGGCGCAGGCTGCAGCAGGCTGAGCATCGCTATGTGCGAACGGACAAGCATCCGATGATGCGCCTGTTTCACGACAACGAGCTGAGCTACGAGTCGTTCGACGTTATCTACGAGCAGATGGACTCGTTCCCGGATGTCTACGATGCGATTACAACGCAGCTGATCGAGCACGCTCAGACCAAGCAGAATATTATCTACGCGGTCCCTGGTCATCCGATGGTGGCGGAGCGTTCCGTGCAGCTTCTGAGAGAGCGCTGCCCGGAGCATAATATCGAGCTGCACATTCTCGGTGGCGAGAGCTTCCTCGACCAATCGTTCACAAGGCTCGGCTTTGACCCGATCGAAGGGTTCCAGCTGCTGGACGCAGCGGAGCTGAAGTCGTCGCTGATCCGTACTGATCTGCACACTGTCATTGGACAAGTGTACGACGAGTACACCGCTTCCGACGTGAAGCTGTCGCTGATGGAGCTGCTGCCGGATGATTATCCGATCGTTATTGGACACGCACTTGGCGTTCCCGGCGAAGAGCAGATTCTAACGGTGCCGCTCTACGAGCTGGATCGCACGCCTGGTTACGGAAACCTATCGCTGATCTACCTTCCGCGCTCCACGGATGAGAACCTGCGTAACCGCACTTTTGAACGTCTGCACGAGATCGTCGCTATTTTGCGCAGTCCCGAAGGGTGTCCGTGGGATCGTGAACAGACGCATCTCTCCATTCGCAAGAACTTCATCGAAGAGACGTATGAAGCGATTGAGGCCATCGACAACGATGATCCGGACGGCATGCGCGAAGAGTTCGGCGATGTTATTCTGCAAGTGATGCTGCACAGCCAGATGGAAGAAGAGGTTGGCACGTTCTCCGTCTATGACGTCATTCAATCCCTGAATGAGAAGCTGCTGTTCCGTCATCCGCATGTGTTCGGGGATACGAGCGCAGGCAATGCGACCGAGGCGCTTGCGAATTGGGAACAGATGAAGGCTGAAGAGAAGCAGCGCAAAGGCATAGACACCTCGCAAGCATCGCAGCTGGACGGTGTTCCGCCAGGTCTGCCAGAGCTGATGAAAGCTTATAAGCTTCAGAAGAAAGCGGCGAAGGTCGGCTTCGATTGGGATACTCTCGCTCCAGTGCTAGACAAGATAGCAGAAGAGCTTGGCGAGCTGCGCGAAGCCATTGCGAGCAAGGACGCGGAGGAGCAAGCAGGCGAGCTTGGTGATCTCTTATTCGCGGCTGTCAACGCAGCGCGATTCATTAAAGCAGATCCGGAAGAAGCTCTAGCACGTACGAATCAGAAATTTAAGAAACGATTTTCATATATTGAGGAGCAGCTTCGTATAAGTGGCCGTTCCTTTGACCAAACTGATTTAACAGAGATGGATCGTTACTGGGAGGAAGCCAAACGGCTACCCTAGTAAATAGAGAAAGAGATTCGTCAAAATTCGGCTTTTTTCCTCACAAACTCCGAAAATATTTTCCAGAAAGCAGGATTTATTTGCTAGAAGGCAGAATAGTACCACTTGAGGGAATCAGCTATACGGCGGCTTTCCGGCTGCCTAAAAGTATAATTCATTTAGGAGGTAATTGAAGGATGAACAAAACTGATTTGGTCAACAACATTGCAGCTAAGAGCGGACTCACTAAGCGTGACGTGGAATCCGTATTGAATGGCTTCCTGGGCGAAGTAACAGACGCGCTTGCAAGCGGCGATAAAGTACAACTGATCGGCTTCGGCACGTTCGAGACGCGCAAGCGTTCCGGCCGTACAGGTCGCAACCCGCAAACAGGCAACCCAATCACCATCGCAGAATCCAAGGTTCCAGCGTTCAAAGCCGGCAATAAACTTAAGGACGCTATTAAGTAAGTGCGTCTTGATAAATTTCTCAAAGTATCGCGTTTGATCAAGCGGCGTACCGTCGCCAAGGATGTCTCCGAGCAGGGGCGCGTCTGGATTAACGATCGCGAAGCCAAAGCAAGCAGCACCGTCAAAGTCGGCGACGAGCTGAAGATTCAATACGGCCAGAAAATCGTCACCATTCGTGTTGAGCGGATTGTGGAGACGACCAAGAAGGACGAGGCTAGCGGTATGTATACTTTGTTGAAAGAAGAAGCGCGTCAGTCCGAGAACAAGCTGGAATTCTAAGAGGGTTTTGGCTGCTCCCGTAACTGGCAATATGAACAATGGCTGCTTCCGCTGCGTGCGGGGCAGCCTTTTTGTTTGAAGTTCTAAAACCTGTCCTATACCCATAAGCTAGTCTTAGTTAACATTATAGAATTTATAAGCTTCACTTGTATGAAATTCTGTAATGTCTCCGTGAAACGTAAGCTTTTGCCGTGAAGATGGCGACAGCCGTTTACACTTAATAGGACCGCTTATAGGAGGGGACGGGCAATGATCGAGCAAGGCAAAGGCCAGAAACGCCAGGAAATCAAAATGCTTAACCGCAAGATCCTTGAGATAACCGGCGTCAGTAATGTGGAGAGCTTCGACAATGAAGAGTTTCTGCTTGAGACCGAGCTTGGTTTCTTGGCCATTCGCGGGCAGAATCTGCATATGAAGCATCTTAGCCTTGAGCAAGGGCTGGTAGCGATTGAGGGGCTCGTCCACTCGCTCAACTACCTGGATGGCAATACGCCCGCGGCGAAGTCGAAGGGCGGCTTGTTCGGGAAGTTATTCAAGTGAGCCTCAGCGTACAATGGTTGACGATGATGACGATGCTGCTCTCTGGGATCGGGATGGGCATCGTCTTCGACGGCTATCGGGTCGTATCGGACGAGCTGAAGATTAACCGCTTGTGGATTCCTGTGCTCGACTTGCTCTACTGGATCGCAGCGACGATTATCGTGTTTCAGGTGCTCTCTTCCAGCAACGAGGGGGAAGTGAGAGCTTATGTATTTCTTGGTCTGCTCATCGGCATCTGTCTCTACTATTGGCTGTTCAGCAAGATTACGATGAAGATTGTGCATGTGCTGATCGGAACGGTGCGGGCAATCATCCATTTTGTCATACGCGCATTCGTACTGCTGGTCATAAAGCCGCTCCTATTGCTCTATCGGATTAGCAGGGTAATTTTAGCTTTTTTGAGGGCATTTACTATTTTCATATTCAAAATTGTGTTACAATTGGTTCGTCCTTTTTGGCGGTTGTTCGCCTGGATGACGAAGCCGATATGGAAGCCTGTGGTTCGTTATTGGACAAGTCGGGTAAATCCAATTATCGCGAAGTGGCGATTGAAAGAACGTGCTCTGGCAGTGAAGGATCGCATCGTTCGCATCTGGGAGAGACTTAAGAATCGGAAGCAGGATGCCGATGAAGATCATAAGAAAGACGAATAGATTCTACTTACGTCAGGAGGTCCATGAAATGGCGATGGCGCATACAGGTCCCAATTCACCCGCCGCTGCAAGCTATGCAGGCACGAAACGCCGGCTGAGAATTTGGTTTATCTTCGTCGCCCTCTTCATGGGCTGGGCGTTGTATACATTGCTGATGCAGCTTGCGCGTCAAGGCGACGCGGAGACGAAGCTTGCGAACGCGACGAAGCAAATCGAGGAAGCGACGAAACAGGTCCAGGATTTGCAGCTTCAAGTAAGGCGTTTGAGCGATAAAGAGTATATCGGCCAGCTTGCTACGAAAGAGCAGGGCATGGTAGGCAAAGGCGAGAAACAAATCGTAGGCGTGAAACAGCCATAGTTGGGCTTCGCACACGGGGTATACGTCTGTTGCCTTGCATCTCTCATTCGGGTATAATCAGCTTAAGTAACCGCATTTTTAACGGCTTACCGTCATAATATTTACCTCGCAGCCTAAGGGGCTGAGAGAAATCGAAGCGATCAGCTTCTCATAACGGTTAGGGAGGAACATTTTTATCTATGGCAATTGAAGTGGGCGCCAAGTTAGAGGGCAAGGTGACAGGCATTACGCATTTCGGAGCATTCGTCGATTTGTCGGGAGGTGTCACAGGGCTAGTTCACATCTCAGAGATTGCCGATAACTACGTCAAAGACGTTAAAGACCATTTGAAGCTGGAAGACGTTGTTACAGTAAAGGTCATTAACGTGGACAAAGACGGAAAAATCGGACTTTCCATTAAACAGGCAGTCGATCGTCCTGAAGGCTCTGCACCACCTCCTCAGCGTGAACGCAGTGCGGATCGCGGACCAGGTGGCTTTGGCGGCCGGACTGGTGGACCAAGCGGAGATCGTGGACCAGGCGGTGGCGGCGGTTTTAATCGTCAAGGCGGCGGCGGTGGTGGCGGCGGACGTCCATTCAACAAAGGCGGCGGCGGTAAACCTGCATTCGGCAAACCTGCTTTCGGTAAACCATCCTTTGAGGATAAAGTGTCACGCTTCCTGAAGGACAGCGAAGAGCGCATGTCCTCCTTGAAGAAGAATACGGAATCGAAACGCGGTGGCCGTGGCGCTAAGCGCGATTAATTTATAGAACGTCATTTCAGGCAGTGTCTCTTACGACACTGTCTTTTTTTATGCATATCCGTTGTTTTAAGCACTCTATGCAGCCCATCGCATTATTATACCCGCCCACGCAAAAAACTTTTCTCCTGTTCTCACTCAATCCCGACAGGTTCGGACGGCGATTCGCTATCGAATACGCGACCCCACGCAACAGATTTTGTTGAATGGATGGCGTCATGTCAGTTGTCGAAAGGAAGTCATTCCCTTGCTGGCACTGGCGCGCTTCACAATTGACAAGGCGCCGCCCACCGTACGCGAATTGTCGGAAAAAACTTTTGAATTGGCAACGCTTTCTGACAAACTTTCCGAAGAAGGTGCTTCTATAATGGGGCTACACTAATTTTTCAGAAAGGCTGGTGTCATTCACGCATGGTGGACAAACCTAAAGTTGTTATGTTTCCGGGTGTACGCCCCAAGAACTTCGTCCAATCAGCCCTTCATAAAGGGCTCGAGCGTACAGGACTGCTTCGCTTAGCCGGAATGATTGCCTCACGCAAGTGGACCTTCGTGTTAATGGCCGTCGGCTTCCTGCTAGGCCGGGCTGTTATTCTGGAGTCGCTAACTCCCTTCGCTGTCGCTTACTTTACCGTTATTTATTTTCTGAGGCGGGATATGATTCTGCCAGTGGCAGTGTCCATTATCGCCGGCAGCTGGCTCGCTGTCGCACCGGAGCCGATGTGGATCGCGATGGAGGTCGTGGTCGTCTACCTTCTGATGCGGGGGCTCGAAGCTTACGAAAGGGCCGAGTTATCGTATGCGCCGCTGCTCGTCTTCCTCTCCACGATGCTGGTCAGGCTGTTCGACAATGTCATTGCGGACAAGCTGGGCTGGTATGAGCTGATGATGGTTGGCGTAGAAGCGTCGCTCGGATTCGTGCTTACGCTCGTCTTCGTTCAAGCGATTCCGGTGCTGACGTTAACGAAGAAGACGTCCGCGCTGAAGAATGAGGAGATTATTTGCCTCATGATTATGCTGGCCTCGATAATGACTGGTGCTGTTGGCTGGTTCGCTTATGGCCTTTCTATCGAGCATATCCTCTCACGCTACATGCTGCTGCTATTCGCGCTAGTCGGCGGAGCACCGCTTGGCGCATCGGTCGGCGTTGTGGCAGGGCTAATCTTGAGCCTTGCGGATACGAGTGCAATCGTACAGATGAGCTTGCTCGCTTTCGCCGGTCTGTTAGCGGGACTGCTGCGGGAAGGCGGCAAAGCTGCAGTAGCCTTCGGGATGCTGCTAGGCTCTTCGATTCTTGCGATCTATGTGGGCAATCAGACCGATGTGATGGCCTCGACGTGGGAGTCGGTCATTGCGGCAACGATGCTGATGCTGACACCGAAATCGATGATACGGCTTATCTCCAAATACGTGCCTGGCACACAGGAGCATGTGAAATCACAGCATGAATATGCAAGAAGGGTGCGGGATGTCACGGCACAGCGTGTCACGCAGTTCTCAGAGGTGTTCCGCCAGCTGTCCCGAAGCTTCGGGCAGTTCGGCACAGTCGCCGGCACCACCACAGATGAGAAAGAGAAGCAGGAGGAAGCGGTCAATCACTTCATGAACGTGGTTGCCGACCGCACCTGCGATTCTTGTCACCGGAGGGAGCTTTGCTGGGATGGTAAATTCTATGAGACGTACAAAATGATGACAGGCATGATGAGCGCCGTTCAGGAAGGACGCCGCACCACGCCGAAAGAAGTGCCTCGCGAATGGAGCACGCACTGTATTAAGACACCGCAGGTACTGAATGTCATGCAGCAGCAGTATGAGCTGTTCCAGCATGATCAGCATTGGAGGAAACAGCTGAACGAATCGCGGCAGCTCGTTGCCGATCAGCTCTTTGGCGTATCGCAAGTCATGGAGGACTTGGCCCGCGAGATCAAGCGGGAAGGGCAGCAGCTGCATATGCAGGAAGAACAAATCCGGGAGGCGCTCGAGGGGCTCGGTTTATCGATACAAGGCATTGAAATTATTAATTTGGAGGAGGGAAACGTCGAAATCGAAGTGTACCATACGTTCGGCCGGGGCTATGATGAATGCCGGAAAATCATAGCGCCGATGCTGACCGACATTCTCGGCGAACCGATCGCCGTTATGTCGGAGAAGTACCCGGAGAAGGGCGCAGCCACCGTCATCTTCGGTACGGCCAAAGCGTATGAGGTGGAGACTGGCGTCGCCGGTCTCGCCAAAGGCGGTGATTTGCTGTCGGGAGACAGCTTCAGCACCGTGGAGCTGGGCAATGGCAAGTTTGCTGTCGCGATCAGCGATGGAATGGGCAATGGCGAGCGGGCCAAGCAGGAGAGCAGCACCGCTCTGACCATCCTGCAGCAGCTGCTGCAGTCGGGTATGGATGAGAAGCTGGCGATCAAGTCGGTGAATTCCGTCCTGCTGCTTCGTTCATCTGACGAAATATTCGCGACAGTCGATGTAGCGCTCATCGACATGTACAGTGCGAAGACGACTTTTATGAAAATCGGGTCAACGCCGAGCTTTATCAAGCGCGGTAACGAAGTGATCCCGATCTCGGCCAACAATTTGCCGGTAGGTATCTTGCAGGACATTGACATAGACTTGATCCGCGTGCAATTGCATCCGGGGGATACGCTCATTATGATGACCGATGGCATCTATGACGCGCCGGGCCATGCGGTGAATAAGGAAATGTGGATGAAACGGGTGATCCAGGAGATCAGGTCCGATCAGCCGCAGGAAATTGCAGACGCGCTGCTGGATACCGTAGTGCGATACCACAAAGGCGACATTGTGGATGATATGACGGTTGTCGTTGCGAAGGTGGACAAGCATCAGCCCGAGTGGGCTACATTCCGCTGGCCAGGGAGACCTACGGTCGAGCGTCCAAGGACGGTGAGCTGATTGATGAATAGATATCATATTGGTAGCGTTGTAGTTGAAGCGGAAGCTGGTGCTCGAACGGGAACTGGAGCTGGATTTAGGGTTGGAGCTGTGGCCGGGGTTGCAGGTGGAGCCGTGATCGGTGACGGTGCAAACAAGTCAATTGCGAAAGGACGGAGCACAGCTAAACGTGCGCGTAGGGTAAATGCTCGGAAACGTGCAGAGAGGCTGGTGGCCCGCGAGCCGATGTCCCGCCGTAAGGCTCGCAAGCGAATAAGGCGCTCCCAGCAGTTTAAGCGAAGACCCTCCCTTGTGAATGACCAATAATAGATAGCATGTGATAGGCCTGCCCGGCGCGCGCGGCAGGCTTTTTTGCGTTTATTTCAGGGTTATCGCCTCTCAAAAATGGCAATGCTGATAGAGCTAGTACTAGCAGTAGATTCCAAGTTTTTGGAGGAATGACGATGAGACAAATTCTATTGATAACGGACGGCTGCTCCAACGTCGGAGTAAGTCCGGTCGTGGCCGCGGCGCAGGCGCATGCTGTCGGGATTACAGTTAACGTTGTCGGGGTAATTGATCATGGTGATCTTGGTGAGTTCGGCTCATCGGAGATCGAGGAGATTGCTCGTGCAGGCGGCGGTTTAAGCCGATTGTCGCATACGCGCCAATTGTCGCAAACCGTGCAGATGATGACGCGCAAGACAGTCGTGCAGACGATTCAGCATGCGGTTTCCAGAGAGCTGAAGCAGGTGCTCGGGCACTCGTCGATTGAGGAGCTGCCGCCGGAGAAGCGCGGCGAGGTGGTGCGCGTCATCGACGACTTAACCGAGACGAGCAAGCTGCGAGTGGCGCTGCTCATTGATGCGAGCGCCAGCATGAAGCCGAAGCTTGCAGCAGTCGAGGAAGCGATTCGCGACCTTGCGCTCAGTCTGCAATCGCGGCAGGGTAGCAGCGAGCTGGCTGTGTTCCATTTTCCAGGCTCGGCGTATGGCGAGGACTGTCAGATGGACCTCGATTGGACGGGCAATATTAGCGGTATCCACTCGATCTTCCCTCGGTTGCAGATGCGCGGAACGACGCCAACCGGTCCGGCGCTGCTGCATGTCATTGATTTTTACCAAAAAGCCGATTATGGTAATAGGAAGAATGATGGAACGGACGGGATGATGAGTGACTACGTCGTTTGAATGGAGCCTGCCTCGCGGTTCGATCATTAGCGGGAAGTGGAAGCAAGGCAGCTACCGCGTCGAAAGACCGCTTGGCGAAGGTGCCAATGGCAAAGTGTTCTTGGTGGAGCGCGCGAAGTATTACTATGCGCTGAAGCTCGGGTCTGACGCAGTCGACTTGCAGTCTGAGGTCAATGTGCTTCAGTCCATCTATAAACAGAAGCAGAAGCGAGGCGCTGGAGCGGGACAAGGCTTGTTCCTTGTCGATGTCGATGATTACCGCGCTGCAGACGGAAAGGAATATCCTTTCTATGTCATGCGTTATATTAAAGGGAAGACACTTTCGGACTACCTGCAGTCGCAGGGCAAGGAGTGGTTTCCCGTTGTGCTCTATAATCTGCTCGGCAAGCTGGCGGAGCTGCATGAAGCGGGCTGGTCGTTCGGCGACTTGAAGATCGAGAACATACTGGTCGCCGATTATGGCCGTCCGGAGCTTGTCGATTATGGCGGCGCGACGGCATTTGGCAAAGGAGTGCGGCAGTTTACGGAGATTTACGACCGTGGCTACTGGAATGCTGGATCGCGCATTTCTGATGCGCAATACGACCTATTCTCCTTCGCCGTCCTCTGTCTGCAGCTGCAGGAGGGGCGTCGCTTGGCGCAGCTGTCGTCCGGGCTGCTGCCGCAGACGCGGACGCCGGATGAGCTGGCGAAGCTCGCTGCGACGAGCAGTGCGCTGAAGCCGCTTAGCGGGTGGCTGCGCAAGGCGCTCTATGGCGAGTTCGCGAGCGCCCGCGAGGCAGCTGCCGCTTGGCAGCATTGGATGCATCGGTCTGGCGCGCCGTCCAAGGCGTCGACGCCTGCGCCGCGCTGGCTGAAGGGCTTGTTCGCTGTATCCGCCGCGGTGCTGGCGACGACGATTTATTTGCTGCTGCGAACAGGCTCATAAAGGGAGAGAAGAGAGAGGATGAGGTTAAGCGTGGACGATTGGCTGAGCAGTCTGCTAGCGTTAGCCCGGCAGGAGCAGCTGTGGCGACCAGGCGATACGGTCGTTGCCGCCGTATCCGGGGGACCGGATTCGATGGCGCTGCTCCATATGCTTTACCGGCTCGCAGAACAAGAGCGCCTCACCTTGGTGGCCGCGCATGTCGACCACGGCTTCCGTGGAGAGGAGTCGGCGCGGGAAGCCGAGTCCGTCCGCCAGTATGCGGCAACGCTTGGCATTGCTTGCGAGACGGTGCTGCTGGATTTGCCTGCTTATATAGAAGAAACACGAATGAACGCACAGGCGGCGGCGCGGGAGAAGCGCTATGCGTTCCTGCATCAAGTGGCCGCCGATTACGGGGCAGCGCGCATTGCGCTTGCCCATCACGCCGACGACCAGGCGGAGACGGTGCTCATGCGCATGCTGCGCGGAACGGGCCCTGGAGGCCTTGCCGGCATGGCAATGAAACGATCCGAAAAAAACGTGGAACTTATTCGCCCTCTTTTGCGTACATACAAGGCAGACATCCTGCGCTACTGTGAACAGTGGGCGGTGCCTTACAGCCACGATAGCAGCAACGGACAGAAGTACTATACTCGCAACGTCGTCCGTTTAGAGGTACTGCCGTATTTGGCGTCGTTTAACCCCCAGATCGCCCAGTCGCTCGTTCGGCTGTCGGAGCTTGCAGCGGCCGAGGATGATTGGCTGGAGCAAGAAACAAGGGCGGTATTTGAGCGCTATACGACGAAGCGGCGCGATGGATGCCAATTAAACCGCAAAGCGCTGCTTGGCTTGCATGTCGCTTTACAAAGGAGATTGATTAAACTAATATTGAGTTATATTGGCTTGGAAACGGAACCCACTTCATTCGAAAGCGTAGAGACGATCAGGCTTGCGGCCGCAGATGGCGCAGCATCGACGTGGAGCTTCGATGTTGGCAGCGGTGCAAAGTTTCTGCGTGAGTATGACAATCTCGTCTTTATCCGCCAAGATCAGTCAGGGATGACATCCCGGCCAGGCGGATACGCATATGTTGTCCCGGAAGGCACAGCCGTACTTCCTCTGCCTGAATCAGAGTACGAGCTTGCCCTTGAAGAGATGGCTGCATCAGAGGCTTCAATGCCAGGCAATCGGCTGGAAGCAGTATTCGATGCCGAGGCTCTTCAATACCCGCTCACGGTACGAAATCGCATCCCGGGTGACCGAATGCAAGTGCTTGGTTTAAATGGTACCAAAAAGGTACAAGATATGTTCGTTGATGAACGCATCGCTCCGTCACGACGTGACGTGCTGCCGCTCGTTGTCGACGCCAATGGCTTCGTGCTTTGGATACCGGGCATTCGAAGATCAAGACATGCGCAGGTGCAAGCTTCAACAAGCCGCGTCATTCGCATGACGCTGCGGACATTGTCGGCATTGCCGTAAGCGTATAGCGCCTTGAATAAGATGCTGCAATCCATTCATAGTATAGGCAAGATACATTTAGGAGGTCCCTTAGTTGCTGAACGACATTCAAGAAGTGCTTTACGACGCAAACCAAATTCAGCAGAAGGTTCAAGAGCTTGGCGAGACGCTCAGCCGTGAGTTTGAAGGTCGCAACCCGCTCGTAATCTGCGTGCTTAAAGGCGCATTTATTTTTATGGCTGATCTGGTCAAGACTATTACGATCCCGCTGGAAATGGACTTTATGGCGGTGTCGAGCTATGGCGCATCGACCAAAACAAGCGGTGTAGTGAAGATCATTAAGGACCTTGACACATCCGTGCAGGGCAGAGATGTGATCATTGTCGAAGACATTATCGACAGTGGACTTACACTCAGCTATCTCATTGATGTGCTGGAGCGCCGCAATTCCAAGTCCATTACGCTCGTGACGCTGTTTGATAAGCCGTCCGGCCGCAAAGTGGAATTGGAAGCGGACTATAAAGGGTTTGTACTGCCAGACGCATTCGTCGTCGGCTACGGGCTGGATTATGCGGAGAGATACCGCAACTTGCCGATTATCGGCATTCTGAAGCCCGAGGTTTACGAGAAGTAACGCAAGCAAGCAGGCTCGCCGTGTACGACGGGCTCCCGCTTAAAGTGGGGGGCCTCTCGTGCGGGGTCATCTTATTTTTTCGCGTCTTGAGAGGAGGTAGGGGATGAATCGGATCATCCGTAATACTGGCTTTTATTTAATTATTTTTTTGGTGACCGTCGGGATCTTCCAATTTATTAGCAGCCAAAATGACTCCACCACAGAAATCAGTTACGATCAATTTAGAAAAGAGCTGGCGAGTGACAACATCCAGCAGCTGGAGCTGCAATTTGATAATTACTCCTATCTAATTACCGGTGAATACAAGACCAAACCGGAAAAGGCGGATTCAGCCCAATTCTACACACATACGAGCGTTGAGGAATATGTCGTCAAGGAAATAACTGACGCACAGACGAAGAATGGCTTTAAGATGGAAGTTAAGCCGATGGAAGGCCAAAGCATCTGGCTGACCTTCTTGACATCCATTATCCCGTTTGTCATTATCTTCATTCTGTTCTTCTTCCTGATCAATCAGGCGCAGGGCGGCGGCGGCAAAGTGATGAACTTCGGCAAGAGCCGTGCCCGTCTCTATAATGAAGAGAAGAAACGCGTAACATTCGAGGATGTTGCGGGTGCAGACGAAGAGAAGCAAGAGCTCGTTGAGGTTGTTGAGTTCTTGAAGGATCCACGCAAATTCGCGGCTG
Organism: Paenibacillus sp. J31R98; assembly: GCF_056269245.1. Lineage (NCBI taxonomy): Bacteria > Bacillati > Bacillota > Bacilli > Caryophanales > Paenibacillaceae > Paenibacillus > Paenibacillus sp. J31R98. The sequence goes on from NZ_JBWDNO010000014.1 coordinate 51,949, forward strand.
TTGGCGCTCGTATTCCGAAAGGCGTACTGCTTAACGGACCTCCAGGTACCGGTAAAACCTTGCTTGCGCGTGCTGTTGCAGGCGAAGCAGGCGTTCCGTTCTTCAGCATTTCCGGTTCGGACTTCGTTGAGATGTTCGTCGGTGTCGGTGCTTCCCGTGTTCGTGACTTGTTCGAGAATGCGAAGAAGAACGCGCCTTGTATTATCTTTATCGATGAGATCGACGCAGTTGGTCGTCAGCGCGGCGCCGGTCTAGGCGGCGGGCACGATGAGCGGGAACAAACGCTCAACCAGCTCCTCGTTGAAATGGACGGCTTCGGCGCGAACGAAGGTATCATCATCGTTGCTGCTACGAACCGCCCTGATATTCTTGACCCTGCTTTGCTCCGTCCAGGCCGTTTCGACCGTCAAATTACGGTTGACCGTCCAGACGTGAGAGGCCGCGAAGCGGTACTGAAAGTACACTCACGCAACAAGCCGCTTGCCAAAGACGTTAAGCTTGATGTCATTGCGAAGCGTACGACAGGCTTCACAGGAGCGGATCTCGAGAACTTGCTGAACGAAGCAGCGCTTCTTGCCGCTCGTCGCAACAAGAAAGACATTGCGATGGTCGAGGTTGACGAAGCGATCGACCGCGTAATCGTTGGTACAGAGAAGCGCAGCCGCGTGATCAGCGACCGTGAGAAGCGTATCGTTGCTTACCACGAAGCAGGCCACACGATTGCGGGTTACTTCCTGGAGCACGCCGACCAAGTACACAAAGTAACGATTATCCCACGCGGACGCGCAGGCGGATACGTCATCATGCTTCCTAAGGATGGCGACCGTATGCTGACGACGAAGCAAGAGTTGCTCGATAAAGTAACGGGTCTCCTTGCTGGCCGTGTAGCCGAGGAAATTTTCATCGGCGAGATCGGTACGGGTGCATATAGCGACTTCAAACAAGCAACAAGCATCGTTCGTGCCATGATTATGGAATACGGTATGAGCGACAAGCTTGGACCGATGCAGTTCGGAAGCAGCTCGCAAGGTCAAGTGTTCCTCGGCCGCGATATCGGACATGAGCAGAATTATTCCGATTCGATCGCTTACGAGATTGATCAAGAGATGCAGAGCATTATCCAATCCTGCTATGCACGTGCGAAGCAGGTTCTGACGGAGAAGAGCAAAGAAATGCATCTTATTGCACAGACGCTTCTCACGGAAGAAACACTCGAGCTTGAGCAGATCAAACGCCTCATTGAGGGCGGTACTGCAGAAGGCGGCGAGGGTGAGAGCACTTCATCCGCTGTGATGGCAGAGCCGAAGGCTGAACCGATTATCGATACAATCGGCGGCGTGAAGGTACGCATCGGTTCGAAGGAAGCTGGCGAGATTACACCACCGCCGCTTGATTCGGATAACGGAAGCAATGACGATGATGGATCGGGAACAGGATCCGGAACGGGAACACCACCACAAGCTTAATAACGCCTTAAAGGCTGTCCGCTGCAGGTAAACTGCTGCGCGGGCAGCCTTTTTTATCGAAAACCGATGTTTGTGCGAAAATTCACGAAAAGGCAAGGTATCGTCAGCCTTGGCCTCCAATTCATTAAGAAACGGTGACTTTTGCAGCTAGAGACAGCCGAGAAGCCGTTTACAGTTGGTTGACAGCATACCATACCTTGTGTAAATTAAATGTTAATTACTAATAAAGTAAGCGCGAATCAAGCGGCAGAATGCATGGGTATGCTACAGAAGAACGCCATGCAAGGTTACTGTTATTCTCGATAAATAAGGTGAACGAACAACCAAGTTTGTGCATCTGTTCACAAAGTTAGTGAAAAGAGGGGAAATGAACCATGGAAGCATTGGCTCTCGAGCGGAAAGCGGAGCAAAACCGCGAACTGCGGGAACGTTTGATGCAACTGAAGAAAGAGCGTAACGCAATTATACTCGCGCATTATTATCAGCGGGATGAAATTCAAGAAGTGGCGGACTTCCGCGGAGACTCGTTCCTGCTTGCTCAGAAGGCAGCGGAGACGGACGCAGATGTCATCGTGTTCTGCGGCGTTCATTTTATGGGCGAGAGCGCGAAGATTCTGGCACCGAACAAGACGGTCATCATTCCGGATGAGCGTGCGGGCTGTCCGATGGCGGATATGGTCAATGTTGACGGCTTGCGTAAGCTCAAGGCGCAGCACCCGAACGCGAAGGTCGTTACGTATATCAACTCGTCGGCTGAGGTTAAAGCGGAGACGGATATTTGCTGTACGTCGGCGAACGCTGTTCGTGTCGTGAACTCGGTCGATTCCGATGAGATCATCTGGGTACCGGATAAGAACTTGGGTCATTATGTGCAACAGAAGACCGACAAGAAGATGATTCTCTGGGAAGGCTATTGCAACACGCATGACATGCTGACCGTCAAAGATGTTGAAGAAATGAAAGCGAAGCATCCGAACGCGCAGTTCGTCGTTCACCCGGAATGCCGTCCAGAAGTTGTGGCGCTCGGCGATTTCGTTGGCAGTACAACCGCTATTATCAAATATTGCAAAGAATCCGATTGTCAGGAATTCATTGTCGGTACGGAAGACGGAACCGGTTATCAGCTGCGTCTCGACAGCCCGAACAAGACCTTCCATTTTGCAACGAAATATTTGGTTTGCCCGAACATGAAAGTAAACAATTTGAAGAAGCTTGTTAAATGTCTGGAAACGATGCAACCGCAAATTTACGTTCCGGAAGAAGTCGCAAGCAAAGCCCGTTTATCCCTGGAGCGCATGTTACAAGTGAAGTAGCATGCGCTACTCTCTTTCCGCACAAACCGCAGAGAGGATAGCTGCCATTATGATTCCACGTTATTTAGTTGATACCGATTTGGAAGGGCTGCCAGTCATTCATAAAGACGTCATTGTGATCGGGGCCGGCATTGCCGGTCTTTTTACAGCGATCAAAGCAAGTGAAAACAATGATGTCCTTATGATTACGAAGAAGTCCCTCATGGACAGCAATACACGCTACGCGCAAGGCGGCATTGCCGCAGTGTTCTCCGAGGATGACTCGCCTGCCTATCACCGTCAAGATACGTTGATTGCCGGTGCGGGTCTTTGTTCGCATGAAGCGGTGGATGCGCTCGTGCACGAAGGACCGCAGGGTGTACAGGATCTCATTCGGATGGGCACGCAATTCGACCAAGAGAACGGCGAGTTCGCGCTGACGAAGGAAGGGGCGCATAGCCAGCGTCGTATCCTGCATGCCAACGGCGACGCGACGGGCTTCGAGATCGTCCGGGCACTATCAGAGAAGACGATCGCGAATCCGCGGATCACCGTGTGGGACGACCATTTTGTCATTGATTTGATTACGGATAACGGTGTTTGTTACGGTGCGCTTGTGCAGAAGCCAGATGGACAACGGTTGTTCGTGCGAGGCAAAGCGACGATTCTTTGCTCCGGTGGCGCTGGACAGTTGTACCGTTATACAACAAACCCGGAGATTGCTACCGCTGACGGCATTGCCATGGCATACCGAGCTGGTGCTTACATACAAGATGTTGAGTTTATTCAATTCCACCCGACCTCACTGTGCTATCCAGGCGCGCCGCGCTTCCTCATCTCGGAGGCGGTTCGCGGAGAAGGTGCAATACTGCGCAATATCAAGGGTGAGCGGTTCATGGAGAAGTACCATGAGCAGCTTGAGCTTGCACCGCGTGACGTGGTCGCGCGCGCGATACTGAGCGAGATCGAAGCGACGAAGTCGACCTTCGTCTATCTGGATGTCACGCATGAGCCGGCGGATATGGTGAGGCATCGCTTCCCGAATATATATGAGTTCTGCCTCAATTATGGGCTTGATCTGACAACGGATTGGATTCCGGTCGCGCCTGCGGCGCATTATATGATGGGTGGGGTGAAGACCGATCTGAACGGTGAGACGAATCTCGATCGTCTATTCGCGTGCGGCGAATGTTCATCCACAGGCGTACACGGTGCAAACCGACTCGCGAGCAACTCGCTATCGGAAGCCATTGTATTCGGCCGCCGCATCGTGGAGCGAATTAATACGCTCACACCGATGGAAGGCCATGAGCATGTGCGCTTGGAATCGCAGGGCAGGAGCGAGGCTCCGATCCAAGCGGTTGTAGAGAAGCGACTGAAGCTGCAGAAGCTTATGGTGCGCTATGTAGGGCTACGCCGCAATGCTACCGGGCTGAATAAAGGATTGGACGAGCTGAAGCGGCTTCGTTCGATCTTCAGCTCGGTCATTACGAAGCGTGAAGAATATGAATTTGCCAACTTGCTGACCTGTGCACTGCTGACGACGCAATCGGCGCTTTCTCGCGAAGAGAGCCGCGGTGCACACAGTCGAGAAGATTTTCCAGAGCGGGATGACCTGCATTGGCGCAAGCATACGGTACTCCACCGGGAGTATGGTTTAACAGAGGAGCGAATTGAATATGTATGAGGCTACACTTGCAGCAGTAGGCGGCGGAAGCGCGGATACGTTGCGGGCGCAAATTAAAGCGTGGCTCGCAGAGGATATCGGAACAGGCGACATTACAAGCTGGGCGACCATTCCAGCGGGCAGCCGCTCGAAGGCGGTTATTCATGTGAAAGAGGCGGGCGTGCTCGCGGGCATGCCGATTGCAGCCCTCGTGTTCGACGTCGTCGATCCATCGCTTACATTCCGCCCGCTTGCTGCTGACGGAGATGCCGTAGATAAAGGAACGGTGCTGGCTGAGGTTGAAGGCAGCACGCATAGCATATTGACGGGCGAGCGTCTTGCGCTCAACCTGCTGCAGCGTCTGTCTGGCATTGCCACGAAGACACGGGCTTTCGTGAGCGCGATTGAAGGGCAGCCTACGCGCCTTGTTGATACGCGCAAGACAACGCCCGGCCATCGGCTGCTGGAGAAGTACGCCGTTCGTGTGGGTGGCGGACATAACCATCGTTTCGGCTTGTATGACGCCGTTATGATTAAGGACAACCATATTAAAGGCTCAGGCGGCATTACCGGCGCCGTGCAGGCAGCGCGCCAAGTGATTCCGCACACGATGAAGATCGAGGTGGAGACGGAATCGCTGGAGCAAGTGGAAGAAGCGCTCGCATGCGGCAGCGACATCATTATGCTCGACAATATGCCGAATGACTTGATGCGCGAAGCAGTGAAGCGGATTAAAGCTCACTCGCCTCATGTCATTGTCGAAGCTTCCGGCGGCGTGAATTTGACGACTATCCGTTCCATTGCGGAGTGCGGCGTTGACGTAATCTCGGTAGGCGGCCTAACTTACTCGTTCCAGTCGCTGGACATTAGTCTGGACTTGAATGGCAAGAAAGGAGGCGCTTAAGCCATGATCGTTGTTGTCGACGTTGGAAACACGAACATTGTGCTTGGGATCTATGAGTCGAAGAAGCTGCTGTATCATTGGCGGCTGAGCACGAATCGTTCGGCTACCGTAGATGAATACGGCATTATGATTCATAACCTTTTCCAAATTGCAGGCGTGAGGCTGGATCAGATTGATGGTGTCATCATATCCTCCGTTGTACCGCCGCTGATGCGGACACTGGAGCAGCTATGCCAGAAATATATGCGCAAATCACCGCTTATCGTGGGACCTGGCATTAAGACAGGCCTTAACATTCGTTATGAGAATCCTCGCGAAGTAGGAGCGGACCGTATCGTCAACTCCATCGCGGGCATTGAGAAATATGGCGCGCCTCTTATTATCGTCGATTTCGGTACAGCGACGACATTCGATTATATCGATGTCAACGGAGATTACCTCGGCGGCGCGATTGTACCGGGTATCGGCATTTCCACCGAAGCGCTCTATCAGCGCGCGGCGAAGCTGCCACGAATTGAGCTTGTGAAGCCGAAGAGCGTCATCGGACGCAATCCGGTAACATCCATGCAGGCGGGCATTATTTTTGGCTATGCCGGTCAAGTAGATGGCATTGTTGGACGTATTCGCAAAGAGTTCAATGTTAAACCTCGCGTTATCGCAACAGGAGGCTTGGCAGACATGATTGCAGCCGAGTCGGAGACAATTGAGGAAGTTGATCCGCTATTGACGCTGGAAGGCCTACGTATCATTTACGAACGCAATCAAGAATAGCAATGGATAAGCTGGCCAATCAGTGGCCGGCTTTACGTTTTAGGAGGAACATTAGATGTCAGGAACACATGATTATTTAGTACGCGGCACTGCTTGGAATGGGCAGCTGCGTGTTTTTGCAGTAAGAACAACCGCGCTGGTTGAAGAATTGCGTGGGCGGCACAATACATTGCCGACGACGACAGCGGCACTTGGCCGTACAGCTACGGCTGGCGCTATGATGGGCGCAATGCTCAAAGGCAAGGAGAAGTTGACGATTCAAGTCAAAGGCGACGGGCCTGTTGGTTCAATCGTTGTGGATGCGAATGCCGAGGGCCATGTAAGAGGGTATGTCGATAATCCGCAGGTGCAGCTGCCGGCTAACGAGTTCGGCAAGCTTGATGTTGCAGGCGCGGTCGGCCGCGAAGGCTACATTCACATCATCAAGGACTTGGGTCTTAAAGAGCCGTACCGTGGCAGTATTCCGATTGTATCAGGCGAGCTGGCGGAAGATTTCACGTACTATTTTGCCAAATCAGAACAGACGCCTTCGGTTGTCGGCCTCAGCGTTCTCGTTGACGAGTATGGCACAGTCATTAGTGCTGGGGGTTTCATTGTACAAGTGCTGCCAGGCATTTCTGATGAGGATCTGTCGAAGCTGGAGCAGGCAATCTCCGCATTGCCGCCGATTTCGTCGCTTCTTAGCCAAGGCGAGACGCCGGAAGGCTTGCTTCGCAATGTCGTAGGCGATGATATGCAGCTGCTGGATGAGCTGAACATTGCTTTTGAATGCCTTTGCTCCCAGGAACGCGTGGAGCGGACGTTAATCAGCTTGGGTGAGCATGAAATTAAACGGCTGATCGAAGAGGATGGCCAAGCTGAAGTGGTATGCCATTTCTGCAATGAGACATATACGTTTGATCGTTCGCAGATGGAAATGCTGCTTGATCAGGCCAAGCCGAAACCGATTCAATAATTGAAAGGCGTTAAGCGAAAATGCTGAAGAAGGACCGGGTACTGAGGAGCATCGTGCTGCTTCAGGCTGTATGTATGATTATTATGGCGATTGTCGTCGTGTTCCGGGTATTGCTCCCTCCCAAGACAACACCGCAGACAGAGGTTGACGGCCTTCAGCAGCAAGGGAGCACGCCTTCTACGGCAGAAGAGCCGATTGCGGCGAAAGTCGGCAGCGAGCAGATTACGGTGAAGCAGCTCAATGAGCAGCTGCGTAAGCAGTATGGCGATCAGCTGCTGCGGACACTCATGGTTCGCGCGGCTACCAAGCTCGAAGCGAATGCCTATGGGCTGCAAGTGACAGATCAGGAAATCGACGATGAGCTTGCGGCAAGTATAGAAGGCTATGAGGATGAAGAGCATTATTACGATGCGATGAAGGAGCAGCTTGGTCTAACGCGGGAAGGCGTTCGGGAAGATACGATGTACCGGCTGCTGCTTGAGAAAGTGGCAGTCCGTTCGGTAGATGTTACCGAGGCGGAGATTGATGCTTACATAACGGATAATAAGGCTCAATTTGCTGCACGGACGCAATACCATTTGGCTTGGATCGTAGTCCCGGACACGAAGACGGCGAACGATATTTTGGACAAGCTTGCGGATGGCGAAGATTTTGCATTGATGGCAAGTACGTACTCGACAGATACGGATACGGCGGAGAGCGGCGGGGATCTTGGATTTATTGACGCGGATGATCCGTTCGCCGATCACGCGATAGTTGAAGCGGCTTCGCAGCTAGGTGTCGGTGAAGTGACCGGTCCAATTGCAGTCGAGAGTGGTCAAGCGATCATCCAGCTGCAGGAGAAGAAGACGGATGAGGAAATGAGCGCCAGTCGACAGCGGGAACAAGCGCGGAAGGACATTGCCTTGACGAAGCTGAATGGGCTTCTACCGTTCGAAGATCAACTTCTTCAGAAGTATGATGCTACCATCGTGCAGCCATAATCATTTCTTATTGATTCGATAAGGACTTTTGAATCAACCAGGCTATTGACAACCACTCTGTTTGATTGGTAAGATGTAGGTAATACCAACTGAATTAGTCGGAATAAGGAGGAGCACATTTCATGGCTAGAATTGTACAAAGCGTGACTGAGCTTATTGGGGATACACCGCTTGTTCGTTTGAACCGTTTGGTACCGGAGGACAGCGCAGAAATTTACGTGAAACTGGAGTATCAGAATCCAGGTGCAAGCGTTAAGGACCGTATCGCAATCAGCATGATTGAAGTTGCTGAACAAGAGGGTCTTCTGAAGCCAGGCGATACAATCGTTGAACCAACTAGCGGTAACACAGGTATCGGTCTTGCCATGGTTGCTGCTGCTAAAGGATATAAAGCGATTCTCGTCATGCCAGAAACAATGAGCGTTGAGCGTCGCAACCTGCTTCGTGCTTATGGCGCTGAGCTGGTGCTTACACCAGGAGCAGAAGGCATGAACGGTGCAGTTCGCCGTGCAGAAGAGTTGGCAGCTCAGAATCCAACTTACTTCATTCCGCAGCAATTCAAGAACCAAGCGAATGTGAAGATCCACCGCGAAACGACTGGCCCAGAAATCGTAGAAGCGATTAACTCGCTTGACGGCAAGCTGGATGCATTCGTAGCGGGTATCGGTACTGGCGGTACGATTTCCGGTGCAGGCGAAGTATTGAAGAATAACTTCCCAGGCATCAAGGTCGTAGCGGTTGAGCCAGCTGCTTCTCCGCTTCTCTCTGGCGGCAGCCCAGGTGGTCACAAGATCCAAGGTATCGGTGCGAACTTCATTCCGGACATTCTGAACCGTGAGATTTATGATCAAGTCATCACGATTGAGAACGAGGAAGCGTTCGAAACAGCTCGCCGTGCAGCGAAAGAAGAAGGTATCCTTTGCGGTATTTCTTCCGGCGCAGCCATCTTCGCAGCACTCAAAGTGGCGAAAGAACTTGGCAAAGGCAAGCGTGTCGTTGCTATCATTCCTTCGAATGGCGAACGTTACTTGTCCACGCCGCTGTTCAACTTCGAGAACTAATACTAAGGCTCTCAGCAGCCTGCTTATATGGAAGAAGGTCTCCTGGTCGGTCGCCGATTGGGAGACCTTCTTTATTGCTGTCGAACGAACGCACCACTTTCCTTTTTCGTGCAATTTCGGTATACTAGCTTCCAAACAAAGAGCAGATATTGCAGCAGGCGGAGTTTATCACGCGCCGATGCTGCGCTGGAGACTCTTAGGATCGGTTAGGAAGTGGAGGGGCTGCAATAGTGCAACGGACAGCCTTTAAGGATTGGTTAACTTGGCGGGAGCAGGGCTACACCTCGCTGCCGCTTATTGCGAAGCGACCGCTTGTCGAAGGCGAAAGCCGTCCGGCGTCATGGGAGCTTGCTTGGAAGTCGGCAGCAGGAGCAGGCTCGGATGCGCCATATGCTTTCGTGCTGGAGAGCGGCAAGGATGGACGGTATACGTACCTCGGTCTGACGCCGGCTTCGGTTATTCGCGGTAAGGATTTGTCAGCTGAAGCGGTCAATTTGGCTGACGGAGTGAAGACGGCATACAGCGCAAAGCCACTCGAAGCGGTGCGTAGCTGGATGGGCGGGCGCAAGGCACCGCGCGTGCCGGACGCGCCGAAGTGGACGGGCGGCTGCGTAGGCTTCTGGAGCTATGACGTTATCCGCTCGATTGAGCGTTTGCCGGAGCTGGCAGCCGACGATCTCGGATTGCCGGATTATCTGTTTATGCGAATGGACGAACTCTGGATCGTGGATCATCAGGAAGATCGGTTGTATCTTGCCGTTCATACCGCTATTGCAGGGGGTGAAACAGCAGCGCAGCTGCAGGCGCTCTACGATGCGGCTTGCGAGAGCGTGGAGCGGCTATCCGCTCATTGGTCGCGCTTCGCCAGTGGTGCCGAAGCTGCACAAGCCGATTCGCTTAAACGGTCGCGCGTCGACTTTATGGAGGATCAGACGCTGCAGATCGACGTTGAAGCGATTAGCGGCATCGAGTCTCCTTTTGCCAAGGAGGCGTACAAGGCGGCAGTCGAGCGGATTCGTAACTACATCGCAGCGGGCGATGTGTTCCAGGTGAACCTCTCGCAGCGCCAAAGCCGCAAAGTGAAGAATAGCCCCGAGGAACTCTATGAGTGGCTGCGGCTCTTCAATCCATCGCCGTATATGGGCTATCTGAGCTGTCCGGATTTTCAACTCGTATCAGCTTCGCCGGAGCTGCTCGTTGAGCTGCAGAACGGCAAGCTCGCGACGCGTCCCATTGCCGGAACGCGCAGACGCGGACGGACGGAGGAAGAAGATCTTCAGATGGCTGAAGAACTGCGCAGCAACGAGAAGGAGCGGGCGGAGCATATTATGCTCGTCGATCTGGAACGCAACGATCTTGGCCGAATCTCCAAGTTCGGTTCTGTTCACGTCGAAGAGCTGATGGTCATCGAATACTACAGCCACGTCATGCATCTGGTCTCCCAAGTGGAGGGCACGATTGCCGAAGGCAAAGATGCTTACGATGTCATTGGAGCGACGTTCCCAGGCGGCACCATCACAGGAGCGCCGAAGATCCGCACGATGGAGATCATTGAGGAGCTTGAGCCGACAAGACGCGGCCCATATACCGGATCGCTCGGATGGATTGACTACAATGGGGATATGGAATTTAATATTATTATTAGAACGATGCTGGTGATGGACGAAGTCGTGCATATTCAAGCCGGAGCGGGCATTGTCATCGATTCCGAGCCGGAGCGCGAGTACAGGGAATCGCTCAGTAAAGCGAAGGCACTGTGGAAAGCGATTCAGTATAGCGAGCAATGGGCGGAGCAGAGCCGCGTCTAAACGAACCGATGTATTTTCCATAAGGGGGAAACGCAAATGATATTGGTCATCGATAACTACGACTCATTCACGTACAACTTGGTGCAGTACCTAGGCGAGCTGGGAGAAGAGATTGTCGTCAAGCGTAACGATGAAATCAGCTTGGACGGAATTGCTGCGCTTGCCCCGGATCATATTCTGATCTCGCCGGGACCTTGCAGCCCGAACGAAGCGGGCATTAGCCTTGCTCTGATCGAGCGCTTCAAGGGCGTTATCCCGATCTTTGGCGTATGCCTTGGCCATCAAGCGATTGGACAAGCTTTCGGCGGCGACGTCGTGCGCGCGGAGAAGCTGATGCACGGCAAGACTTCGCAGATCATCCATGACGGTCGTACGATCTTTGAAGGCATCCCTTCACCGTATACGGCAACAAGATATCACTCGTTAATTGTGAAGAAAGAAACCCTTCCCGACTGCCTCGAAATTAGCGCAGAGACGGAAGAAGGCGAGATCATGGGCCTGCGTCACAAAGAGTACATGATCGAGGGCGTTCAATTCCACCCGGAATCGATCATCACAGAGAACGGACATAAGCTGCTTCGTAATTTCCTGAACATGCGGGCAGGCGCTGTGCGATGAACATCGGATGGAATGGCAGCATTATTCGTCAGGAGGAAGCCGTGATCTCGGTTTACGATCACGGTTTTTTGTATGGAATGGGATTGTTCGAGACGTTCCGCACCTATGGGGGTAAGCCTTACCTGCTGCAGCGGCATCTGGATCGATTAGCAAAAGGCTGTGCATCACTAGGCATCCGCAGTGAGATCAATTCCGACCAACTGACGTTATGGCTTCGTCAGCTAATGGAGTCGAACGGCCTAACAGATGCTTATGTTCGTCTCACGGTTACGGCTGGCGAGGATATTCTCGGCCTTCCAACGGGCGACTACGAGAAGCCGAATACGCTGCTCATGGTCAAATCGCTCCCTGCGCCGAACCCATCCCTTTACCAAAATGGTCGCGAGCTGACGCTGCTCAGCACAGTGAGGAACACGCCTGAAGGTGAAATACGACTGAAATCGCTGCATTATATGAATAATATTATTGCAAAGCGAGAATTGGCTGCTAGTGGAGCAACTGCAGGCGCAGAAGGATTTATGCTGACGAAGGAAGGACATTTGGCTGAAGGCATTGTCAGCAATTTGTTCTTTGTTCGCGGTGACCGGCTTTATACCCCTTCAATTGATACGGGCATCCTGCCTGGCGTGACGCGTGGACGTGTGCTGGAGCTGGCACGGAGTCGAAGCGCCGGCATCGCGGCTAAATTGGAGGTGGAAGAAGGCTTCTACACGTGGGCGGAGCTGATAGAAGCGGATGAAGTATTCATCACGAACTCTATACAGGAGCTCGTTCCGGTCACCGGCTTACGAGATCAAGCAGGCGAGTGCAAAGCGATAGGCAATGGACAAGCAGGGCCGCTCACGACTGAGCTGCTGGCTGCTTACCGGGAGGATACACGGCGATGATCAACTCATTACACGATGTACATACGAATACGAAGAGCCAGTGGCCTTTCCAGAGGTCCTACACATTCCCGAATGGCGTGAAGCTCGAGCTAGGCTCGCGTACGCTCATCATGGGGATTCTTAATACAACGCCTGATTCTTTCTCCGACGGCGGCCGTTACAATGAAGTGGAAGCGGCGGTCCGCCATGCGCGCGAGATGGCTGCGGAGGGCGTCGATATTATTGATATTGGCGGGGAGTCGACACGGCCTGGCTTTGCGCCTGTTCCGCTCGAAGAAGAGCTGAAACGGGTCGTTCCGGTCATTCGGGCCATTCGCGAGGCGCTGCCGGAGATGACGATCTCGATCGATACATACAAGGCAGAGACTGCGCGCCAAGCACTCGAAGCGGGAGCCCATATTATTAACGATATTTGGGGACTCAAGGGAGATCCGAAGATGGCAGAGGTTGCAGCAACATTCAAGTGTCCTGTCATCATTAGTCATAATCGGCATGAGCGCAATTATAAGGATCTCGTCACCGACGTTATCGGCGATCTTCGTGAAAGTATTGCTATCGCGAAGCAAGCCGGCGTGGCGGATGAAGCGATCTGGCTTGATCCTGGCATCGGCTTTGCCAAAACATATGACGATAACATCGCGCTCATGGGGCAGCTCGACCGTCTCGTTGAGGAAGGCTATCCGGTGCTGCTGGGCACCTCGCGCAAGAAGTTCATTCGCGAGACGCTGCAGCTGGAAACCGCTGAGCTCGGTTACGGGACTGCCGCTACAACGGCGCTTGGCATCGCGCAAGGTTGCCAGATTGTTCGCGTTCACGATGTGCGTGACAATAAGCGAACAGCATTGATGAGCGACGCGATTGTGTATCGCACTCGCATCTAAGCGATGCTTACCGGAGATAAGGAGGAATTCACGAAGATGGATAAAATGACGCTCAAAGGCATGCGTTTTTTCGGCTACCATGGCGTATTTCCAGAGGAGAACCGCCTTGGACAGCAGTTTTATGTCGACTTGTCACTGCAGATGGACTTGTCCAAGGCAGCGGAGACAGATGAGCTTGACTCTACCATTAACTACGCCGACATTCACGCGCTGGTGAAGACAATTGTCGAAGGTCCGCCATTTAAATTAATTGAGGCGTTGGCTGGCAAGATTGCATCAGGTGTGCTAGACGCTTATACTAGTGTAAATGAAGTGACGGTGTCCGTGACGAAGCCGCATCCGCCGTTCGAAATTCATTTTGACGGGGTAACGGTGGAACTTTGCAGAAAGCGGGATGAACATGGAGAGACGCGGCCCGCAAGGCTCTAACGACCAGCTTCGCCCGGAATGGGCAGAAGCTTATATTGCACTCGGCTCTAATGTAGGGGACCGCGAGAAGCAGCTGCAGGATGCGCTGCAGCTGCTTGATCAGCATCCGGCTATTGAAGTAGCGCGAGTATCCGCTATTTATGAAACAGATCCTGTCGGCTATACAGACCAGCCGGCTTTTCTCAATATGGCGGCCGCTCTGCGCACGTCGCTTGAACCGCTTCAGCTGCTGCATGTCATGCTGGAGATGGAGAAAGTACTTGGACGGACACGGGATATCCGCTGGGGCCCGCGAACGATTGACCTCGATATGCTGCTGTACGAAGGCGTTTCGCTCGAGGATGAAGAATTGACGCTACCGCATCCACGGATGATGGAGCGTTCATTCGTGCTTGTTCCCTTGCATGATGTCATGCTGGAAGGGCATGTTTTGCAAGAAGAAGTACGTGCTATCGCACAACAAGCGTTATTGGACAGAGGGGAAGGGATTGCGCTATGGAATACGACCAACTGGCAGGGCGCGTCCGCGCATTCCGGAAGCTGAAAGGCTATACCCAGCAGGAGCTGGCTGCGAAGCTGAACGTATCGGTAGCGGTGCTTGGCTCGCTAGAGCGGGGAACCCGCAAGCCTGATCCGAGGCTGCTCGAGCGGATTTCTGAAACACTAGGGATCAGCTATAGTGAATTGACCGCTGATTATAATAATCAGAACTAAGTTATTTTTTCAATCAGAAGGGAGTCTGGACGTCCATGCTCAAAATCGGAAACATCGAGATGAAGAATAAAGTCGTGCTGGCGCCGATGGCAGGTGTGTGCAACCCAGCTTTCCGACTGATCGCCAAAGAGTTCGGCACAGGCCTTGTTTGCGCGGAGATGGTGAGTGACAAAGCTATTCTGCACGGCAACAAACGTACGCTGGAGATGCTCTATGTCGATGATCGGGAGAAGCCGCTGAGCTTGCAAATCTTCGGTGGTGACCGCGAATCGCTTGTGGAGGCTGCGAAGATTGTCGATAAACAAACGAATGCCGACATTATCGACATCAATATGGGTTGCCCTGTGCCGAAAGTTACAAAATGCGATGCAGGCGCGCGCTGGCTGCTTGACCCGAACAAAATCTATGAGATGGTGTCTGCTGTCGTGGACAACGTTGATAAGCCGGTAACGGTAAAGATGCGCATTGGCTGGGACAGCGATCATATTTATGCAATCGAGAATGCCCAAGCTGTTGAGCGTGCGGGAGGCAAAGCGGTCAGTGTTCACGGACGCACGAGAGAGCAATTGTATACAGGAGTAGCCAATTGGGACATTATAAGGGATGTTAAGCAATCGGTATCCATTCCTGTCATCGGCAACGGTGATGTGTTCTCGCCGGAAGATGCGCGCAGAATGCTCGATCATACCGGTGTCGACGGTGTTATGATTGGCCGCGGCGCACTAGGCAACCCGTGGATGCTATATCGTACCATTCACTATTTGACGACTGGGGAATTGCTGCTTGATCCGACGCCGAGCGAGAAGATGGACGTTGCGATTCTGCACATGGACCGTCTCGTGAAGCTGAAGGGCGAAGGCACGGCTGTTCGCGAGATGCGCAAGCATCTGGCTTGGTACCTGAAGGGGCTTCCTGGAGCCACGCGCGTGAAGGACGTCATTATGGAAGAAACGACACGCGACAAAGTAGTGCAGATTTTAGGACAATATGTCGAATCGCTTGGAGAGCTTGGCGCAGTGCCTGCCACAGCCGACGCCTCTGCATCCACGGATGAAGTTGTTTATCACTGATCCCATCGCACGGTGGAGCCCGGATAACGGGCACCTCCCGGGTTTCCTGAGGGAAAGCGATTACATTAGCTGTTTTCCTTTCGTTGACATATAGGTTAAGTTGCAATATAATCTTCCAATAACAAACCGACCGCCTGGCGCAATGACTGATCAATCAGATTCCTGTGCGGTGTCATCAAGGGCCTGCAGCATAATATATTAAATATCAGTGAATTCATACGCGGTATGAAAAAATGGCACACGACAGGAGAAATGGTAACATGAGCGATAAAGAAATTATTCTTACGCAAGATGGGCTGAAGAAGCTGGAGGATGAACTCGAGAACTTGAAGTCCGTCAAACGTCGTGAAGTTGCTGAGCGGATCAAAGTGGCCATCGGTTATGGCGATATTAGTGAAAACTCCGAATACGAAGATGCGAAGAATGAACAAGCTTTTATCGAAGGACGTATTATTACTCTGGAGAAGATGCTTCGCAACGCGCGTATCATCAATAACGATGAGATCAATATCGAAACGGTGAGCATTGGCTCGATCGTAACGGTTGAAGATTTGGAATTCGGCGATACGATGGAGTATGCAATCGTAGGTACAGCTGAATCTGATCCAATGAATAACAAAATTTCAAACGAAAGCCCGGTTGGCAAAGCTATTCTCGGCAAGAACAAAGGAACAATCGTAGAAGTGAGCGTACCAGCCGGCATTATTCAATATAAAATCGTTGATATTAAAAAATAACCAGGCGCCTCAAGCGAGAACGGCCAACGCCGTCCCAAACGGCAAGTGCGGACGTTTCGCGGAGAAATATAAGCCAATAGTATAAAGATAAACTTATACTTTCTTATATTTTGAGAAAGCTTCCTTCGGAAGCTTTTTTCCTCATTGAGGGGCTTCCAGGGATACAAGGAGATGACTAGCAGTGGAGCAAGGTACACAAGATCAAGAACTTAGCGAGTTGCTGCAAATTCGCAGAGACAAGCTAGACGAATTACGCGGACTCGGCATTGATCCGTTCGGCGGCAAATTCGAGAGGACTCATCATGCCAAAGCTATAGTTGACGCTTATGAGAATGTGAGCAAGGAAGAGCTAGAAGAGCAAGCGATTGAAGTAACAGTTGCTGGTCGTATTATGCAGAAGCGGGGCATGGGTAAAGCGGGCTTTGCGCATATCCAGGATCTCAGCGGCAAAATCCAAGTGTACGCGCGGAAAGACACCGTTGAAGAAGCACAGTATCTAGCGTTTGAGCTGCTTGATTTGGGCGATATCATTGGTGTTCGCGGTACAGTGTTCAAGACGAACACGGGCGAGACGTCGATTAAAGCGAAGGAAATCGTCGTTCTATCGAAATCCCTTCTTCCGTTGCCTGAGAAGTATCACGGCCTGAAGGATGTAGAATTGCGTTACCGCCAGCGGTATGTAGATTTAATTGTAAATCCGGAAGTGCAGCAAACGTTTATTTCACGTTCACGCATTATCCAGTCGATGCGTCGTTACCTCGACGCGCGCGACTACTTGGAAGTTGAAACGCCAACTTTGCATGCTATTGCAGGCGGCGCGGCAGCTCGTCCATTTATTACGCATCATAATGCGCTTGATATGCAGCTGTATATGCGTATTGCAATTGAGCTTCACTTGAAGCGTCTCATTGTCGGCGGTATGGAGAAAGTGTATGAGATCGGCCGCGTTTATCGTAACGAGGGCATTTCGACACGCCATAACCCTGAGTTCACAATGATTGAATTGTACGAAGCATATGCGGACTATAAAGATATTATGGCTCTAACCGAGTCGCTTATTGCACATATCGCGCAAGAAGTGCTTGGTACAACGAAGATCAACTATCAAGGCCAAGAGGTGGATCTGACTGTAGGATGGCGCCGTGTGTCTATGGTCGATCTTGTTAAAGAAGCAACTGGTGTAGACTTCAGCCAGCAAATGACGGATGAGGAAGCGCATGCGCATGCCAAAGCACATAATGTGAAGGTTGAACCGCACATGACGTTTGGTCACATCCTTAATGCCTTCTTCGAAGAGTTCTGCGAGCACACGCTCATTCAGCCTACTTTCGTAACAGGTCACCCGGTTGCGATTTCTCCGCTGGCAAAGAAGAGCGATGTGGATCCACGGTTCACAGATCGTTTCGAGCTGTTTATCGTTTCTCGAGAGCACGCGAACGCGTTCACGGAGCTTAACGATCCGATTGATCAGCGCCAACGTTTCGAAGCGCAGCTGCTTGAGAAAGAGCAAGGCAATGACGAAGCGCACGATATGGATGAAGACTTCATCCGTGCGCTAGAGTACGGCATGCCGCCTACTGGCGGTCTCGGCATCGGCATCGACCGCCTGGTTATGCTGCTGACTGATGCGCCATCCATTCGCGATGTACTGTTGTTCCCGCTTATGCGGGAACGTGCAGGCGAATAATACTTCAATATAGGGACCGCCGGAAAAGCTAATTTCCGGCGGTTTTTGCATGTTTTACGAAGAGAAGAAAAAAAGTTTAAAATAGGGGTTGCAAACCTTTAGGCGGGTATGATATATTATTCAAGTCGCCACTGAGACACACGGCAGACAAGAGAAAAACGAAACATTTTGTTCCTTGAAAACTGAACAATGAGCGACCTGTCAAAAGGTCTTAAAACAAGCTAGTTTTTTGAATGAGCTAACAAGCGAATTCATAAATGATCTTCGGATCACTTTTATGGAGAGTTTGATCCTGGCTCAGGACGAACGCTGGCGGCGTGCCTAATACATGCAAGTC
>NZ_JBWDNO010000013.1:0-71039 GCF_056269245.1 Paenibacillus sp. J31R98
TAACCTTGTCCCGAAGGACAAGATCCGCTCGACTTGCATGTATTAGGCACGCCGCCAGCGTTCGTCCTGAGCCAGGATCAAACTCTCCATAAAAGTGATCCGAAGATCATTTATGAATTCGCTTGTTAGCTCATTCAAAAACTAGCTTGTTTTAAGACCTTTTGACAGGTCGCTCATTGTTCAGTTTTCAAGGAACAAAATGTTTCGTTTTTCGCTTGTCTGCCGTGTGTCTCAGCGGCGACTTGATTAATATATCACACCGCCCACAAACAATGCAACACTTTTTTTGATATTTTTTATTCACATGTGAATGACGCTGAAAATCAGCGGTATGTACGCATATTTAGCGCATAACGGGATAGCTCTTTCGGAGAGGCCATGCGGGCATACATCCTAAAAATCACTTTATAACGTTTAGCAATCGCAGTCTTGATATCACCGTCTAGCCGGGAATCGTTCAAATCGAGCAGCATTTCGTCGAGTTCTTTGCGGAGTACATAGTCAAGTTCTTTACATTCTTTGTCGTTGAACAATATTCCGAGCATAACGTGTTGCGGCCTCCTTCATTAACTAGCCGATGCAAAACGGCGGTCTCGCATGTCACGAAACCGCCGCTTTATTGTTATGCACAAAAATTGGAAATTTTATTACCTGCCTAATAACCAGACCGTTACGGTACTCTCGATTATCGAAGCAAGAGCAAGCATCACTGTAAGTAAAACCATGACTGGCAGTGTACGCATCACGAACCGCTCGAGCTCCTGGGACCATCCTGACCGTCTCGTTAGAAGCGCACCGATGCCCTGAAGCATGATTTTGCCAAAACGGAGTCCGTATGCACATGCAATAACAATCGCGGCCAGCTCAATAATGCCATGAGGCAGAAGTCCCTTGAAGATAATCGTAAATACCTCATCCCCACCCTGCTCGGCTGTCTTGTGAATTAAGTAGCCGATGATCATCCCATTGATCGCCAGAAAGATAATGGGCACGATGCCGAAGATAGCGCCTATGTACATGACCAATATCGCTTTAATAACGTTATTGAAGAAAATAAACATCATTAAGTAGACGGTTGGATGGCCGCTGGAGTCGATATTTTGTGCAATATCCTTGAGCCCGTTCAGCTGACCCTGAACAAACTCATCAAGGTCCGGATTCGTCGCCCCTATAACCATGCCAGCAAGCAGAAAGATCGTGCTGAATGCAATATAATGCCGCATCGTCTTCAAATGGCGGAATATCTCTGTTGGGGTAAACATGACGCGTCACCTCTTTAAGCAGATTTTGGGCCGAGCTGTAATAAGTTTATGGTACGAGCATATCTTGTACTAGAACAAGCCTAATTAGAGGGGAGTGGAAGAAAATAATGAACATGTTTTATGTGATGAATGGACGAAAGTTAAAGCGTTATTTTCTATTAACGGTTGGGATTATCTTTGCTGCGGGCGTAATCTACGCTGAGAAGGACAATATTACGGTGTTTGCTCCTGATCAGCCGGCTGCCATCTACAGTGTTCCGACGGATAAGAAGGTTGTTGCGCTTACGTTTGATATTAGCTGGGGAGAAAAACGGACAGAGCCAATCCTTGAGGTGTTGAAGCAAAAAGGGGTTAAGAACGTTACATTCTTCCTCTCCTCCCCTTGGAGCCAAACACATCCGGACATTGTTAAGAAGATCGTCGATGCAGGGTATGAAATCGGAAGCCACGGCCATAAGCATGGCAATTACAGCACGTTCAGTGATGAGGAGATTCGAACTCAGATTGAGACGGCTCAAAATATTCTTACGCAGGTAACTGGTAAAACGCCGAGTCTCATTCGTATGCCTAACGGTGATTTTGACAAACGGGTGCTTCGTATTGCGGAACAAATGAATTATAAAGTGATTCAGTGGGATACGGATTCGCTCGATTGGATGAACATCGGTACGGATAAAATCGTTAACCGCGTCGTTAGCAAAGCTCATCCTGGCGACATTATACTGATGCATGCCAGTGACTCGGTAAAACAAACACATGAAGCGCTGCCGGCCATTATCGACCAGCTGCGAAGCAAAGGATATGAATTCGTAACTGTATCTGAGCTCATTGCTCAAACGGAGCTGCAAGGCAAAACGGTGCAGGATAAAACAACGATGTTCCAGCAGCTCGACGCTTCAGCAGAAAATTAATACGTTCAATTAAACGGCTGGTTTCGCATTTGATGCGGAATCAGCTGTTTGCTCTTTACGGACAAGACGGTGCAGCAGCAAAATTTGATAAGCGTTGCATGCAAACATTGGCACGACCATGAAGATCATTGCGTTCACGTTGGCTCCCTCGCCCTGAAGCGCCTTCCAGGACTCAATTACTGTAACTACAATCTGCAGGAACAATGTTGGAATGAAAGCATTGTTATTCGTCAGCTTGGATTTGTAATAAGCAACTCCATAAGCAGCAATCGCCAGGCCAAGCGGCAATACCCAGAAAATCCAGTCATTATTCAAGGCAGCACGATCTTGGTACAGCAAATATCCAACGCCACCTAATGCAAATAATGCAGTATATGCTTGCAGCGCATTCCATAGGTAACCTTTGCGCAGGACGCTCAGCGCTATGTAATTCAGCGTCAGGTACGAGAAGAAGCCCATTTGGCTGAAGGCACCGAATAGCAAGCCCACTAGCGCCATCATACCGGCATTAAAGCCTACCGCTTCCACGCCGATAAATCCGAATGAGCGGTCGGTCCACTGCATCAAGCTTCCAACAATGGTCGTTACTACAGCGCCTACTGCCATTGTGCTCCAGAATAAGAAAAACCATTTTCGTAAATTCACGTTAATTCAGCTCCTAGACAATTTGTGCGAAAGCGCATCCGAACCGTTCAAACGGCCCGATTTTCACGCAACTTTAATTAATCTTCATTGTACCATGCCACTTTTAAAAAGCTACGTTCCGTCCATGATAATCCGATGAACATTGTCACATACTACAGCTAGAAAAATGCGCATTTCCAGAAGGGAGACAGTGCCATTATGCTCAAACGTTTGTCATGGGTTGGTGTCATCGCCATCATAGCATCGTTGCTATCCGGTTGCGGATCCGAGCCATCAAGCTCGTCAAGCGAGCCAATCAGCTATAAAGACATGAAATCGATGGTAATCGACATACTTAAAACAGAGGATGCCCAAAAGGCGCTTCAGGAATCAGCTTCAGCGACTACAGGCAATACCGGCAGCAGCGCAAGAATTCTATCCGTACAGGATCAGGAGCAAATGCGGTTGGCTGTGAAGGAAACACTCGTATCACCAGATTACAACAAGACCATTGAGAAATTAATGACAGATCCACGATTCGCCGGCGAGTTTGCCAAGTCAGTCAATAAGCAGAATAAGCAAATTCACAAAGATTTGCTTAAGGATCCGACTTATCAGAAGGATCTTATTCAAGTCATGAAGAGCCCTGAGATGGATAAAATGATTCTGGAAGTGCTGCAAAGCACCCAATATCGCAAGCAAGTCATGTCGATTATGACGGAATCCATGCAAAGCCCGCTGTACCGTTTGGAAATTCTCGATCTGCTCAAAAAAGCAGTTCAAGAAGAACTGAAGCCGAAACCTGATGAGAAAGTAACCAAGCAAAAGGATAGCGGCGGCGAAGGCGGCGGTGATCAAGGCGGCGAGGGTGAAGGCGAAGGAGATGGCGGTGACGGTATGGGTGATTCCGGCGGTGGCGGTGGTTGATAACCTCGGGCACGCTTGTCGATCGATCGGAATAAGTGGATAAGTTCAGTGGATAAGTATTAAAAGAAGGTTCAAAAGCATCAAAAGAAGTGTCCAAAGATAAAAGAAGCCAACATCTTATGCACAGTTGTGCAGATGTTGGCTTCTTTGTGTTAAGTGGCGTGGCGCGAGGTCGCTACTTAGCTTACGCTTCGCACTTCGCGATAACTGCGTCTGCCACATCCAAATAGATACGGCCTGTGTCTGTATCGGCTTTATAGACCGATGGCGCAAAATCCTGCTCTGTCGCCAAGTTGTCCGGCGCACCGAGCGGAATTTGAGCGAGCAGATCGGCATTCAGCGATTCAGCCAGTCTGCCGCCACCGCCGCGGCCAAACACGTACTCGTGCTCCCCGCTCTTGCTGATGTAGTAAGACATATTCTCAACGATACCTATAATTTCGTGTTCGGTCTTGATGGCCATGGCGCCAGCACGGGCAGCAACGAAGGCCGCTGTCGCATGAGGCGTCGTGACGATGATTTCCTTGCTCTGCGGGATCATCTGATGGACATCAAGCGCGACGTCTCCAGTACCCGGAGGCAGATCCAGAAGCAGATAGTCCAGCTCGCCCCACTCAATCTCAGCAAAGAAATTGCGGAGCATCTTGCCGAGCATCGGTCCACGCCATACGATTGGTGCGTTATCCTCGACGAAGAAGCCCATCGACATCACTTTGACGCCGAATTTCTCGATCGGGATTACGCGCTCGTTCACGACCTCCGGGCGTTCTTCGATGCCCATCATATCGGGCACACTGAAGCCGTAGATGTCGGCGTCGATAATGCCGACACGTTTGCCCCTGCGGGCTAAGGCGACCGCGAGATTGACGGTCACCGTGGACTTGCCGACGCCGCCCTTGCCACTGGCGATGGCGATGAAGTGCGTCCCGCTGCTTCCGCTCAGCAGCGTGTTCGCCTCAAGCCCGGCCCCGTGACCACGTACGGGGCCAGCGCCCGCGCCTGCGGCAGCTGAAGCGCCGGCTGCGCTAGCGCTGCTCGCCGCCTGCGGCGCAGCTTCGCTGGCACGAAACCGGCAGTGCACGGTTTCGGCGCCAGCTGCGGCGAGCGCTTCGCGCAGGCTCGCCTCAAGCGCGCGCTCCGCGCTCGCGGCTGCACCGATGACCGTCATCGAGACGTGACGGTCCTTCACTACAACATCACGGAAGGCAATCTGCGTGCCTTCCCCTTTATAAGGAGCCGCCACAGACTCGGCGGCTTCAATTACATTCTCACGGGTCAACATGTATTCTCGTCTCCTCTTGTCCCTGTTTTCATTCCTGGTACAGCTAAAGGACATGTACTGGCTCTATTATAACAAGACAAAGCCCACCATCCAACCTTAACCGTGCATAAAGACAAGCGACTAGCTCGTCTGTCCCTTTGGCGCTGCTCCCCATTTCTCGCCCGCTGTGAAGCGCAGGACCCCTTGATAGATCGATGCGGCCACTTTCTTCTGATACCCCGCATCCGCCAGCCTGGAAGCCTCTCCTGGGTTCGATAAGAAGCCCACCTCGACAAGCGCACTCGGCACATCCTTCATCGCCTTAAGCAGGTAGATGCTATTCACCGTTGCCGCCATTCGGTCCGTGTTGGCAAGATTACGCCGAATCTCATCCTGAATAAGTGAGGCTAGAACCGCATTCTCCGGTAAACTCGGATAGAAGAACGTCTGTGCACCGGACCATTTTGGCGATGGGATGCTGTTCATGTGGATGCTAAGCAGTAAGCTTGCGTTCTTATCCTTCACAAACTGTGCTCGTTTCACCAAGTCCTCTGTTTTACGCCGGCTTATCTTAGAGGTTCCTTCATTCGCAAGGTCGTAGTCGCCTTCTCTGGTCATGACAACAATGGCGCCGGCTTCCTGCAGATAATCACGAAGCTGCAGAGCGATCGCAAGATTCAGGTCTTTCTCCACGAGTCCCTGCTTACTGACAGCTCCTCCATCTACACCACCATGACCCGCATCAATCGCAATCACCTTACCGGATAAGGGTAAAGTCCAATACGTCCAGGTACGCGTAGCCGGTACTTCCTGCGTCAGCAGAATGATTGTCAACATAACAGCCACGATGCCTAACGTGATTCGTACTGCACCGCGATAAGTGATCCAGACGACGAAGCGTTTCCGAACTCTGGTCATACAACAAGCCACCCCAATCTCCATCCGATGATCATGCACAGATTGTCCTGTGCTCTTTATCATCCTATGGGACGAGATGGCCTGTTATGCGCTCTCCTAAGCAAAAACGCCTTTGCCGTCTTATGACGACAAAAGCGTTTGGTGCGGCCGTTAACCTCTATTTATTCACAGGCTGCTCCGACATGCCTTCAATGAGAATCTTAGCAACCTCTGGACGGGAGAATTCCGGCGGCGGGCATACGCCATCACGCAGCAGCGCACGGACTTTCGTACCAGACAGTGTTAGATGATCTGCATTGTCGTGCGGGCACGTCTTGCTCGATGCCATGTTGCCGCACTTCGTGCAGAAGAAGCTGTGTTCAAAATAAAGTGGAGTAATGCCCAGTTCATCCGCTGTGAACGAACGTAGCAGCTCCTGCGCTTCATAGGTACCGTAGTAGTCACCTACACCAGCGTGGTCACGACCAACGATGAAGTGCGTGCAGCCATAGTTTTTGCGAACCATCGCATGGAAGATCGCTTCACGAGGGCCTGCATAACGCATAGCTGCCGGGAATACGCCCAGGAATGTACGGTCAGCTGGGTAATAGTTCTCGAGCAGTGCGATATAGCTCTTCATACGTACATTCGCTGGAACGTCATCGGACTTCGTTTCGCCAACGAGCGGGTTCAAGAAGAGTGCATCTACGATTTCCATCGCACACTTCTGAATATATTCATGAGCACGGTGAACCGGATTACGAGTCTGGAAGCCAACGACTGTGCGCCAGCCCTTCTCTGCAAAGATCTGTCTCGTCTGAGATGGATCAAAATAAAACTCGTTAAACTTCTCCGGCACTGGACGGTTCAACACTGTAATCGGACCACCTACATAGGTAGAAGGACGCTCGAGGAGCTTCGCTACGCCAGGGTGCTCGAGATCATCAGTCTTAAACACGTTCACAGCTTCATGCTTCTGATCAACGCTATAGATGCTCTCGATATCGATTACACCGTACAACGTGTTGTCTTCGCCAATAAGTGCTGCACGCTGCCCAACGGACAGCTCAGATGCCTTTACCTCTTCTACGGCAAGCGTAATTGGAATACTCCATACGGTACCGTCTGCAAGCCGCATACGCTCAACAACCGAGCGATAGTCTGCTTCATTTAAAAAACCTGTAAGCGGCGAGAACGCGCCTACGCCAATTAGATCCAAATCCGAAATTGCCCAATTACTCACGATAATTGCTGGTAACGATGCTGCTTCTGTTAAAAGTGCTTCGCGTTCGACGCCTGTCGCGATTCGGTTGACGAGTACGCCGCCATGCGGATTAATGCTGGTCATGTATGGCCTCCTGTAATAGGGAGTTTGACGCAAGTCAAACTCTCACTGCTAATGGTCATTCTGCTTTTTATTTGTGCAATCCGCATTCCGTTTTCTCTTGGCCCGACCAACGTCCTGCGCGAGGGTCTTCACCTGGCATTACTTGGCGTGTGCAGTATTCGCAGCCAATGCTTGGATAGTGGTTGTCGTGAAGCGGATTGTAGTACACGTTGTTCTCGCGGATGTAGTTCCAAACATCTTCAGAAGTCCAATTCGCAATCGGATTGAATTTAACCAAACCAAACTTCGTGTCGTACTCAATCTTCTTCGCATTCGCACGAGTCGGCGCTTGGTCACGACGGATACCTGTAATCCAAGCTTCATACTTGGAAAGGATCTGAGTGAGCGGATCAACTTTACGGATGTTGCAGCATTGCGTTGCGTTCGACTTCCAAAGCTCCTCACCGAATTGTGCTGCTTGCTCTTCAGGTGTAAGGACCGGCTTTACTTCTACAAACTTCAGGTTGTAGATCTCCTGCATCTTGTCGCGTGTCTCATATGTCTCTTTAAAATGGAAGTCCGTATCCAGATAGAAAATATCCGTATTCGGGCTGATCTTCTGCAGCATGTCAACCAGCACGACATCTTCCGCACCAAAGCTGCATGCAAATGTAATGTTCGGGAATGTTTCTACAGCAAATTTCAGGATCTCCTGTGGCGTAGCCGTTTCCAATAACTCTGCTTGCTCTTTAATAAGCGCTTCTTTTTCGAAAAGATTCATGGTGATGCCCTCCATCTCTAATTCCTAGTAAACTAATCTACATTAAATTATACGTCCAATATTCAAATTGTTCAATATTTATAAATACGCAAATAAATGAAAAATGCCTTCTCCGCATAAGCAGAGAAGGCATTGAGCAATAAATATTAACGTTTCGAGAATTGTGGAGCACGACGAGCTGCTTTAAGACCGTATTTCTTACGCTCTTTCATACGTGGGTCACGAGTCAAGAAGCCAGCACGTTTCAAAGCTGGACGGAATTCTGGATCAGCTTTAAGCAATGCACGGGAAATACCGTGACGGATTGCGCCAGCTTGACCGGAGATACCGCCGCCATGTGCGATAACCAAAATGTCGTACTTGCTTGCAGTCTCAGTAAGAGCAAGCGGTTGTTTAACGATCAGCTTCAATGTTTCCAAACCGAAGTAATCATTCAGGTCGCGTTTGTTGATAATGATTCGTCCTTCACCCGGCACGAGACGTACACGTGCTACAGAGTGTTTACGACGACCGGTTCCATAGTATTGAACTTGTGCCATGAAACTGTCCTCCCTCTAATTAACCGCGAAGTTCGTAAACTTCTGGATTTTGTGCTTGATGCGGGTGTACCGATCCTGCATATACTTTAAGCTTAAGCTTCATTTTGTCGCCAAGGCGATTCTTAGGAAGCATACCATGGATAGCTTGTTCCAGAACGTACTCTGGTTTGTTCTTGATCATATCTTGGGCTGGAGTAACTTTCAATCCGCCTTGATACATCGAGTGACGGTAGTACATTTTGTTTTGCAGCTTCTTACCTGTCAGGTGGATCTTCTCAGCGTTGATAACAACTACGAAGTCACCAGTGTCAACGTGAGGTGTAAATTGTGGTTTGTGTTTGCCGCGAATCAGGGCTGCAGCTTCGCTCGCAAGGCGGCCAAGCGTTTTGCCTTCTGCGTCAATGACGTACCATTTGCGTTCAACTTCATTTGGCTTAGCCATATAGGTAGTGCGCATGGATGTTCCTCCTTCTTCATTCAAACAATCGGTTCATGTATGATGTTACGTGACCTTTAGAGATGATGCTGAATCGACCATCGGTCTCCTCGAGCCAATCATCTGTAAACGGCTCGATTACTATTCTAAATACTAATTTTAGACGGCGATCTCAGTCGGGGCTGTGGGAGAGCCACTAAGAAAGCACAAGTTATATTCTACTACAACGAATAGGCAAGTGCAAGTGATTTCTTTGGACACGATCCATGTGAAGAGCTGGTAATGCTCGTCAATTCTCGTATTCCACTTCCCACAAAGTGAGACCGTGAGCCATAGCCGTAGGTCCTGCCTTAGTGCGGTCTTTCGCAGCCAGAATACGGACAACATCGTCCACAGTCCATTTGCCTTCTCCGACTCGTAGAAGAGTCCCTACAATGATTCGTACCATGTTGTACAGGAAGCCATCACCCGTAATAAAGAGATCTAGCTTCCCGTCGCTCTCGTCTAACCGCGCTTTGATTACCGTTCGCACATGCGTGCGTTTCGTCGATCGTTGCGATGCGAATGACGTAAAGTCATGCTGACCAACCAGCTTCGCAAGCGCAACTCTCATATCCAGAAGTCGAAGAGGCATGGGATAATGAAACCGGTAATGCCGTTCAAATACATCTGCAAACTTGTTCGTATCAATGGAGTATCGATACGTCTTCCGTTTAGCGCTATAACTGGCGTGAAAATCAAGGGGAACTTCATCCGCACTCAGCACAGAGATATCATCCGGCAATCTGGAATTGAGCGCGAGCGCCCACCGATGCACCGGAATTGGAGAAGAGGTCTGGAAGTTAATAACCTGCCCACGAGCGTGAACACCGGCATCTGTTCTTCCTGACGCTGTAATATCTACGTTTTCCCCTGTTAACACGACAATCGCCTGCTCCAGAATATCTTGAACTGTATTACCGATCGGCTGTGTCTGAAAGCCATGATAGGTCGTGCCTACATAGCTGATGACCATCCGAATGTTTCTCATCCCCAAATCTCCTCTTTACCCAAGATTTCAACCCAAACCATGGGCAACAAAAAAAGGTGGCCGCAAGGTCCACCCTTCGTTTGCTACGCGCGGTCTACCAGTTCCAAGTAAACCATAGGCGCCGCGTCACCGCGACGAGGTCCTAGTTTCAAGATACGCGTATAGCCGCCTGGACGCTCCGAGTAGCGAGTAGCCAGTTCGGAGAACAATTTTTGGATTGCATCTTGCTCACCTGCAGCAAGAGACTCACGGCGAACGAAAGCTGCTACTTGACGACGCGCGTGAAGGTCACCGCGTTTAGCAAGCGTGATCAGCTTCTCAGCGATTGGACGAAGCTCTTTCGCTTTCGCCTCAGTCGTTTGAATACGCTCATACAAGAACAAGTCAGTAACGAGATCGCGGAACAATGCTTTCCGGGAGCTAGCGTCACGGCTCAATTTTGAATATGCCATTCGAATTTCCCCTCCTTAAAACAGTCTATAGACCTCTAGTCTGCGCTGCTTTTTATTCTTCCATGCGGAGGCCAAGACCAAGTTCTTCAAGCTTCTCTTGAACTTCTTCCAAAGACTTGCGTCCGAGGTTACGGACTTTCATCATGTCTTCTTCCGTCTTCGTGATCAGCTCTTGAACGGTATTGATACCTGCACGTTTGAGACAGTTATAAGAACGCACGGACAGATCGAGTTCTTCGATCGTCATCTCGAGCACTTTCTCTTTCTTGTCTTCTTCTTTTTCAACCATGATCTCAGCATCTTTCGCTTCGTCAGTCAGACCAACGAACAGATCCAGATGCTCAGTCAAAATTTTGGCGCCGAGGCTGACTGCCTCTTCCGGACGAATGCTTCCGTCGGTCCAAACTTCAAGTGTGAGCTTATCGTAGTTAGTCACTTGACCAACACGAGTGTTCTCAACTGTGTAGTTCACACGAGTAATCGGCGTGTAGATCGAATCAACAGGGATGACGCCAATTGGCTGATCTTCCCGTTTGTTCCGATCTGCTTGCACATAACCGCGTCCACGATTAGCGAATACTCGCATGTGGAGACGTGCACCGGAGGCCAGCGTCGCGATATGAAGATCAGGGCTTAAAATCTCGACATCGCTGTCTGCGCGAATATCGCCAGCCGTAACGTTGCCTTCGCCTTCCGCATCAATTTCCAATACCTTCTCTTCGTCGGAATGGATTTTTAACGAGAGGCCTTTGAGATTCAGGATGATTTCGGTAACGTCCTCCATCACACCTGGAACCGTAGAGAACTCATGAAGAACACCGTCGATTTGAACAGATGTTACCGCTGCACCAGGCAGCGACGACAACAGGATTCTACGAAGGGAATTCCCAAGCGTTGCTCCATATCCGCGTTCAAGCGGTTCTACGACGAACCGTCCGTACGTGCCATCTTCATTCAGTTCTACGGTTTCGATTTTCGGCTTTTCGATCTCAATCACTAATAGAACCCTCCCTCAAAACGTCGCTCCGTTACCATTATCGCGAATGTAAGTCAAATCATGTAGTATGGCAAACCTTCACAACCATTATTCACAAGTTGGATTAATTTGATACCACAAAATTTGGACTATACGCGACGACGTTTTGGCGGGCGGCATCCGTTATGTGGAACCGGAGTTACGTCTTTAATAAGGTTAACTTCTAGACCAGTTGCTTGAAGCGAACGAATTGCTGCTTCACGACCAGCGCCTGGGCCTTTAACCATTACTTCGACTGTCTTCATACCGTGTTCCATTGCCGCTTTAGCTGCGGATTCTGCAGCCATTTGA
Source organism: Paenibacillus sp. J31R98 (assembly GCF_056269245.1). Taxonomy (NCBI): domain Bacteria; kingdom Bacillati; phylum Bacillota; class Bacilli; order Caryophanales; family Paenibacillaceae; genus Paenibacillus; species Paenibacillus sp. J31R98. The sequence continues at coordinate 11,775 of NZ_JBWDNO010000013.1, forward strand.
GCTGCGTAAGGCGTGCTCTTACGGGAACCTTTAAAGCCGAGGTTACCCGAGCTTGCCCAAGAAATCGCGTTTCCGTGCGGATCTGTGATCGTTACGATCGTATTATTGAACGTCGAGCGAATGTGCGCTACGCCAGAGTCAATATTTTTACGGTCACGACGTTTCGTACGCACCACTTTTTTTGGTTTAGCCATTATCGGTTATCCCTCCTTCTTATTTCTTCTTGTTCGCTACAGTCCGGCGAGGACCTTTACGCGTACGAGCATTTGTTTTAGTCCGTTGACCACGAACCGGAAGACCACGACGGTGACGAACACCACGGTAGCAACCGATCTCGATCAGACGTTTGATGTTAAGCGAGATCTCACGACGAAGGTCGCCTTCCACTTTAACAGTCTTGTCGATTGTTTCACGAAGTTGGCTAACTTCATCTTCAGTCAGATCGCGTACACGAGTATTTTCGCTAATACCAGTCGCTTCCAAGATCTTGTTAGCAGTAGTTCTGCCAATACCGAAGATGTATGTCAGAGCGATGACAACGCGCTTATCACGCGGTAAGTCTACACCAGAAATACGTGCCATGTATCGTTATCCCTCCTTTATCCTTGTTTTTGTTTGTGTTTCGGATTTTCACAAATAACCATAACATTGCCTTTGCGGCGAATGACTTTACATTTCTCGCAAATCGGCTTGACCGAAGGTCTTACCTTCATTGTGATTACCTCCCGATATCTTTCGTGGGTAGACCGCTAAGCAGCCTACTTCCGATAGGTAATGCGTCCTCTAGACAAATCATAAGGCGACAACTGAATGACTACTTTATCTCCAGTCAGAATGCGGATGAAGTGCATTCTGAGCTTGCCCGATACATGAGCGAGAATCTGATGTCCGTTCTCCAGTTCAACCTTGAACATAGCGTTAGGTAGTGGTTCAATAACCGTACCTTCGACTTCAATGACGTCTTCTTTAGCCAAAGTCAGTCTCCTTTCCCTTGCAAAGCCTTCTGAATAGCATAACGCAATTTTGCGTTCGTTACACGGCCGGTTTCCCGCATGCTGTCAGCCACTTCTGAACTGACGACCGGTTGCATCAGAAGATGCAGTACGTTCTTCTTCTTCGATTGATCGAAGCGCCGCTTGTCACCGTCTGCTACAAGAACAAAACGTTCATCCAGAACCTGAATGATAACGGCATATGAGCCTGCGTCTTTACCCCGAAGCACCTTCACAAGGCGGCCGATCTCCGGCATATATTCCAATGCACTCAACCTGCCTGCTCCCTGGATAGGGTTAATATTTCGCAGCCATCTGCAGTTACAGCCACCGTATGCTCAAAGTGAGCACACCATGAACCGTCTTCTGTAACGACTGTCCAATTATCCCCCAGCGTACGCACATATCGCTCACCGATGTTGGCCATCGGCTCAATCGCCAGAACCATTCCTGGTTTAAGACGAGGTCCGCGATCGGGTAATCCGTAGTTCGGTATTTGCGGTTCTTCGTGCAATTCTGCACCAATGCCATGCCCCACAAATTCACGAACAACAGAGAAACCAGCAGCTTCGATCACTTGTTGAATCGCATGCGAGATGGTAAACAAACGAACATCCGGCTTCACGAGTGCGAGTCCAGCATACAGTGACTGCTCTGTAATGTCGAGCAGTCGCTTAGACTCTTCACTTATCTCGCCCACACCATAGGTCCAAGCGGAATCGCCATGATAACCCTTATACTGTGCGCCGATATCAATGCTGATGATGTCGCCATCGTTCAGCTTGCGTGGTCCAGGAATGCCGTGTACCAGCTCATTGTTTACAGAGGCGCAGATGCTGGCAGGAAATTCATTGTACCCTTTGAAAGAAGGTATGGCGTCCTGACTGCGAATGTACGATTCAGCAATTTCGTCCAAATCACTGGTTGTTACACCAGGACGAATCGCTTGTTTAAGCAGTTGATGCGTTTCCGCAACAATTTGACCAGCTCTTCTCATATATTGCAATTCCGACTCGGATTTGCATATGATCATTCCGCTGTTCCCCGTAGGCAGCTTACGATTTCAGCCGTAACTTCGTCGATTTCTTTCTCGCCGTCTACTTCACACAAAACGCCTTTGCTCGAGTAGTACTCAAGCAGCGGAGCTGTTTTGGAGATGTATTCGTCAAGACGCGTGCCTACTTTTGCTTCCGTATCGTCTGACCGCTGATACAGCTCACCGCCGCATTTATCACAAACGCCTTCTTGCTTCGGCGGGTTGAACATAACATGGTAAGTGGAGCCGCATGATTTACAAATGCGACGACCGGTCAGACGCGCAAGCAGTAGACCGCGGTCAACCTTGAGGTTAACGACGTGATCGATACTGCGTCCCATTTCAGCCAACATCCCGTCCAGTGCTTCAGCTTGTTGAAGCGTGCGTGGGAAACCGTCAAGCAGGAAGCCGCTGTTGCAATCCTCTTGTGCAAGGCGATCACGAACGATGCCGTTCGTAATTTCATCCGGAACCAGTAGACCTTGATCTACGAATTCTTTTGCCTTCACACCAAGCGGAGTGCCTTGCTTCATTGCTAAACGGAAAGCATCGCCAGTGGAGATATGAGGTACTTTGAAAGTATCAACAATGCGTTCCGCCTGTGTGCCTTTACCTGCTCCTGGAGGGCCCATGAATAAGATGTTCATTAGCGTGTTCCTCGCTTTAAACATAATAGGCTCGGCCGGGTCCCGCCACATGCTACATGCGCGGAAGCCCGCTTGCGAACCTACAGTTATTTATTGATAAACCCTTTGTAGTGGCGCTTGATCAATTGCGTCTCGATCTGCTTCATCGTATCCAGTGCAACACCGATTACGATTAGCAGCGAGGTGCCGCCCAGCTTCACGTCACGAGGCAGATCTGCGAGCGTACCGAACAGAACCGGTAAGATCGAGATAAGCGACAAGAAAATCGCACCGCTGAGAGTGATTCGCGACATGACGCGTGTAATGTAGGAGGATGTCGGTTTACCAGGACGAATGCCTGGGATGTAACCGCCATTCTTCTTCATTTGATCAGCCATCTGCACCGGATTGATTTGCACAAACGTGTAGAAGAACGTGAAAGCGACAATCAGAATTACATACAACACCATACCAAGTGGTTTGTCATACGGCATGTGTTCTTGAACCCATTTTGCCCATGAGTGAGTCGACCAGAAGTTCGCGATCGTAATCGGGAACATCAGAAGCGATACTGCAAAGATTACAGGAATAACACCTGCACCGTTTACTTTGAGCGGAATGTGAGTCGATTGACCACCGTACATTTTCCGACCAACAACGCGTTTAGCGTATTGAACCGGAATTTTACGAATCCCTTGTTGAACAAAAATAACTCCGACTACGATTGCAATGATTGCAACGATAATCGCAACTACCTTCATGATGTTGAGGAAAAGCGAACCTTGCACATCCACGAACTCTTGTTGATAAATCGAACGAGCATGTGAAGGAATTCTAGCTACGATACCGGCGAAGATCAGGACCGAAATCCCGTTACCGATGCCTCTCTCTGTGATTTGCTCTCCGAGCCACATGAGGAAGGCAGTTCCTGCCGTAAGGATTATCGCAATCATAATATAATCCGTAGATGTTGCATTCGGAATCATATCAAGCGAATATAGCCGATTAAAACCGATCGCTGTACCGAAACCTTGGACCAAACCAAGAATAACGGTACCGTACCGAGTAATTTGAGCAAGCTTACGTTTTCCGTTCTCGCCTTCCTTCGCCCATTCAGCGAATTTAGGGATAACGTCCATCGACAACAATTGTACGATGATCGATGAGGTGATGTAAGGCATGATCCCGATCGCGAAAATCGAGAACTGGAACAGTGCCCCACCGGAGAACGTATTAAGCAAACCAAACAACTCAGAACCAGCCTGATCTGTTTGCGTAAATACATCTTTGTTAACACCAGGAACCGGGATAAATGAACCGATCCGGTAAACCAACAAGATGAACAGCGTGAACAGGATCCGTCTGCGAAGGTCTTCCACTTTCCAAATGTTAGACACGGTCTTGAACAATTAGATCACCTCGGTTTTACCGCCGGCAGCCTGGATTTTCTCTACCGCAGATTGAGAGAACTTGCTTGCTTTTACCGTAAGCTGAACAGTGATTTCGCCATTACCCAAGATCTTGATTCCGCTCTGTGGGTTCTTAACGATACCTTGCTCAAGCAGTAGCTCAGGAGTTACTTCTGTGCCAGCTGCAAAGCTATTCAACTCATCGATGTTCACAATCGCATACTCTTTACGGAACGGGTTGTTAAAGCCGCGCTTAGGCAAACGACGGTACAATGGGTTTTGACCGCCCTCGAATCCTGGGCGAACACCGCCACCGGAACGAGCATTTTGACCTTTGTGACCGCGACCTGCAGTTTTACCGTTACCGCTACCGATACCACGGCCTTTACGGAATCCCTCTTTACGAGAGCCTTCAGCTGGTTTGAGATCATGCAGTTTCATCGTGCGTTGCACCTCCTTAATGTTTTGCGCTGTCTTGCGACATCACTTGTTACTACAATATTGCTGCGCCCTGTATGGCGATTAAGCTTGAACTTCTTCCACTTTAACCAAGTGGCTGACATGAGTAATCATGCCACGGATTGCCGGGCTGTCACTGTGGACAACCGATTGACGAATTTTGCGAAGACCAAGCGTAGCAACAGTCGCACGCTGCTTCTCGTTACGACCGATCAGGCTGCGAACGAGGGTGATTTGCAATTTTGCCATCGTATTCTCCTCCTTAGCCCAAAAGCTCTTTCACGGTTTTACCACGAAGTTTAGCAACGTCCTCGGCACGTTTCAGACGGGAAAGTCCTTCCAGTGTCGCGTTAACCATATTCATGGAGTTTGAAGAACCAAGCGATTTGGTCAGAATGTCACCTACACCTGCAAGCTCAAGAACGGCACGAACCGGTCCGCCTGCAATTACTCCAGTACCTTCAGATGCTGGTTTAAGCAATACGCGGCCAGCGCCGAAGTGTCCAAGTACTTGGTGTGGAATTGTTGTTTTCACGAGTGGTACATGAATCAGGTTCTTCTTAGCGTCTTCGATACCTTTACGAATTGCATCAGGTACTTCGCCCGCTTTACCGATTCCTGCGCCAACATATCCTTTACCGTCGCCTACAACTACCAGCGCGCTGAAGCTGAAACGGCGTCCGCCTTTTACTACTTTCGCTACACGGTTGATTTGAACTACTTTTTCAGTAAGTTCCAATGCATTTGGATCTATACGCAAGTCGAGTTACCTCCTTCATAAGTATTATCTTTTAAAATTCAAGACCTGCTTCACGAGCTGCATCAGCCAGTGCTTGAATTCTTCCGTGGTACAAGTATCCGCCGCGGTCAAATACGATTTTGTCAACGCCTTTCGCTTTAGCGCGAGCAGCAATCACTTCACCGATTTTGCGAGCAGCTTCAATGTTTCCACCGTTGCTGAATTGTTCTGCAATTTCTTTATCGAGCGTAGACGCAGAAGCGACCGTTACGCCTTGTACATCATCAATCAGTTGTGCATAGATGTGCTTGGAGGAACGGAATACAGAGAGACGTGGACGCTGCGTAGTTCCGCTGATTTTCTTACGCACACGCAGGTGACGTTTTAGACGTGCTTTGTTCTTATCGCCTTTTGTAATCATTCGTTGTACACTCCTTTCTCAGTCCTTATGAAGCTATCCGATCAAGCAGCGCGGTTAAGCAGCTGCTTATTTCTTCTTACCAGCTTTACCTTCTTTACGAAGGATACGCTCGCCTTCATACTTGATACCTTTACCTTTATACGGCTCAGGCTCACGTACGGAGCGGATCTTCGCAGCAGTTGCACCGACGAGTTCTTTGTCGATACCTTTTACGATGATCTTCGTGTTCGAAGGTACTTCGAACTCGATGCCGCCCTCAGGCGTAATTTCTACTGGATGCGAGTAACCAACGTTAAGTACGATTTTCTCGCCAGTTTTGTTTGCACGGTAACCAACGCCTACTAGCTCAAGGTTCTTAACGAAGCCTTCAGTTACACCACTAACCATGTTAGCGATGACGCTGCGAGTTGTACCGTGCAGGGAACGATGCAATTTATTGTCAGAAGGACGCTCAACAGTAACGACGCTGTCCGCAACTACCACTTTCATATCCTTGTGAAGTTCGCGGCTCAGTGTACCTTTAGGTCCTTTAACAGTGATTACGCTGTTGTCCAGGTCAATGTTTACACCACCTGGAACTTGAATTGGTTTACGGCCAATACGAGACATTGTTACACCTCCAATCGTTGTGACAGTTAATTACCAAACGTAGCAGACAACTTCGCCGCCGGACTTAACTTGGCGAGCTTCTTTGTCAGTCATAATTCCTTTGGATGTGGAAATGATCGCCATTCCCAAGCCACCCAGTACGCGAGGCACTTCAGTGCTCTTCGTGTAAACGCGCAGACCCGGTTTGCTGATGCGTTTCAGCCCCGTAATTACACGCTCTTGGTTCGGGCCGTATTTCAAGAAAATACGGATAATCCCTTGTTTGCTATCTTCGATAAACTCGGCATCGCGGATAAAGCCCTCGCGTTTCAAAATTTCTGCGATTTGCTTCTTAACTTTAGAAGCAGGCATTTCTACGGTCTCATGACGCACAACGTTTGCGTTGCGAATGCGTGTAAGCATATCTGCGATCGGATCAGACATAACCATTGTGTAAACCTCCTTCCCGAACTAGGCTGATTACCAGCTTGCTTTTTTAACGCCAGGTATCTGGCCTTTGTATGCTAATTCACGGAAACAAATCCGGCAAATTTTAAACTTTTGCAAAACGGAATGCGGACGGCCGCAACGTTCGCAGCGTGTGTAAGCCTGCACTTTGAATTTAGGTGCACGTTGCTGCTTAACCTTCATCGAAGTTTTTGCCACTTGGTATTACACCTCCTGTGGATTACTTCGTAAACGGCATGCCCAATTGGGTCAGCAGTTCACGAGCTTCTTCGTCCGTTTTTGCCGTCGTGACGATGACGACGTCCATACCACGAACTTTATCAACTTTATCATACTCGATCTCCGGGAAGATCAGCTGCTCTTTCAAGCCAAGTGTGTAGTTACCACGGCCATCGAACGCTTTGTTCGAAACACCGCGGAAGTCACGCACGCGTGGAAGAGTAACGTTGAACAGTTTATCAAGGAAGTAGTACATACGCTCACCGCGCAGTGTTACTTTAACCCCGATTGGCATGTTTTCGCGAAGTTTGAAACCTGCGATCGACTTTTTCGAACGAGTTACGACAGGTTTTTGACCAGCGATCAAGCGCATATCTTCAACAGCAGCGTCCAGTACTTTGGAGTTCGAAACAGCTTCACCAACACCCATGTTGATAACCACTTTCTCGATCTTCGGCACTTGCATCACTGTTGTATAGTTGAACTTCTGCATCAGAGCAGGAGTGATTTCGTTAAGAAAACGATCTTTCATTCTTACTGCCATGTAACGTGAACCTCCTTTCCGTATCGGTCAATTAATCAATAACCTCGCCGGACTTTTTAGCGATCCGGACTTTATTGCCGTTATCAAGCACTTTGTAACCGATCCGAGTTACTTTACCGCTCTTAGGATCGATGTGCATAACGTTGGAAACATGAATCGCCGCTTCTTGCTCGATAATGCCGCCTTGCGGATTAGCTTGCGAAGGACGAGTATGTTTCTTCACCATATTGACGCCTTCGACGAGAACGCGGTTTTGACGTGGATACGCTGCAATAACGCGGCCTTTTTTGCCTTTGTCTTTACCCGTAATGACCATAACCGTGTCGTCTTTTTTAACGTGCAATTTATTGTTGTGAGATTCCAACACTTTTTTCAACCGTGGCATGAGTTACACCTCCTGCGTGCCCTGCGCTTTGAGCGCAAGATACTAATTAGATAACTTCCGGAGCAAGCGATACGATTTTCATGAAGTCGCGGTCGCGAAGTTCGCGAGCTACTGGTCCGAAAATACGTGTGCCGCGCGGGCTCTTGTCTTCTTTTACGATTACAGCTGCATTCTCATCAAACGCGATGTACGAACCGTCTTTACGGCGAACCGCACGTTTAGTACGAACGATAACCGCTTTTACTACGTCACCCTTTTTGACAACGCCACCGGGTGTTGCTTGTTTGACGGAGCAGACGATCAGATCGCCGATGTGGCCTACACGACGTCCAGTACCACCTAGTACACGAATGCACATCAGTTCTTTCGCGCCGGAGTTGTCAGCGACGGCCAAACGCGTAAATGGTTGAATCATTTCAACGTCCTCCTTTCGAGAAACTGCTTCTTAAAGCATTCTTAGAAAATAACAGCTGCTTCAACGATCTCGACTAAACGGAACCGTTTATCTTTCGAAAGCGGGCGAGTTTCCATGACTTTGACGACATCGCCGATCTTAGCCTGGTTATTCTCGTCATGTGCTTTGAATTTTTTCGTATATTTAATACGTTTGTGGTACAGGTCATGCTTCTTGTATGTTTCAATGGCAACTACAACTGTTTTGTCCATTTTGTCAGACACGACTTTACCGATTAGAACTTTGCGCGCATTACGTTCGCTCATGTTCATCCTCCTTCCATACATTCGTTATCGGTTCACGGCTATAAGCAGATTAGCTGCTAATTCCGAGTTCTCTTTCACGAAGAACGGTTTTGGCACGAGCTATGTCCTTACGAACATCGCGGATGCGAGTTGGGTTTTCCAATTGGCCGGTAGCCAATTGAAAACGAAGGTTGAATAGCTCTTCTTTGAATCCAGCGACTTTTTGTTCGAGTTCAACAGAGGTAAGGTTGCGGAAATCGTTAGCTTTCATTTGCTTCACCACCCACTTCTTCGCGTTTCACGAACTTCGTTTTTACTGGAAGCTTATGTGCTGCAAGACGCATTGCTTCACGAGCGATCTCTTCAGATACGCCAGCAAGCTCGAACATTATTTTGCCCGGTTTTACGACAGCAACCCATTTTTCTACGTTACCTTTACCGCTACCCATCCGAACTTCAAGAGGCTTCTGAGTGATCGGTTTATCTGGGAAGATCTTAATCCATACTTTACCGCCACGTTTGATGTAACGAGTCATCGCGATACGCGCTGCTTCGATTTGACGGTTAGTGATCCATGAAGGCTCAAGTGCTTGTAGACCGAATTCGCCGAATACTACTTCAGCGCCGCCTTTTGCACGACCTTTCATGTGACCGCGTTGTTGTTTACGATGTTTGACACGTTTAGGTACCAACATGATTAGTTGCCTCCTTCCTGTGGAGCTTTCTTCTTAGTTGGAAGGATTTCACCGCGGTAGATCCATACTTTAACGCCGATACGGCCGTAAGTTGTATGAGCTTCCGCTGTTCCGTAGTCAATATCCGCACGCAGCGTATGAAGAGGAACTGTACCTTCGCTATAGCTTTCTGAACGAGCGATCTCAGCGCCACCAAGACGGCCGCTAACAGCAGTTTTGATACCTTTCGCGCCGGAACGTAGTGTACGTTGGATCGATTGTTTCATTGCACGACGGAAGGAAATCCGACGCTCAAGTTGTTGTGCAATGCTTTCAGCTACGAGAACCGCATCCAGCTCAGGATGTTTAATCTCGGAGATGTTGATGTGCACTTTTTTGCCTTTAGCAATTTTCGAAAGCTCGGAACGAAGAGTTTCAACTTCGGAACCGCCTTTACCAATTACCATACCAGGCTTAGCAGTATGAATTGTAACGTTAACGCGGTTAGCTGCACGTTCGATTTCGAACTTGGAAACTGCCGCATCTTTAAGTTTGTTCTTCAGGTGCTCACGGATTTTTACGTCTTCCATTAGCAAGTCGCCGAAGTCTTTACCAGCGTACCATTTGGACTCCCAATCACGGATAACACCGATACGTAGTCCGACCGGGTTTACTTTTTGTCCCACACGTTTTCCCTCCTTATTTTTCGGATACCACCAAAGTAATGTGGCTGGTTCTCTTATTAATCCGGCTAGCACGACCCATTGCGCGCGGGCGGAAACGTTTCATTGTTGGTCCTTGGTTCACAAATACTTGTGAAATGACCAATTTGTTCACGTCCAATTGGTAGTTGTGCTCCGCGTTTGCGATAGCGGAATTCAGCAACTTCTCAACGATTGGAGATGCCGATTTAGGCGTGTGACGCAGGATTGCGATAGCCTCGCCAACTTGCTTGCCACGAATCAAATCAACAACCAATTGAGCTTTACGAGGTGCAATGCGGACGTGATTAGCGAACGCTTTAGCTTGTTGCATGGATGAACCTCCTCTCAAACTTTATGACCTTAACTATTTAACCGATTAACGACGGCCTGTCTTCTTGTCGTCGTTACCGTGACCTTTATACGAACGCGTTGGCGCGAACTCACCGAGTTTGTGGCCAACCATATCTTCTGTCACATAAACCGGTACGTGTTTTTTACCGTCATAAACAGCGAACGTGTGTCCGATGAATTGCGGGAAAATTGTAGAACGGCGCGACCAAGTTTTAACGACTGTCTTCTTCTCAGCTGCGTTCAATACTTCAACTTTCTTAAGCAGGTAACCGTCAATAAACGGACCTTTTTTCAAACTGCGACCCATGGATGATCCTCCCTTCACGCTATAGTTACGTGGGCGCCGTGCGTTAAGCAAATGACGCCGAGGCGCCTACTACTTCGTACGACGACGAATAATGTATTGGCTCGATGCTTTTTTCTTCTTACGCGTTTTAGCGCCGAGAGTTGGTTTACCCCATGGCGACATAGGCGATTTACGTCCGATTGGTGCACGGCCTTCACCACCACCGTGTGGGTGATCGTTAGGGTTCATTACAACACCACGAACTTCAGGACGCTTGCCCAACCAACGGGAACGGCCGGCTTTACCGATTTTCACGAGCTCGTGATCTTCGTTACCAACAGAACCGATTGTTGCACGGCATTTCTTCAGAATACGACGTACTTCACCAGACGTCAAGCGAATTGTAACGTAATGCTCTTCTTTACCAAGAAGTTGAGCATCAGTTCCTGCAGCACGAACCAATTGTCCGCCTTTACCAGGTTTCAATTCGATGTTGTGGATAACTGTACCTACTGGGATGTTCTCAAGTGGCAATGCGTTGCCGATCTTGATATCTGCACCAGCTCCGGAAACGATTTTATCCCCAACTTTCAAACCTTTAGGTGCGATGATGTAGGCTTTCTCGCCATCCACATAGTGGATAAGTGCGATGTTGGATGTACGGTTCGGATCGTATTCGATCGTCGCGACGTTACCTACGATACCGTCCTTGTTACGTTTGAAGTCGATGATACGGTATTTACGTTTATGGCCGCCACCGTGATGACGAACCGTAATTTTACCTTGGTTGTTACGACCAGCTTTTTTGAAAAGCGGCGCAAGAAGCGATTTCTCCGGTGTGCTTGTCGTGATCTCTTCGAAAGTCGAGACGGACATACCACGACGCGCTGGAGATGTCGGTTTATACTTCTTAACTGGCACTTCGATTCCCTCCTTAACCGATATCTTGATTAATCACGTTAGCCCTACGGCCCGAACGGGATTAAACTGTTTCGAAAAACTCAAGTTCGCTGCTATCAGCGCTCAGTTGCACGATCGCTTTTTTCCACTCGGATGTGTATCCGCTGTGTTTGCCATAGCGTTTAGGCTTAGCTGGCATGCGAAGCGTGTTCACGCTTGTTACTTTTACTTTGAAGATCGATTGGATCGCGAGTTTGATCTCAGTCTTGTTCGCACGAAGATCAACTTCGAAAACATAGCGTTTGTTAGCCATGTATTCGCTCGTTTGTTCCGTAATGATCGGGCGCTTGATAATATCGCGTGGATTTTTCATTACGCAAGCACCTCCTGTACTTTTTCAACTGCTTCTTTAGTGATGATAAGCTTGTCGTATTTCATAACGTCTAGAACATTGATGCCATCGGCTGCAACGAACTTCACGTTAGGAAGGTTACGAGCGGAAAGAGCTACGTTATCTTCGTAGTTAGCTGTAACAACAAGTGCTTTACGAGCCACTTTCAGGTTGTTCAGGATAGCTGCGAATTCTTTAGTCTTAGGAGCTGCGAATGTCAGTTGATCAAGAACGATAATTTCGTTATCAACAACTTTGCTCGACAATGCAGACTTAATAGCTAGGCGACGAACTTTTCTAGGAAGTTTGAAGCTGTAGCTGCGTGGAGTAGGTCCGAACACTGTACCACCGCCAACCCATTGTGGGGCGCGAATGCTACCTTGACGTGCGCGACCTGTACCTTTTTGTTTCCAAGGTTTACGACCGCCACCGCGTACTTCGGAGCGACCTTTCGTCTTGTGCGTGCCTCTGCGCTCAGAAGCTTGCTGCAACAATACTGCGCTGTGCAATACGTGAACGTTTGGTTCAACACCGAATACTGCTTCGGACAATTCAACCTCGCCAACTTGCGATCCATTCACGCTAAAAAGTGCTACTTTCGGCATTTCATGTTCCTCCTTTCTTTAACGATTATTTCTTCACCGTAGATTTAACTTTTACAAAGCTATTTTTAGGACCCGGAATGGAGCCTTTAACGAGCAATACGTTACGTTCAACGTCAACGCGTACGATTTCAAGGTTCTGGATCGTAACTGTTTCGTTACCCATGTGACCTGGAAGGTGTTTACCTTTAGGAACGCGGTTCGCTTGAATCGAACCCATCGAACCTGGTCCACGGTGATAACGGGAACCGTGTGCCATTGGACCGCGGCTTTGATTCCAACGTTTGATGTTACCTTGGAAACCTTTACCTTTGGAAGTAGCCGTTACGTCAACAAACTCGCCAGCTGCGAATACATCAGCCTTAATCTCTTGGCCAACTTCATATTCAGCGATGCCGCGGAATTCACGAACGTAGCGCTTAGGAGCCGTTTCGGCTTTTTTCGCGTGGCCGATTTCCGGCTTGTTTGCTCTGCTTGCTTTCTTGTCAGAGAAACCTACTTGAATGGATACATATCCATCATTCTCTTGGTCTTTCTTCTGCAAAACAACACAAGGACCTGCTTCGATTACTGTTACTGGAACTACGTTACCTTCAGCAGTGAACACTTGAGTCATTCCAAGTTTTTTACCTAAGATACCTTTCATGTTGACACCTCATTTCCTTTCGGTTTTCAAATGTGCTTTATTACAGTTTGATTTCGATATCTACACCGGATGGTAGATCCAAGCGCATCAACGCATCAACCGTTTGCGGTGTTGGGTTAACAATATCGATCAAACGCTTATGAGTGCGCATTTCGAATTGCTCCCTAGAATCCTTGTACTTGTGTACCGCACGCAGAATGGTGATGATTTGCTTCTCAGTCGGAAGCGGAATCGGCCCAGACACGCCTGCACCGGAACGTTTCGCAGTTTCAACAATCTTCTCTGCGGACTGATCCAGAATTCTATGATCGTATGCTTTCAAACGGATACGAATCTTTTGCTTTGCCATTTCAAAGTCCCTCCTTCTATCGCCCAATTTAGTATCGGACATACTCCGCAAGAAAACCCGACACGCTCCTCATGGCAAAGGAGCCACGTGTGTCGGCAACCTCTTACATCATCGCAACGTCACAGACCAACAGACAATATTATATCGAATTCTCTAGGCGAATGCAACTAAAATGTTGTCTTTGTTTGAAAAGAATGTTCTGGGAAACTCGGGCGCTTCGCTCCGTGTTGATGGCCTGTGCGCTTCGTGCTCCCTTTCTTTTCTAAACTTCGCTCAGGGATATAGCCATAATAAAAAGCGGCTTCGTTCATAAGCCACTTTCTCATCCGATCAATTGCAGTTGCTGCGATCGCTGATTGCTCTTATCAGCTCGTCTTTGTCTTCATCTATATTAATGAATACAGACCAAAACCGCAAACCTCAAAATATAGAAAAAACAAACCCTCACCGAGGTGAGGGTTTGTTGCGAGCTGCAGCTTTCGCCGCAGTTCATTATTTTTGGATGGATGCTACTGCACCTGCACCAACTGTACGGCCGCCTTCGCGGATTGCGAAGCGAGTACCATCTTCCAGAGCGATTGGAGCGATAAGCTCAACCGTTACTGTGATGTTGTCGCCAGGCATAACCATTTCAGTGCCTTCTGGCAAGGAGATGATACCTGTTACGTCAGTTGTACGGAAGTAGAATTGTGGACGGTAGCCTGTGAAGAAAGGCTTGTGACGGCCACCCTCTTCTTTAGTCAGAACGTAGATTTGAGCTGTAAAGTTCGTGTGTGGTTTAACGGAACCTGGCTTAGCAAGTACTTGACCACGCTCGATGTCTTTACGGTCTACACCACGAAGCAATGCGCCGATGTTGTCACCAGCTTGTGCGGAATCAAGCAATTTGCGGAACATCTCTACGCCTGTTACAACGCATTTGCGAGTTTCTTCAGCAATACCGATGATTTCAACTTCGTCAGATACTTTAACTACGCCACGCTCAACGCGTCCTGTAGCAACTGTACCACGACCTGTGATTGTGAACACGTCCTCAACTGGCATAAGGAACGGCTTGTCAGTATCACGTTGTGGAGTTGGGATATAAGTATCGACTTGTTCGAACAACTCGATGATTTTATCAGCCCAAGGACCATCTGGGTTTTGAAGTGCTTCACGAGCAGCACCGCGGATGATTGGAGTATCATCACCTGGGAACTCGTACTCAGCAAGAAGGTCGCGAACTTCCATCTCAACGAGTTCAAGCAACTCTTCGTCTTCAACCATGTCGCATTTGTTCAGGAATACGACGATGTAAGGTACGCCTACTTGGCGGGACAGAAGGATGTGCTCGCGAGTTTGCGGCATAGGGCCGTCAGCTGCGGATACAACCAGGATTGCGCCGTCCATTTGTGCAGCACCTGTGATCATGTTCTTAACGTAGTCGGCGTGACCTGGGCAGTCAACGTGAGCATAGTGACGGTTAGGCGTCTCATACTCAACGTGAGCTGTCGAGATCGTGATACCGCGCTCGCGCTCTTCTGGAGCTTTGTCGATTTGGTCGAATGCTACAGCAGCACCACCGTATCTTTTGGAAAGAACTGTTGTGATTGCAGCAGTCAACGTTGTTTTACCGTGGTCGACGTGACCGATTGTACCGATATTAACGTGCGGTTTATTACGTTCAAATTTAGCCTTAGCCATTGAACTAATTCCTCCTTAATTATAGAGAAGATTATGTGATCGGCCGGATGGGCCCGAGTAAGGTTCATCATCCGACCAAAGTACAACTTATATCATCCGGGCCCTTAGGCAGCTATTAAGCGGAACCTTTGGACTTGGACACGATTTCTTCCGAAATCGAACGTGGTACTTCTTCATAGTGCGAAAGCTCCATGGAGAATACACCGCGTCCTTGTGTACCGGAACGAAGAACTGTGGAATAACCAAACATCTCAGCGAGAGGCACCTTAGCACGAACGATCAACGCACCATGGCGAGTGTCCGAACCTTCGATACGACCACGACGGGAGCTCAGCATACCCATTACGTCGCCCATGTACTCTTCTGGTACAGTTACTTCTACTTTCATGATAGGCTCAAGCAGGATAGGATTACATTTCTCTTTCGCTGCTTTAAGCGCCATCGATCCAGCAATTTTGAACGCCATCTCCGAGGAGTCAACGTCATGGTAGGAACCGTCGACAACGACTGCTTTGATATCAACAACCGGGAAGCCGGCAATGACACCATTTTTCATCGATTCTTCGATACCTGCTTGAATTGGAGCAATGAACTCACGCGGAATCGAGCCACCAACAGTTTTGTTTTCGAAAATAAAACCTGTTCCTGGCTCAAGCGGTGAGAACTCAACCCAACAATGACCGAATTGACCGCGTCCGCCGGATTGACGAACGAATTTACCTTCGACCTTCGCAGCTGTTTTAAACGTTTCACGGTAAGCAACTTGTGGTTTACCAACGTTTGTTTCAACTTTGAATTCACGAAGCATACGGTCAACTAGAATCTCAAGGTGAAGCTCACCCATACCTGCGATGATCGTTTGGCCGGTCTCTTCGTCCGTGTGAGCACGGAACGTAGGATCTTCCTCGGAAAGCTTTTGAAGAGCAATACCCATTTTGTCTTGGTCAGCTTTAGTCTTAGGCTCAACCGCGAGCTGGATAACCGGCTCTGGGAAGTTCATGGACTCAAGGATAACCGGGTTTTTCTCATCACAAAGCGTATCGCCTGTAGTTGTATCTTTCAGACCTACTGCAGCTGCAATATCACCGGAGTAAACTTCGCTGATTTCTTGACGGCTGTTAGCATGCATCTGAAGGATACGGCCGATCCGTTCGCGTTTGCCTTTCGTTGCATTCACAACGTATGAACCGGAGCTAAGAACGCCGGAGTACACGCGGAAGAACGTCAGTTTACCTACGTACGGGTCAGTCATGATTTTGAACGCCAATGCTGCAAACGGCTGATCGTCAGCAGACTTGCGAATTGTCTCTGTACCATCTTCAAGGTGACCCTTGATATCAGGAACATCGACTGGAGACGGCAAGTAGTCAACAACAGCGTCAAGCATCAATTGAACGCCTTTGTTACGATACGAAGAACCAACGATTACTGGGAAAATCTTAACATCGCAAACACCTTTGCGAAGTGCAGCTTTGATCTCAGGAACAGTGATTTCTTCGCCTTCGAGATATTTCATTGTAAGCTCTTCATCAAGCTCAGCAATTTTCTCGATCATTTCCAAGCGGAGTTCTTCCACTTGATCTTTATATTCTGCAGGAATTTCAATTTTCTCCGGATCTTTACCAAGATCGTCTTTGTATTTGTAAGCAACTTGTTCAACCAAGTCGATTACGCCAACAAAGTCATTCTCTGCACCGATCGGCAATTGAATTGCAACTGCATTTGCGTTTAGACGCAGGCGCATATCTCTAACCACGTTAAGGAAGTCTGCGCCGATAATGTCCATTTTGTTAACGTATGCGATACGCGGTACTCCGTAACGGTCAGCTTGACGCCATACTGTTTCGGATTGCGGCTCTACGCCTTCTTTTGCACTGAATACACCTACGGCCCCGTCCAATACGCGTAGGGAACGTTCAACTTCAACTGTGAAGTCAACGTGACCTGGGGTGTCAATAATATTGATGCGGTGACCATTCCATTGAGCAGTTGTAGCAGCGGATGTAATTGTGATACCGCGCTCTTGTTCTTGCTCCATCCAGTCCATCGTAGCTGCACCTTCGTGCACCTCACCGATTTTGTGGGTACGGCCTGTGTAGAACAGGATCCGCTCTGTAGTAGTCGTTTTACCAGCATCGATATGTGCCATGATCCCGATATTACGCGTATTTTTCAAGGAGAACTCTCTTGCCATAATTCAGTCTCCTTTCGATTATGCGAATCCTACCAACGGTAGTGAGCGAATGCTTTGTTCGCTTCAGCCATTTTGTGTGTATCTTCGCGTTTTTTCACGGATGAACCAGTGTTATTGGAAGCATCAATGATTTCAGCTGCCAAACGCTCTTCCATCGTTTTCTCACCGCGGTTACGTGAATAGTTCACGAGCCAACGGAGACCAAGCGACGTACGGCGTTCAGGTTTAACTTCGATCGGTACTTGGTAGTTCGAACCGCCTACACGGCGAGCCTTTACTTCAAGTACTGGCATGATGTTCTTAATTGCTGCTTCAAAAACTTCCATAGGGTCTTTGCTCGTACGTTCGTTGATGAGTGTGAACGCATCATACAGAATTGTTTGAGCAACACCGCGTTTACCATCGATCATGATACGGTTGATCAGACGAGTTACAAGCTTGCTGCTGTAAACCGGATCTGGCAACACGTCACGTTTCGTTACTGGACCTTTGCGTGGCATGTGGAAGTCCCCCTTTCTTCTAGTTTTACAATTTAGGATGAGGTTAACCGCGAACGGCTATGCCTTCATTATTTTTTTACTTTAGGACGTTTTGTTCCGTATTTGGAACGAGCTTGTTTACGGTTGTTAACACCTGCAGTGTCAAGTGCGCCGCGAACGATGTGGTAACGAACACCCGGAAGATCTTTTACCCGGCCGCCGCGTACCAATACTACGCTGTGCTCTTGAAGGTTATGACCGATACCGCCGATGTAAGCAGTAACCTCTACACGGTTCGTCAAACGAACACGCGCATATTTCCGCAAAGCGGAGTTCGGTTTCTTAGGAGTCATAGTACCTACACGAGTACATACACCGCGCTTTTGTGGTGAGCTCAGGTTTGTTTCTTCACGTTTCAGTGCGTTGAAACCTCTTTGCAAAGCCGGCGATTTCGATTTAACGACTTTCGCTTCACGGCCTTTACGAACGAGTTGGTTAATTGTTGGCATGTTGCATCCCCCTTCCTCACTTAGTAAAGCATTTCAAGACATATTGGCTATTAAGCCCACAGATCCAGGCGGTTCATAAAGAGACAAACGAAAGTTTCTACCTTGTCTTCCAACTTGGTAAAAACGATATTTGCTTTATTCGATTTCCGGAACAACCGCTGCCATCGCTGCGCCAACTTCAATGCCGCAGGTTTCCCCAAGGCTTTTCATCGTGTCAGTCCAGGTGATTGTCACTCCTGCTTTTTCGCAAAGCTGAACAATATTGTTCTTTAGCCGCGGATCTGCATCTTGCGCAACATAGACTGTAGTGGCGAGACGTTTCTCGACCATCTTCGTCGTTTGTTTACTACCTATAACGAATCGCATCAAAACCATCCTTCCAGGTCAACCATTATGACAGGTGAAGAGGTTGTGCGATCAGGCACACTACGACATATTAGCACTTCGCCTAACAGAATGTCAAGCATTCCACCCATGAATTTCGTGTAAATAAATGGGATAGGGTTTCACAGCATGACGGATCAAAGAGCGGCTAAGCAGTTGTGTACGAACACTACATAACTGTCCAGCACGCTCTTTGCCCTCACACAATTAGATCATGCACCTACATAGAATGCGTCGATTAAGACTCTACAGGCACGCTCTCTGCTTCTGCTTGCTGTTCTTCAAGGCTAATCACATCATCCATACCGGCAACATGTACACTGCGGTAACGCTGCATACCTGTACCAGCTGGGATTAACTTACCGATAATAACGTTCTCTTTAAGACCAAGCAGCTGATCGACTTTTCCTTTGATTGCTGCATCAGTCAAGACACGTGTAGTCTCTTGGAAAGAAGCTGCAGACAAGAAGGAATCTGTCTCAAGCGATGCTTTGGTAATACCAAGCAATACCGGTTTCGCAACTGCTGGCTCTTTACCAGCTAAAATTGCTTCACGGTTATTCGCTTCGTACTCATGGATATCGACAAATGCGCCTGGCAACAGAGGTGTATCGCCTGCTTCTACGATACGAATCTTACGTAGCATCTGCTTAACCATAACTTCGATATGCTTGTCGTTGATTTCTACACCTTGGTTCCGGTATACGCGCTGAACTTCTTGCAGAATGTAGTTCTGAACGCCACGGATACCTTTGATACGGAGCATATCCTTCGGATCGATCGAGCCGTCTGTCAGTTCATCGCCGGCTTCAATATGTCTGCCTTTGACGGCACGGATACGCGAACCAAAAGTGACTGTGTAAATCTTAGTCTCGGCTTCGCCTTGAACTTCGATTTCACGGCGGTCTTTCGTCTCACGGATGTCTTTAATGACACCGTCGATTTCCGAAATGATCGCTTGACCTTTAGGATTACGAGCTTCGAAGAGCTCCTGGATACGCGGCAAACCTTGCGTGATATCATCGCCGGCAACACCGCCGGTGTGGAATGTACGCATTGTAAGCTGTGTTCCCGGTTCCCCGATCGATTGTGCAGCAATGATGCCGACTGCTTCACCGATTTCAACGAATTTACCTGTTGCCAGGTTACGTCCGTAACAGATTTTACATACGCCATGACGCGCACGGCAGCTCAGTACGGAACGAATTTGTAATGTTTCAACGCCTGCTTCAATAATTTGCTCCGCTTTATTCGAATCAATCAGCTGGTTACGTTGAAGAATAACTTCTCCGGTTTGCGGATTGCGAACTGTTTCGAAGGAGTAACGGCCTTCAATACGGTCGTATAGGTCTTCAATAACCTCTTTACCGTCTTGAATTTTGCTAACTCTGAAGCCTTTATCTGTTCCGCAGTCATCTTCGCGTACGATAACGTCTTGTGCAACGTCAACGAGACGACGAGTCAAGTAACCCGAGTCAGCTGTACGCAGCGCCGTATCGGCAAGACCTTTACGCGCACCATGCGTCGAGATGAAGTACTCGAGAACCGTCAGACCTTCACGGAAGTTCGATTTAATTGGCAACTCGATGATACGACCTGACGGATTGGCCATCAGACCACGCATACCGCCGAGCTGTGTTATTTGCGATTTGTTACCCCGTGCTTTGGAGTCCACCATGAGCATGATGGAGTTATAACGATCCATCGACTTCATGAGAACTTCCGTAATTTGGTCTTTCGTCTTGCTCCAAATTTCGATAACACGGTCATAACGTTCTTCGTTCGTGATCAAACCGCGACGGTATTGATTCGATACGATTTTAACTTTATCTTCGGATTCTCTCAGGATTTCCTGCTTCTCCGGCGGTACAATAACGTCTGATACCGCAACAGTAATACCCGCACGTGTCGAGTAAGTGAATCCGAGTTGTTTAATGTGGTCAAGCATGATAGATGTCCGCGTAGTGTGGTACTGACGGAAACACTCAGCAATGATAAGACCGAGGTATTCCTTACCCACACCGCCAACTGTAGCCAATTCGTCCATAAACTTCAGCAAATCAGCGCCTTTTTCATGGACAAAATATTTATCCGGAGTTCCGTTCAGCAAGTTCACCTTTGTAGGCTCGTTAATGTACGGGAAGTCCGCTGGATAAATTTCGTTGAAAATAACTTTACCGACAGTTGTGCAAATCAGCGCGTTCTGCTGTGCATCGGTAAAGGACGTTTTCTTAAGCACCTTAACTGGAATAAAGATACGTGCATGCAGCGATACGATACCGCGTTGGTAAGCGGAAATGGCTTCGTTAACATTAGCAAATACCGAGCCTGCACCTTTCGCTTCTTTGTTATCCATTGTCAGGTAGTAGCTGCCGAGAACCATATCCTGGGAAGGTGTTACGACCGGCTTGCCGTCTTTCGGGTTCAAAATGTTACCCGATGCGAGCATCAGCAAACGTGCTTCTGCTTGCGCTTCAGCGGAAAGCGGTACGTGAACGGCCATTTGGTCACCGTCGAAGTCAGCGTTATATGCTGTACAAACGAGCGGGTGAAGTTTAATTGCACGGCCTTCAACAAGAATCGGTTCAAACGCTTGAATACCCAAACGGTGAAGGGTTGGGGCACGGTTCAATAGAACTGGATGCTCCCGGATCACTTCTTCAAGTACATCCCATACTTCAGGGCTAACTCGTTCAACTTTACGTTTCGCACTCTTAATGTTGTGCGCGAGACCTTTGTTGACAAGCTCCTTCATAACGAATGGCTTGAAGAGCTCAAGCGCCATTTCTTTCGGCAAACCACATTGGTACATCTTCAGGCTAGGACCAACAACGATAACGGAACGACCAGAGTAGTCAACCCGTTTACCGAGCAAGTTCTGCCGGAAACGACCTTGTTTACCTTTGAGCATATGGCTGAGCGATTTAAGTGGACGGTTACCTGGACCCGTTACTGGGCGGCCACGGCGACCATTATCAATCAAAGCATCAACCGCTTCTTGAAGCATACGCTTCTCGTTCTGCACGATAATATCCGGCGCACCGAGATCGAGCAGACGCTTCAGACGGTTGTTACGGTTAATTACACGGCGATACAAGTCGTTCAGGTCAGACGTTGCGAAACGGCCGCCATCAAGCTGTACCATCGGACGAAGCTCTGGTGGGATTACAGGCAGCACATCAAGAATCATCCACTCTGGCATGTTGCCGGAGTTGCGGAAAGCTTCGATAACTTCAAGGCGTTTGATCGCACGGTTACGGCGTTGACCTTGAGCTGTACGAAGATCTTCTTTCAGTGTTTCAAGCTCACGCTCAACATCGATGTCTTGAAGCAATTTCTTCACTGCTTCAGCACCCATGCCAGCATGGAAGCCATACCCGTATTTCTCACGATAGCTGCGGTATTCTTTCTCGGAGAGCAGCTGTTTCTTCTCAAGCGGCGTATCTCCTGGATCAGTTACCACATAAGATGCAAAGTAGATAATCTCTTCAAGGGAACGAGGAGACATATCCAGCGCAAGCCCCATACGGCTCGGAATTCCTTTGAAGTACCAAATATGAGATACAGGAGCTGCAAGCTCAATGTGACCCATACGTTCACGGCGAACCTTCGCACGCGTTACTTCGACGCCACAGCGATCACAAACGACGCCTTTATAGCGTACACGTTTGTACTTGCCGCAATGACATTCCCAGTCTTTCGTCGGCCCGAAAATCTTTTCGCAGAAAAGACCTTCTTTCTCCGGTTTCAAAGTCCTATAGTTGATCGTTTCCGGTTTCTTAACTTCTCCGCGGGACCACGATCTGATTTTATCCGGAGATGCCAATCCAATCTTCATATACTCGAAGTTGTTCACGTCCAACAAGGAGCAACCCTCCTTCGTCCTGGTTCACTTAAGTTTGCTGTATATATGCCTTGGCAGCCAGCGGAGAATTCCGTTAGAAAGACTCGCGCCGGCTTGATCCGCCCGTGAAGAAGGATCGACATTGTTTATGACATTAAACAGTAGCGCGCCTAATTATTCGACGCCGACCTCTGCACCTTCTAGATTGAGGTTGAGCTTGTCATTTGCTCCGTCATCCTCATCGTCGATCTCTTTCATTTCGATCTCTTCTTCGTTCTCAGACAGGATCTTAACGTCCATACCTAAGCTTTGAAGCTCTTTGATCAAAACTTTGAACGATTCAGGCACGCCCGGTTCCGGTACGTTCTCGCCCTTCACGATCGACTCGTACGTTTTGACACGGCCGACAACGTCATCGGACTTCACTGTCAAAATCTCTTGAAGCGTATATGCGGCACCATAGGCTTCAAGCGCCCAAACTTCCATCTCCCCGAAACGCTGACCGCCGAACTGAGCTTTACCACCCAGAGGCTGCTGCGTAACGAGCGAGTAAGGACCTGTGGAACGAGCATGGATCTTATCATCAACCATGTGCGCCAGCTTGATCATATACATGACGCCTACGGTAACTTCACGCTCGAACGGTTCGCCGGAGCGTCCGTCGTACAGAACTGTTTTACCGTTGCGTTGCATGCCCGACTCTTCCATCGTGTCGAATACGTCATACTCACGAGCACCGTCGAATACCGGCGTTGCAGAGTGAATACCAAGACGCTTACAAGCCATGCCAAGGTGAACCTCGAGCACTTGACCGATGTTCATACGGGAAGGTACGCCGAGCGGGTTAAGAACAACCTCTACAGGCGTGCCGTCCGGCAGGAACGGCATATCTTCTTCCGGAAGGATACGAGCGATGACACCCTTGTTACCGTGACGTCCCGCCATTTTGTCCCCTTCGGAGATCTTACGTTTCTGAGCAATATAGGCACGTACGAGTTGGTTAACGCCTGGTGGCAATTCGTCACCGTTCTCGCGCGTAAATACTTTAACATCAACGACGATACCGTCAGTACCGTGAGGTACACGGAGGCTCGTATCACGAACTTCTCGCGCTTTCTCACCGAAGATCGCATGCAGCAAACGCTCTTCAGCCGTCAGCTCTGTTACGCCCTTAGGCGTTACTTTACCAACGAGAATGTCTCCTGCGCTAATCTCAGCACCAACACGGATGATGCCGCGCTCATCAAGATTGCGAAGCGCTTCTTCACCGACATTCGGAATGTCGCGTGTAATTTCTTCAGGTCCGAGCTTCGTGTCACGCGCTTCAGACTCATATTCCTCAATATGAATCGACGTGTACACGTCCTCTTTAACGAGCTTCTCGCTTAGTAGAATCGCATCCTCGTAGTTGTAGCCTTCCCACGTCATGAACGCAACGACAACGTTACGTCCGAGCGCCAATTCGCCCATTTCTGTGGAAGGACCATCAGCTAGGATATCGCCTTTCTTAACGATGTCGCCTTTATGGCAAAGCGGACGCTGGTTGATACAAGTACCTTGGTTAGAGCGCATGAACTTATGCAGCTTCATCTTCACAAGATCGCCTGTAACCGGCTTGCCGTCTACCATCTCAACGCGGCGGAGCCAAATTTCATTGGCAGACACGCGTTCGATTACGCCATCATACTTGGCAACGATACATACGCCGGAATCTTTCGCAGACTTATGCTCCATTCCTGTTCCGACAAGCGGCGCTTTCGGAATAAGAAGAGGTACAGCCTGACGTTGCATGTTGGAACCCATGAGCGCACGGTTGGAGTCATCGTTCTCAAGGAACGGGATGAGTGCCGTCGCGACGGATACAACTTGTTTCGGCGATACGTCCATGTAGTCAACACGTTCGGTTGGCATGGTCAGGATATTATCCGCCTGCTTGTTGTAACGAACGATAACTGCATCATCTATGAAGTTACCTTCTCCAGTAAGCTTCGCATTCGCTTGCGCGATAACATAGTTATCTTCTTCGTCCGCAGTCAGGTATGCAATTTGCTCGGTTACAATGCCGGACTTAGGATCAACCCAGCGGTAAGGAGCTTCGATAAAGCCATATTCATTAATGCGCGCAAATGTCGACAGGGAGTTGATCAGACCGATGTTCGGTCCCTCTGGCGTCTCAATCGGACACATACGGCCATAGTGAGAGTTATGAACGTCACGAACCTCGAAGCCCGCGCGCTCACGCGTCAAACCGCCCGGTCCGAGTGCGGACAGACGACGTTTGTGCGTAAGTTCAGCAAGTGGGTTCGTCTGATCCATAAATTGCGACAATTGAGAGGATCCGAAGAACTCTTTAATCGACGCAATAACAGGACGAATGTTAATGAGCGCCTGAGGCGTAATCGCATTCGCATCCTGAATGGACATCCGCTCACGAACAACACGCTCCATACGGGACAAGCCGATACGGAACTGGTTCTGGAGCAGCTCGCCAACGGAACGCAAACGACGGTTACCCAAGTGGTCGATGTCATCTGTGCTACCAACGCCATGAAGCAAGTCAATGAAGTAGTTGATAGATGAGATAATATCAGCAGGCGTAACATGTTTAACTGCTTTGTCAATAATGCCATTTGCAATAACTTTGATCACTTTACTCTCATCCAATGGTGAGTATACGCTGATCGTCTGCAATGGAATGCTGTCAGCATCAAGCACACCGTTCGCAACGTGATAGGTTTTGAAGCCTACGTTGTTCTCCAAGTGTGGAATGAGTTCATCCAGCAAACGACGGTCAATCATTTGACCAGCTTCAGCAAGGATCTCGCCTGTAGCTGGATCAACCAATGTTTCAGCCAGTCGTTGGTTGAACAAACGGTTCTTGATGTGTAGCTTCTTATTAATCTTGTAACGTCCAACGTTAGCCAAATCATAGCGCTTTGGATCAAAGAAACGAGCTACGAGCAAGCTCTTAGCGTTATCCAGAGTCGGCGGCTCGCCTGGACGAAGTCTTTCGTAAATCTCGATAAGCGCTTTTTCCGTGGAATCGGTGTTATCCTTATCCAGCGTGTTGCGGATATATTCGTCATGGCCCAGCAATTCCAAAATTTCAGCATCTGTTCCAAAACCAAGCGCGCGAAGAAGAACCGTCACTGGAATTTTACGAGTACGATCGATACGGACATAGATAATATCCTTCGCATCTGTCTCAAGCTCCAGCCAAGCACCACGGTTCGGAATCACAGTTGCTGTATAGTTTTTCTTGCCGTTTTTGTCCACTTTCGTACTAAAGTACACGCTAGGTGAACGAACCAATTGGCTGACGATAACACGTTCCGCACCATTGATAATGAATGTGCCCGTCTCGGTCATAAGCGGGAAATCGCCCATGAACACTTCTTGCTCTTTCACTTCGCCGGTTTCTTTGTTAATGAGCCGTACTTTTACACGCAGCGGAGCTGCATAAGTAACGTCGCGTTCCTTCGACTCATCGACAGAGTACTTAGGCTCACCAAGTGAATAGTCGATGAACTCAAGCATCAAATTACCTGTAAAATCCTGAATCGGCGAGATATCTTGGAAAAGCTCAAGCAAGTCCTTCTCCAAAAACTTCTCGTACGATTTTTGTTGGATTTCAATCAGGTTCGGAACTTCGAGCACCTCGCGGATGCGGGCATAGCTTCTACGTGTGCGACGCCCATACTGAACAAGTTGTCCTGCCAACTTAACCTCACCCCTCATGTCTGCTTCACAGAAAGTGAACAATGACCTTGTATAAACAAGCTTAAACAGTTCGCTGTTACTACCCGCCCATGAACTATGAACTAGATTCATCCACTCATAAGCAAGAAACCTCGAACGTTTATCACATTGTTAAAATCAGCTTTGCGCCTTTATGCAAAATACTGATTCAAATAAAGAAAAGCCCTTATCGAGAGTTCGAAAGAAGAGCATACCTCTGTCTGTCATACCTCTACAGCGCATAGGCCGCAAAAGTCTCATATCAAGTAATTTTGACCCAAAATGTAAACATTATACGTCATATGCGCGCATTCTATACGTTAAAATAGCGCTTGACATTTTAGTTCACTAAAGACATTGTGCCCATTTTAATACTGACATTTTATAATGATATCACATCAGAAAAGTCAAGTCAACAAAATGTTCATTTTTGTCCTAGTCTTCCATCACTGACTTAAATATACGATAACCCTTGTCTTTGGTAACCTCTTCAACATTGCCGAATATGGCTTCGAGCTTCGCTTCGGCAGATGGCGCACCTTGCTTCTTCTGAATAACAACCCACATCGCCCCGCCTGGAGCTAGCAGCTTCGCGCCTTCTTCAAAAATCCGGTGAACGACTTCTTTACCAGCACGAATCGGCGGATTCGTAATGATGGTATCGAAGATGCGGCCTTGCACGCTCTCATAGATATCGCTTTGCAGCGCAACAGCATTCGTTACGCCGTTCAGCTTCGCATTCTCATTCGCAAGCCCGATCGCGCGTTCGTTGATATCGATCATCGTCACTTTGCCGCTGCTTGCCAGCTTCGCCGCTGTAATGCCAATCGGCCCATAACCGCAGCCAACGTCCAGAACATTCGCCTGCTCTCCTAGCTCCAGTGCTTCAAGCAGCACTCTACTGCCATAATCAATGCCCGTCTTCGAGAACACGCCGGCGTCCGTCATGAATTTCAGCTTATAGCCGCGGATTTCCGTCTCTAGCTGATGGCGATCATGCTCCGTACCTGGTTTGCGCGTATAATAATGGTCCGCCACGAAAGCTGCCTCCTTCTACAAAACAGTCCTATAAATTAAGGAAACCCCTTGAAGCAAGAGCTCCAAGGGGTTCGCCCGCTATTAAGCGGATTATTACTTCACTTCTACGGAAGCGCCTGCTTCTTCAAGCTTAGCTTTAACAGCTTCAGCGTCTTCTTTGGAAACTCTTTCTTTTACTGCTTTAGGAGCGCCGTCAACAAGGTCTTTCGCTTCTTTCAGGCCAAGACCTGTGATTTCGCGAACTACTTTGATAACGTTGATTTTGGAAGCACCAGCGTTGTTCAAGATTACGTCGAACTCAGTTTGCTCTTCAACAGCAGCTACTGCGCCGCCTGCTGCTGCAACTGGAGCTGCAGCTGTTACGCCGAATTCTTCTTCGATTGCTTTAACCAGGTCGTTCAGTTCGAGTACGTTCATGCCTTTAATGGCTTCCAAGATTTGCTCTTTACTCATGAGATAAACCTCCAATAATTTGTTTTGTTTTTGTTGTTAAATTCCGGCTTACCGGAAAGGAAATTAAGCTTCTTGTTTCTCTGCAACAGCTTTAACCGCAAGGGCGAAGTTGCGCATTGGTGCTTGAAGCACGCTGAGGAGCATGGAGAGCAAACCTTCGCGGGAAGGCAGATCTGCCAATGCTTTAATTTCTTCTGCGTTGAATACTTGACCTGCAATAACGCCGCCTTTAAGTTTCAGTGCGTCGTTCTTCTTTGCGAAGTCAGCCAAGATTTTAGCAGGAGCAACAGCATCTTCTTTACTGAACGCGATTGCTGTAGGACCAGCAAGAGCGGCATCCAGCTCAGAAAGTTCTGCGTTAGCAGTTGCACGGCGAACCAAGGAGTTCTTCAATACTTGGAACTCAACGTTCGCTTCGCGCAATTGTTTACGAAGCTCAGTTACTTGAGCAACGTTAAGACCACGGTAGTCAGCAACAACTGTAGCGGAGCTCTCACGAAGTTTCGTTGTGATTTCTGCAACAGCAGCTTCTTTACCTTGAATGATTTTTGCGTTAGCCAAAATGTACACCTCCCGTTATGTTATCAACATCCCGATCGAACGAAAGCGGAGTCTTTCCCAGTCGGTGCATGAGAAAGGCCCCCGCAGACAGTGCGAAGGCCATGATGGTCCGTAAATCGCACCTGCCAAAGCAGGCAGCGAACAAACACGTTTATCATAACACCTCGGTAGGGAATTAAGCCGCGCAGGCACCTACTGTCTTCGGTATGCATATTCGAATTTCAAAGTTGCGTTTTCTCTTAGCGGAACGCAGCTGCGTTAACACGCGCGCCAGGACCCATTGTCGAGGAAACAGCAATGTTTTTCAGGTAAACCCCTTTAGCTGCAGCCGGCTTAGCACGGTTCAGCGCATCAATCAACGATTTCAAGTTTTCGTTCAGCTTCTCAGCATCGAACGATACTTTACCGATTGGCGCGTGGATTTGACCTGCACGGTCAAGACGGTATTCAATCTTACCAGCCTTGATCTCTTGAACGGCTTTCGTAACGTCAAACGTTACTGTACCCGCTTTAGGGTTAGGCATAAGGCCTTTACCACCGAGGATACGACCGAGTTTACCAACTTCAGCCATCATGTCCGGAGTTGCAACGCAAACGTCGAACTCGAACCAGCCTTGTTGGATTTTAGCGATTACGTCAGCGTCGCCAACATAATCTGCGCCTGCTGCTTCTGCTTCTTTAGCTTTGTCGCCTTTAGCAAAAACGAGTACGCGTTTTGTTTTACCAGTGCCGTGAGGAAGTACAACTACGCCACGAACAGCTTGGTCTTGTTTCTTAGGGTCTACACCCAGACGAACTGCTACTTCAACAGTTTCGTCAAATTTTGCAGTCGAAGCTTTCTTAACAAGCTCAATCGCTTCAAAAGCTTCGTAAGTTGCTTCGGAATCAATCAGCTTTGCAGCTTCAACATACTTTTTACCGTGTTTAGCCATTAAAATTCTCCTCCTTGTGTGGTAGTAGCGGAAATTACTCCATGCGAAATGGAGATCCTCCCACCTAAGCGGAAACTTAATTCCGCCCAGTCAGACAACGCCATCTGGCGTGTCCTGCTTGTTGCTTTTTGCGAATTAGTCTTCGATTACAACGCCCATGCTGCGCGCTGTACCTTCAACCATGCGCATTGCCGCTTCTACAGAAGCTGCGTTGAGGTCAGGCATTTTTTGCTCAGCGATCTCACGAACGACTGAACGTTTAACTGTAGCCACTTTTTTCTTGTTAGGCTCGCCGGAACCTTTAGCAATCTTAGCAGCAACGCGAAGAAGTACTGCAGCCGGTGGAGTCTTCGTTTCGAAAGTGAAAGAACGATCCTCGAATACTGTGATTACAACCGGGATAATAAGACCCGCTTGATCAGCTGTACGAGCATTGAACTCTTTACAGAACGCCATGATGTTAACGCCTGCTTGACCTAGTGCTGGACCGATCGGCGGAGCCGGGTTCGCTTTACCAGCTGGAACTTGCAGTTTAACCAACTTGATGACCTTTTTTGCCATGATGAACACCTCCTTGCCGTAATAATCACATGCTCGTACAAACAACTTATCGCCAAGTCGGCGATAGAGTCATTCGCAGCAGATTCATTAAACCTTCTCAACTTGACCGTAGTCAAGCTCAACCGGTGTTTCTCTACCGAACATGTTGACATGCACCTTCAGCTTGCTCTTGTCGAGTAGAATTTCTTCCACCGTTCCGACAAAATTAGCGAACGGCCCGACTTTAACACGTACCGTTTCCTTCAGATCGAATTCGATCTTCGGTTTAGGTTCTTCCATACCCATATGTTTCAAAATCTGCTCCACTTCATCAGGCAAAAGTGGGGTAGGTTTCGAACCTGAGCCAGTCGAACCGACAAATCCGGTTACGCCGGGAGTGTTGCGAACGACATACCAGGAATCATCCGTCTGAACCATTTCGACGAGGACATAACCAGGGTAAACTTTACGCATGACGGTCTTCTTCTTACCGTCCTTGTTTACTACCTCTTCCTCCATCGGTACAAGCACGCGGAAGATCTTGTCTTCCATGCCCATGGATTCAACACGTTTCTCCAAATTCGCTTTTACTTTGTTCTCATACCCTGAATAGGTGTGAACAACATACCATCTTTTCTCCATCGTTTCCATCACAAGCCACCCTTGGACCCTTCTTAAACAATCAGTTCAACCAATGCGGAAATCCCGATGTCAAGAACCCAGAAGTAAATTGTCACTGCTAAGATCGTAAAGAAAACTACGAGCGTATAGCTTGTCAATTCCTTGCGGCTTGGCCAGCGGACCTTCTTCAGTTCCGCGAAGCTGTCGGTTAAGAAGGAAAAAGTCGACCCGAAGCTCTGCTTCAGTTTAGCTAAAAATGCCACGTCCACACCTCCAAATTGACCTATCGAGTTTCGCGATGAGGAGTATGCTCGTTACAATACTTGCAAAACTTCTTCATCTCAATACGGTCAGGGTGATTCCGTTTGTTCTTGCTCGAAGCATAGTTTCTTTGTTTGCAGTTTGTGCAAGCCAACGTAATAATTACCCGCATTGCTGACACCTCCCGAACTTACCATAAATAAATAAAGTTTGATGCATTTATGTGAATCTAGCCTGATTCAGAACCCATAATAAAAAAAGACCTATTTAGGGCTACCAAAACACTTTATCACAAGCAATTTTCAGTGTCAACGGAAAACTGTTCCTTCACACTTCATATCACTTGCTTGCCGTTCACATAAGAGACGTAGACGACAGACCAAATAAGACGAACATTTCCATTTCCGCAATTGACAGTATTGTCAATGGAGCGGCACTTCAAACCACGAAATACCCTCCCATTAAAAAAAGAGCCTCGGCGGCTCCCTATTTAAATCGGTTAGCTTCCAATATCTCGCAGTTCGAGGTAACGCTCCAGCTTCCGCTTTACACGTTGCAGCGCGTTGTCAATGGACTTTACATGCCGGTCGAGATCGACGGCAATCTCTTGATAGGATCTCCCGTCAAGGTAAAGCATGAGGACTTTGCGCTCAAGATCGCTCAGAATCTCCGACATCTTATCTTCGAGACCGATAAATTCCTCTTGGTTAATAATCAATTCTTCCGGATCCGACACTCTAGTCCCGCAGATAACATCAAGCAACGTACGGTCAGAGTCCTCGTCATAGATTGGCTTATCGAGCGAAACATACGAATTAAGCGGGATGTGCTTCTGGCGCGTAGCGGTCTTAATCGCCGTAATAATCTGCCTTGTGATACACAACTCAGCAAACGCCTTAAAAGAAGCAAGCTTGTCCCCCTTGAAATCGCGAATCGCTTTATAAAGCCCAATCATACCTTCTTGGACAATATCCTCGCGGTCGGCCCCAATTAAGAAATAGGATCGCGCTTTAGCCCGGACAAAATTCTTATATTTGTTAATTAAATATTCAAGCGCTTCGCTGTCACCCTCGCGAACCGTTTCTACAATGTCTTCGTCCGTTCTGCAGTCATAGTCCAGCGTTTTCCATTCTCTGAGGTCGATGCTCACGAACAATCCCTCCGGCTCGAAAGGCGTACAATGCCCTTAACTATCAGTAGCATAATCTATATACCGGCGCGCATTTGTTAATCATATTAAGAGCATGCAGCAAACCTGGAAAAATCAATCTAGCACTAGTATCCACGATCAGAAACATAGACTCAGTATACATTATGTAACCTAATACAGTCAATGATAACGGCGCCTCGCGGCTGTTTATTATCTAGCAAATCTGGAATATCAAACCGAAATATTAAGGTTTCGTTAACTGGAATTTACTCCTTGGTTAAGCCAGCTTTACACTATAATTCGCCTCTGCGCATCTTTTCCAGCTTCATCCGGACATCCATCTTCAAGTTGCCGTCGAGTTCATTCCGCACGTTCGTCTTCTCTTCAACCTTATGTTGAATCGCTTTGCGGCTTTGCTTGATCTCAGTCAGCAGCTCCCTGGCGGATTTACGAAGAGCGCCTTTGCCGAATATGACATGCTGCTCAATCATATCTGATGTAGCAACATGAATATGACGGCTTCGCAGCGCCATATCCGATGCAAGCCGCTCAATGCAAGCATCGGCTGTTTCCTTCTCCTTGGTAAAAACGACTGTCAGCCTGCGCTGCTTGAAGGTTTTGCCGATGCCTGGAACTTGATGCGCGTCAAACACGACGATGACCGTCATGCCGGTAAACCCTTGATAATCAGCGAGCATTTCCAGCAGCCGGTCTCGCGCATCCTCGAAGTCCTTGTCCCGCAGCGCGGCAAGCTCCGGCCAGGCGCCGATCATATTGTACCCGTCGACAAGCAGCACATCGTCCCGCCGCTTCACCCTGCTACCTTGCTAGGCGCTGACGCAACACTTCGTACATAAGCACTCCCGCAGCGACGGAAGCATTGAGCGAATTGAGCTGTCCATTCATCGGCAGCTTGATGAGGAAATCACACTTATCGCGAATCAAGCGACCGATGCCTTTCGCCTCGTTGCCGATGACGATGGCAAGGGGCATATCGAACTTCGTCGAAGATGCGTACACATCTTGCTTCGCGCCGACATCCGCTCCTGCCACCCAGATACCCGCTTCCTTCAACTTATCAATTGTTTGCGCCATATTCGTAATGCGCGCAACGGGAATGTATTCAACTGCACCGGCCGATGTCTTGGACACCGTTGCTGTCAATGACGCCGAGCGTCGTTTCGGAATAATAACGCCGTGAACCCCCGTACATTCCGCCGTCCGCAGAATAGAACCAAGGTTGTGCGGATCTTCGATCTCATCCAGCAGCAGGAAGAACGGCAGCTCGCCACTTTCTTTCGCCTTTGCAAGCAACTCATCTACCTCGTAATAGCGGTGTGCCGCCGCTTGTGCGACAACGCCTTGATGCGGAACGCCTTCGACCATCTGGTCCAGTTTGCGTTTATCGACCACCTGAACGATGATCCCAGCCTTCTTCGCTTCCATCATGATCGGCTGCGCGTTCTTCTGCGCTTGCTCCGCAATCCAGATCTTATTGATTTCGCGACCGGAGCGCAGCGCCTCCATAACCGGATGTTTCCCTGCAATCCACTCTTGTGATTCTTCTTGTGTGCTTGTGTCCATGCTGAACCTCCTCTTCTGATGCATGTAGTGATGTTTACTCGAACGCGATCGCCATTAATTCGCGGATACGCGCAATTTGTTTCCCGTAATAAAGATAGCCAATCAAGCACTCCAGCGCTGTCGCCTGCTGATAATGCGCCGGGTCGGCGTTCTTCGGCGCCGTACCCGACTTGGCATTGCGTCCCCGGCGCACGATATCCGCCTCGGCTTCCGTCAAGTGCGGCTGCCACTTCTCCAGCAGCATGCACTGGGCCTTCGCCGAGACAAACTGCGTTGCCTGCCGATGGAGATGGTTCGGCTTATGATTCGGCAAAGAAATCAAATATTGCCGGACGAGCACTTCAAACACAGCGTCTCCGATATAAGCAAGAACAATCGGATTTAGCAGGTTGATCGGCTTCGTTGGCATATGAAACAACAGACTTTCTGCTGCGATATCATCAATATTCGTCCGTTCGTTCATCATTTGCGCCGCCAACGGATGCCTTGCGCCGTATCTTCCAGAACGATGCCAAGCGAGGACAATTGGTCACGGATCTCGTCGGCCCGCTTCCAATCCTTATTCGTCCGAGCTTCGGTCCGCTGTACGATAAGCGCATCGATATCCGCATCCAGCAGTTCATCTTCCGTATCGAGCAGACCGAGGACGCGGTTGAACGCCTCAAATGCTTCAAGCAGCAAGTGAATTGCGGCTTCAGACACGACCGGACGCTGCAGATACAGGTTCGACTCGCTGACCAAATCGAACAATGCCGTAATCCCATCAGGCGTGTTGAAGTCGTCGTCCATCTTCGCATTAAACTGCGCTTTGATCTCGCCAATGCGCGCTTCCAATGCTGGAACCGATTCATCCGCTTCGCTGACTGCGACAGACAAGCGATGCTTCAGGTTCGTAACGGAGTTCACGATCCGCTCTACACTATTCTCCGCTTGCGCAATCGTCTCATCGCTGAAATTCAGCGGACTTCTATAGTGCGCGGAGAGCATGAAGTAACGAATAACCGCCGGCTTGATTCGCGTCAAAATCTCTTGCACCGTAATGCCGTTGCTGAGCGACTTGGACATTTTCTCATTGTTGATGTTGATGAAGCCGTTGTGCATCCAGTAATTCGCCAGCGGCTTGCCGGTCAGTGCCTCGGACTGCGCAATCTCGCACTCGTGATGCGGGAACTGCAAGTCATGGCCACCGCCGTGAATGTCGAGCGTATCGCCGAGATATTTCCGTGCCATTGCCGAGCACTCAATATGCCAGCCCGGACGGCCTGCGCCCCACGGACTATCCCATTTGATCTCGCCTGGCTTCGCAGCCTTCCACAATACAAAGTCTTGACCGCTTTCTTTGCGTTCATCCACGCCGATGCGGATACCGAGCTGCAGCTCTTCCAAGTTCTGATGCGACAGCTTGCCGTAATCAGCAAATGTGCTCGTGCGGTAGTAAACATCTCCACCGCTCTCATATGCGTGGCCGCGATCAACAAGCTCAGCAATGAACGTGATAATCTCTTCAATGTGCTCCGTAACGCGCGGATTCAGCGAAGCCTTATTGATACGAAGGCCTTCAATGTTCTTCTTGAATGCCTCAATGAACCGTTCCGCTACCTCCGGCACCGTCGTACCGAGCTGTTCTGCCTTACGAATAAGCTTATCGTCGACATCTGTAAAGTTCACGACATACGTAACCTCGTAGCCAATCGACTCCAAGTAGCGACGCACCACATCGAAGAAGATCGCGGGACGCGCGTTGCCGATATGGATATAATCGTACACGGTCGGTCCGCATACATACATCTTCACTTTGCCCGGCTCAAGGGGGGTGAAGACCTCTTTTTCCCGTGACAGGGTATTATAAATTCGCAGGCTCATTTTCTCGTTTCTCCTCACGCGCTTTACGTTTCTCTTGCTCAAGCTCAAACCGCAGCTCCGACACTTCCTTCTGCATCGCCCGAAGCATCTCAATAACAGGATCCGGCAGCTGCGTATGATCTAACCGATCGCTGACACGCGCGCCATTGCGCTTCACAATTCGTCCCGGAATGCCGACTACTGTGCTGTTCGGCGGCACTTCTCGCAGAACGACAGAATTGGCGCCTATATTCACATTGTCTCCAACCTTGAAGGAGCCTAGAACTTTCGCCCCCGAAGCAATAACGACATTGTTGCCGATTGTTGGATGCCGCTTGCCCTTCTCCTTGCCCGTACCACCAAGCGTTACGCCTTGATAGATAACGACGTTGTCGCCGATCTCGCACGTCTCTCCGATGACGATACCCATCCCATGGTCAATAAAGAGTCTCGATCCAATGGTCGCGCCTGGATGAATCTCAATGCCTGTGAAGAACCGGCTCGTCTGTGAAATAAGGCGGGCAATTGTGAACCAATTGCGCTTGTAGAATGCATGAGCTATACGGTGTGCCCAGATTGCATGAAGGCCAGAGTACGTAAAGATAACCTCCAGCTTATTCCGGGCGGCTGGATCATTCTCAAGAATCGTTTCTATGTCGGTTGTGAAATTTCGAAACATGGCCGGGTCCCCCTCCTCTCAGGCATGGAAAACAAAAAGCCTCCGCAGCCAATTGGCTGCAGAGGCGTGTAAACGCGGTTCCACTCTGCATCGAATACGAATGCTGGTACTCCATGTACACAGACACGTTCTTCGTCTCAATAGTCCGTAACGAGGACCAAACGTCACCACCTACCCTGCCGATAATGAATAACGACAGTTCAGAGGCGCGGCTCCCAGGCGCAATGTCTATTCCGAGGAATGAGCAACTCCCAGCCATCAAGCCGTATCCGAACCACATCTAACATGTTCCGGCTCCGTTTGAAGGTCGCCCTCTCTGACAATTCCTGATTGAAATAAACGATCCTGTTCCAAGCCTTATGCGTGTGTGTCAGACTGACAGAAATTAAAGTACCTCAAGTATAGCTTAGCGCCCGTAAACTGGCAAGTAGGGCAAACGCCCAGAACCCGCTTCCTGCCTAAGCTAAACGGCCTTGCAGACGCTGCTCAACCTTCGCCTTGCCAAGCAATACGATGGACTGATTCAAGTCCGGTCCGTGCGTCTGACCGGTCAGCGCGGCGCGGATTGGCATGAACAGCTGCTTGCCCTTGAAGCCGGTCGATTGTTGAACCGCCTTAATAGCTGCTTTGATGCTATCTACATCGAAAGCTTCGATTGCCTGTACCTGCTCCAGGAATGCCTGTAGCACAACCGGCACTTGCTCCTCGGCAAGAACGGTCACCGCTTCTTCCTCATCGGATGCTTCCTCGCTGAAGAACAGCTCGGTTAACGGTACGATATCCGCAGCGGAGCGCAGCTTATCTTGATAAAGCGCAACCAGATCGCTCACCCATGCGCGGTCTTCTGCATTCAGCTCAGAAGGCAGGCGGCCAGCTCCCTGCAGATGCGGCACGCACAGATCAACAATGCGAGGCAGCTCAGTCTTCTTGATGTATTCATTGTTCATCCAGGCTAGCTTGTTCGTGTCGAACACGGCTGGGCTCTTGCTGAGACGACTCGCGTTGAACACATGAACCAGTTCCTCACGCGTGAAGATCTCCTGCTCACCTTCCGGCGACCAACCAAGAAGCGTAATGAAGTTAAACATGGCTTCCGGCAGGTAGCCAAGCTTATCATATTGTTCAATGAACTGGATGATCGACTCATCGCGTTTGCTGAGCTTCTTACGGGACTCGTTCACAATCAGCGTCATGTGTCCGAATACCGGCGGCTCCCAGCTGAACGCTTCATAGATCATGAGCTGGCGCGGCGTATTGGAGATATGGTCTTCTCCGCGAAGCACATGGCTAATCGCCATAAGGTGATCATCAAGAGCAACTGCGAAGTTATAGGTCGGAATGCCATCCTTCTTCACGATAACGAAGTCGCCGATGCCATCCGATTCAAAGCTGATTTGACCTTTCACGAGGTCGTTGAACGTATACGTCTTGTCTTCCGGCACACGGAAACGAATGCTCGGAATACGGCCTTCCGCTTCGAACGCAGCACGCTGCTCATCCGTCAGGCTGCGGTGCTTGCCGGAATAACGCGGCATTTCACCGCGTGCCGTCTGCTCTTCGCGCTCCTGCTCCAGCTCTTCTTCCGTGCAGTAGCACTTGTAAGCAAGACCTTTATCGAGCAGCTCTTGCCAATATTCCTTATAAATATCAAGGCGCTCCGTCTGGCGGTACGGACCATAGCCCCCACCGATATCCACGCTCTCATCCCAGTCGATGCCGAGCCACTTGAGGTAAGTCAGCTGACTCTCTTCGCCGCCCGCCACGTTGCGTTTCACGTCTGTATCTTCAATTCGAATGATGAATTTGCCGCCTAAGTTGCGTGCAAACAAATAATTAAATAAGGCCGTTCTGGCATTGCCGATATGCAAATGTCCCGTCGGTGACGGCGCATACCGCACTCTGATTGGTTGTGACATCATGCCCAAGCTCCTTCCGTCAATCTAATCGTATTGCAGAATCATAGCACAACTTTTACAAGGCAGACAACAGACTGTGCGGCAATCCCTTCGCCGCGTCCCGTAAAGCCGAGCCACTCGGTTGTCGTTGCTTTGACATTCACTTGGGAGCTATCTTCCGCTTCCAGTACGCCTGCAATAATCTCGACCATTTGCGGAATATGCGGGGCCATCTTCGGCTTCTGCGCAATAATCGTTGCATCGACATTGCCGAGCTTGTAGCCCCGTTCCTTCACGAGCTTCCAGATATGCTGCAGCAGCTTCAAGCTGTCTGCGTCTTTAAACGCCGGATCTGTATCCGGAAAATGTTTGCCGATATCGCCGAGCCCGAGCGCGCCGAGCACCGCATCGCTAATCGCATGCAGCAGCACGTCCGCATCAGAATGGCCAAGAAGCCCCTTCTCATATGGAATCGTTACGCCGCCGATAATGCAAGGACGATCCTCCACCAGTTGATGCACATCAAAGCCTTGTCCTACTCGAATCATTTCTCTCTATCCCCTCTCCCGCTCCCGGCTAGCCAGCAGAAACTCTGCATACGGCAAATCCTCAGGCGTTGTAATCTTAATATTCGTATAATCCCCTTCAGCGACGGATACTTGAACGCCGAGACGCTCGACTGCCATCGCATCGTCCGTGCCTAGAAACTGATCGCGCTCCGCTTGCGCAAGCGCCTGCTGCAGCAAGGAACGACGAAAAGCTTGCGGCGTTTGGATCGCCCACAAGCTTCGCCGTTCCGGCGTCGCGGTAATGACGCCGGTCTCATTCACTTGCTTAATTGTATCTTTCACGGGCACAGCCAGCACGGCCGCTTCCGTCTCTTCCGCCTTTGCCATACATCTGCGCACGGCCTCTGCCGTCACGAGCGGACGAACTCCATCATGGACCATCACCCATTCGATATGGGCGCCGAGTGCCTGTATGCCAATCGCTACGGAATGCTGACGTTCGCTGCCGCCGGCAAGCACCGATTTTACTTTATGCAGCCCATATTCCAAGACGAACTGCTCGCAGAGCGCTATATCTTCCTTGCCCACAACGAGCGTGACTTCGGCAATATCATCCATCGCTTGGAATCGTTCAAGGGTATGTACAAGGATCGGCTTGTCCTGCAAGAGCAAATATTGTTTGCTCTGCGCCGTGCCCATTCTCGTACCGCGGCCTGCCGCCACAACGACGACTCCCCATTTTGCACCTGCTGCTTCCATGCCCTTCAACCGCCCTCGCGTATATAGGTTCGTTCGAGCTACAAGCGGATTGCCCAAGTAGCCTATCCCCTATCATACCGCTTTAGAGAGCTTTTTCCAACAGCTTCGGCTTCGCGAAAATCATCCGGCCCGCAGACGTTTGCAGCACGCTCGTCACGAGCACCTCCATCGTCGTTCCGATGTAATCC
This sequence comes from Paenibacillus sp. J31R98, assembly GCF_056269245.1. Classification (NCBI taxonomy): domain Bacteria; kingdom Bacillati; phylum Bacillota; class Bacilli; order Caryophanales; family Paenibacillaceae; genus Paenibacillus; species Paenibacillus sp. J31R98. Next base: position 51,106 of record NZ_JBWDNO010000013.1, read on the forward strand.
CGTCCGCCTTCGACGACAATCATCGTGCCGTCATCCAGATAGGCGACACCTTGTCCATGCTCTTTGCCGTCTTTGATCACCTGCACGACGATCTCTTCACCTGGAAGAACGACCGGCTTCACGGCATTCGCAAGATCATTAATATTGAGGACGGATACGCCTTGCAGCTCGCACACCTTATTCAAGTTGAAGTCGTTCGTCACCACTTTGCCGTGCAGCACCTTCGCCAGCTTCACCAGCTTGCTGTCGACCTCGCCCTCTTCCGCTTCACCTTCATAGATGAGGACCTTCACATCGAGCTCTTTCTGGATTTTGTTGAGGATATCCAGACCTCTGCGGCCCCGGTTACGCTTAAGCAAATCCGACGAATCCGCAATATGCTGCAGCTCTTCAAGCACGAACTCCGGAATAACCAGCGTGCCCTCAATGAATCCCGTCTTGCAGATATCAGCGATTCTGCCGTCGATAATGACGCTCGTATCGAGAATTTTATGCTCCTCGTAGCTGCTGTCTTCTTCTACCCGCATCTGCGCGCTCGGACGCTCGGACAGTGTTTTGAACATCGATGCCAATTCGCCTTGTTTGCTAAGTCCTACTCGCATACCGATATACCCAAGAAGAATTGTCAGTGCGATCGGAACAAAGATACCCGCACCGGTCAAGCCCGAAAGTGCCGGATAAATAAGGGCTGATAACGCCAGACCGCCAAGCAGACCGCCGCCGCCAGACAACAGCTCGCCTGTCGGCATCTCCGAAGCCCGCTCCGCCCCTTGCTGCATCCACCTCAAGATTGGACCTGCCAGAACCGTTGCTGCCGCAAAGCCGCAAATCGCGCCGATGCCCACGTTCATGTAGTAGCTGCCTGAATGCTGCATAATACCATTTGTTGATTCCATAAAGCTCATGCTCCCGTTCAAAGAGCTATACATTTGAGCGCCTAGAAATCCGCCGAACAATAAACCCATTAGCTGAATCATTCGCTTCATCATATAAATCCACCTCCATTAACAATTATGTGCCAATTATTGTCACGTTAATCGCCCGTCATCCCAATCCATTAGAATTTATTAACTTAGCCCATAAATCGGACAAAATCGCATAAATCAGTTTTGAAAAGAGAGCCGGGGAGGCTTATAATAAAAGTAAAGCAATCCCAATCCTGAAATGAGGTGGTACCCGATGAACGCACCAACATTGGAGCAGTTTCAGCAGCAAGTTTCGGAGCTGCTGCTGCGGCATCGCAGCTTGCTGGACGTCATGTCAAAGTACGGTCAATCCGGCACTTCCGTGAATCGCGCGGTAGCAAAGGCCGTTACAGAATGCGGATGTATTGAATTAAACGCGCGGAAGCAACAATTTGCAGACGACTTTAATCTCGAGCAGGCCAAGACCAAACTTCACCATCACATTTCAGGCGATCTGTGCGAGCATTGCAAGGAAGCCATTCAGAACGAGCTTGGACGCAATATGTTCTATATGTCCGCCATGTGCAATCTACTCGATATTCAGCTTGCCGACGTTATTGACCGGGAATCTGATAAATGCAGCACGCTTGGGTTATTTAACTTAACGTAACTTATCCCCATAACAAAAACCGCCTCGTCGATCCGGTTACGGATTGACAAGGCGGTCTTTTTTTGAGCAAAAGCACTTGAATTATGCGCTATGCTCGCTATGAACAGCTTCCTCTTGAAGCTGATTTTCCAACATTCTCTTCCGTTTCCGGCTGGGGAGACGGCGATCAACGTTTTTTTTTAAGCCGTAGAGTGCGTATAGCACCAACGGGATGAAAATGATCTTCGATAGATGGTGCGGGAACAGAATCCCAAGCACAACAGCAACTGCTACGACAATCGGCACAACCCAGATGGCATTCCTCGGAATACCTACCTTCTTGAAGTTCGGATAACGGACTGTGCTTACCATCAAGAACGAAAGGACAAGCGTTGTAATCATAAGTACGGGAACGGATATATCCTTGTGGAAAAGAGCAAGTGTCGCAAGCACTCCGCCTGCTGCCGGAATCGGCAAGCCGATGAAGTAACCCGGCATCCCTGAGATGACATTGAATCTTGCGAGCCGCAGTGCTCCGCAGATCGGGAACAGTGCTGTAATAATCCAAGCCGGAGCTGGATTAAGCTCTTGGAAAGCTACGCTGTACATGATGAAAGCTGGTGCAACCCCGAAGGAAATGACATCGGACAAGGAATCAAGTTCTTTGCCGAATTCACTTTGGGCGTTTAGCGCACGCGCGACCCGACCATCAACGCCATCCATCAGCATCGCGATAATGACCATCATCGCAGCTACTTCAGGCTTTGCGTTATCAGGAAATATAAGAATGATGGCGACAATGCCTAGAAATAAATTCGCCACGGTAAAAAGACTCGGTATTGACTTCGTGATCATTTGCTCCACCTCATCTTTACTATGCCCCAAAACCGCAATTTGCAGTATCGTCGGCAAACTGAGAAAAAAACTTCCTGCGAGGTTTTTGAAGGATGCATAAAACGGTTCAACTGTCAGTGATACCCAAGTCTGGTCCGTCTGCATTCCCTCATTGTATGAGATTTAGATTTGTCTGTCAATGAACATCTGCTCTTGGATCCGTTTGAGCCCTTCCTTAATCGCACGCGCCCTCACTTCGCCAATCCCATCCACAGAGTCGAGTTCCTCAATCGTCGCCATCAAAATATGCGGCAGGGAACCGAACCGCTCAACCAGATTGTTCATAATGACCGCTGGCAGCCGCGGAATCCGGCTCAGCAAACGATAACCGCGCGGCGCAACCATCTCTTCGGAGGCAGCGCTGAAGCCGCTATAGCCAAGCAGCTTAATGATCTGCGGCAGCTCGAGCAATTCTTCGGAGCTAAGCTTGCGAATGCTTGCGCGAATTTCGCGAATGCGATCTTCATGCGGATCTTTCACATAGTCTTTGAGCAGGAACCATGCTTCATCCTCCACGCCGCCGACAAGCTCTTCCATCTGCATCGCGATCAGACGGCCTTCGGTGCCAAGCTCATTCACATACCGCTTGATTTCCGTCTTTACGCGGATGACCATCTCGACCCGCTTAATGACATGCGCCACTTCCTGCAGTGTGACCATTTCTTCAAATTCCAGGGCAGACAAGTTCGTAAACGACTGATTGAGCACCACTTTGTATTTCTCAAGCGTCTGTATCGCCTGGTTCGCTTTCGTTAAGATAACGCCCATTTCCTTCAGCGAATATCTGAACTGGCCTTGATACAGCGTAATGACATTCCGCCGCTGGGAGATCGATACGACGAGCTTGCCGGTCTGCTTGGCGACCCGCTCCGCGGTCCGGTGACGAATCCCCGTCTCGCTGGACGAAATGGAACTGTCCGGAATGAGCTGTGTATTGGCATACAAGATACGCTTACGGTCCTCGCTAAGAATAATCGCGCCGTCCATTTTGGCGAGCTCGTATAAATAGTTTGGGGAAAAGTCGCAGTTAATGGAGAATCCGCCGTCAACGACCTCCATTACCTCCGGGCTGTAGCCGACTACGATCAACGCTCCGGTCTTCGCTCGCAGCACGTTATCGAGCCCTTCCCGGAATGCCATGCCGGGAGCGACCATCTGGAGCAGTTGATTTATGAAATCTGTTTGGTTCGTCTCTTTCATCCATTTCCCCCCTCTACCCGAATGCTGCGGACAGCGCCTGCGCGACCGTCTCTACACCGATGATTTCTATGCCTTTCGGCGGAGTCCAGCCTTTCAAGCTCTTGCTTGGCATAATGACTCGTTTGAAGCCTAGCTTCTGTGCTTCTTTCACACGCTGCTCCGCACGGGATACGCCCCGCACTTCACCCGTAAGCCCGATTTCACCAAAAAATACGTCATACGGTCTTGTCGGCGCGTCGCGGAAGCTTGATGCAATGCTGACCGCTGCAGCGAGATCGACCGCCGGTTCATCGAGCCTTATACCGCCGGCAACGTTTAAGTAAGCATCTTGCGTCTGCAGGAACATCCCCATCCGCTTCTCCAGCACCGCCACAATAAGCGTCATCCGATTATGGTCAATCCCGGTTGCCATTCGCCGAGGCGATGGGAAGTTCGTTGTAGCGACTAGCGCCTGAAGCTCTACGAGCACAGGCCTTGTACCCTCCATAGCTGCGACAACGGTAGATCCGGATACGCCAAGCGGACGTTCGGACAAGAATAGCTCGGACGGATTATTGACCTCCCGCAGCCCTTCTTCCCCCATTTCGAAGATTCCGATCTCGTTCGTGGAACCGAACCGATTCTTAACGGCCCTAAGCAACCGGTACGTGTGATGACGCTCTCCCTCGAAATAGAGCACGCAGTCCACCATATGCTCCAGCATACGAGGACCGGCGATTGCCCCTTCCTTCGTGACATGGCCGACAAGCACGGTTGCAATGCCTTTAATCTTCGCGACGCGCATGAAGTGAGCAGTACACTCCCTTACTTGCGAGACGCTGCCCGGCGCAGATTGCACATTCGGGTCGTACACCGTCTGAATCGAGTCGATGACCAGAAAATCCGGCTGGACGGATTCAATCGCATCGTTGATCTGCTCCATGTTCGTTTCGCACAGTACGTACAGCTTGTCGGTAAGCGCTCCGAGGCGATCTGCCCGCAGGCGAGTCTGCCGAACCGATTCCTCACCAGAGATATAAAGGACCGTCAAATTCTTCGAAGCAAGCGCATGCGAGGTTTGAAGCAGCAACGTTGATTTGCCGATACCAGGGTCTCCGCCTACAAGAATGAGCGAACCCGGTACGACACCACCGCCCAGTACGCGATTAAGCTCCTGATTGGTTGTCTCAATCCGTTTTTCCTGACCACTTTCTATATGTATGATGGAACGCGGCTTTTCTTTCGTCTGAATGATCGCAGAGCCCATTCCTTGTGTCTTGACGACCGTTTCCTTCTCTTCCACCATCGTATTCCATTGTCCGCAGCCCGGACATTTGCCCATCCACTTCGGTGATTCTGTGCCGCATTCCGTACATGCGAACTTGGTTTTAAGTTTTGCCATCAGCGGCTCCTTATGCATTTGAGGTATCATTCAAAGTTTACCATTTACCACCTGAGGAAGCCACCCCAATGAGCCTTAAAATCGTTTAAACGTGATGCCACACTTAAAAACTAAGGCTACCATTTCCTAAATCTAATGCCACCCCCTAAATCCCCCTCGCCAGGGGGACCCCAAGGGGTTACCACCCCTCTGGACTCCCGGAAGGTGGAACGTTTGAGATACAGAGAAGCGCTCGCGAGAGACTTTTGGTGCCGAAATTCGTACGATTGGCGTTATCTTGATACCTGTTGTCCCTACGGGACACATGATAACGTGGACCGCTATAGAGACGCTATAGAGTTGGTAAGTGCAGATGCTCGCTTTCGTCCCTTTGGGACACGCTTAACGTTCGGAGCAATACATAAGGAAAAGCCCCTCACTCTGCGAGTGAGGGGCTGCATGTAACTGCGTTACATGTATCAGCGATACATTTAACACCATTACATATTTACATCATTTACTTCGTTGCCGTTTCCTCAGGAGCCGACACACTATCAACATGAGTAACCGTCAACCCGCCATCTTTCTCATCGATGATGAGCGTATGACCCTTGGAGATCTTGCCCATCAGCAGATCTTCGGACAGACGGTCCTCGATATGCTTCTGGATCGCTCTGCGCAGTGGACGAGCGCCGTACTGCGGATCGAAGCCTTCCTTCGCAAGGAACTCCTTCGCTGAGTCAGTAAGCGTGAAGTCCACTTCCTGCTCGCGCAGACGTTTGCGAAGCTCTTCGGACATAAGCGTCACGATTTGAGAAATATGCTCTTTCTCGAGAGAGTGGAACACGATCGTTTCGTCAATCCGGTTCAGGAACTCCGGACGGAAGCTCTTCTTGAGCTCTGCCAGCACCTTATCCTTCATGATGTTAAAGTCGCGGCCCGCATCCTGCGCTGCTGTGAAACCAAGCGAAGAGTTCTTCTTGATTTGGTCAGCGCCGACGTTCGATGTCATAATGATAAGCGTATTACGGAAGTCTACTACGCGGCCTTTGGAGTCCGTCAGACGGCCATCCTCAAGCACTTGCAGCAAGATATTGAACACTTCCGGATGCGCCTTCTCGATCTCATCAAGCAGTACGACCGAGTATGGCTTGCGGCGTACTTTCTCGGTCAACTGACCGCCTTCTTCATAGCCGACATAGCCTGGAGGCGCTCCGACGAGACGCGAAGTCGAATGCTTCTCCATATATTCCGACATGTCGATGCGGATAACCGCATTCTCATCGCCGAACATCGCTTCTGCCAGCGCACGGGCAAGCTCCGTCTTACCTACACCCGTTGGGCCGAGGAAAATAAACGAGCCCATCGGACGCTTCGGATCCTTCAGACCTGCACGTGCTCTGCGGATTGCGCGGGATACCGCTTTAACCGCTTCGCTCTGACCGATAACGCGGTCATGCAGAATCTCTTCCATCTTGAGCAGGCGCTGCGTCTCTTCCTCAGCAAGTTTCGAAACTGGAATACCTGTCCAGCTAGCTACAATTTGAGCGATATCATCCGGCGTTACTTCAGAATCCGTGCGTCCTTGCTTTTCTTTCCACTGATTCTTCGTCACGTCGAGCTCTTCGCGAATCTTCTGCTCCGTATCGCGAAGCGCAGCCGCTTTCTCGAACTCTTGGCTTTGAACGGCGGAGTCTTTCTCCTTGCGGATATCCTCCAGACGGTTCTCAAGCTGTTTGAGATTAGGCGGTACCGTATACGATTTCAAGCGTACTTTAGAGGACGCCTCATCGATCAGGTCGATCGCTTTATCCGGCAGGAACCGATCTGTAATGTAACGGTCAGATAGTTTAACCGCTTGCTCAATCGCTTCATCTGTGATCTTAACGCGGTGATGCGCTTCATAACGATCGCGCAGACCGTGAAGGATCTGAATCGCTTCTTCCGGCGACGGTTGATCTACCGTAATCGGTTGGAAGCGGCGCTCCAGCGCGGCGTCTTTCTCAATATATTTGCGATATTCGTCCAGCGTCGTTGCACCGATACATTGCAGCTCACCGCGCGCAAGCGCAGGCTTCAAGATATTCGAAGCATCAATCGCGCCTTCCGCGCCGCCTGCACCGATCAGCGTATGCAGCTCATCGATGAACAGGACGATGTTTCCGGCTTGGCGAATTTCGTCCATTATCTTTTTCAAGCGGTCTTCGAACTCACCACGGTACTTCGTTCCGGCAACGACAGAGCCCATATCGAGCGTCATGACGCGTTTGTCGCGCAGCGTCTCCGGAATTTCGCCTGCGATGATCTTCTGTGCGAGCCCTTCGGCAATCGCTGTTTTACCTACCCCAGGTTCACCGATCAGAACCGGATTGTTCTTCGTTCTGCGGCTGAGCACTTGGATAACGCGCTCGATTTCTTTGCTGCGTCCGATAACCGGGTCCAGATTGCCGTCTTTGGCATATGCCGTCAAGTCACGAGCAAGTCCGTCCAGTGTCGGTGTGCTGACATTCGCCGGTGCCCCATGATTGCTGGACACGGCTTCGCTGCTTCCGAGAAGCTGCAGCACTTGTTGACGTGCTTTATTTAAACTTATGCCGAGGTTATTCAGAACGCGAGCTGCGACGCCTTCGCCTTCACGGATGAGTCCGAGCAGGATATGCTCTGTACCCACATACGTATGGCCAAGCTTGCGCGCCTCATCCATCGACAGCTCAATAACCTTCTTCGCACGCGGTGTATAAGCGATATTAGTTGGTTGCTCTTGTCCGCGGCCGATTAAAGTCTCGACTTCGTCTTGAATTTTCTCAAGGCTAAGGCCTAGCCCGATAAGAGCTTTGGCTGCGATTCCTTCCCCTTCCCGGTTCAGCCCGAGCAGAATATGCTCCGTGCCGATATTGTTATGACCGAGACGAACCGCTTCTTCCTGCGCTAATGCGAGCACCTTCTGTGCCCTTTCGGTAAATCTTCCAAACATCATGTTCATACACCCCCATGATCAGTTTCACTGTTCAACTGCTTGCGTATAAGTTCCGCTCGCCGGATGTCTCGCTGTTCAGGCGTCATTTTCTCACGAAACACCTGTTGGAGAAAGCCCGGCTGCGTTAATACCATCATCTCATTCATTACCTGAGGTGACACTTCTTGAACCAGGCCTAAATCAATACCGAGCCTTACATCGGAAAGCCGCTGAGCCGCTTCCTTCGAATCCATAATCATCGCATGCGACAACGTACCATAAGAACGGAGCACCCGATCCTCCAGGCGCACTCGCGACTCCTCCAGCAGACGCTGGCGTGCCGCTCTCTCGTGCTCGATAATTTGACGCGCGACGCTATGCAGATTCTCGATGATTTCCCCCTCGGACTGACCAAGCGTAATCTGATTCGAGATTTGAAACAAGTTTCCGAGCGCTTCGCTGCCCTCGCCATAAATCCCCCGAACCGCTAGCCCCACTTGCTGGATGGCTGACAGAATCCGATTGATCTGCTGCGTAAGCACGAGCCCCGGCAGATGCATCATCACTGAAGAGCGAATGCCCGTTCCGACATTGGTCGGACAGCTCGTTAAGTAGCCTCTTCGTTCATCGAACGCATAATCAGTGACTTCTTCAAAAATATCGTCAATGCGGCTCGCCACCGTCCATGCTTCCTTAATCTGAAAGCCGGGATACAAGCATTGAATCCGCAAGTGATCCTCTTCGTTCACCATAATGCTAACCGACTCGTTCTCGCTAAGCATCACCGCACCGCAGCGCGATTCATTCGCCAAGCTCGGACTGATCAAATGTTTCTCCACGAGAACTCTGCGCTCTAACTCGCTTAACTCGGAGAGCTCAATCGTTTCGAACGATCCGACGCTGTCTAATCGGCCAGTTTCAGCAACATCGATGAGCTGCTTCATGACGTCCTGCGCCTGCTGTGAGGTCGCAAGCATCGGAAACGGATGACCCGATAAATTACGGGCAATGCGGATCCGGCTGCTGATGACAACATCCGTGTCCGGGCCGTTGCCCTTCATCCAGTCGCTTAGCGCTTCTTCTACATAAGACCGCTTCGACATCGTTTCATTTCACCATCCTAACCGTGTCTAAACATCGGCTATTTTGCGCTCCAGCTCCCGAATCCGGTCACGTAGCTCAGCAGCGGTCTCAAACTCCTGCTGCTCGATTCGCATGTTCAAATCCGTTTTAAGCTCTTCGATTTCCCGTTTGAGCTGAATTTGAACACCTGTGCGCTTTGGAATTTTACCGACATGTGTCGTATTGCCGTGAACCCGCTTCAGAATCGGATCCAATTTGCTTCCAAACTGGGTGTAACAATTACTGCAGCCGAACCGGCCCATCTTACTAAATTGTGTATAGGTCAGACCGCAATTGTCGCAGCGAAGCTGCTGCGCCGGCTTTGCGCCAAGCGCGTTCATGCTGCCGACCGGCTCGAAGTCCAGAAGTCCGGACAACAAGCTGTGGATCGAGAATCCGTTCGCTGTGCCCGGGATTCCTTCCCCCCGTTCACGTGCGCACGATTCACAAATATGGAACTCCGTCTTCTCGCCATTCACAATTTTCGTAAAATGAAGCGTAGCCGGCTTCTTGTCACATTCCTGACAAAGCATTCCGCACTATCCCTCCTCTTGCAAGGCTGCGCAGCTTACTTCACGAGCAGTGTAATCAGCATCGCCCGGAGTAATCTGGCCCGAATTTCGTCACGCAGTGGAAGCTTCACAGCAATGGTGTCGCGGGACATCGCCGCCCGGAGCAAATTCGCTTCGCGCCTTGAGATATGCTTCCCTTCCTCCAGCTGATACACAATTCCTTCTGCCGTATCCTGATCCACTTGATCGCCGATTGTTTCGGCGAGATGCTGTTGGAGGGCCGACAACGTAGGCAGCTCCACGCGCTGAATGCGGATATACCCGCCGCCGCCGCGCTTGCTCTCTACCAGATAACCCTTCTCCAGCGTGAACCGCGTACTGATGACGTAATTGATTTGGGACGGGACACAAGAGAACCGGTCTGCCAAATCGTTGCGCTGCAGTTCAACAGCGCCGCCAGGGCTTTCCTTTAGCATATGCTTGAGGTACTGCTCGATGAGATCGGAAATGTTGCGCATTTCGCCAACCTCCCTATGATGCCCTTACAACAAACTTAAGGCTTAAACAGCCGATTGTTGGAATCGTCAAAGTTTTTAGTCAAATTGACTTTGACTTTCTTTGACTTTAACTTTATTATACGCAAAATTGCCAAAAGGTCAAGTGCATTGCCACCCTTTACATTCACGGTATGCCCCTTACTATCTTGGGCGGATTCGGTCCATTTATACTCCTAGCTTCCAGTGCAGTTTCACAAAAAAACGGCCTCCTTCCTTGGCATGCAGGAACGAGACCGTTTCGTGTTGACTATCTATGCTTGATGTTTAAGGCTCGCCAACGTTTGCAGCGTTTCTTTGCCGGTTCCGATCTTGTAGCCGGATGCCGTGTAGCGGATCTGGTCCTTAGTGTCCAAGACGAACAAATGCGGGTAACCCGCTTCGTTCGCCGGCGTGTGGACGATCAAGTCCGGCAGAGCGGCGCGGCTCGTATCCCGAACAAATACAGTGCGCGAAGGCAGCTTAGGATAGTCCGCCGGATCAAAAGAAGCAGTCCACTCTGCATCGCCAATTAGCAGCACGATCGGAATCCCCAGTTGATTCAGCGGTTCAGCCAGCTCGCTCAGCTCGCGGAACAGATGCTTGGTCGGCTCCCGTTCCGGCTCGATCCAAGCCGCAATTGCGCCGCCTGTTTCAAGCAGCTCCGCTAGCGATGCGGATCTGCCGTCAAGCTGGGCAATCTCTCTATTGCGATCGAATGTGCCCAATACCGGAATATCGACCATGGCCTCACGGAATGTAAGCGGCAATTCCGTCGTTGCTCCAGCCGTTACAGTGAAGTACGTCAGACGCACTCGCACCGTGCCGTCTTTCAGACGAATGCCAGTTGTCAGCCTGTAATCCCCGGGCTCCACTTCGAAGGGCTCTTCATAAACATCCTTCTTCGCATACGGATACACAAGCGTCTTGTAGACACCGCCCTCCAGCCGCGCGAAGGTGAAGTTCTCCATATAAGACGCATCCGGCGTATCTTGCGAAGCGGCAGCGTCCTTGATTAGCTGCAGCTGCCCGCGCGTGTTCGGCTCCCGCTGCTGCGATGCATTTGCTGTAATCGCCGCGTCCGTCCAGCTTCCATCAAGCAAATACTGCGCGTGTTGTTCGCTTGGCTGCAGTCGCGCCGGAATGCCCAGACTGCGGCAGATCGCAACGAACATAATATCGAGCGACTGCGGATCGCCGAGCTTCATCTCGAAGGTGCCGAGCGGATTCCCCCTACCCGACAGGTTCGGCAGATCCGTCCAGACGCCGAAGCCCTGCTGAAGATGACGGACCAGAACGGATGGATTGGCGCGGAACTGATCCGATTCCTCTGCCGGGAACGCCTCGCGAAGCTTTTGACGATACGGAACGATCATTTCATGCAGCACCCGCGGGCAGAGCACGTAATCGACGAACTCATCCTCGTTCAGCGTTCCGCGAACGGCGAGAGCGCCGATCAAGTGATCTTCAAGCGCTGGGCGGAATGTGTCGATCAAGTCCTTGTCTTCGAGCGTTTCTAACAGTCGAAGCGTCCAGTCGCCGTATGAGCCCGATTGTTCGCGCAAGAAAGCCGCGATCTCCTTGCTGTTGCCCCGCGCTTTCTGCAGCACGCTCCAAACCCGCTCGAGTGACAAGCCTGTCTCTTCCGCCAACGCAGCAGTATCCTGCTCGCCTAGGAACGTCCCCTCGTACGTCGCTCGGCAACTGGTTCCCTCCTCCAATCGAGCGTTATGCCGCTGGACTTTCTCTTCCGTCAGCGCCTCTACCGCATCTCCTTCACGCTCCGGCGGCGGTGTCATATCGAAATCGACACTGCCCATCGGCTGATCCGCCGCACTCAGAATGAGCGTAACCGAATCACAATCCGCAACCGAAATTTTGGTTTCGGCCCACATGCCGTCTTTTACCGCGCGAATGACTAGATCGCCATAGCCTGTCTTAAAGGAAGCGAGTCCGCTGTCATCCGTCTGCACGCTGGCAATCGGGAACAATTCGGCATAGTTGTAAAGCTCGAACCGCACTTCCGCCCAAGCAACAGGTGCTCCTAACGAATCCTTTACTTCTGCACGTATCTCTCGCGCCTGCGCATAGTTTTCCAGCAGATTAATCTCTGTAAACCACTCGTGGCCCAGGGTAATGTCCTCGGGCCCCGGGTACTCGGCGAATATCCGAGTGTTGACCAGCATAGCCCGGCGAGCCGGCGGAGAGAACCAGCCTTGATCGAGACGAGCTTCCGGTTCACAAGCTCCGATATAATGCCATTTGCCATCTGCCCAAGCTTCTACCCATGCATGATTGTCATCGCAATGAGCCCAGCGCGGCGTATACACCTGACGGGCAGGAATGCCGATGCTTCGAAGCGCTGCCACAGCCAGCGTCGACTCTTCGCCGCACCGACCGCGAGCGTTCCGCATCATGGAGAGCGGTGACAGCGTGCGCAGATCACTGCCGATATATGTCGCGTTCTCATGACACCAATAGTTCGTTTCGAGAATCGCCTCTGCCATCGAGAGATTCGAAGTCCGCTCCGCCAATTCGTGGTAGAGGATACCACGCGAGTCCTCGATATTCTCCGTGTTAACCCTGTAGGGAAGTACGAAATGAAGGAAGAGATGATCCGGTACACGGGATCCCCACGGCACTTGTTTGCGAATCTCCAGTGTCTGGCGCACATGGCTCAGAAACAAAGCCCCGCTGTAATCCGCCATATCATTAACCGGCATATAAGCGAACAACAACTTGAGTGCCACGGTTTCTTCTGCGCTCAGAACTTCGTCTTGAAAAATACCGAACAGCTCCTGTTGTCTTGCTTCAGCCAGCTGCTGCTTCATTTGAAACTTGCGCTCGATTTGCTCAAGCGTCGTTTGGTCCAGCGAGAATACTGATGTTGTTTCCTTCATCCGGCTCACTCCCTCGTCGTTGTCTGTTCCTCCGTCTACTAGCCATTGCCTCACGAAGTGCAAAAAAAATAAAATATTGGTATGATTGGTAGCAATATAAACAACTGATCATACTGGAGGCATCATGTTTGACAGCAAAGAACTACTTTAAATCGAAGCTTTTTATGAAGTATATCTGGTCCTACTTACTCATTCTGCTGATTCCGCTTATCTTGATGACGATCTTCATTTACCGTAACGCTGTCGACAATCTGCGAACCGAAATCGAGCAATCGAGACTGAACCAGCTGACGCAGGCCAAGGTTACCGTGGATTCCCGAATTAAAGAGCTGAGCGAGATCGCATCGCGTATTTCTTATGACGAGCGGCTGACGCCTTATCGCGTCCATGACCCGATATTCAGCGGCGAAGCGATTAAAGGCTTGGATCAATACAAATCGACCAGTTCGATCATCGAAGAAATTCTGCTCTACTTCCATAAGGACGAGAAAATTTATTCCAGCAAAGGTCTCTATGACTTCGACGTATTCGCATCCGTTTATAACTTCCAGAATTGGCCGAAACAGCAGCAATTCCAGGATTTGAATACGGTCAAGTTCCCTTCCATGCGAGCAGTCAAGGGAACTTTGAGTACTTCATCATCGAATATGCAAAATTTGCTGACCTATCTCGTTCCTATCACGCCGAACAGTCCGACGCCTCATGGAACGGTCATGTATCTGATTCGAGAATCCAAGCTCTCCAGCCTGATTGAGTCCGTCCTTGGCAACTATCATGGCCTTACCTATATTCTGGATAACAAAGGAAATATCCTTGTCGATAACCGGCATGGAGAAATAATAACTGAGCTGGCGGCAAAGTCGTTGATCAATCTGCCTCCCGGCATTCATGAGCGGAAGATTAATGGCACTGCCCACTCCGTCGTATCTGTGAAATCGGAGACCAACGGTTGGACGTACGTTACCGCGATGCCAAGCTCGCAGTTCTTCAGCAGCGTGCTGCATGTGCGAAGCTTCATCATCCTGCTGTTCTGCATTACCGTGATAGCCGGCGCGGCAGCTGCTCTTCTGCTCGCCAGGAAACAATATCAGCCGATTTCGAGTCTTGTAGAATTCGCATCATCCAATTTCAAAGCGGAACGCCCTCAAGGTAGCACGGCAACCCCCGGCAATGAGCTGGATCGAATCCGCTCTGCGCTGCAGGAGTACAGCTCGCGGATCGACCTCCAGGAGCCTTTTGCCCGTAATCACTATTTGTCGATGGTGCTGAAACACGGCTATATTCAAGGTCAATCGCCAGAGCTGCAGCAAGCCTTCGGTCTTCTCTTTGACCGTTCGTATCATTTTGTCGCCGTCATCGGGGCGGGCAGGACGGACGGTTCCTCGCACGTGCGGGAAAGACGGCAGGAAGTGACCCGCTTGCTGAACGTGATTGAATTCCCCGAGCTGCAGGCAATTGGATACGGTGTCGAGCTATCGCAGCTCGATCAGCTTGGAATAATCATCAGTTTCAACCCGGATAATCGGGAAGGACATACGGATTCGTTCCACCGTGTCCGCGACATCGTAGAAGCGATTCGATCATCCCTGCTCGACGTTACGGATGACTTCCTTACAATCGGCGTCGGCACTTGCTATGAGAGCCCCGGCCAGCTGAACCAGTCCTTCATCGAAGCGTGCTCAGCCTTCGAGCTGTGGGCCTCCTCCGAGCCCGGCGCCGTCGCGTATTTCGAGAAGCTCTCTGATACGCCAAGCCAGGCGGAATGGATACCGAACAATACGCTCTTGAAGCTTGCCCAGAGCTTAAAGCAAGGCAGCTACGACGTCGCCGCTCAGATTATCAATTCGGCCATGCAGAACCTGCAAGCATCGCAAGTATCGCCTTTGCTTAAACGCTGCATTTCCTTCGATCTGCTCAATGCGATGCTGAAGACCGCATCGGAGCTTGGCATTCACAACGCCGCGCAGGACGTCGCATCCGCTGCCATCAATGGAAGTTCGCTGGACGAGCTCGAACGCAGCATGCTGACGCTGGCGCTACGTATTTGCAGCCAAGTGGAGCAGAACACCCAGAAAGAAGAGGCTTCCTTAATGGACCGCATCACGGCTTATATCGACAGCCATTATTCGGACCATTCGCTAAGCCTTGAATCCGTCGCCTTTACGTTCAGCGTCTCGCCTTCTCATGTCAGCCGTTCTTTTAAAGAAAAGATCGGGGTCAACTTCATCCAGTACATCTGGCAGAAGCGGCTCGAGGAAGTAACCAGCCAGCTGCGCACGACGAGCGACCCGCTGAAGGACATCATCCTTCGCGTGGGCTATCAAGATACGCCGAACTTCACTCGCAAGTTCAAGAAAGAAACCGGCTATACGCCAGGACAATATCGCAAGCTGTTCTCCGAAAATGAACAAGCCCTGCAATCGTCCGATAATGAGGACGAATAAGTAACAATAGCCAACCCCCGGTCAATGTGACCGGAACGGTTGGCTATTTGCTTGTTTATGCATGGATCAACAGATGAGAGTGTTTACTTGCTCGTGTTCCAAGTATCATAAGCACCTTGGTAAAGCTCTACGATACGGTCACTGCCCATCTTCTTCAGTTGTGCGACATAGCTATCCCAGTTGGAAAGCGGCTCCTGGCCCGTTACGAACTTCGCTTCCATCTGCGTTACATACGTAGTCAGGTCAGTCAATAGCGTCGTCACTTCCGTCTGTTGCTCGTTTGTCAGGTACACGTTCGGGAACGGAGCTTTAGCAATCGGCGTCAGCTTCGCTGCCGTCTCCTTGTCGATCCAGTTATCGAAGTCGCCTTTCAGACCTTTAGTCAGCTCTGCTGAGCTCATGCCAGGCGTCACGATACCATAGTTCGGCGTCAACGTAGAGCGTACTTCGTCGCGGTCTTTGCCGCCTTCAACCGGAAGCCATTCTTTCACATGTGTTGCTTTATCCGTGTATTTCCATAGCGTGTTCTCCGGTCCTTGGTTGAACAGCGTCGATCCCTCATAGCTGTAGAGGTAATCCACCCAGCGCATCGACGCTTCCGGCGAAGGGTTCGTGCTCGAGAGAGCGTACGTACCGTACGTGGAAATCCCCGGATGCTTGCCATATACAGGTGTACCTGCAATTTCGCTGCTTACCGGCGTCATCAGCGGATTGTCGCTGCTAGCATCGCCGCCGAGCGTGAAGTACGGATACCAGTCGCTGAACAATGCCACTTGGTTGTTCTTGCCCTTCGCTTTCTTCTGCTCATCGGTTTGCGAGAATGTCTCGTGATCGAGCAAGTCCTCTTTCCACAGACGGTTCAAGAATGTCAGGTAGTCTTTATAGCCATCTTCTTGCGGCGTGTAGTGGACTTTGTCTTGCTTATCCGCATAGTACACCTCGTTGTAGATGCCCCAGAAGCCCAGGAAGTACATACGCAGATCATTCAGCTTCACGGAGCTGAGCGGAACTTCGTCCTTCTTGCCGTTACCGTTCGGATCCTCTTCCTTCACTCGTTTCAAGTAGGTGTACAGCTCTTCGGTTGTTTTCGGTTCCGTAGCATTAAGTGCTTTCAAGAACTTGCCGTTATACCACATCGGGCCGCGATACCATACAGCGGACAGATCCACACTTGGCAACGCATAGATATGGCCGTCCGGTGTCGTGAAAGACTTGCGAATATCCGGATGGTCATCGAAGATCTTCTTGATGTTCGGCGCATAGCCTTCATCAATGTACTTCTCTAGCGGCAGCAGATTGCCTTGGGTGCCATATGTGACTTGCTCAGCAGGCGTCATATCCGCCGCATAGAAAATATCCGGCAATTCACCGCTTGCAAAAACAAGATTCTTCTTCGTCGCGAAGCTGTCGATCGGAGATAGTTGATATTCCAAGTGAACACCAGTCAACTTCTCCATCTCTTGCATGACGGGCATCTTATTCCAATCTGCTTTGCCTGCGTCTTGCGACATCAGCTTAAGCGTCAGTGGCTTGTCCACAATCGGGAAGCCGTCTTTCTTCACGGTGTTCGTTCCTTCATTTGCGTTGGATCCTGCGTTCGAAGCATCATTGCCGTCACTCGACGAACCGCATGCTTGAAGCAGAGTGGTGGAAGCCATAAGACTGAGGAGAATCAATGATGCCTTGCGAACCTTTTTCATGACAACAACTCCCTATTTATCTTTGATTTCATTATGGTAAGACTGACTCAGCCTTTAACTGAGCCGATCATAACACCTTGGACAAAATAACGCTGCAAGAACGGATAGATCGCAATGACTGGTACTGTCGCCACAATGATGACGGCGTATTTGACTAGCGCGGCGATCTCAGCCTTGCTATTGAGCGCCTCTGCTGCTGAAGCGTCGATTGCGCCTCCGCCCTGCGCGGCCATCTCCTGAAGAACGAGGATTTGGCGCAATACCAATTGAAGCGGATATTTAGCTGCATCATTCAAATAGATGAGCGCTGAGAAGTAGCTGTTCCAGTTGCCGACACCATAGAACAATGCCATAACCGCGATGATTGGCATCGACAGCGGCAGAACGATTCTCACGAACAGCCGCATGTTGGTGCAACCGTCGATCTGTGCTGCCTCCTGCAGTTCTTTCGGAAGTGTGCTCTGGAAGAATGTGCGGGCAACGATGATGTTCCAGATCGAAGCAGCTGACGGGAGTACAATCGCCCATATCGTATTAACAAGGTGTAGCTTCTTCACGAGCAGGTAAGTCGGGACAAGCCCTCCGCCGAAGAACATCGTCACCATGAACACACCCATGAAGAAATGGCGTCCGACAAAATCTTTACGACTTAGTGCATATGCAGCTGGCAGCGTAACCGCAAGATTAATCGCTGTACCAACGACTGTATATAGAATGGTGTTGCCGTATCCAATCCAGATGTTTGAATTCTCGAATACGAGCTTATATCCATCAAATGTAATGCCCCTTGGCCACAGCCACATTTCACCGGAGCCGACAAGCTTCGGATCACTGATTGAGGCGCTGAGCATATACACAAGCGGATAGAACACGATAAGAAACGCCAGAAAAACATAGATATAGTTGCAAACTAAGAATAGTTTGTCGCGTCCACTCTCTTTTACGCCTGATAGCATGCCGAATACTTCCCCTTTCTACCACAAGCTGTTCTCGCTCACACGTCTGACAACCTGATTGACGATAATGAGCAGCACAGCATTGACGATGGAGTTGAACAGGCCGATCGCCGTCGAGAAGCTGTACTGGGCACTTACAAGGCCCGAGCGGTATACGAATGTCGAAATGACGTCTGACGAAGTCATGTTGAGCGGATTTTGCAGCAGCAAAATTTTCTCAAAGCCAACGCCAAGCAAACTACCCGTGCTCAAAATAAGCAAAATCGTCATCGTTGGCACAAGTGTCGGGATATTGATATGACGTACTCGCTGGAACCGGGAAGCTCCGTCAATAATTGCAGCCTCATGCAGTCCTGGATCGACGCCGGACAACGCTGCCAAATAAATAATCGTTCCCCAGCCTGCACTCTGCCATACATCGGAGAGCACGTACATCGTCTTAAACCAGCGCGGATCCGACAGGAAGTCCGGCGCGTTGAAACCGAGTCCTTCGATGATGTGGATTACAATCCCGGTCGATGGGGAAAGGAACGTAATAATCATCCCCGCCATAACTACCATGGATATAAAATGCGGCGCATACGTTACTGTCTGCGCCAGCTTCTTAAAGAAGCCATTGCGAATCTCATTGAAGGCAAGCGCCAAAATAATCGGGATCGGGAAACCGATCGCTAGTGAATACAAGCTGATACTTAATGTGTTCCATATCAGGTCCCAGAAGTAGTAGGAATGGAAGAAGCGCGACATATGGTCGAAGCCGACCCATGGGCTCCCCGTAATCCCTTTCGTAGGGATGAAGTTCTTAAATGCGATTTGAATGCCGTACATCGGTCCATAACAGAAGAGCAGGAAGTAAATGAGTGCAGGAGCGATGAAAATGTACAGCTCCCAGTTCTGGACGATGCCCTTCCATGTCCATGTCCGTGTGCGGCGCATGCGCTTATTGTTCTGATGCGCAGCAACGGTTGAACCGCTTACAACGGTCGTTTTCGTATCCAGCATTGAATGACTCCTTTCACAATTGTTCCGGTTCAAGATTAGTTCACGGCTCTCTAGTTGCTCGGCTGACCGACGCAAATACCGTGCTAACGCTTACAACCGTTACGATAGCGGAACTGTAAAGGCGGCGTAAATATGTCGTTTTGTACGTGCCTCAAACCCGCGCAGTTACTGGCTTTGGGGCAAATTGACAAGCGAGTGAGTATGTTGTTTTTGACCTGATAAATAAGCATTTTCGCTTGATATCAAATTTGACCAAGCGCATATGTAGATGCATGAGCTGCACATAGAAATGAGTCACGATTCAGGGATCAGATAAGTATCATACTGATTATGTTTGAGCGCATACAGGGGCTCTTAGTTGTACTCAGCGCTCTGCTCGCTACTCTCTGCTGACAGTGTACTTAATCACTAGTGTCAGACTTGTGTTCTCGTACTCATGCAAGGAGGCGACGGTGAGGTAAAGGAATGCGGTCGCTGCGGCGGACAGATTGAAAGCAGTGTCTTACCGGATAGTGAACGATCACAGGCCAACGCTTCGAGAAGCGTCACTCCTCTCTCCGCCGACGCGACAGATGACGGCTTCTATTCAGCCTGCTTTGCGCCGGCGAAGATGAACAACAAACAAGCCGACATCTCGGATGGGATGGCGGCTGCATAATGTATAGAAACAACAAAAAACCGACCATATTCATATGGTCGGTTATCTGTGCTTGGCGACGTCCTACTCTTCCAGGACCCTGCGGTCCAAGTACCATCGGCGCTGGAGGGCTTAACGGTCGTGTTCGGGATGGGTACGCGTGG
>NZ_JBWDNO010000012.1:0-88880 GCF_056269245.1 Paenibacillus sp. J31R98
ACGTGTGCAGCTGACGAATACTAATCGGTCGAGGGCTTATCCTAAATAAGTGAAATCCAGCTAAGCAAGAAACCTTCGCAAAGGTTCGTATCCAGTTTTCAGGGTGTTAAGCATTACCTGAACATTATATTGTTCCCTGATAGCTCAGTTGGTAGAGCACTCGACTGTTAATCGAGTTGTCACAGGTTCGAGTCCTGTTCGGGGAGCCATTTGCTCTCATAGCTCAGTCGGCAGAGTGCATCCATGGTAAGGATGAGGTCACCGGTTCGATTCCGGTTGAGAGCTCCAGTGACTTTTTAGTACGGCCCGTTGGTCAAGTGGTTAAGACACCTCCCTTTCACGGAGGTAACAGGGGTTCGAGTCCCCTACGGGTCACCATTTCTTATCTTTACGGAGGCTTAGCTCAGCTGGGAGAGCATCTGCCTTACAAGCAGAGGGTCGGCGGTTCGATCCCGTCAGCCTCCACCATCTAACTGATGGGGATTAGCCAAGCGGTAAGGCAACGGACTTTGACTCCGTCATTCCCTAGGTTCGAATCCTAGATCCCCAGCCATTTTATGTACGAGCCATTAGCTCAGTTGGTAGAGCACCTGACTTTTAATCAGGGTGTCGTAGGTTCGAGTCCTACATGGCTCACCATTTTCATCTCAATGTAGATGAAAATTTATAGTAAGCGCGTATGGCGGAATTGGCAGACGCACCAGACTTAGGATCTGGCGGGCGACCGTGGGGGTTCAAGTCCCTCTACGCGCATCAGACAAGAAGACCCTGTATAAGGGTCTTTTTTGTGTATAGATTTGTGAATAACAATTTCAAACGGCTAGAAACTCGGTAGTGTCGGGTTTTCTCTATCCATACTTCATGCTGATTTCATCCACAAAGTTGTTTAACTTACTTAATAGTAAACAGGATTAGGAAGAACAACATTTGTAACTTGACGCATTTACTGAGAATGATTATCATATAAAGTATTGAGAAATATTATCAAAGGATCGGTAATCGAAATTAAGGGGCTGTCGCAAGATGCAATCATTCGAAACATCGAAACTAAACATTGGCTATGAGGAACGTCTCATCGTCGAGGATCTAAATATCGCTATTCCAAAGGGCAAGATCACTGCACTCGTCGGTGCGAATGGATCGGGTAAATCAACGATCTTGAAGACGATGGCTCGGTTGATGTCGCCTTCCGCAGGCACCGTTATGCTTGACGGTAAGTCGATCCACAAGCAGTCTACGAAGGAAGTGGCGAAACAGCTTGCCATTCTGCCTCAGAACCCGACAGCCCCAGACGGCCTAACGGTGTCTGAGCTCGTCTCATACGGGCGTTTCCCTTATCAGAAAGGGTTTGGTTCTTTAACCAAAGAGGACCGCTCTGTGATCTCCTGGGCTATCGAGAAGACCGGGATGATGGAATTCGCTGATCGGCCAATAGATCGTCTCTCAGGCGGCCAGAGGCAGCGTGCATGGATTGCGATGGCACTTGCGCAGCAGACTGAAATGCTATTCTTGGATGAGCCGACTACTTTCCTCGATATGACGCATCAGCTTGAAGTGTTGGAGCTGCTCATACAGTTGAATGCAACGGCTGGTAGAACCATTGTCATGGTAGTTCACGATCTGAATCACGCTTCACGATACGCACAGCACATGATTGCGATTAAGAGTGGTAAGGTTGTTGGTGAGGGAGCTCCTCAAGCGGTTATGACGAAGGATGTCTTGCGTGAGGTATTCAGCATCGAAGCCGACATTATCCCTGATCCGCGTACTGGAGTACCGCTTTGTCTGCCTTATGCGCTCGCGCGCAAAGTATCACCTGTGGAAGTTGAAGCCAATGAATTGGTGGAAGAGGCGGCAATGATGAGTATCTCTGTCTAGATGGCATGTGTCAAAATATTTTCAAAAAAAGACTTGCAATCTTATATCGAGCATGATATATTATTACTTGTCGCTCAGGAAATACGACGACACAAATGCGGAAGTGGCTCAGCGGTAGAGCATCGCCTTGCCAAGGCGAGGGTCGCGGGTTCGATTCCCGTCTTCCGCTCCATTAGTGCCCTTAGCTCAGCTGGATAGAGCATTTGACTACGAATCAAAAGGTCGGGAGTTCGAATCTCTCAGGGCACGCCATTTCTTTAAAGCAGTAAGATACATAACGGGATGTAGCTCAGCTTGGTAGAGCACCTGGTTTGGGACCAGGGGGTCGCATGTTCAAATCGTGTCATCCCGACCATTTCTTCTGCGGGTGTAGTTCAATGGTAGAACTTTAGCCTTCCAAGCTAATAGCGTGGGTTCGATTCCCATCACCCGCTCCATAAAACAACAACCAAAGCCTTGGGTAACCAGGGCTTTTTCTTTTTATTCATTTATGTTTCCTTTTTTTAGATATAGTGAAAAAGCTTCAACCGTATGTCGTTTTGTAGTATGATATGGTGAGTTATATTCAAATCAGGTTGTATAAATAAACGTTTGAAGAAGAATTCATGCATGAAATTCGTAAAAACTAAGTACATGCTTTACGAAGTGGCTTTCTTCGCAAAACCTTGAGGAGGATTAGAATGTCGGAACAAGCTGGAACTGTTGCAACAACCAACCGGCCGCAATCCAATAACTTGCTGCGCCGCGATGTGCGTTTCCTGGGTAACATTCTTGGAGATGTACTTGTGCATCAGGGCGGACACGAACTGCTGGAGAATGTTGAGAAAATCCGCGAAATGAGCAAGGCGCTGCGCGCTGAATTTCTGCCGGAGCTGTATGAAGAGTTCAAGCAGGTGATTGATGCTTTGAACCCGGAGACGCGCCATCAGGTCATTCGCGCATTCGCGATTTATTTTCAACTTGTTAATATTGCTGAGCAGAATCACCGGATTCGCCGGAAACGCGATTATGAACGTTCTGCAGGCGAGGATGTACAGCCTGGCTCGATCGAGAGCGCGATTCAAGTTCTGAAAGAAAAAGGCATCTCTGTTGAGAATGTAAAAGACATTATTGGTGACATCTCGCTCGAGCTTGTCATGACTGCGCATCCAACGGAAGCAACACGCCGTGCGGTTCTGGACATTCATCAGCGTATTGCTGCTGAGATGATGGAGCTCGATAATCCGAATCTGACTTATCGTGAGCGCGAGAAGCTGCGTGAGAAGTTGCTGAACGAAGTGCTGACGCTGTGGCAAACAGACGAGCTGCGTGATCGTAAGCCAACTGTTATCGATGAAGTGCGTAACGGTATGTACTATTTTGACGAGACGTTGTTCGAAGTGCTTCCAAGCGTATATGAAGAACTGGAGCGTTGCTTGGACAAATACTATCCAGCTGATCGCTGGCATGTTCCGACTTACCTTCGTTTTGGCTCGTGGATTGGCGGCGACCGCGACGGTAACCCGTCCGTTACAGCCAAGATTACTTGGGAGACACTGACGCTTCAGCGCGGGCTTGTGTTAAAGAAGTATGAGCAGCTGCTCAAAGAAGTCATGGAACAGCTTAGCTTCAGCACGAATATTATTACGGTCTCTGATGAGCTGCTTGAGTCCATCAAGAAGGATCGTGAGACGATCGAGCTGCGCAGCGTAGAATTGTGGCGCAATGAGAAAGAGCCGTACAAGATTAAGCTCGGCTATATGCTCGAGAAGCTGGCGAATACGTCAGATGATTCTCTGAAAGGCTCTTCGAAGCGCTATAACAGCGCGGATGAGCTGAAGAACGATCTGTGTATTATCGACCACAGCTTGCGTAACCACTTTGCCGATTATGTTGCGGATACACATATCCGTAAGCTGATTCGTCAAGTGGAGCTGTTCGGCTTCCATCTGGCAGCGCTGGACGTTCGTCAGCACAGTAAAGAGCATGAGAATGCGATGACTGAAGTGCTTGCGAACATGAACATTGTAGAGAATTATGCTGCATTGAACGAGGAAGAGAAGATTGAGCTGCTTCATTCGCTGCTTAAGGATCCGCGTCCTCTGACTTCGCCGCATTTTGCATATTCGGATAGCACACAGGAATGTCTGGATGTTTATCGCACGATCTACCGCGCTCAAGCGGAGTTCGGCCTAAACTGCATCTCCAGCTACCTGATCAGTATGACACAGGGCGCGAGCGACATGCTTGAAGTTATGGTGTTCGCGAAGGAAGTCGGCCTGTTCCGCAAAGAAGCTAACGGTACGGTTCGCTGCACGCTGCAGGCGGTACCTTTGTTTGAAACCATTGATGATCTGCATGCAGCGCCTGGCATTATGGAGCAGCTGTTCGCACTGCCGATCTACCGTCAATCCGTTGAAGCGCGCGGCAACCTGCATGAAATTATGCTTGGTTACTCGGACAGCAACAAAGATGGCGGCGTTGTAACGGCAAACTGGGAATTGCGCGTAGCGCTTAATGCAATTACAAGTGCTGCGAAGAAATACGACGTGAAGCTGAAGTTCTTCCACGGTCGTGGCGGTGCGCTTGGACGTGGCGGCATGCCGTTGAACCGGAGTATTCTTGCACAGCCTCCTCACACAGTAGGCGGCGGTATCAAGATTACGGAGCAAGGGGAAGTATTGTCCTCCCGTTATTCCATGAAGGGTATTGCATACCGCAGCTTGGAGCAGGCGACTTGGGCGCTTGTGACAGCATCACGCCTTGCGAAGTACCCTGAGCAGGAAGCGGATGCTACTGCAGAGTGGGATGAAATTGCGAAGGGCATTTCGGAGACAGCGCTGAACAAGTATCAAGACTTGATCTTCCGCGATCCGGACTTCATGACGTTCTTCAAAGAGTCGACGCCGTTGTCGGAAGTAGGCGAGCTTAACATCGGTTCCCGCCCTGCTAAACGGAAAGGAAGCGACCGCTTCGAGGATCTGCGTGCGATTCCGTGGGTATTCGCTTGGACGCAGAGCCGTTACTTGTTGCCAGCATGGTATGCGGCAGGTACGGCGCTGCAAGAATATGTAGGCAACGATGTGAATCGTATGGAAACACTGCGCGTCATGTATGCAAAGTTCCCATTCTTCACGACACTCATCGATACGCTGCAAAATGCGCTGGCTAAAGCGGATCTGCAGATCGCCAAAGAATATGCGGGCATGATTGCGGATAAAGAAATTCGCGATCGGATCTTTACGCAAATCGAGAACGAGTACAAGATGACGTCCTCGCTTATCTTGCAAATTACAGGACAAGCGGAGATTCTGGACAACTTGCCGGTTATCCAAGAGTCGATCCGTCTGCGTAACCCGTACGTGGATCCGCTCAGCTACATGCAAGTTCAGCTGCTCAAGGAGCTGCGCGAGAAGCGCGCTAACGGTGAAGCTGACGAGCCGGATCTGCTGCGTGAAGTACTGCTTACGATTAACGGTATTGCAGCAGGTCTCAGAAATACGGGTTGATACCCGGATTCAAATACCGGATCGAGGCAGCTTAGCTGCTTCAGATCCGGTTTTTTTGTTTAAATATATTATTGCTGCAGAAAAGTAGTTTTTTGCCATATGCTTAAGTTTCCATGTATAATCATGGAGGTACGATTCGTTCCTTTCTATATATAACGATTGGCCGTTTGGAGGAGTAGTGTTGAAATCAGTTGAGGCGAGGTTAGCAAGATTAGCTCTGAAAGGCGATCAGCGGGCTTTTGCCGAGCTTGTTGAGATGTATCAGGACAAGCTTTATCATATGGCTTACCGAATGCTATATAACCGGCAGGAAGCAGAGGACGTTGTACAGGAAGTGTTCCTGCGGGTATACAAGAACTTGGAGCGCTACGACGATACGATGAAGTTCTCCACTTGGATCTACCGGATCGCAACGAATCTGTGCATCGATCGGCTGCGCAAGCGCAAGGCTGTTTATTCGCTGGATGCGGAATCGAACGAGCATGAAGGGCTCGATGGCTATGCAATGATTCCAAGTGATAACCGGACGCCGGAGAGCGAGTTGCTGCTGTCGGATACGCAGCGGATCATTCATCAAGCGATCGAGACATTGCCAGTGAAGTATAAGTCCGTTATGGTTCTGCGGTACTTAGAGGAGCTGTCGTTGCAAGAAATCGGAGACGTGCTGGGGATGCCGGTAACGACGGTGAAGACGCGTGTGCATCGAGGCCGGGAGTTCCTTCGCAAGAAGCTTGAGCATAAGCTGTAGCAGATGGGCGAGAGTGGAAAGTTACATTTTGGCAAGCGGAGCTTCTTAAAAAAGTGAAACATCTCTGTCGGTGACACGTAACCTATACTACTGTAGATTATAATGAAGAAAGGATTGGCTGCTATGAATTGCAACGTCGCCATCATGCAAATGCATGATTATTTAGATGATGAGCTGTCTTACGGCGAGCAAGCTGAACTAAAGCTTCATATAGATTCCTGCGCGTCATGCCGTACTAGGCTAGAGCAGCTCGAACGGACCGAGGCGCTCACCGAATCGATGATGGATAAGCGGCGTATAGTGTTGACGAACGAGCAGTCCTCAGCCCTTACAGCGCGTATAATGGACGCGGTTCCATTCAAGCGGCGCCGCAGAGCTGGATTCGCAAGCTGGGTGCGCAGTCATCCGGCGATCTCAGTCGCAGCGGTATTCTTCATCGTCATGTTCTCAAGCTTCCTCGCCATGTGGCAGCAGGATAGCGAGCTAACGGTAAGCGGCGCGGATCTGGCGCAAGTCGTCATTCAAGGCGATACGGTGACTGTCCCTGAAGGCGCTCACTTGAAAGGCGATCTGGTCGTTGAGAACGGCAAAGCGAATGTTTACGGTGAAGTGGATGGGGATGTAACGGTCATCTCAGGTAAGCTGTATCAAGCGTCTACTGCCCATATTTCCGGAGAAGTGAAGCAGATTGACCAGGCGCTGGACTGGTTTTGGTACAAAGTGTCACATTCCATCAGCAGTTTGGCGTACTGATTTGCATTGCTAACCTCCTACTATGGGAGGTTTTTTTGTGAGAAAAAAGGATTTGTAGCCCTATTTCTAGAAGATAATAAGGTTAGAAATAAGGTAAACAGATTAATGATACCTAGGCAGATGTGTTTGGGGGTGGACGATGGATGAACTATTTTGCTGATCTGACCTGGAAAGGCTGGATCAAAGATCTCATTGATATCTCGATCGTGAGTTATATTATCTATAAACTCATCTTGCTCGTTCGCGGAACCCGGGCGGTGCAGCTGCTCAAAGGGATTATCGTGCTCGTCGCGACTTGGGCGCTCAGTACGTGGTTTGACCTGTATACGCTAAAATGGCTCATGAATCAGATGTTCACTTTCGGTGTCGTGACGATTCTGATTATTTTTCAGCCTGAGCTTCGCAGGGCGCTCGAGCAGCTTGGACGAGGCAGCTTGTTCAGCCGATCGTCTGTGGTGGAGCGGGATATAAGCGACCGCATTAACGAAATGATTAAGTCGATTAATTATATGGCCAAGCGCAAAATCGGCGCGTTAATCGTGTTTGAACGGAGTACGGGGCTCTCCGACTATATTGAGTCCGGCATTCAGATGGAGTCGATTGTCAGCTCGGAGCTGCTCATTAATATTTTCATCCCGAATACGCCGCTTCACGATGGTGCCGTCATTATTCGAGGCAATCAGATTATGGCTGCAGGCTGTTATTTGCCGCTCTCGGAGAACCCGTTCATCAGCAAGGAGCTCGGGACAAGGCACCGCGCCGCAATTGGCGTCACAGAGGTGTGCGATGCCATCTCGGTTATTGTGTCTGAAGAGACGGGACAAGTCTCCCTTGCGGTCGGCGGCATGATCGTTCGCGACATTAAAGAGGAGTCGCTCATCTCGAAGCTGTTCGAGGAGCTGAATCCGAATTCGAAGGCGCGCGAGCGTGTGCGCAAAAAGACGCCTTTCTGGAAACGGAAAGGAGGCAGTCAGCATGGATAAATGGCTGAGCCATCCGACGGCGATCAAGATTATTTCGCTGATGATCGGGATCCTTATGTGGGCTGTTGTACATTTTGACTCGGAGAAATCGCCGAATACGGTTGCGACCTTAACGGAAACGCGTGAGATTGATGCGGTTCAGGTGAAGCCGATTGGCATGGATGATAAAAACTTCGCACTGCGTCTGCTGGACCCAGTCGAGGTGCATTTGACGGTAAGCGGCTCGCGGTCAGATTTCCTTATCGCGGAGCGCAACAATGATTATCAGGTCACGGTGGATCTCAGCCAAGCGACAGAAGGCCGGAAGGTACTGCCGCTTAAAGTGAATCTGCCTCGAGGACTTGAGCTCATTGAAGTAAGGCCAAGCAATGTCACGGTCGTTCTGGAACGGCTGCTTACGAAAGAATATGATGTGACGATACATACCGAGGGCAAGCCGGGCAAAGGGTACAAGACCGGGCAGCCGGTCGTGAAGCCTAACCGCGTGCATGTCACGCTGCCGCAGGATCAGATGGACCTTGTCGCCTCTGTCGGGGGCACAATCTCGGTAGAGGATGAAGAGGAAACCGTCGCAGATAAGAAAATGAAGCTAGCCGCTTACGATAAGGACGGCAATGAGCTGACGGATGCGGTCATTAGCCCGAGCGTGGTGGAGGTCGAGGTACCGATCACGAAGCCGTTCAAGAAGCTTCCGCTTCAGATCGGATTCACCGGACAGCTGCCCGAAGGGCTTGCGATTGCTTCCTTCAAGCAGAGTGTGGATCAGATCACGGTGTATGGACCGCAGGATGTACTCGATACCTACGAGTACTATGACGGCCTCATGATTGACTTGTCGAAATTGAAACAATCGGGTACGATGGACCTCAATGTGGTGCCCACCGGCGAGATCGCTTCGGTGGACCCGGTTAAGGTAACATTCGACTATACGATTGTGCCAGCGGAGTCACGAGTGATCTCAAGTTTGCCTGTAACGCTCATTGGGCTCTCGGATGGCTTGAAAGCGAATATTTCGCTGCCTACGACCGGCACGGTGGATGCGATTATACGCGGTGCGCCAGATACGCTGGCCGCGCTTGGCGTCAAGGATGTCCAGCTTATTGCCGACTTGAGTGGGCTTGGACCTGGCAGCCATGTTGTGCCGCTGGAGATGCATCTGCCGCGGTTCGTGGAGCAGGCACCGAATGCGCCGCTCAGCATTACAGTAGATATTACGGATGGTACGACGTCTTCGGTGACGCCAACGGATGCAGTCCGGACTGATGGACAGCCGAGTGCTGGCAGCGGCGGTAACAGTAGCGGTAACGCGACTGCGCCCGATAGCACAGGCAATGCGGCTGGTGGTGAAAGTGACGGCGGTACGGGCAATGGGACGGCAACGGAGTCTCCCGCTGGCGGAAATGACGCAACAGCAAGCGGCGGAAGCGGGCAGAATAGCCAGAATACCGCTGGCAACAGCAGCTCGAATAAGAACGATGGAGCGCAAGAATAGCTGGGCAGGGGAGCTTGTACTTACTACGAATAGACAAAAGGGGAATAAGAGAAATGGGTAAATATTTCGGTACGGATGGTGTTCGGGGCGTCGCGAATCGCGAGCTGACTCCGGAGCTTGCATATAAGATTGGCCGCTGCGGCGGATATGTACTTGCCGGACAGGCGGAGCGTCCGAAGGTTGTTATTGGCCTGGATACGCGTATTTCCGGTCCGATGCTGGAAGCTTCGCTGATTGCGGGGTTGCTGTCGATCGGAGCTAGCGTTGTGCGTCTTGGCGTCGTATCTACGCCGGCAGTCGCTTATTTGACACGTGAGCTTGGCGCTGATGCTGGCGTTATGATATCAGCTTCGCATAATCCGGTCGAGGATAACGGCATTAAGTTCTTTGGCGGTGACGGTTTTAAGCTGTCTGACGATACAGAGCTTGAAATCGAGCGTCTGATGGATGCTGAGGTAGATGAGCTACCTCGTCCAGAAGGCGGCGATATCGGTACGGTAACGGTGGATGAATCGGCGACGCGCAAGTTCATCGACTTCTTGAAGACGACAGTTAAGCAGAACTTCGCAGGACTGAAGATCGTCCTTGACTGTGCGAATGGTTCAGCCCATGAAATTGCGCCAACGGTATTCCGTGAGCTGGGCGCGGAAATTATCACAGTAGGCGCTGAGCCGAACGGCCTGAACATCAATGATGGCGTTGGTTCCACGCATCCGGAATATCTTCGCGAGGAAGTGCTGAAGCACGGCGCTGATTTCGGCTTGTCCTTCGACGGCGACGCTGACCGTCTCATCGCAATTGATGAGAACGGCGACGAGGTAGATGGCGACTTCATTCTATGCATCTGCGGCGACGCGATGAAGCGGGCTGGAACGCTTAAGAACGACACCGTCGTAACGACGGTGATGAGCAACATCGGCTTCTTCAAAGCGGCTCAGAAAATCGGACTAAGCACGGCTCAAACAGCTGTTGGCGATCGTTACGTAATGGAAGAAATGCGCCGTGGCGGCTTTAACCTTGGTGGCGAGCAGTCTGGTCATGTGATCTTCCTCGACTATAATACAACTGGCGACGGCATTCTGACAGCTCTGCAGCTGACAGATACGCTCGTGGCATCCGGCAAGAAGCTTAGCGAACAGAAATCGCTTATGCGCAAATTCCCGCAGGTGCTCATTAACGTGCGTGTAGCCGACAAGAGCACATATAAGGACAATGCAGCGATTGCAGCTGTTATTGCTGAAGTGGAATCGGAGCTTGGCGACAACGGCCGTGTGCTCGTTCGTCCGTCCGGTACGGAATCGCTGATTCGCGTTATGGCTGAAGGACCGGATAAAGAGCAAGTCGAAGCCTATGTGAGCCGGATCGTCGATACGGTACGCGCTGAGCTTGGCGCAGAGTAACTGCTAGTTGTTGGTAAGGTTAACATAGTTAACATGTCTGCAAGCAATCCTGGACGTGCGGCAACCGCGGCGTCCAGGATTGTTTTTTTGCGCTCAGAAAAAAGTACAAAATGATGACAAACCTCGACTGTTTTTGAAAGCGATTACGGAAATTATTTGTTGCACCTTCGCATAAAAATGAATATAGTAAGAAAGTACATTTAGGAATGGAAAGCGAGGGTCGTGGTTAAGATTTACTCAAGCGCCAGAGCTTGCGCGGGTTTGTATAGCTGCTGTGTATCGTTCATATTGGAAATGGACGCACGGCGTTTCACCGGCTGTACCAATCGGCAAGCTGACGAGGTGGAGGTGTTCGGAATGTTCGGCGGGGACCTCCCGGTATTGCATTTGACCGTAAGCCGATACTCAAATAGACTGGGCAACTGGTCTGACAAAAGTTCGGTAGAATGCTCTATAGCTAGAATGGATGCGCACGCGGCAACGGAGGCCGTGGTGTGCGGTTATGATTCGAAGCAGACATAATGGACTGCTTTTATTGTGTTATTCTCGAATGTAAGCATTATTTTGCCATTTGCATGCAGGGCGTGCTCTTTATTTCTTATTGTCTTTTTCCCTGGATGATTTCATTCATGATTCATATTTAACCCTTGGCAGGACGGAGCCGGCGATGAGGCGGCCTTGCGCCGCCATGCATAGCAATCGAGGCATCCGACTGAAGCGGGGGTACTATACCCAAATTCGGAGGTCTATATATATGTGTGGAATTGTAGGATATATCGGTAAACGGGATTCGCAGGATATTTTGATTGAGGGCTTGAAGAAGCTGGAGTACCGCGGTTATGACTCCGCTGGTATCGCTGTTTTCACGAAGAATGGATTGGAAGTACAAAAGTCGATCGGCCGTCTTAAGAACCTGGAAGAGAAGCTGGGTGGTCAGCCGCTTGAAGGTTCTGTTGGTATCGGTCATACGCGCTGGGCGACGCACGGCAAGCCATCTGACGTAAACTCTCACCCGCATACGGATAACACGAATAAGTTCTCCGTTGTGCATAACGGCATTATCGAGAACTACCTCGACTTGAAGGATGAACTGATCGCAAAAGGTGCGCAGTTCGTATCGGAGACAGATACAGAAGTAATATCCCACCTGATCGCATCGGAATACAATGGCGATATCGTCAAAGCGGTTCAGCGTGCGGTGAAGCGCATGCGCGGTGCATATGCCCTTGGCGTATTGACGGAGTTCGAACCGGACCGCCTCGTAGCCGTTCGTTTTGCAAGCCCGCTCGTTATCGGCGTAGGTGAAGGCGAGAACTTTATCGGCTCGGATATTCCAGCAATTCTGGAGCACACGCGCGATGTGTACATCCTGAATGACGGCGAGATGGCGCTTCTGACGAAGAACGCTGTCGAACTGATGACAATCGAAGGGAATTTTATTTCCAAGGAAATATTCCGTGTCGATTGGGATCTGGTAACAGCTGAAAAAGCGGGCTTCGATCATTTCATGCTGAAAGAAATCTATGAGCAGCCTAAAGCATATCGCGACACGATGATGGGCCGTATCTCGGATGATGGCCGCAGTGTTGTCCTGAAAGAAATCGGCATGACTGCAAATCAAATCCGCAGCATCCGCAAAATCCATATCGTTGCATGCGGTACAGCTATGCATGCTGGTTTGGTAGGCAAAACCGTCATTGAAAACCTGGCTCGCATTCCGGTTGAGACGGACGTTGCTTCCGAGTATCGTTACCGCTCGCCAATCATCACGCCGGATACGCTTGTTATCGTTGTTAGCCAATCCGGTGAGACAGCAGATACGCTTGCGGCACTGCGTGAAGCGAAGCGCTGCGGCGCACGTGTCATGGCTATCACGAACGTGGTTGGCAGCTCGGTAGCGCGTGAAGCGGATGATGTTATCATCACGCAAGCTGGTCCTGAGATTGCCGTAGCTTCGACGAAAGCTTACACGTCGCAGCTGATCGCGTTCTTCCTGTTCGGCTTGTTCCTAGCCGACACGCTTGGCACTCGCGACGCGGATGCAATCGCAGAAGTGGTTGCAGCGATGCATGAGCTGCCCGAGAAAGTGGAGCGGATTCTGACGGAAGCACCAGTGCTGAAGACAATCGCGGAATCGCTCGCGAAGCATAACAACCTGTTCTTTATCGGCCGCGGCGTAGACTTTGCAGTTGTGCAAGAGGGCTCGCTGAAGCTGAAAGAAATTTCGTATATTCATTCCGAAGCGTATGCAGCAGGCGAACTGAAGCATGGTACGCTGGCGCTGATCGAGGATGGCATTCCGGTCATCTCGCTCATTACGCAAGAGGATCTGTATGAGAAGACACTTAGCAACATTAAAGAAGTGAAAGCTCGCGGTGCGCATGTACTTGGTGTTGTGAACGAAGGCTTGGAAGTAGAAGTCGGCAAATCCGTCGACGAGCTGTTCGCGATTCCGAAGACGCTGCCGTTGCTTTCTCCAGCATTGTCGGTCGTGCCATTACAGCTGATCGCGTACTATGCGTCGCTTGCTCGCGGTAATGATGTTGATAAGCCACGTAACTTGGCGAAGAGCGTTACGGTGGAGTAGTTAATGTGAAAAAGTGAATTATATATATCACTTATTAGAAAAGTTCCGATGATGTTCTATATGTCATCGGGACTTTTCTATGAAGGATTCAATAAAGGTCGGAAACAATCGGTACCCGAAGCGTCGCTCCTAAATCCCGTTTTCTTTTGACCCCTGGGATGCTACAATGAAGCCAGATTTATTGATATTCGGCAGAGGCCATAGAAGCCACTTGTCCCCCTTTGTGAGAGGCACAGAGGGATAGAGTGGCTTTTTTATTTCTTCATTAAAATGATAGCGCTAACATAGGAGGTTCATTCATGTCGGTTGATACGATATGCGACATTGTGCTGGTGGACGACGAAGCACTAATTAGACAAGGAATCAAGCACTTTCTCGCTTGGGAAAGTGAGGGCTTTCGCATCGTTGGCGAAGCTGCGAACGGTAAGGAAGCACTGACCATCATCGAGAAAACCCGCCCCCACATCGTGCTGACGGACATCGTGATGCCCGTGATGGACGGCGAAGAGCTGACCCGCCGGATCAAGTCCCTCTATCCCGAAATCGAGGTTATCGTCTTGAGCAGCTTCGGAGAATTCGATTATGTCCGGTCCACCTTCCAGAGCGGCGTCGCCGATTATATTCTGAAGCCGAAGCTCGAGGAGAGCGAGTTGCTGCGAACTTTGAAGAAAACCGCGGCCCGAATTCCGGCGCTCTCCGGTAAGGCGTCGGTATCTCCGGGGAAGAAGGCGCTCCGGCAAGCGGTTGAAAAGCTCATGGATGGATTCAGTGAAGTGCTGGACGAGACGCTGATAAAGACGTTTCTCCCTCACGCTTATTTCTACCTAATTGGCGTCCAGATTCAGGGGCAGAGTGCCATGAAGCCCGAGACGACTGGGGTCATGGCGACAAGCTTTGAGGAAACACTGGCTCTCATAGCGCCTTCGGCGGCCTTCTGCATGCTGGAGCCGAAAGATGGCACCATCCTGGCGCTGCTGAATACGGAGAGTCGCACGGTTGAAGACGCATTTCATGTCTTGAAGACGGTATCACAACTGACGGAGGAGCGTTTCCCGCTGGCCGTTTTTGCCTTGAGCGGCGTTTATGAGGATGCCGCCCGGACCGCGGACGTGTATAGGAACGAGCTAATCAATTTGTTCCAGCGCCGCTTCTACTTCCCGAGCCTGCGTGTCATCCTAGAGGAGGATTTGCCTCCTCCGGGTCAACCGCCCGGCCCGTTTCCGCTCAATCGGTTTGCCGATAAGCTCCGCGGGCGTCACGAGGAAGCTTTCGAGGACTTAAAGGCCTACGTAGCACAATCGGCGACCTGCCACGGGATGGATGTGTTTGCATTTAAATCGTTCCTCACTGCGATCATATTCAATATCACGGTGCTGCTGGTAGAGGGTCAACATAAGTTTCGAGAGCTGGAGCGGGCGAAATACGCGTACTTCAATGAAATTAACGTGGCAGTCTCCGCTGTCGAGGCAGTTAACTGTCTCTATGCTTTCATGGAGGAAGCGAAACGGTGCATCAGGGAGTCGGAGCCTCAGGGAGGCAGCAATATGAAGATGTTGCTGGAATATGTCGAGAACAATTATGCAGAACCCCTCACGCTGAAGGATATGGCCCGGCATTTCCATTTCAATCCTTCGTATCTCTCCAGTTATTTCGCAGCTCACAATAAGGAAGGTTTTACAGAATATCTCAATAAAATCCGCACGGGAAAAGCCGCCGATCTGCTCAGGGAACGGGAGGCGACTATTGCCGAGATTAGCGAGCGAGTCGGCTACTCGGACCACAGCTATTTCTCGCGAGTATTCAAGAAGGCGACGGGCTACTCCCCGAGCGAGTACCGCCGTTATCACTGGAAATTGTAGAGGGTGGAGAATGTGAAAGCAATGAAGCCGAGTATAAAAGGGATGAAATTCCATGGCTTGTTCATCAAGATGTTCATCGTTATCGTGGTCAGCATCGTCTCCGTATCTATCCTCATCTCATGGAGTACGATCCGGATCTCGGAGCGCCTGTTCATGGATACGTTCGGCATCACGAACGCCAAGGTCATCACTCAGATCAGGTCTGGATTCGAATCATTTAACGACTCACTATCCACGTCCATTGTCAATATTCAGCAAAGCGGGACTGTGCGGCAGTTTCTTACGGAGGGAGAGGCTGATTCGGCAAGTTTAATGAAGACTTATTACAACATGAGCAAGCAGATCAAACCGAGTAGATCCAACCTTGAAGCTTACAACGTCGATCTCCTGCTGCTTGGGCGCAACGGTCGCACATTCTCCACCAGCCGCAGTGTCTGGGCTGTAACGGATGCGGAGCTAAAGGCGAGTCCGCTGACCGAGCAGGTCTACTCGAATCCGAACAAGCTTCTGTATCATTTCAGCTACGATCGGGCGGATCAAGAGCCGATTATCGTCGTGGCCAAAGCACTGATGGACAGGACGAGCCGAAAGATCTACGGGGCTTTTTACGCCGCCTTTCCCGAGAGCCAGTTGCGCAGCTTCTACAGCAGCTTTACGAGCCGAGGCAACTCAGTGGTTATCCTAAGCAAGACTGGCTTCATCGTCTCCAGCGACATCCCCGCTCTCGTCGGTCGCAATTCGCCCGAGTTACTCCAGCAAGTGCGGGACATTGAGGAGAGGGGGCTTGCTTACAAGGACGTCAAATTCATGGGCAAGAAAGACTTGATTCTCGCGGAGAATCTCTCCTCCGATGACATGTACATCGTTAACTTAATCGACAAGCAATGGGCACTCGGACAGCTCATCGACACGCGGTCGATCATCCTTATCTGTGTTGCGATCGTTGCCGGAGCCTTGATCGTGGTTTTCTTCATCACTCGAAGGATGACAAAGTCGCTGACCCGCTTGGTCAAACAGATCTCAACCATTTCCAAATACGAGTTCCATCATTATGTGAGCGTATCCGGGAGCTACGAGACCCGGCAGCTCGCAACGGCATTTAACTTTATGCTGGACGAGCTTCATGAATACGTGGAAGAACTTGTGCAGACTCAGCAAAAGCAGCGGAGGGCAGAGCTAGACGCCTTGCAGCGCCAAATCAATCCCCACTTCCTGTACAACACGCTCGCTTCGGTGAAGTTCATGGTCAAGCAGGGCAGCCGCGAGAAGGCAGCCGAAACGATCAACGCGCTGATTTCACTGCTGCAGAACGCCATTGGAAACGTCAGCGAAACGGTAACGGTCGAGCAAGAGTTGGAGAATTTGGGACATTACGTCTTCATTAATCAGGTTCGGTACGGCGAACGCATCCGAGTCCAGTACTTCATCTCGCCCGAATGCAGGGATGCCCTGCTACCGAAACTTGTTATCCAGCCATTCATCGAAAATGCCTTCTTCCACGCCTTCAACTCCAAGCCGGAAGGCTACATTTACGTCTCGATTATCCGGGAAGGCCAGTCGCTGGTCTGCGAGGTCGTAGACAACGGTGAAGGCATGGATGCCTCTGGATCCGGCGGCAAGCAGACCACAAACAAGCGGCAGTTGTTCACGGGAATCGGCGTAAAGAATGTCCATGACCGGTTGATTCTGCTCTATGGGGAGCCTTATGGAATTACGATTGACAGCAGGATAGGGGAAGGCACTCGAATCACGATTCGGATTCCTTTTCAGAAAGTATAACTTCAGTCCTAAATTCAAAAAAAAGTCCAAATGAAAGGGCTGTCATTTGCAAGGAGGCAACGATTGTACCAGTTGAAGCAAATAATGTGCTACCTCTCTCAAAAACGAAAGTGCTACGATGATGTCAAAGCGGAAAACGCTTACAAAATGCATCGAATGGGGGGTAATACACGATGAAAAAGATGATCATGCTATTGGCTGTCGCTATGCTTCTGGTATTAAGCGCATGCGCTTCCAATGGAAATTCTTCAAACGGATCCACTTCATCAAACGAATCCAATTCATCAAACACATCGAACGCCAATACGAGTGAGCCGGCTCAAGGCGGGACGGACGATTCGCAGGAAATCACAATTTGGGCGTGGGACAAGAATTTTAACATCAAAGCGCTGAACTTCGCCAAGGACTTGTACATGAAGGACCATCCTAACGCGAAATTCAACATCGTGGAGAATGCACAAGCCGACATCGTGCAGAAGCTGAACACTGGCTTCGGCTCTGGCTCCACGAAAGGCCTTCCGAATATCGTCCTAATTGAAGATTATCGCGCTCAGAGCTTCTTGCAGGCTTTCCCGGATATGTTCACCGACCTGACGGGCTCTATTAATGGCTCTGAATTCGCACAATACAAAATCGGACCTACGAGCCTTGATGGAAAGAACTACGGCCTTCCGTTCGACTCTGGCGTAACCGGCCTGTTCGTTCGTACGGACTACCTGGAGAAAGCCGGCTATAAAGTAGCCGATTTGCAAAACATCACGTGGGACCAGTACATAGAGATCGGCAAGAAGGTGAAAGCGGCTACGGGCAAAGACATGCTCGGCCTTGATCCGAACGATCTCGGTATCATTCGTACCATGATTCAGACAGCTAGTTCCTGGTACATGGATAAAGACGGCAAGAAGCCTTACCTGGCAGACAATGCCGCGCTTAAGGAAGCGTTCAACGTCTACAAGAGCATGGTAAAAGGCAACATTGTCAAGCCGGTTTCCGACTGGAGCCAATACCTAGCAGCCTTTAACAGCGGCGATGTTGCTTCCGTTCCTACAGGCAACTGGATCAGCGCATCCATCAAGTCGCAAGCCGATCAATCGGGCAAATGGGCAGTCGTACCGATTCCAAGACTCGCTGGTCAGCAAGGTTCCGTCAATGCTTCCAACCTGGGAGGCAGCTCCTGGTATGTCCTGAACGTGCCGGGCAAAGAGGCGGCAGTTGACTTTATGGCTAAGACTTTCGGTTCCAATTCTGACCTCTATCAGAAGTTGATTACGGATATCGGCGCTATCGGCACATACGCTCCGGCTACTTCCGGAGAGGCGTACACCAAAGAGGATCCGTTCTATAACAACCAAAAAGTGCTCACTGACTTCGCGAACTGGACGAACCAAATTCCACGTGTAAACTACGGCGCAAGCACTTACGCAATCGAAGACATTCTGGTTGTGGAGATGCAAAACTTCCTGAACGGCAAGTCGGTTGACGATGTGCTGAAGGATGCTCAACAGCAAGCTGACGCTCAAATTCAATAATGATTGAACCTACCCGGGCGTTCGGCGGCAGGCGGAGTCATTCCGGCCGGCTGCTGGACGCCCTTCCCTTTATTATCAAGCTCATCCGAAAGGAGCTGCTTCGTCATGAATGCGAAGTCCACGGCTAGCATGCAGCGCAAATCACAGGCCATCGGCTGGACATTCATTTCCATCGCCGTCGTGCTAATCTGCGTCTTTTATTTTTATCCGATGATCCAAGCCTTCTTGCTGTCCTTAAAGACGGGCAAAGGGACTAATCTGCATTATGCGGGTTTCGCCAACTATAGACGCCTGTTCGGCGACGTCACGTTCATAGCGGCCGTGAAAAACACGTTCACCTTCCTGATCGTTCAGGTGCCGATCATGATCGTGCTGGCCTTGTTCATATCCGTGCTGCTCAACGACAGAGGGTTGAAGTTCAAGGGCTTTTTCCGTACGGCTATTTTCCTGCCTTGCGTGACTTCCCTGGTTGCTTATTCCGTTATTTTTAAGTACATGTTCGGCCAGGACGGCCTCATCAACACCGCGCTGGTCAACTTGCACTTGATTTCCCAGCCGATTGGCTGGCTGACCGACCCGTTCTGGGCGAAAGTGACGATCATCGTTGCCATTACGTGGCGCTGGACTGGTTACAACATGATTTTCTATCTCTCCGCGCTTCAAAATATCGACAATTCGATCTACGAAGCAGCACGTATTGACGGTGCAAGCCCGTTCCGCCAGTTCTTCGGCATCACCGTACCGCTGTTGAAGCCCATTATTCTATTCACCTCGATCACGTCCACCATCGGCACGCTTCAATTGTTCGATGAGGTTATCAATATTACCAAAGGCGGTCCCGGCAACGCGACCACATCCATCTCGCAGTACATTTACAATTTGTCATTCAAATACACGCCGAACTTCGGCTATGCGGCCACCGTATCCTACTCCGTCGTGTTACTGATCGTCCTGTTCTCCTTTATCCAGTTCAAATTGGCAGGTGATCGCAATGGTTAAAACGAAAAAAATGTTCTCTTACCTATTTTTGATGGTCGCCACCATCGTATCAGTCTTTCCGTTCTTGTGGATGATCGTTAGCGCAACCAACAAATCGGTCGACGTCACGCAAGGCCGCTTGTTCCCTGGCAGCCATCTGCTGGTCAACTTACGCAATTTGTTCAACCAGTACGATGTCATGACCGCGCTTGGCAATTCCGCAAAGATCTCGGTGTCAACCACAGTCCTGGCACTTCTCATCGGCTCCTTGGCCGGGTACGGCTTCGAAGTGTACCGCAGCAAGGCAAAAGACGTCGTATTCAACATCCTGCTGCTATCGATGATGATTCCGTTCGCATCGCTGATGGTCCCGCTGTACCGGATGTTCGCGGATATCTCCAAGACATTCCCGTTCATAGGCATCAATACGGCAAGCGCTGTCGTGTTGCCGACGATGACGACCGCGTTCCTGATTTTCTTCTTCCGGCAAAGCACGAAAATGTTCCCTAAGGATCTGCTAGAAGCGGGGCGCATCGATGGTGTCAGCGAGTGGGGACTCTTTATTCGTATCTACGTCCCTACGATGAAGACGACTTACGCGGCTGCGGCGATCATCACGTTCATGTCCAGTTGGAACAACTATCTCTGGCCGCTCATTGTGCTCCAATCGGAGGATACCCGCACGATTCCGCTGCTTATCTCCAATCTCGGAGCGGGTTATACGCCGGATTACGGCATCATTATGACCGCGATCGTCATCGGTACGCTCCCGACCGCGCTCGTATTCTTCCTCATGCAGAAGTATTTCGTCGCAGGCATGACGGGAGCGGTCAAATAATTGCCGCAAGAGATCATACAAAAAAGAGCAGAAGAGAACTTCTGCTCTTTTTGTATCCTCTTATCTCTTAACCACAGGAACCCAAAACTCCCCGTAGAACGTGCCGTCGCCGTTATCCTTGCGATAAGTCGCATTGGGACCGCCGATGTAAGCATAATCCGTAACTTGGGCCAAGACTTCGCCAAAAGCGCGGTAAGTCAGCTGATCAAACAACGTTTCCTTGTCGCCATTTCCTGCGACCACGATGTACTCGCTCTCTGGAAACTCGATGATGCGCGTGGCGTCAGTCACGGATTTGCCAGCTTCTACTGCGAAATAATTCCACGGTTTTCCTTGATAAACCTCATTGACGGACCACTCGCGATCATCTTTTGCCGCGTTCTTGAGCTTATTGAAACGACCGTCAGCCCGAAGTCTGCCCCAGAACTCGGTCTTTTCCTTCTGCATAGCCGGCATGTCTTGAAAATTCGATTGGATGGAGAAACCATAAGCGGTCAGCGTGAATGACTTCTTGTGTTCAAGTGTGTACTCTGCCATGTGAGTGCTGCTCCTTTATCGCGAGATTAGCCTTCGACTTTCTTAACGCGAAGCCACATTTCTCCGTAGAATTGACCGTTCTCATCTGCTTTGACGAATGTTGCGTTGCCAGGACCAACGTAGTTGTACCCTGTGATTTCTTGCAGTAATCCGCCGAAAACTTTGCCTGTAATTTCGTCAGCAAGGCGGTCTTTGTCAGCGCCTGTGCCAGGCACGACAAGGTAGTCGCCAGCGAGGAAATCGAGAACGACCGCGCCTTCCACGTCGAACTCGCCCATCACGCCGAAACCACGCCAAGGCTTGCGGTCGAGGTTGTAGTTGATTTGATATTCTTGCCCGTCAGCGAGCGCGAGAAGTTCGGCAAGCTTGCCGTTTTCCGTGATTTCAGCTTTTTTCGCTGCCGTTTTTGCCGCATTGCCCGCCCAGTCGTTGAAGTCTTCGAATATAACACCAAATGCAGTCATTTTGTAATTTTCTGAGATGGTTTGGATGGAGTAGTTAGTCATATTATTCTCTCCTTTGAAATGATTTATCTTCTACAAGACTGATTCTATTTCCTGAATGTATCATAAATTGATACCTTTATTTTGCTACATTTTTGATACAATAAAATCATGAAGAAAACAGAACGAGTGAACCTGATCATGCGCTACATTAATAACCGTGCGCATTTTACGATTGCTGAGATTCAGCGGGAGTTCAAGATCTCCCGTGCGACGGCAATACGAGACATTAACGAGATTCAAGCGATGGGTTTCCCGCTCACGACCGAGCTTGGGCGAGGTGGCGGGTACTATGTGCTGCAGAATCAGTATCTGCCCGCGGCCCGCTTCACTCCGGATGAGCTGAAGGCGATCTTTATCAGCTTCATCGCTTCGAAAAATTCGCAGCTGCCTTATCTGCAGAATCGCCGCTCCATCACTGAGAAACTCATCGGCATCGCATCGCAAACTCAGCAAGACGAGCTCATCGAGCTGAATAATATCCTGTTATTTGAGAACACGAATCCGGCGAATCCGAATCTTCTAGAGCTCGATGACGCAGCGCCTCCGGAGCTGAATCAACTCATTTCACTCGCTGTGCGGGATAAGCATTTGCGCGTGACTTATGAGCTGAGTCTGGGCTGGCCGCAGTTGCTCGACGTTTATTTGCTGCATATCTTTAACTCGAACGCGCAGTGGCTTGTCGAGGTGTATGATTTGGATACGGATGAGTTTCGCTATT
This sequence comes from Paenibacillus sp. J31R98, assembly GCF_056269245.1. NCBI lineage: Bacteria > Bacillati > Bacillota > Bacilli > Caryophanales > Paenibacillaceae > Paenibacillus > Paenibacillus sp. J31R98. Next base: position 22,074 of record NZ_JBWDNO010000012.1, read on the forward strand.
TGCCTGTTGATATGTTGCGGGATTCGGCTATTTCCGAGCAGGAGATGAAGCTGTCGGAGCAAGAGATTCTAAGCAAAAAGCTGCTTCGTGCACGGGAGTCCAACCTTGTTGTGAAGCTTGATGCAACGGGGATTCAGCGCTTTAAGCGCATGCACCCGCCGGGGATCATTCTATCCTTTACCGGGATGTTTCAGTCGAGCGGGATATTCAGTGTTCAGCTGGATGTGACCGATGATGAGGCGCTGGAGTATTATGCGGATTGGCTGTTATTTCTGGGGCGAGGTGTCCGGTTTGACCGGATTCCGGATGAACTGCGCATGATCTTGGAAGAGCGATTAGCAGAGTGGAATGCACAGCATTGACAATAGCTAGTAACCGATCCATAATTGAACTGACTAGTCAGTTCAATTCATGGGAGGTTGTTTATGATGAAGTGGGCGAGCCAATATGATTTGCTTCCTCTAGAGCGGTACCAACAACAGCGTGCGGCAGGTGCGGCGTTGTTCGACTCGGATAACGGTTCATGGTCGGTCTATACGCATGATAGCGTCAAGCGCATTCTTGCCGATTTCGAGCATTTCTCTTCTCAGATGCAAGAGAATCCATCGGAAGAAGAACCGATCGAGGGCAGCATTTTGCGGCGAGATCCGCCTAAGCATAAGCAGATGAGATCCCTCATTGCGAAAGCCTTTTCTGCGAAGGTCATAGCGTCAATGGAACCTCGAATCCGGAAGATTGCGGAGGAACTGCTTGAACGGGCTGCCGACGCTTGCGTATTTGAAGTCGTCAGTGATTTTGCAAGTCCGCTGCCGGTAATCGTGATTGCGGAAATGCTGGGCATTCCTCCGGAAGATCGAGTTCTGTTCAAGAGGTGGTCCGACGACCTCGTTGGAAAAGACTATTCACGTTATTTGCAATGCCAGAAGGAAATGACGGATTACTTCCGAATCCAGATCGAAGCGCGGCGCGTGCAGCCTCAGGATGACCTGATCACTGCGCTCGTGCAATCCTGCATGGCCGATGAGAACGGGCTTAGCGAGCTGGAAGTGATCGGCATGTGCATCTTGCTGCTCGTAGCTGGGAACGAAACGACGACCAATCTCATCTCGTCGATGATCATGTGCCTTGAGAGCAGCCCGGGAACATACAGCGAGCTTCGGCTGGATCGTGCGTTAATTCCCGGCACGGTAGAGGAAACGCTCCGTTTCTGCTCGCCGGTGCAGATTATGGAACGCAGGGTGAAGGCCGATATAGATTGGAACGGGCATTTAATGAAAGAAGGGCAAAGGGTTTACACTTTCATTGGAGCATCAAACCATGACGAGAGCGTATTCGAGAGCCCGGAGAAGTTCGACATTAGGCGGAGCCCGAACCCGCATCTGGCTTTCGGTCAAGGCATTCATTTCTGCCTGGGGGCGATGCTGGCTCGGCTTGAAGCCAAGGTAGCCCTTAACGTCATCGCTGATCGGATCGAACGGCTGCAGCGTGAAGGCGACGAACCGCTCGAAAGGCTGGAAAGCGATATGATGTTTGGCATTAAACAACTGAGGATTCAGATATGAATGGAGGCTAACGCCTATGAGCAGAGCCAAAATATTGGACGCGGCGGCCCGAATGTTCTCGCGCAGCGGCTATCACCGCTCGAGCATGGACGATATCGCGCTGGAAGCGGGCGTTGCCAAGGGAACGCTGTATTATCACTTTCCGAGCAAGGCGCAGATGTTCCAGGCGCTGATCACGGAAGGATTACAAATGATTACCGATACGATCAAGACGGAAATCAACAAGGATCGTTCGCTTCAAGAGCAGATTGAGCTGGTCATTCGGCTTAACGTCGATCTTTTCTTGGAATACAGCGAATTGGCGCATATCTTCTTCAACGAGATCACGAACGGCATCGAGGAAGAGGCGCTAATCGCCGTACGGAATGAACGCGACGCGTACATTCAATTTATTGCCGATATTCTTGTAGAAGCCGGCATGGCAGAGGAAGACGGACGAATGGCAGCGTCCGGCGTTCTAACGATGCTGAACGGCTTGTGCAGCTATTATTTGCGGCACCCTAGCGAAGCGCAACGCGAGCAGATCAACCGACTCCTGTATGCTGCGGTGACGACAGGATTACTGAAAGAGTCGGAGTGAACGTATCGACGTCGTCTGTTTGAACAGGTATCATAGTCGAAGTGAATCACCGCCTGCATGATCTTACATGATTCGGTTGCTCTGTGCTCTGCGCAGGGCAACCTTTTTTCTATTAAATTGCCTTGACATCCTTCGGCTCGCAGGTAAACATTGGAGAAGGAAGAAACTACGAGCATAAGGTGGAATATAGAGTGACTCTTCGAATTGGGATAGCGGGTACGGGCTGGTTTGGACGGATGCATGCGGAGAAGCTTGCTGCGATGGAGGGTGTCAGCGTTGGCGCTTTCTGTGGGACAAGTCTCGAGAAGGCAGAGATGGCGGCAAGGCCATATCGCGATGCACGCGGTTATGAATCCATTGAAGCGATGCTGGAAGATCGCAAGCTGGATGCGGTATATATCTGTACGCCTCCATTCGCGCATGGCGAGATTGAGTTAGCGCTTGTGGAGCGGGGCATTCCTTTCTTAGTCGAGAAGCCGATTGGCGTTGATGAAGAGACGCCGTCCCGGATCCGGCAGGCAATTGCAGATAAAAGACTTATTACATCGGTTGGTTATCACTTCCGTTATATGGACAGCACCGATATAGCGAAGGAGCTTCTTGCGGGCCGAACGCCGCTCATGGCTTTGGGGCAATGGATGGGCTCGATGCCCGGCGTGTACTGGTGGCGTAAGATGGAGACCTCTGGCGGGCAATTCGCAGAACAAACGACACATATCGTTGACCTGATGCGTTACTTGCTCGGCGAAGTGAATGAAGTGTATGCGGCGTATGGCAGCAGACATATGACTCATGTAGAAGAAGGCGTGACGGTGCCGGATGTCGGTACGGTAACGATGAAGCTGTTGAGCGGGGCGGTTGCTACCATCAGCAATACATGCGCGATACCGGCGGGAGATTCTGCAGGTTTGCAGATCTATACCAATACAGGCGTGCTGCAAGTTACAGGCGAAAGCCTTGTGGATATTGAGACGGACAAGAAGACTGAATACAAGTCTGCGAACAACCCGTACGAACGGGAGAATGAAGCTTTCCTTCATGCAGTCCGAACAGGTGACATCAGCCGAATTCGATCGACCTACGAGGATGCTTGGGAGACGCATCGCGTGACCATGGCAGCTAACCAATCAGCAAGAACAGGACTGCCTGTTAACCTCAGATAACGTTTGCCTAATGGATCGACGGATTCTGTAAATCGGATAGTTCAAGTGTAATTTGTTCACTAGGAATGCGAACAAGCCCTATGCTATATTCTCACCGAGAAGTAAAAACGAATCGAGGAGGAAATGTAGATGGGCAGCAAGAAAACAAAACTCGTTCCCGCGGCATCCTTGGTTTTATCTGTTCTGGTAGCAGGAACAGTATACGCAGGCGACACGTGGCCATTCACCGGCAGCAGTGCGCCTGGCGTAAACCAGCCGAACATCCACGGATACACCAGCGGGCAAATTCTTAATTGGAGTGCGACAACGGACCCGGATGCAGTGAATCTGCGCTCCAGAGTGCCTCTGCAGTCGCGAAATGCTGCATTCACGGCAACGCAAGCGAACCCGAGCATTGACCCGAACGTGCAAATGAATACGGTTGCGGGTGATTATGGAAACGCATTCATAGACAATGCGGCGTATACAAACAAGTTCGCGCAGTACCATTTCAACTACTGGCAGTACCTCGATTATTATACGTTCTGGCATGGCACGGCGACAGCCTACACGCCTCCGTCCTATTACGATGCGACTGCACAGGCGGATTATACGCAGAAGTGGTTTGAATTCGGGATCTTGAACATTCCGAATCCGACGTACACGGATGCTGCGCATAAGAACGGAGTTAAGTCACTGGCGGGTATTTTCTTCTCCAATAATGATCGAGGACAGCAGACGTATAAGCAGATGATCGTGAAGGATGCGAGCGGTAATTATCCAGTTGCACTGAAGCTCGTGGAGATGGCGCAGTATTTTGGCTATGATGGCTACTTCTTCAATCAAGAGGAACTGTCGCCTAACGTTGCAACCGCGGACATTCCGAATTACAAAGGGTTCCTGAAGACATTGAAGAACGCAGGCCTGTATGTCTTCTGGGACGACTCCTTGAATACAAGTACAGGGGCCAATGCTTTCGCAAGAACATTCAACTCGACAAACGCCTCCATGCTGCATGATAGCTCGCTCGGTCAGATTTCGGACTCGTTCTTCTTTGACTATGGCATGACCAATTCGTTAATTACGAGCGCGAAAAGTTACTTGAATACGATGAATAGCACGTATGGGACAACCTACAACATCTTCAAGCAAGGTTTCGCAGGTATCGAAGCGGGACGCGATCGGTTTACGTCCACCAACGGAACGGCATTAAGCAATAAATCCACCAGCGGTTTGTTGAATGTTAGCCTAGTTACGCTTGGCGCGGATTTCGTACATGCCGGACTTGATGAAGATATGGGTCTTGCTTATCCGAGCAACCGTCGTGCGGACAACTCCTACCAGTGGATGACCAACGTTCGGGAGCAGTTATGGTGGTCGGGTCCTAACATTAATCCGAAGAACACCACGGTCTCGTCAACGAATACCGCATCCGATGTGTACGCCGATAATCGTTATTGGAAGGGAATCTCATCCGTCATTGCGGAGCGTTCCGTTATTAACGGCACTAACTTCTATACGAACTTTAATACGGGCCATGGTCTGAACTATTACGCGAATGGTGCAATCAACAATAGCGATGAGTGGTCCAATATCAGCCTTCAAGATATTCCGCCATCATGGCAATGGTGGCAGGATACAACGGGCAACCGGCTCGTGGTTGACTTTGACTACGGCAGTGAATACAACATCGCGACGACAAGCCGCTTCGATTATCAGCAGATTGGCGGCTACAATGGCGGCAGCTCACTCGTTGTGAACGGTAACTTGAATGCGGAGAACTTCCTTCGCCTCTATAAATCGAATTTGAGCGTGAATGCCAACTCCAAAGCGTCGATTACGTACCGGAAGCCTTCTGCAACCGATGCTTCTACGATGTCGCTTGGACTTGTCTTCGCAGATAACCCAAGTACCGTCGTCAAAGTTGCAGTACCGAGCTCCGGCACGCAGTCCAGCAGCTGGGTTACGCAAGAACTGAACTTAAGCGCCTACGCTGGCAAAACAATTGCAGCATTCGGCCTTGTATTTAATAATGGTACCGGCACGATTACGAATTACCAGATGAATGTGGGCCAATTGCGTATTTACGACGGTTCCGCGGTTACGCCAGCAGCGCCAACAGGCCTTGCGGTCTCCCAGGCTTTCCAGAACTCGGATGAAATGAATATCAAGTGGAATATGAGTACGAACTACAGCCAGGTCAAGCAATATAATGTTTACGTCAATGACGTCTACATGGGCGGCAAATTTGATGATAATTTCTACATTAAGAAGCTCCCTGCGAAATCCGGAACGATTAAGGTTGTGCCTGTAGGCGCGAACGGTCTCGAAGGAACAGCAGCGACGCTTGCCTACAACTTGGGCACTGGCGCCTCAGGCATCAACGTCACTTCCAACGCTAGTGGACAAGTGAATGTAAGCTGGACGAATCCGACAAGCGGTCCCGGCTCCACTACAGTTGCGATCAAATCGGTGAATTGGACGACAACGGCTTCTCCGGTGAACACGCAGACGACCGTTGCTTCCGGAGTAACCACAGCAACGTTTACAGGAATGCCGACCAATGGAGACGATTATATCGTCACACTCACCACAGGAAGCGGCAACCCAGTTACAATCAGCGGTAATTTCATCGATACGACGATTGCTCCGTATGCGGAGGCTTGGTCGTGGAATGGAAATACGCTCAGTCTGCCAATGCCGAATACGAGAGATTGGCGCTACATCTACGTTTACGAGAATGGCGTAGCCAAGTCGTTCGCCACCACGTACAGCAGCGGCAATAAACCGAGAATTATTCGCGGACGCTCGACGAAGGCGAGCTTGAGCTTCACATCGACGGCAGCGAATGTATCCATCGTGATGGAGGACTACGCAGGTAATCTCTCAACTCCTGTGTTCGTTCGCGGTAGCTAAGCGGGCGATGATCTCACGAAATGAGAACGAATTAGGATAGGCTTTGTTCAGATGTACGATGTACGGGATTGCTCCTTAGAGGGCAATCCCGTTATTTATAGCAATCTATAAACTAGGACATAGAAGCGAACAGGAGATTGGGCTATGAAGATTTCATCTGTACTCGGGCGCAGATTCACCATTTTCCCCAAAATCATTATTGCTTTGCTCGTTGTCGTTGTTCCTATGGATATTCTGAATCTCCTGATGAACCAATCCGGAGTAAGGACGGTCCGCCAAGAAATATTGCAATCCAGCGCGTCGAATGTTCACTTTTATTTGAGCTCGCTGGAAACAGAGATGAACCGAATTATGAGACTGGAGCGGGAATATATCAGCAGCGATGACGATTTCCGCAAGGTGGGCGTCATACCTGAATCGATGGATGATTACGAGAGAGGGTTAACGATTCTTCGGATCGAGAACAAGCTGTCGATTCTCAAGAGTTCAAGCCCGTATATTAAGGACATTAAGATTTATTTTCCGAGACTGGGAAGGACGATATGGACGACTACATTCAGCGAGACGATTCCTCGCGATGAGATAGATGCAATAAGGCGCAGTGAAAGAACGTCAACCTCACCGTTCACCTTTATCAACAACAGAATGGTACTGGGAATGGTGTATCCTTCGATAGGCCGTGAAATGTTATTTACGATGGAGGTCGAGTTATCCGTTCCGCTCCTGCGTGAATCGCTTGCCCAAATGTCCAATAAGCAAAACTCAGGCTCCTTGCTTCTCAACGAGTCCGAGCATTGGCATGTGAGCGATAAAGGGCAAGAGACGATCGAATCGGAGATCCGCTCCTTCCTGGCGAAGCAAGGCGATGAGGGAGCGCTCTATGGAAACAAACGAATGAAAATAGGACATCAAATGTATTTGCTCTATTACGAGCGTTCCAAGTCGCTGGGGCTGACCCTTGTTCATTATGTGCCGGAGACGGAAGCGATGGGCGTGCTGAACCAATATCAAACCTGGTATGTCTACATTGTGCTCGCTTCGCTCGTATTTGTGTTTATTTTCTCATATGGGATTTTCCTGCTTATCCATAAGCCAATGCGGCGGTTAATTAATTCATTGTACCAAGTAGGGAAAGGGAATTTGAGCATACGGCTGCATCATCGATTCAATGACGAGTTTCAAGATGTGTACCTTCAGTTCAATACGATGGTTTCTCAAATTCATAAGCTTATCGGGGAGGTTGCGGAACAGCAATCCAGATCGCAGCGGGCGGAGCTCAAGCAGCTGCAATCCCAGATTAATCCGCACTTCTTGTATAACAGCTTGTTTGTCTTACTGTCCTTAATTAAGCAGGAGAACCTTCACAGTGCGGAGAGACTCGTCATTCATATGGGCAATTACTTCCGCTATATTACGCGTAACGGCGAGGATGAGATTGAGCTGGAGAAAGAATTCAGGCATGCCAAAGCTTACGCGGGCATTCAATCCGTCCGGTTTCCGGATATTCAGATTCATTTTGACCCGATTCCCGAGTCTTATCGAGACATTAGAATTCCACGGCTGATTCTTCAGCCTTTAATCGAGAATGCCTATCTTCACGGATTAGAAGAGTTGGACGGCTATGGCGCGCTTCGCATTCAAGTCTTGGAAGGGGAGAACTGGCTTGAAATCAGCGTTGAGGATAATGGCAATGAGCTGACAGAGCTTAAGCTCAATCAGCTTATCTATAAGCTAGAGCAAGCGGGACAATTAGATAAGTCGGAAGAGACGACTGGGATCATTAATGTGCATCGAAGATTGCAGCTTAGATATGGGACAACGTATGGCCTTACGCTGACAGTGGGGCAACTAGGCGGGATGAAGGCAACGTTCAGAATACCATTGATCGCGGAGGTAAGACATCATGGCTAACCTATTGATTGTCGATAACGAGAGAGTCATTGTGGATGGACTTGTTGGCTATTTCATCGATTTGAAGATTGAGGGATTGGAAGTGTACGGAGCGCACTCGGGGAAGGATGCCATCGAGCTGCTGGAGAGAGGGAAGTTCGACGTCGTGCTCTCTGATATTCGGATGCCGGGCATGAGCGGACTCGAATTGCAAGAGGAAGTGGTACGGCGATGGCCGCGGTGCAAGCTGATCTTCCTATCCGGGTATGATGAATTTGAGCTCGTCCAGCAAGCGATTCGGGGCGGAGCACGCAATTATATTCTAAAAACAGAAGGCTATGAGGTTGTTGCCGAAGCCGTACGTACCGCTCTGAACGAGCAGCTCGAATCCGCACGGTTCGAGGAGTTGCTCGCAGAGTCAAGGCAGCAGCTGACTGCGTCTCTGCCCCTCATGAGAAAAGAGCTGATGCAAGGCATCTTGTTAGGCGATCCGCTGTCTGAAGAGTATCTGTCCAAGCAGTTCACGCAGCTTCAATTTCCGTTAAACGATAAGGAGCAATCGCTGCTAGTCGTTGGACGTATCGACAACTGGAGGGGAATATCCACTCCATCAGATCGGGCGCTTGTGACGTATTCCATCCAGAATGTTGCCGATGAATATTTTAAACCTTTCGTTCGTCAGTACTCCTGTGTCTATGAAGGCTCACGAGTGATATGGGTGATTCAGCCCTTCAACCATTCCAGCGAAATGGATCGCGCAGAATTTCAGAAGCGATGCATGCTGTTCGTCCAGCATTCCACCCAAGATATTCAATCCGCATGCCGGGAATTGCTCAATATTAAGCTATCCTTCGCGGTTGGAAGCTCGTTCCTCTCGTGGAATCAGCTTCAAGAGCAGTTTGAAGCATTGAAGCTATTGCTCAATATGGGACTTGGCACATATGAAGAAGCGATTCTGCTCCATAATCCGGAGCGTGAAGATGCCGATATAATGAATATGGAAGATTCCGCCCAGACGATATCGTATAGGATTCAGAAACTGCAAAACTATCTGGAGGTCGGTGAGAAAACAGACTTCTTCGGTTTATTGGCTAACTTGTTATTGTTCCCTGCGCAGCACGGTGAGGTAGAATCCAAGCTGGAAATTGCTTTATCGCTTGGAGGCGTGTTTCTATCCGCCATTAATAAGTGGCGCTTGCATCAAGAAGTCGGCAAAAAGATCAATCTGGACCTGCTGTATCGGCTGGACATGGGACGCGAATGGAAGGAGTATGTGGATTTCTTCAACAAATTGGGTGAAGCGTTATTCGCGCTTCGTGTGTCCAAGAGGGTCGATCAGGAGAACGATGTGGTCGAGAAGATACAGTCCTATGTTCACGCTCATCTGGCCGATGACTTGTCGATGACCAGGCTTGGTTCCGTGTTTGGACATCATCCCTACTATCTATCGCGCATGTATAAACAAATTACGAGAGAAGGACTGCTCGAATATATTACGGATGCCCGTATGGAGAAAGCCAAACAGCTGCTTCGCGAGAGCGAGCTGAAGATCCACGAGATTGCGAGAGCGGTAGGCTTCGTGTCGGAAGGGTATTTCTATCGTTACTTTAAGAGGGCGTTCGGGCTAACGCCAAGCGAATATCGCGAATTGCCTAAACGTTAAATAAGTCAGTGAAAGTGCAATTCCTTCAGTAGAGGGCAAAGAAATTGCTATGCTATAGTCAAAAACAGGAAGAGCGGCCCTCTTCCTTAAGCACCGGGGGGAACATAAAAGAATGATCCAGATCAGCACCAGAAATCGCACCGTGATGGTCAGTTTAATTTCGGTTACAGCGATAGCAGCCATGCTATCAGCATGTGCCACTGACGACAATATCAGCGATTATGTATCGTCATCCAAGAATGGAGCGGGCGACTCCTCGTCGTCCGCGAACGGTTCCGGCTCTAATCGTGCTGCGGCGAAGAACCTCAATGCCAAATATGATCCTCCGATTACAATTAAGGCGGCTCAGCTTGCCGAGTCAACCTGGGTGTATGATGCTGGTGACGATCTGGACAATAACGTATGGACAAGGCACTTTGCCGATGCGCTTGGCATTAAGTTTGATATCGACTGGACGGCCGCCAAGGTAGAGGATTACACGAACAAACTGAACGTCATCATAGGTTCCGGCGACACTCTTCCGGACATGTTCCAGGTCGATGCGACTCAGCTGCAGCAATTGGCTGAAGCGGGCCAGCTCGCTGACTTAACGGAAGTCTTCACGAAGTATGCGAGTCCGCTGACGAAGCAATTAATGAGCAGCGACGGTGGCATCGGTCTTAGCTCCGCTACCTATGGCGGCAAGCTGATGGCGATCCCGAATCTGGCAGGCACAATTACGGCCAATGATGTGCTATGGCTAAGATCCGATTGGCTTACGAAGCTAGGGTTGTCTGCACCTAGATCCATTGATGATCTGGTGGCCATCTCAGAAGCGTTCGTCAATAAAGATCCGGATGGCAATGGAAAGAAGGATACGTTAGGTCTTGGTTTGACAACGGGCCCATTCCTCACTCCGGGTGATATGGCGGATCTCGGGGGGTTCTTCTCCGCTTACCATGTTCATCCCGGCATGTGGATTAAGGATGAATCCGGGAGGATTGTATATGGGGGCATTCAGCCTGGCGTAAAGGCTGCGCTATTGAAGCTCCAGGAGATGTACAAGAAAGGGTTAATCGACCGGGAGTGGATTGTTAAGGATGGCGGTAAAGTTGGCGAGGATATCGCGAACAACAGACTGGGCATGTGGTATGGCGCGAACTGGAACAGCTACTGGCCGGTTAATATGAAGAGCAATAAAGACCTTGTGAACTTGAAACCCTATTCGATCGTATCTGTGGATGGGAAGCAGCCCGTTGTTCAGGTCGTGAATCCTTCTGTGGCGCAGTACACGGTGGTGAAGAAGGACTTTAAGCATCCGGAAGCCATTATTAAATTATTGAATGAGTTCCAAGAGAAAATGTGGGGAGCAACCTCGGATAATGCGAAGTTTGGGGAGAACAAGAATGTCACGCCTTCGATTAGCTACTTTAAATATCCTCTTGTGCAATCCTGGCCGATGACGAAGGATGTTCCCGATAACCTTGATGCCGTTAACCATGCATTCGCTACGAGCGATACATCTAAGCTGAATTCGGAGCAGCTGGGGGTCTACGACGCGATCAAGGCATTCAATGACGGCGACGTTGTGAGAGGCTTCGGCAACAAACGGCAGTATGATGCTTTCGAAATAATTAAGAAGGATAACTTGTACAATCAGCAGTATTCCGAGTTCTACGGAGCGCCTACACCGACCATGATCCTGCTCAAAGCCTCGCTCGATAAGCTTGAACAAGAAACGTATACGAAGATCATTATGGGCAGAGGCATGGGAGAGGACTTCGATAAATTCGTAACGGACTGGAACAAGCTAGGCGGAGAAGAGATTACGAAAGAGGTCAATGACTGGCGAGCTGGGCACTAACGGGGTAGATGACAATGGGGTGAACGATAGGTATGAGCCTATTAAAGAGTGTGAAAGAGCATGCGTTGTTGCATGTGATGCTGCTTCCTGCCGTTGTTCTTGTTCTGGTGTATAGCTACTATCCGATGGTTGGCATCGTCATTGCATTTGAGAAGTTCTCGGCGTTTAAGGGCATGTTCAGATCCGACTGGGTGGGTCTGGCAAACTTCGAGTACTTATTCAGAATGCCGGAGTTTCCAGTCGTCATCAAGAACACAGTAGGGATCGCACTCTTGAAAATCATCGGTAATCTGACAGTGCCGCTTATCATCGCTTTACTGCTTAACGAGGTAATGAGCAGTATGGTGAAACGAGGCGTTCAAACGCTCATTTATTTGCCTCACTTTCTATCCTGGGTCATACTCGCCGGTATATTGAAGGATGTCTTATCGCCGTCGTCTGGCATCGTGAATCAAGTCATCTCTTCCTTTGGAGCAGATCCGGTGTTCTTCCTAGGGGATAATCGCTGGTTTCCCTTCGTGCTGGTAGGCACAGACGTATGGAAGGAATTTGGATTCCATACAATCGTATATTTAGCTGCGTTAACGGCGATCAATCCGGCCTTGTATGAAGCGGCGCTAATGGACGGAGCCTCCAGGTGGAAGCAGACGTTATGCGTTACGTTGCCGGGCATCGCGCCAATTGTTATTTTGCTAGCGACACTTAGTCTTGGCAATGTGCTGAATGCGGGCTTTGATCAAATCTTTAACCTTTACAGCTCAGCCACTTACGATTCTGGCGACGTTCTGGATACGTTCATATACCGTGTTGGTGTTGCGAATGCGCAATATAGTATCTCGACGGCAATCGGGCTCTTCAAGTCAGTTGTATCGCTTGTGTTGATTTCCTCTTCGTACTACTTGGCATACCGGCTAGCGAACTACAGAATCTTCTAACTTTCTAACCAAGAAAGGTCTGCGATATGCGAAACCGAGCCTTAAGCCGCAAAATATTCACCTGCTGCAATTATACGTTTCTGATTGCGCTGTCCATCGTATGCCTGCTGCCCATGCTGAATGTGCTTGCGGTTTCGTTCAGTTCGGCGGGGGCTGTTAGCGCGGGAAGAGTGACGTTCTGGCCGGTGGAGCTGAACCTCGAATCCTATTCGGCGGTCATGAGACAGGGTGCGTTCATGGATGCCTTCCTCGTATCTATCGAACGGCTACTGCTCGGGTCATGCATGAGCATGCTTCTTTGCGTGTTGACCGCGTACCCCCTTTCCAAAGAAAACGAACGGTTCCCATGGCGAACGATCTATGCTTGGCTGTTCGTCATCACAATCCTGTTCAGCGTCGGCCTGATTCCTTGGTACTTATCGGTGAGACAGACGGGGATTATGGACTCCATCTGGGCGTTAATCCTGCCAAGTGCGGTGAATGTGTTCAACATCATTCTGATTCTTAATTTCTTCAGAGGACTTCCTAAGGAGCTAGAGGAATCGGCCCATATGGACGGTGCCAATCACATGACAATCCTCTGGCGAATTTTCGTTCCGCTCTCCGTTCCCTCACTTGCTACCGTACTGCTGCTCACGATGGTATTCCACTGGAACTCTTGGTTCGATGGCTTAATGTTCATCAAGAAACAGGGCGATTATCCACTGGCGACGTACCTGCAAGCCGTGACGATTGATGCAAGCTCGCTCAAGAACCTGCAGATGCAGGACCCGGACACTTTGAAGTTTGTTTCGGATCGTACGGGCAGGGCGGCGCAGATATTCTTAACGGCATTGCCTATTCTACTCGCCTATCCGTTCCTGCAGCGATACTTCGTGAAAGGCTTGGTGCTTGGCAGCGTGAAAGGATAGAAGGGGAATAGAGGGACACTTTCTTGTTGACAAAACCTAATGAACACCTTTACATTATCGTTAAAGTAAGGGTTCTTTTATTGTTTCTGCATACTTGTTCCAATCAGGAGGAAGGGAGAGCAAAGTCATGTTGAAGTTGTTTGTGTCCGATATCGACGGCACTTTAATGAATGCCCGTAAGGAGATTCTCGAGGAGGATGTGCGAGCCATTCAGGAGGCGAGCCGCCTTGGAGTAGCGATCTGTCTGGCTTCAGGGCGGATGTATGAGGAAATTACAAAGGTAATGGAGACGCTGGACACGGCATGTTACGCGGTTTGCCAGAACGGGGCCACCATTATTGGCCTCGATGGGGAGGTTCTGCGATCGAATGCGTTTGACGCGGAGCTTGCTCTATCCTTAGAAGCGGCCACGAAGCTGCCGGGGTTCGTACCAGTCATTTGCAGTGCGGATTGCAATTATGTCATACAGGCTACGGATCATACCGAGCGGGTCGGCCGGCGGTTCCTGACGCCTCTTCAAGAGAATCCGCAGCTCGTAGATGAAATACGTGATGGACTGCCTATCACGAAGTTCTCCATCTATGGTGAGATCCCAGCGCTGGAAGCTCTTCTTGAACAGCTGCAGGCTCAATATGGGGATCTGATTACGGCTTCTTTCTCCGATCCGGACGGTATAGATGTCATGCCTCATCAAGTAGATAAAGGCGCCGGCATTCGCTTGTTAATGAATCATATCGGGGTCCCTGCTGAGGGAGTAGCCTGCATTGGAGATTCGTTCAACGATCTAGCGATGTTCAGGGCATGCGAGCAGAGCTTTGCCATGTCTCATGCTCCGCAAGCCATACGGGATCAAGCGGCATTCGTTGCGGATACGGTTGAGAATGCGCTTCGGAAGCTGTTTTGAAAGCGATAACAAACTTTTGATTTACATACAGTAACGTTAATGATAACCTTATTGTGAATTTACATTAACGTTAATAATGAGCCGTTGTTCGAGTCAGTCAGCAGCAGTAAACCAAGGATCTGCAATACTTACTTTATATAATTTGGATGGAGGAATACACAATGAGCAGCATCACTAACGTACCGCAAAAGATGGCTATCCCTTTATTTATCGGCAATGGAAAAATCAATTACGGCGAGAGTCCCGTTCCGGTTCCCGGCGAAGGCCAGCTTCTTCTACAGGTGAAAGCGAATGCTCTATGCGGCTCAGACCGCCATCAGTTCTACGAGGGAAGCGTAGTGACGCCAGGGCATGAAGCATCCGGCATCGTAGTTGCTGCTGGTCCAGGAACGAAGACGTCTGTCGGTACGCCTGGCGTCGTCTTCCTGATGGATTTCTGCGGCGAGTGCCGCAGCTGCAAGCAAGGCTTCACGAATCAGTGCTTGAGCAAGAGAGCGGATTATGGCTTCTCGCATAGCGGCGGATATGCCCCGTACATGGTTGTGAACGAGAATGTATTCTTCGCGATTGATCCATCTATTCCGCTAACAGAAGCTACGATTCTGCTCGATATTATGGGCACTGGCGGACATGCCATTAAGCGGGCTCAGCTCGTTCACAAGGACATCCAATCCGTGCTCGTGGTCGGCGCGGGTCCAATCGGTCTAGGCGTGCTCGCGATGGCGAAGATTCTGCTAGGTTTCCATATCCCTGTATTCATTATGGATTTTGTTCAATATCGACTTGATCTTGCTCAGCAAATGGGCGCGATTCCGGTGAACCTGGCGAATCGTTCGATCAAGCAGGCGCTTGAGGAAGCAGGTTACCAGGGCGTCGATGCAGCAATTGATACAAGCGGCAAAACCGCTGGACGGCATGCCGCGCTTGAAGTACTTGCGCAGCGGGGAGCTCTCGTCTGCGTAGGGCACGGCCAGGAGTTGAACCTCAACGTATCCAGCGATTTGATCGCTCCGGAACATAGCGTGCTGGGCAGCGAGTACTTCCAGTATCACGAGATTGCGGAGAATCATCCGCTGCTGCTTAACCATATGGCCTATATGCAACAAATTATCACGCACCGCTTCGGCATGGACAAGATTCAAGAAGCGTACGAATTGTTCTTCCAAGGCGACACGGGGAAAGTTGTGATCGAACAATGAGCGACAACAAGAAGCTGAAAGTCGCTTTGATCGGCGCGGGCGGCTCTTCTGGCGGCCGCGGATTGTCTGCCGGGTTTACGAGTGCAGGCAGCTGGGGACTTCAACACGCAAGAATTTTCTCGACGCGCCCGGACGTAGACTTCTGCGCGATCGTAGGAAGAGATGCGAAGAAGACAGCGGACAAAGCCGCCGAGTACGGTACGAGGCCATACACTTCGATTGCCGAGATGCTGGAGAAGGAAACGCCGGATTTGGTGAGCTTGTGCCTGCCGAACCAAGGCCATTTTGCAGCTACACTAGAGATTATTCAGGCCGGTGTTCCGCTGCTGGTGGAGAAACCATTGGTGTTCGATCTGAAGGAAGCCGATATTCTCCTTAATGAAGCTGCGAAGCGCAACCTCTTCTTCGCAATTAACTTCAATCACCGCTATGCGAAGCCTGTGGAGCTGGCTTATGAAGCGATTCGCTCCGGTCGTCTCGGCGATCTGACCTTCGCTTCGTGGCGCTTCGGCGGCGAAGGGGGAGCTGGTCATCCCCATGCGAACCTCATTGAAACCCAGTGCCATGGCTTCGATTTGCTGGAGCATCTGTGCGGACCGATCGAGTCCGTGATGGCGGAGATGACGGACAAGACAGGCGGAGGCTACCGGACGATGTCCCTTGCGTTTCGTTTCGCGAGCGGCGCGGTAGGCAGTCTGATCGGTACCTACGATTCCTCCTATGCTTATCCGGACACGCATCGCATTGAGCTTGACGGCACGCGAGGGCGCGCCGTTATCCACGATACGGTGAAGCAATATACCTTCCACTCTGCAGGCAATGAGATCGGGGAGAGCTGGGAAGCAGGATACTTCAATGACGTCGACCGCGACTTCCATCGGACGTTCGATAAGCATGTCGATGGCTTGCTTGACGCGCTCCGCAAGGGTGAAGCACCTCCGATTCACGCAGAATCCGGATATCGAGCACTGTTAATTGCAGAGGCGGCTATTCAGTCTTACGAGAGCGGGAAGCGGGTTAAAGTCGGGGGCGCATTGTAATCATGATCCTATTACAGGGATAAGAGGTGTACGAGTAGCAATGATAGACAACGATACGGTTCGAAAATCCAGTCAATCCGTAAAGCCTACGACATACGACAAGCAGAAAATTACGAATCTGCCAGTAACCGCGGTCCGAATTACCGACCGCTTCTGGAGCCCAAAGCTGCAAGTTTTGCGTCATGTAACCGTACACGATGTGCTGAATAAATTCGAGAGCGACGGCGCCTATCGCAACTTTGATTTTGTAGCGGGAGGCAAAGGGGGCTATCATTGCGGTGAGCCTTGGTTCGACGGCCTCGTCTATGAATCCATTCGCGGCATATCTGACCTATTGGCAGCCGAGTATGATCAGGCTATCGATAGCAGGGTCGACCAGATTATCGAGAGAATTAACAAGGCGCAGCTCGCAGTTGGAGACGGCTATATCAATACCTATACACTGCTAGACCGTCCTCACCAAAGATGGGGAGATAACGGAGGCAATCTGGTCTGGCAGCATGATGTCTACAATGCCGGATGTTTGGTGGAAGCGGGAGTTCATCATTATAAAGCGACCGGCAAAATCTCGCTGCTGCAGGCCTCCGTCAGATTCGCGAACCATATGAGCGACTTGATGGGACCGCCGCCGAAGCGCAATATCGTTCCGGGACATTCGCTGCCGGAGGAAGCATTGCTTAAGCTATCCCAGCTCGCGAAGGAGGAGCCGGAGCTTGCCGCTCGCCTCAACTTGCCGTTCGATGCGGACAGCTACTTGGAGCTGGCGACATTCTGGATTCACCATCGCGGCAATCATGAGGGCAGAACCTCATTCAAAGAGTACGCCCAGGATCATAAGCCGTTCGCTGAGCAAGACGAGGCAGTAGGGCATGCGGTTCGGGCAACGCTCTTCTACACGGGGCTGTCCGCGCTATACCTCTCAACGGGCGATGAGCAATATTATGAGCCTGCGAAGAAGCTTTGGAATAACATTGCATACCAGAAATCGCATATCAGCGGCGGAATCGGAGCCGTTCATAATGAAGAGAAGTTCGGCGAGAACTACCAGCTTCCAGATGACGGGTATCTGGAGACATGCGCAGCGGTCGGCATGGGGTACTTCAGCTGGAATCTCTTCTTGGCGAGCGGCGAAGGACGATACGTCGATTGCTTGGAGAACATCCTCTATAACATTTTGCTAGCAGGCCGTTCGATGAATGGTCATAAGTATTTCTATGAGAATCCGCTCGTCAGCAATGGAAGAATGCACCGCTGGGAATGGCATGGCTGTCCATGCTGCCCGCCGATGATTCTGAAGATGCTGCCTGAGCTTCCTGCATTCGTATATGCTCATGACGCGCAAGGACTCTTTGTGAATCTGTATGTGGCTAGTGAAGGAGAGCTCAAGGTTGGCGATGCGGTTGTTCGTATTGAGCAGCGGACCAACTATCCGTGGGACGGAGCAGTCGACATTGCGTTGACGCCTGATGGCGCCGCTAGTTTCCCAGTTCGCTTGCGCATTCCGCAGTGGTGCGAGCATTACACGATTCAGGTAAACGGTCAGTCCGTCGACTACGAAATCGCTGACGGATATGCTGTCTTAACGCGAGAGTGGAGCGAAGGTGACTCGATCCAGCTTCATCTGGATATGCCCGTGAATCTGGTCGAAGCGCATCCGAACGTAACGACTCACGCGAACAAGGCAGCTATCAAGCGTGGTCCGATGCTCTATTGTTTGGAGTCGATGGATAACGAGAAGTTCGTCATTCGTCGCGGAGAGGTGCAGTACACGCGCGAATCGTCCGATGCGCAGAAGGGCGTTCATCGCAAGCTTCCGGTTCAGCCCGTGTTTGAGCTCGAGCAGGCAGAGGACTTCTTCGACGGTGCGGTCCTCCTGCACACGAAGGATGCGGACGGGGACGAAGTTACCGCCATTCCGTATCCGTATTGGGATAACCGGGCAAGAGGCGCGATGAACATCTGGATGGAGTATGATCGAGAGAGCGGCCTTGACCTTACGGGTTGGGAGCAACGCTTGTACCGGAATGTGAAGCTCGAATAGTTTGTTAGTATCGAAGCCAAGCGGCCGTTTTACCGCTTGGCTTTCTTCATCAGAAAGCCTATGCAAAGGGTACTCCTGCTTAACATTGACGAAATAATTGGACAAGTGATATGTTGTAGCTGTGAACGTTAATGTAGCGGAATATCGGTGCTTTATTGTTCGAGTCGGCTTTTGTTAGGAGAGGAAGACATGGAAGGCAAGAAAATAACACTGAAGGATATTGCCGGCAGAGCAGGGCTATCCATTAATACGATCTCCAGAGCGCTCAAGGATAAAGAAGATATTGCTCCAGCTACCCGGGAAGTCATTAAGACATTGGCGAAAGAAATGGGCTATGTCGGCAATTCCGTTGCGGGCTCCCTTCGTTCCGGGCATACAAGAACGATCGCGGTTATTGTAAGCGACGTCGCCAACCCGCATTTTGGCATTATGGTTAAGGATATCGAGCAGGCTGCCAGGAAGCATAACTATACGATCTTCGTTATCAATACGGAGGAAGATAATGAATTAGAAGAGCGGGCGATCCGCACTGCAATAAGCAAGAACGTCGACGGCATTATCATCTGCCCGGCGCAGTGCAGCACCGAGAATATACAGTTCATGAAGCGTAATGGCATTCCGTTCGTGCTCATTGGTCGTCGTTTCTTGGAAGAGAACGATTACGATTACGTCATATGCGACGATGAGAAAGGCGGATATCTCGCCACGAAGCATCTGCTCGACACAGGGCATAAGCGAATCTTGTTCTTGAATGGGCCGAAGCGGATTTCGAGTGCTCAGGAGCGATATATGGGCTATAAGCGGGCGCATGAAGAAGCGGGGCTGACGGTGGATCCCCTTCTTGTGAGAGATGTGGGGCTTCCGGGCGATACGCGAAGAACGGTTAAATTGATGGTCGAAAACGAGTCTTTTACCGGGATCTTTGCCTTCAATGATGTTATTGCTTGGGAAGCGATGTACGTCCTTCAAACAATGGGCTGCCGAATTCCCGAGGAGTACGCGATTATTGGATTCGACAACATCCATTCCAGAATGTTCGTTCCGTTCCCGCTCTCATCAATCAGCAGCTCCAAGGGGGAGATGGCGCGGCGCGCGCTGGATATTCTCCTTCGTAAGATCAACGAGCCTAATGATAAGAGAGCGTACAGAGAAATCGTCGACACTAATCTAATATGGCGTGTAAGCACGATCGGTAACAACGAGAGCTAGTGAGCCGCATCTCACATCTTGCACCCTGCACCTTGTATCAAGAGAAAAGGGCTATCCCATTGTCATCAGCGACGGCATGTGGGACAGCCCATTTGTTTATTTTGCGTTCTCATCCGGCTGATGGATACCGATAATATTGCCTTCGGTGTCAATGTAGTAGCCTTGCCAAGCCATGCCGGGCAGCGCATACTTCGGCAAAGCGACCTTCCCGCCTAGCGCGAGGATCTTGGCCTCCGTCGCATCGTAGTCGCCAATGCCCATCGTGCAGGCAAAGCCGTTGACGGCTTGACCCGGCTCTGGCGGAGGCCCCATACGCTTCACCAAAGCGCCGTTAATGCCCATCGATTCGGCAGCGCCAGTTACCGCTCCAAAGTAAGGCATGCCCGCATAGCTGCTCCAATCCTCAAAGGTCCAACCAAAAACCTCACCATAGAACTGCTTTGCGCGATCCATGTCATCAACGTGAATCTCGAAATGAACGACTCTTCCCATGATATCCTCCTCAGGTTTGCTTTTCTTATCCCTATCTCTTTCTTTAATCAGGGTGTCCTTTCCTACTTGATCTATAATCGCAGGTGATATAATTTTCTAGCCGAACAGAGGCTTCAGCGAAAATAGAGAGGTCAGCGAAAGAAGTCAATTGCCCATCCGGCGTTACGGTCGGTATCATGTTCGCATGTAGGATGTAATGCTAATTATTTCATTAGAGTGGAGCGTGAGTGGAAAGTGGCGAATGAAACGCAAGTGATTGCGAAGAAGGAATATATATTTGAAGAAGGTCAGCCGTTCCGAAGCAGCCATGCCTCGACAGTTGCTGTACTTCCTGGCGGAGACGCCGTTGCGGCATGGTTCGCTGGCAAGCATGAGAAGTCGAGCGATGTGGCGATCTGGATGTCACGGCGAGTAGAAGGCGTCTGGTCAGCTCCGTATAAGGCAGCAGATGAAGAGGGAATTGCTCACTGGAACCCGGTGCTGTACGCACAAGGGAATTCTCTGACTCTGTTCTATAAAGTAGGTCATGAAATTACCGATTGGTATACATGTGTCAGCCGCTCTGAGGACGGAGGGGTCAGCTGGGAGCAGCCTCGCGAGTTAGTTCCGGGGGATGTCGGAGGCCGCGGCCCTGTGCGGAACAAACCGATTGCGCTGCCGGATGGAACGCTGCTCGCACCGGCGTCGGTGGAGCGGCATGATCCTGCTGCGGAAGGGAAGCAAATTTGGGAAGCATTCGTTGATATCTCGCGCGATAACGGACAGACATGGACAAGGAGCGAGCTTGTGCCCATGGATTTGGCTTCGTATGTCGGCGCTGACCATTGGTTTGCGAAGGGCCTCATTCAGCCAACGCTATGGTCTTCGGGCGGCGAGCATGTACATATGCTGCTGCGCAGCACCGAGGGCTGGATCTTCCGCAGCGATTCGGAGGATAACGGGCGGACATGGTGCCAGGCGTACAAGACTGCGCTTCCGAACAACAATAGCGGCATAGATGCGGCTTTGATGGATAACGACAGGCTGGCATTGGTCTTTAACCCGGTTGCCGGATATGCGACGGATAGCCCGCGAACTCCGCTTGTCGTGCGTTTCTCGAGCGATAACGGCATGACTTGGGAGGATGAGTTCGTCCTTGAGAACGGACCCGGGGAGTATTCCTACCCCGCTATCGTCGCCAAAGGTAATGAGCTATATATCACTTACACGTGGAATCGGGATCGGATCGCTTTCTGGAAATTGACTGTCAGGGATTAACGTGATGTATAATGTAGTCTATAAATTCACGGAAACGAGTTGATCCTGCAAATGACAATGGAGAAGAAGTATCAGTCTCTTCACGAGAATCGAATCTTCATGGGTGGAGCGGCTGATGTTGAAGCCATGATTAAGAACGAAGGCGTCGACGTCATTGTCGACCTTCGCGGGGAAGCGACCGGCAGCGAGTATCCGCAAGCGAATGTGGAGTGGATTCAAGTGCCGCTTGGCGATAACGCTACGGAGCCGCAGGATATCCTGTTCGCGCGAGCGATTGACCACGTGGTAGACGCATACAAAAGCGGCAAGAAGGTAGGCTTCCACTGCAATGGAGGCGGAGGCAGAACAGGCGCTGTTGCAGCAGGAACGTTAATCAATCTGGGCATTAGCAGTGACTTGGCGGATGCGGAACAGAAAGCGAAGAATATAAGAGCCAAGATCAACATTAAACCGCAGCAGCGTGAAGCGCTTGAGAAGCTGTATCCGATCACAAATAATGAAAGTTGAAATCGAGCAGCGAATCATTGACGTACATGTGGTTTATGGACAGGGAACGAAGCTCGCGATCCAGATCGAATCGAACGGATTTGTAACGGTTAAGGCGCCTAATGGCACGAGCGAAGATGGAATCGCCCGAGCGGTGAAGAAGTATGGGAAACAGATTGCAGCCAAGCTTGATGCGCTTGAGCAGGCTCGCGAAGCGCCGCTGTTAAAGGAATATCAGGAGGAGGGAAAGTTCCTTCACCTTGGCCGATATTATAAGCTGCATGAATTAATCGACACGGCGGGACTCGGGGAAGAGGAGCTTAGGCTGCAGCTGAGGAAGTTTTATTTTGCAAGCTGCAAGAAAGTGATTGGGCAGCGCATTCAAGGCTACCAGAAGCAGCTGAAAGCAGCGCCGAAGTCGGTTGAAATCGTAGACTCCAGCACCAAGTGGGGAAGCTGCAGCTCGAAGAAGCAGTTGACCTTCAACTATCGCCTTGCGATGGCGCCGGTGGAGGTTATTGATTACGTCATCATTCACGAGCTTTGCCATCTCATGCATATGAATCACGATCGTTCGTTCTGGAGGCTGGTTGGAAGCATCATGCCGGACTACAAAGAGAAGGAAGCGTTCCTCGCAAGGTATGGCCAAGCGATGACGCTATAGGTAGCAGTGTGTTCTGTAGCGGAGCACACTGCTTTTTGCTTTCGATTATTAGTTCATTTGAAATCTTGATCGTCATACGAAACTCTCGCACGGCGTATGGTATATTTTGGATAGAACGGCTGGGAGGGAGTGAAGGCGGTTTGGCGAAAGTAATTCCAGGCAGATACACGGCTCAAATGGAGGGTGATTTCGTCGTATTCCTAATTGGCATGCGTGTGAATCGGCTATGGGCCATACATAAGTGGCTGCCTGTCTTTCTATCGATGGGACCGATGATTAAGGAGCTGTATACCAATGAAGAGCTAGGCTTCAGAGGTACGGAATTTATGTTCAGTTGGCGCAGCGTTCATCTGCTTCAATACTGGGACTCGTACGAACAGCTCGAGGCGTATGCCCGCGGCGGACAGCATCTGACAGCATGGAAGAATTTCAACCGTAAGGTCGGAACTGATGGTACAGTCGGAATCTATCATGAAACCTACAAAGTGCGGGCCGGGGAGTATGAGTGCGTATACGGAAATATGCCTGTGATTGGCCTTGCGAGGGTGTCGGAGCATGTTCCGGCTACTGGGCGAAAAGAAACATCGCGCCGCCGCATGGGCGGGGAGAATGAGCCTGCCGTACCAACTCCGGAGAACCCTCAGTGATAGAACATGCCCCCGTAATGAGCTTAATCATTGCGGGGGTTAACTATGATTTCAGCTTCTTGCCTAGAAGTAATCGCAGGAGCAGCAGAAGCACCGGCAAGCCGAAAGCAATCGGCAGCGCGATCCGTGGCCAGGTCACCTCAAGAAAATCTATTGCCCGGTAATGGTCATCCACAATCCAGTAGCCGAACACGCCTAGAATGACACAAACGATTGGAATGGTCGTTCGGTTGCTCCTCAGTCCCACGATTCGTGCGGTACATACCGAGGTCGCATAGATGCAGAACATCACCTCGAACAAGATCGGAATGGAGTACAGAGCGATCATGATCATTTCGTAGCGCTGCAGGAAGGTGCCGATATGCGAGTTGCGCGCTAATTTCATGCACGAGACGGTATACTGGCTTGTTACCTCTGATGATAGAACGGCTCCTTCGAGGATGGACCAAATCATGGTGAGCAGTCCGCTTGCCACAATTCCAGTCATTCCTGTCGTGCCGCCAATGCGACCCGCATTCTTCAGGGAGGGCATCACTATCGCCGCCAGCATCGTCGCGAGTGCCCAATCGGTGTCGAAATTCAAGCTGGCAACGAAGGTACGGGGAAATCCGTTCTCCAGGACAGGCAGCAAATTTCGAATATCGAATTCATGCGTTGAACCGATAATAATGAGCACATTCAGGAGGAAGATAAAGAGCAGCCCTACAAGCGAGAGCCGAGCCATCACCTCCAGCCCGTAATAGCAGCCGAGAGCGCCGACGATTAGCGGTGCGATGACGAATAGAATAAGCGGCGCCTCTGGCAAGAAGTAGTCCTGCAAATGATAGACGAATGTAATCATGATCGGCCCGAAGCCAGCCAAGAAGAACAAGAAGACGACTAGCGCGATCAGCTTGCCGAACCATTTGCCAAGCAGCCGCTGGCTGAGCGACATGAAATCGAGATCCGGTGTTTTGCGTAGAACGAGGTAGGTGATGTACATGATGACCATCCCCTGGAGTGTGCCCAGAAGGGTGGCGAT
Source organism: Paenibacillus sp. J31R98 (assembly GCF_056269245.1). Classification (NCBI taxonomy): domain Bacteria; kingdom Bacillati; phylum Bacillota; class Bacilli; order Caryophanales; family Paenibacillaceae; genus Paenibacillus; species Paenibacillus sp. J31R98. The sequence goes on from NZ_JBWDNO010000012.1 coordinate 46,476, forward strand.
CCACATATCCTGGCCAATTGTCCGGGCGAGCACGCCTTGCGTCACGCCGATCGCCTTGACGAAGATGAGATTGACCATCATCGCGATGAACATCCCATTCGTAATTTGGAATTTGCTCTGCTGATTCATCTGATCTCCGTCCCAACCGCTTTAACTACGCCGCTCTTAATAGATGCCTTCACTTCCACGTCGAACGTAGCCTTCGCAAACATCAGGTCCCAATTCTGCTTCATGCCATGCCACTCCATCGGATACTTATTCCGGAACACATCCCCGAGCTTTAGAAAATCACTGTGATAGCTCTTCTGCGCCTTGCTGAGGACGCTCGTAATATCGAGCTTCAATTGTTCTTCGAGCTTCTTCTGTGTCGAGAGGCGTATCTCTTCATCCAAATTAATGCCGCATCCGCTCTCTACGATATCCGCATTGGCCTTGATTTGAACGCGAAAATGCGGCTCTTTATTCGGGAAGCTCGGCGTCACTTTTGTACGGGCCTCTTTGAACTCAACGGACAGCTTCTCATTGTTGTTGGTGCATTTGACGACTTCAATGCCGCTGCCAAGCCGCTCCAGGAAGAATAGGAGGCCGCGCGTTTCCCTCGTATTCAGCCAACCGACCATTTTGTCGCCATGAAATGCTGCTGCGCCGGCGAGATCAACCTGCTCCAAGGAGCCATGCTCCTTTGGCTTCTTATTGGAGATTCCTCGCTGTATCAGCGTAACTTTGGCAAGGACAGGCTCCGTCGAGCTGCTTAAGAAAGCTTCTTCGAGGTTCATCATGTTGCTGGCCGGCGCGCGACCGACGATATGATTATTTCGGAACAGTCGGTCAATTGCTTCGCCGGGTACGACTTCAAGGCCGGTAATCGTAGCAATGACTTCATCTGGCCGATTCGGCGTTACCGCGACCCATGTATTCATACGAAGCTCATGATTGCGGGTGAAGAAGTCGACCATATCTTCGATACCTTTCTTCGCGTAGTCTTCATGCATGACAATGACGAAATTATGGGCCCAGTATACTCGCCTCGAAGAGAACCGGCCAAGATTGCGAATGGCATCGAAGATGGTCTCTCCCTCCGCGCTGATGGAGTAGATCGGCTGCCCTGTCCCGCCTGACGGCGCACCGGTCTGCCCGCGAGCATCAGCGGGTCGGATAATCTGCACCGAGACGCGTACCGTACCCGGCGTATCGCCAATATCGAGGCCGACGGCTGTAACGAGGGCGAGTTCATTAATTTGCCTCAGACCAAGACAAGCGGTTTGAGACAGCAGGATGAGGAGGCTGAGGAGCAGTGCGGCAGCTCGTTTCAACATGGTTGGCTTCAGCCTCCCTTAGGTGATGACTTGGGCATTTGATGCTCGCCCAGCCGCTGCTTGTCTTGGGCAAAATCCGGCCGCTCATTCATCATCCAAATCGGCATCCGCAGCAGCATGTCACGCTGATCTGCCGGACGGAACGGGCTTGCCGGCGCCAAGTACGATTCGCCGAAGGAGCGGATCGACAATGCATGCAGCAGCAAGGCGAAGAACACGGTCGCGAAGCCGAGCAGGCCGAGCACGCCGGACGCGATAAGAAGCGGGAACCGGAAGATGCGCAGCGCGAGCGACGAGGAGTAGCTCGGAATGGCAAAGGACGAAATTTCCGTTATCGCGACGACGATGACCATGAACGGGGAGACCAGCCCGGCTTGCACGGCTGCCTGCCCGATAATGAGCGAGCCTACGATGCTGACCGCTTGTCCGATAGGCTTCGGCATGCGCAGGCCGGCTTCGCGCATGAGCTCGAATGCGATCTCGAGCATTAACGCTTCCAGCAGCACGGGGAACGGCACCACTTCGCGTCCGGAGGCGATCGTCAGCGCCAGCGCGGTCGGAATCATCTCGTGATGGAACGAGACGAGCATGACATAGAGGGACGGCAGCACGAGACTGATAATGAGCGCGAGATAGCGCACGCTGCGAAAGAACGAGCCGACCCAGTAGCGGTTATAGTAGTCGTCCGGCGCTTGGATGAACTGCCAGAAGAACGTCGGCACGATGAGGACGACGGGCGTATTGTCGATGAAGATCGCGACTCTGCCTTCGAGTAGCGCAGAGGCGACCTTATCCGGCCGCTCCGTGCTCTGGATTGTATTGAACGGAGATAGCGGTGCGTCTTCAATGAGCTCCTCAATGTACCCGCTCTCGAGAATAGCATCGATCTTAATGCCGTTGAGCCGCCTTTTGACTTCGTCCACGAGTCCTTCCTTCACGATGTCCCCGATGTAGGCAATGTTAATGTCCGTTTGCGAACGAGTTCCGATGATCATCGGGTCCATGCGCAGCATCGGATCCTTGATACGCCGGCGCACATGCGCCGTATTGGTGCGGATGCTCTCTGTAAAGCCGTCGCGCGGACCGCGAACGTTATTCTCCGATGAAGGCTCTTCGATGCTCCGGTCTTTCCAGCCCTTGGAGCTGACGATAATGGCTTCTTCCATCCCTTGAACGAGGACAAGCGTATCTCCGGACAAGATTGCGGCTATCCCGTCTCTCATCCGGGTCGCTGTCTTCGCGGAAGCGTTCACGAGCAAGGTTGTCCGAAGGTCTTCTGCCGTGGGGATCCCAGCAGGATCGCGATGCAGATCTTCGCCGAACACGATGAGCGCTTTCAGAATCGCTTCGACGATGAGCGTATCCGCCAGCCCGTCGACAAAACTGCAGATACCGGGATATTGCGCATTGCCGCATAACCGGAATTCCCGCTGCTGGACATCGGCGCTCTTCCCGAGCAAGGCGTCAATAATCGCGAGATTATCGGCAAGCTTCGGCGAGAAGGAAGCGCTGAGCCGTTCCTCCTGCAAGGCTTGTGCTTTCTGTACAGCTTGGTCCGCTTGCTGGTCCGCTTGCTGATCTGCTTGTGGCTGCTTTTTTGCGGACATCTTCGACACCATCCTTTCTCTGCTGCTTGGTATAGACGAGACCCCGCCTGCTTACAATAACAACGGCATTTATGTGTGAGTTATGGCAGAACAGGATAAAGGAGCCAGGCCGGTATGGATTTCTATCATTCTTGGATCTATCAGAAGGTGTTCAATACGGTATGGTTTATGTGGATCGTCGTTTACCTCATTCTAGGCGTGAACATTATTGCACCGCTGATCGTCTGGTACTTCATTACCGGGAAGAAGTTTCTGAAGCGCTATATCGCGCATAAGAAGCAGAATCAGCAGCAGCGTCCTGGAACTGGAACGACATCATAGGAAGAACATTCCAACCTTGGAGGCAGAAGGTAGCTTCCCCGAAAATGGCTTGTTTTATGCGGAATAGGAAGGCAGGGAGGCTCAGGGCGAGGCATCAGCTCGTTTGGGTCTCTTTGTTGTGCCAGGGCACACACAGGCGTTTCGTCAAAGCCAAACACCATTCCGTACTATGCGAAGTATGATAAAGACCAGATGCCTGCTTTGCTGTCTGAAAAATACGCAAAATTTCGTGAAATTTTTGTTTGGGTAAAGTTTACAAATTAAGAAAAATATAATAAGATAGAAGCGAACGTGTATTCGTATTGGGCAGAAGTGTACAGGTTAGTGTAAGCGATTACTTGTCTGCCGATAACTTGCGATTGAGGAATGGGAGGAAACCATGTCGATCCAGAATCAGCTTCCGGAGGCACTTAGGAAGCAATTAACGGCTGAGCTGTTGTTCAGCGCAAAGACCGATCTCCTAGATGATGGATGCTTTGGGGAGCAGTGGCTGGCCATTACGGATCAAGCGATTACCGTATGGAAGAAGGATGGTACCCAGCTGCTTCAGCTGGCAATCTCTACGCTTACAGACGCGCGCGCTGTTGGCGGAGTCGGCGGTGGTACGCTGGTTGCCGATACGAGCAACGGACCTGTCGTCATTGCACGCTATACGGCTGCGTCATCGCCATTGTTTAGCTTCGCTGCGAAGCTGCTCGGCGCACTTGCCAAAGGGGAAGATCGCCCTGTTGTCTCGGAGCGGGAGCTGCCTCGCAACTGCCACAGCTGCGGCAACCCGCTATCGGAAGGCACGCAGGTGTGCCAATTCTGCAAGGACAATTCGAAGGTAGCGGCGCGGATGCTGCGCTACACGAAACCGTATAAGCTGCACATGGTAGCCGCAGCTTGCCTATTGATTACAACAACGCTTGTCGAGCTGATACCCCCTTATCTGACGAAGGTCATCATCGACGATGTGCTTGGACCGAAGGACCTCGGCTCGACGCTGCTGCTTGTCGTGCTTGGACTTGGCGTAACGATGCTGCTCATGTCAGTAATGCAGACGATTCGCGGTTTAATCGGCGTCTGGGTCGGCTCCAAGCTGATGGGAGATCTTCGCAAAGACGTTTACAGTTCACTCATGCGGCTTTCGCTCGCATTCTTTGATCGAAGACAGACGAGCCAATTCATAGGCAGGGTGAATAATGACTCTGAGGCGATGCGGCAATTTATGACCGATGGGGTCGTGTTCATATCGGCGGAGCTCCTGAAGGTTGTAGCAATCTTTATCATTATGTTCGGACTTGATTGGCAGCTGACGTTGTACGCGATACTTCCCGTTCCGATTATGGTGGCGTTGTCGATGACGATATGGCCTAAGATTGGACGGCGCTGGTATCAGCAGTGGCGCTCCATATTCCGGCTCAACACGCTTGTCGGAGACTCGCTGCAAGGCATTCGCGTGGTAAAGGCGTTTGGCCGTGAGCGCGATGAGCTGTCTCGTTATGCGCAAGCGAATAAAGAAGTTGTGAAGCGGAATATCCACATGGAAGGGCTCTGGTCGTTTGTGTTCCCGGCCTTCGCTTTTATTGCGGGGCTTGGCACACTTCTGATCTGGTATAACGGCGGCAATAAGGTGCTGCACGGCAATATGCAGCTCGGCGTGCTGATGGCGCTCATCGCGTACCTTGGCATGCTATTCGGTCCGCTCCAATGGGTGAGCCAGATGATTAACTGGGCCAGCCATGCAATGGCGGCTGCACACCGCGTATTCGAGATTATGGATACGCCGCCCGATGTGCCGGATGTGCACAATCCGGTGCCGATTGGCGTTATTAAAGGAGAGGTTGAATTCGAGGCCGTCACCTACGGTTACGAGAGGCATCATCCCGTTCTTAAAGATGTGAATCTGACTGTTCAGGCAGGCGAGATGGTTGGCTTGGTCGGCCATTCCGGCGCAGGGAAGTCGACGTTCATCAACTTGATCTGCCGATTCTATGATACGGATGAAGGTGCAATCCGGATCGACGGCACGGATCTGCGCAGCATCAGCCAGGTTGACCTGCGCAAGCAGATTGGCGTCGTGCTGCAGGAGACGTTCCTATTCGACGGCACGATTGCGGAGAACATTGCGTACTCGAAGCCTGACGCAACGCCGCTTGAGATTATGCGTGCAGCGAAGATTGCGAATGCGCATGACTTCATCGTTCGGCTGCCAGATGGCTATGACACGCGCGTAGGCGAGCGCGGACATAAGCTCTCCGGCGGGGAGAAGCAGCGGGTTGCTATTGCCCGCGCGATCATTCACGATCCGCGAATTCTTATTCTGGATGAAGCGACCGCATCCGTAGATACCGAGACTGAGCGTCAGATTCAAGAGGCCATCTCGCGCCTGGTCAAGGGCCGCACGACGTTCGCCATCGCGCACCGTCTGTCAACGCTTCGCAATGCAGATCGGCTCGTCGTGCTTGAGCGGGGCAAGATCGTGGAGGTCGGCACGCATGAGCAGCTTCTCGACAAGGAAGACGGTGTATACCGCAAGCTCGTGGATGCGCAGCGTGAGCTGTCCAAGATTAAGGGGGTTGAAGGTTAATGGAGACAGATAAGTATGATATCCGGCTCTTCTCGCCGGATGACGTCTACCTCAGCCGCGGTCAGGGCGGTGTGTTACAAGGCATCGTGGACGGCAAGACGTATGATGAGCTTGAAGTATACCGTGCATTCCCGTTCCTCTACGCAACGCAGTATATCTCGATTCGCAATACGAAGGGCGAGGAGCTAGGCATCGTTGCGGATGTGAAGGAGCTCTACGAAGAGAGCGCGATAGAGCTTGAGAAGGAGCTGGAGCTGCGCTACTTCATGCCGCGCGTCACGCGAGTGGAGAGCGTGAAGAACAAATCGGATCTATGGATTTGGGAGCTGCAGACGCATCTTGGCCCAACCCGCATCGTCATGCGCAATCTGCATGAGTTTATACAGTATCCGGCCGAAGGTCGAGTGGTGCTCTTAGATGTTAGCGGCAAACGCTGCGAAATCTCCGATTGGCGACAGTTGGACCCACACAGCCGCAAGCAGCTCCAAGAGGTGCTGTAGGTTGTAAGAGAGAGGCGTTCGAAGGCGAGCGTTGGGCCTTTGAACGTCTTTTTTCGTTAAGTAGAGATAATAGCAAGTTGCATCCAGATGCTCCATCAGAGGTGTTCATATGTTAGTCGACAACCATTCCGGCAGAAGTGTTCAAATTATCATTCAATTAATGACATCGAGAGATCTTGTATTCATGCAGCCGAAATGGACATCGGGATTCAATTGGAGGATCTACTTTAGATACCCTAATGTTGAGATCTATAAGTTATGTATTGTAGGCTCAAACCGAATCGAGGGAGCCATTGCATTTGAAAATCGCGGTGATCATATGTGGATTCACCTTATCGAGAAAAACCCATTGAACCGTCCTCCACAAGATCAATATAAGTATGTAGCTCACCATTTGTTTGCTTTTGCTTGTCAAAGACACATGGAGCTTGGCGGTGACGGATTTGTTGCATTTGAAGCTAAAACAGGCCTGATCGATCATTATGTGAAAGAATATGGAGCAGTACAAATGGGTGCAAGTCGAATGTTTATACCTGATATTGTTGGGCGTGATCTAATTGGGTTATACTTATACTAAAGGCGGTGGTTCTATGGTAAAGATAAGATTGCGTGGTGCTGCAGTTCGTAGCCATAGCGGACTTTCATCTCAACGAATCGATGCTTGTGAAGTCACCCCAACGTTACCTGGACAGAATGACAAAGTTCGAGATCATGAAATTAGTGAAGCGATAGCAAAGTGGAAAAATGGTGAAACCATTGAAATTGCTAGCAAAGTTGAATAAATAAACGAAACGCAGCCGAGAGTGGCTGCGTTTTCTTGTTTTTTGGAATACGTCCCCGATAACTCCTTCTATTACGCACCATGATCTTCGAGAATAGAGCGAAGCTCTCTTACAGAGCGAATCGTACGGAACGGAGCTGGTCTATCATCTGCATCGTGCCGAGCTGCTCCGCTGGGATTGACCCATATCCCTCGAATGCCGAGCTGCTGGGGTGCGATGATTTCCCATTCGTAATTGTCGCCAATCATCCAAGTTTCATCGGTGCGAGCATCCAGCTGATTCAGCGCATGCTGGTAGATGCGGTGGTCAGGCTTCCCGTGGCCGAACTCTTCTTCAATGAGAATGCAGTCGAAGTAGGGGGCAAGCTGGAATCGGTTGATTTTGTCACGCTGGCCGGATGCGCTGCCATTGGTGAGCAAGGCGAGCTTGATGCCAAGCGACCGCAAATGCTCAAGTGTCTCGATGGCATCGGGATGAAGCGTAATCGCCAGATTGCGCTCTGAGCCATAATCGATTGCAATGCGTTCAGCTGCAAGTGAGGATGTGCCGGGAAGGCCCAGTTTATCGCAGGCTGTCCTGATAATCGTGGTTCTGGCTTTATCCAGATCAAGCCGTCCGATTCGGTGCCTCTCGGGATCGCTCCAATACCAGCGTGCTTCAGACTTAATGTGAGTAATCAGTTCATCTCGTTCATGCGGATCAAGCTGCAGATGGTTGCTGCAAGCGATCTGCCAGCAACGATCAAGGTCGAGGCCATGCTCAAAGGCGATGAGCGTATCGTCTAGATCGAATAGAATCGCTTTCGGCTGCATATGGGCGGCTCACTCCTTTTTATATGGATGAAACTACCAATTTATTATACCTGGTAAATGGACATTCGTTAAGGCGATTCCATAGACATACGCATTTGGAAGTTTCCCAGAGGGGCAGCGCAGTCTGCAGCTAATTGGAGAGCGTTGCAGGAAAGATACTCTAAGGTGCAGAAAGCAATAAGTATGATGCTAGTGAATCGACAACCAAACGTAGGAGACATGCCGTCGCGTTCATTAAGGCGATTAATAAAGCACTTATTCACTGAAATAAGGAGTGAGCAAGGTGGAAGCAACGACGATTTACAATGAGGTGAAGACAGAGGAGAAGCTACTGGCGTTCACGTTCGACGACGGGCCAAACCCGGAATGGACGCCTCAGTTCCTTGATTTGTTCAAGCAGTATGGCGGGAAGGCGACATTCTACGTATTGGGCACGAATATGGAGAAATATCCGGAAACGGCGAAGCGAATCGTGGAAGAAGGACATGAACTCGGCAACCATAGCTACTCGCATCCGCATCTGCCGGAGCTTGACCGAGAGGGACAAGCACGGGAACTCCAGCGGGCAGAGCAGCTGATCGCTGCGGTAACCGGGGCGCGTCCGAATACGTTCCGCCCACCTTATCTCGCTGTGAATGATGAGCTGCTTGGCGTTGCAGGAGAGTTCGGTTACCCGGTCATTCACGGCGTTAATCTTGATGCGAATGATTGGGATACACCGGGCATTAATCACATCGTTGATACGACTCGAGCGGTCTTGCGAAACGGGAGCATCCTGTTGTTCCACGACGGATTCGGCGATCGTTCACAATCACTAGCTGCCATCTCGATTCTGCTCGAAGAGGCGGCTGCGCAAGGGTACCGGTTTGTTACAGTCAGCGAACTGCTCGGGCTCGATTCTTAGGATGTTCAATATCGCGGTCGGAAGCTTGCTAAGCTCCTGATCGCGTTTTGTTTATTAAAGCTATTAAACTATCGACAAAAGTACGATAATCACCTACGATAAATGCAGGTTTTGGTAATTACATCCGTTCAAAAGGAGCGAAAAAAGCCAATGTCCAAGCAGTTCTCTCTACTCAGCAGCAAACTTTCTTTTATGGTGCACGACGCCAATTGTAATTCGATTCCATGGCTGCAATGCGGCTCTGCGAAGGAGGGGGCTGCGCAATGAATAAGCATCTGGCTGCGCTTCAGCACAACTACCCCGACATTGCCGAGTGCCTCCCTGTCATCGAGCAAGTCTATGCGCTGCTTGAGCAGTGCTACCGCGAGGGCGGGCAGCTGCTCGTCGCCGGCAATGGCGGCAGCGCCTCGGATAGCGAGCATATCGTCGGCGAGCTGATGAAGGGCTTCCTGCTGCCGCGTCCCGTACCGCAGCAGTTCCGAGATGCCGTCGCAGGGCTGTTCCCCGAAGACGGCGATAAGCTATGCGACCAGCTGCAGGGTGCACTACCCGCGCTGTCGCTTGTTAGCCAGAACGCCTTCAACACGGCGTTCGCGAACGATCGGTCGTACGAGATGGCTTTTGCCCAGCAGGTGTACGGATATGGCAGAGCAGGCGATGTGTTCCTAGGCATCAGCACATCGGGCAATTCACGCAATGTCGTCCATGCCGCGCAGGTCGCCAAGGCGAAAGGCCTTCGGACGATCGCTCTCACCGGCGGCTCCGGCGGCAAGCTGAAGGAGCTATGCGATGCCACGATCGTGGTTCCTTACTCAGAGACGCCGGCCATTCAAGAGCGGCATCTGCCGATTTACCATACGCTGTGCATTATGCTGGAGGAGGCGTTCTTCGCATAATGTTAACTTTTGCCGGACTTGATATAGGCGGAACCAAGTGTGCAGTTACTCTTGGACGCACCACCGATCACGACATTGACATCATCGCGAAGACATCTTTTCCAACCGCTCCATCTCCTCAAGAAACCCTTCAACAACTACTTCATGAGCTAGACCATTTACTAGAGCAGCAACCGGAAGACAAACAAAGACTGCAAGCCATCGGCATCAGCTGCGGCGGACCGTTGGATAGCACGCGGGGGCTTATTCTCTCGCCACCAAATTTGCCGGATTGGGACCATATTGATGTGATTACGCCGTTTCAGCAGCATTTCGGAGTACCAGTCGGTCTTCAAAATGACGCTAATGCCTGCGCGCTCGCCGAATGGCAGTGGGGGGCAGGACGAGGCACGCGCAATATGATCTTCCTCACCTTCGGCACCGGCATGGGAGCAGGGTTAATTCTGGATGGTCGGCTCTATTCGGGGACGAATGACAATGCCGGCGAGGTCGGTCATATGCGGCTGGCTGAGGATGGACCTGTCGGGTACAATAAGGCTGGTTCGTTCGAAGGCTTCTGCAGCGGAGGCGGCATTGCAAGGCTAGCGCAGTCGCTTGTAACCCAGCGATTAGAGAATGGTGAGCAGGCGCCTTCCTTCGGATCGCAGGATGTCATCACGACAAAAGCCGTCGCGGAAGCGGCGCAGGCTGGCGACCCGGATGCGGTGCGGATCTTCGAAGAGGTCGGGCGTCAGCTGGGCCGTGGATTAGCGGTATTAATTGATATTTTGAATCCGCAGAAGGTTGTCATCGGCAGCATCTATGCGCGTCAGCAGGAGCTGCTGCAGCCTTGTATGCTGGAGGAGCTTCGCAAAGAAGCGCTGCCTGGCTCGCTGTCTGTCTGCGAGATCGTCCCCGCTGGGCTTGGCGAGCAGGTTGGCGACTACGCAGCGTTGTCAGTTGCAAGGGCGCTGTATTTGAAAGAATAGCGTTAGAGGAAATTTGCCGAAGGGGCAGGGAGGCAGCTAGAGATGACACATCCGATTGGCATGCAAACGGCTGAGGGGAAGGAAATGCTCAAGCAGGTGCGCCGCATCTGCAAGGCGCTGCCCGAGGCGACCGAATTCATCGACGGGCATGGTCACACGTCGTTTAAAGTAAGAGAGAAGACGTTCATTATGATGAGCGACTATGGCATGAACTTTAAGTCCGATCTGGAGACGCAGGAGATCCTTATCCAGGAGGAGCGCTTCTACCGGCCCGCTTACATCGGGCATCGGGGCTGGATCGGTATTCGCGAGCCAAAGGATTGGACGGAGATGGCGACGCTGCTGAAGGAAGCTTACCTTCGCGCCGCTCCGAAGCGGTTAGTGAAACAGGTGCTGGAGGCGGAGTAAGCGGGCTAGGCTTGCCAGAACGAACGAGAATGTTTCCGAAGTTTGTGTGCAGCAGCGACCAGAGGTCGCTGCTTTCTTTTGTTTGCCGATTACGGTTACCTTCCGGCTGCGGATCAAGGCTACCCTCTCGCTACCGACCGCCGCGTCCCTTAGGTAGCTCGCCAGCCAACGAACCGTAAACACCTATACGCTCGAAACAGCGCACCAAAAAAATATAACGAACTCCAGCAGTGCTATTCGTCACTTACACAGCTGTAACCAGCCGATTTCGACGGAATAGCGACTCTGAGGTTCGTTACATTCACAGACCGAACAATTAGCGCATAATAGCGATTCTGGAGTTCGTTAGCTTCCATGGGCGTAGCATACGCGTCCTCGCGTTATTCCAAAGCACGCAATCTGAGCAATGCCTTGCGCAGATAAAAGGTTGGCGGTCCCAGCTCCCATCGCGACCTCGCCTCGGTGTGGCGCAAGATGGACTGATAGCTTACCGCATGGTAGATCGCATGAACGACCTCGCAGAGCGACCAGAGCTCTAGCAGACGAGGCATCGGCTCGTAAGCGGTCCACAGTTCCAGATAGGCGTCGCGCAGCTGAGACTGCAGCGCTAGATCCTTTTCGTCAAAGATAAGGAACATGTCCATGAAAGGATGAGCGGCGCACGCATCTGTCCAATCAATTAAGGTGATTCTCCCGTTGTCGCTTACGGCGTTCCCCATATGTAGATCGCCATGGACGAGCGTAGTCGGCACCGCATAGGCCGATACTCGTCTGCACATATCCAGCATGACAGGCATATACCGGCGAAGATCTCCGAGCTCCTCAGGCGTAAATTCGGAGACGACAATTTCATCCTCTAACAGAGGTTCGATGAGAGGCGGAAGCTTCGGAGGCTTGCGGTCCGCGCATATTAGCGCGACTAAATCAGCCGTACGGGATACCATTCTAAGTTGAATTTCTCCGAATGTACGCAGCAGTTCAAATTTATTCTCGACCGTATCCCGGTTCAGTTTGTCTCCGGCATCAGCAAGCAGCATCCAGCCTTCGGACGGCTCGGAAGCGAGAACGGTCGGCACATGGTCTGGACATACGCCCACCATGTAAGTCAGAAACACGGGCTCTTGAGCGAACAGCGGCTGCTTGGCATTTGTTTTGAAATATACAACTCCGTGTGAGGTAGTAAGCCGAAGCACACAGGAGAGGCTCCACCACTTGATCTGCTCGGGAGATCCCGTGAGCTCAATTCCGAGCATTCCAAGGGAGTTCCGAATCCAGGACATTGCCCTCGCATACCATCCGAGGCGCTCCCAAGGCTGCCGGAGTTCCGGTACATCCCCGCTACTCGCCTCTAACAAGTAATCCTGAACAATGCCGATATGCTGCTGATTTAATCGCGATATTTCCTCGAGACACTTCCATTGTAGATGATTTTCAAGAGTCTCAAATGAGGAATCTATCACATCCAGTTCGAAGAATGCTTCATTCCCGCCGCCGCTGTCGTTCGCTCGGTGAATCCATATGTATCGGCATGCAATGAGCGGCCATCCGAGGAGGCTGGACATTTCTCGCGTGATGAAGCTAGGTGAAGCATCTGTTTGCTCACTAACGAATAGTGCTGGTAAGCTCCAATCTTCGCTGTCGGGCTGTTTCATTGCCAGAAGCTGACCGGAGGAGGGGTTACGGAGCAGGCCGTAAATAACGGATTGAGCTTCATCTACAGGGGGATTGATCATAGTTACAGTTACCCTCCTTATAAGTCGAATGGTAATCACAGTTTACCAAGCTTTTCTCTGTAAAAGAACCCAGCATGACCAGCTTCGTGGACAGCTTTGTCCGCAAAGCTGGTTCCGGCTTTAAACTTTAAACATTTTTATAATCGGCATCATGGAATTGATCATTCCAAAGCCCATTTTCATGATTGGAAATTGATTTCCCATAAGCCCCATGATGTTCCCGAAGCCTCCGAAGCTCCCAGGGTTCCCATTTTTCCCGAGACCTCCAAACCCTCCGAATCCTCCGAACCCCCCGAAGCCTCCCAGACTTCCAAGGTTTCCAATGTTCCCAATTTTTCCAAGGCTACCGCCTAATCCGCCTAGCGCATTTCCTCCACCGAAACCCCCTGCGCCGGGTATCATGCTGCTCATACCACCGGCTAGCAGCGAGCCTCCGCCGCCTCCGGTCAATTTACCTAGCATGCCTGGTATCAATCCGGATACCTTTGCTTTGCCTGCACGTGTGTTAGCAATGCTCATTGTCTTCTGCGGTATGCGCTGTCCAGACAGGAACAATTGTCCATTCTCCGCGCCTGTAACATAGCCGACATAAGAGTGCCCGTTCTTCAATTCGATATATACGGGTTGACCGATCCACTGCTTGGCGTTGTTCTTCGTCATTTTGGATGTTGCAGCCATTCATTATCACCTCTTTTCTACAGTCCTTATAATCTATTCAGGCAGCGGCAAGCCGTCTGTACGCATGCGACATTGTAATAATCTTTGCGTTCCTATGTACAAGCCCGAACCATCACCGCTGCATGTCATAGTAATAGATTAGAAGCAGATAAGGGGGGATTGCCGTAATGGCTAATCTTTTGAGTCGTTTTCGGGGGAAGTTTGTTGTACTAAAAATGGTTTCCGCGGAAGAAATCGGTGGCCGGATCGTAAAAGTAAACAATGGCATTGTTGTACTAAGGACGATGCTCGGGACCAAAATATTTATTCCCATTAATAAAGTTATAGCTGTCATTACAAAATAATAGAGCAAGTGCCGGTAGTATCTCAGAAGGATGCTCCGGCGCTTTTTTTTTTGCTGTTTGCAAAAACAGCGGCCCAGTACTCCCAAGGCCGCCGATTTGTATTTATATTAAGTAGTTCCGGCAGAAGCGCTGCCGTTGAACACAGCCGGGCCGGACAGGACCAGGCTGAAAATACTATCTGCACCGATGAACAGCACGTACCTTATCTGACCCGTCAGGACATCAGCTGCCGGAGGGAAGTCAGCCGCAGTTATACTGATTGGAAAGAAGGATGCAGTCGGTGAAAGATCAAATTGCTCCTCCCAGATCGTCACGCCTGTTCCCGCCGTCCCATCTCCGCCGCGTTCCACAAACAGCGAAATGGTTGCAGGCTCAGGATCTTCCGGCAGTTCAGTAGCAGGTGCAAAGTCAATGCTAACCGTACCTGTCAGCGACACGCGGACGCTTGCCGTATTCAATGGATTCGCAGCTACAACTTGAAGGCCGATGTCCCCCACGAGCAAAGGTAAAGTGGATAGCGGCTCCGATCCGCCGAAGCCGTTGTTATGAATGGAGATACGCTCGTCAAGAATTTGAATAGCCATAGTAAATCACCTCTTTATCGTTTATAGCATTCTATGAAAATACGCAGAAAGTGGGACTAGTCTGTTAGTTAATTAGGCGGCAATCGATACAGCAATGAGGCAGCGTGACTCGTCGAAGTAGCGGGTGAAGCAGATGCCGCAAACGGAAATAAAGAGAGCTCGGCACTGAAGCCGAGCTCTCTATGAAGCGAAGAGTTTTATCCAACATAGACTCGTCAGACCGCTTTTTTTCGCCAGTTGTTTGTTACTCCATCTATTTCTGCAAAGTCATCGAGCTAAGCACACTACCATTGTAGCCTTTCACAATCAACCATACGGCGAGAATCATTTCATTGGCTGCAATTGGCAGGCAGAGAAGAGCGCCCCAAACGGAAATTTGCTCGATAATACCGAACATTTCGAGCAGAGCAGCGATAAACACGAGCGACGCGCCTGTCATGCCCAGGATCGGAATAAATCGAGGCACGAGCCCACTCTTGTAGAAAATATAGCTGTACATCATTGTGTTAATGCCCAGCATAAAATTCGGTCCGAGCAAGAACGTCCAGTCGTGCACGGCTTTCAGTAAACTGCCGGAAGCCTGGTAGCTGGAGGCATCAGGCGATCCCGCCGCTGCATACTCCTGGCTGAGCGTCAGCAGCGAGAGCACGCTAATAATTCCGACTGTAATAATCGCGGCCTCCATAAACCGGAAGCAAAGGTGGCTGAGGGCAATGCTCTCATTGAATTTGCGCAAGTAAGGAAACATGGTGACGGAGGTGCCGACTGCCGAGACGACAAGAATCAATTCCATCAACGCTCCCCAGATAATCCGGTTCGCATGAGCAGCTCCGTTCAACAAGTAATCGGAGCTGCTCAGGAGCGGGTCGTACAATTTAAGGCCAATAATCGAAGAGATTGCCGCAAGGATGAAAAATACGCCTGTCACTTTAGGAACTCTCGCCAAAGATTTCATAGTTAACGAACCTCCATTTTCTTTACGAATCGATGTGCTCCCCGTAATAGAAAACCTTTTCAAGCGGCAGCTCGAACGCCTGAGCGATGCGAAAAGCAAGCTCCAGTGAAGGGGAGTAGTTACCCTTTTCCAGCGCTACGATCGTTTGCCTGGTGACGCCTGCCTTGTCAGCCAATTGCTGCTGAGTCATTTCGTTATGATTAAACCGGAGTCTTCGGATGTGGTTGCCGACAAGATTTTTGCCCATATTAAACTCCTTTCCGGTAATGATAAAGCTTCGTCACAGAGCCTGTAACATCAGATAGGAATCCAGCGGCGATCAAGACGACGAACATGTTCGATATCGGCTGGTCGATGACCAGCGATCCCATCGCAAGCAGAAAACCAAGAATAAAGACGAGGAAGCCATTCCGATTCGATTTCAGCTCGATCAGTTTATCCAGTTCATCCGCGAATTTGGGTTCTTTCTCACCTGTTGTCATCCGGAAGATGATGTTGAAGACAATGTAGATGACGATATGCGCGACGATGGAAACCAGCATGAGGACGAGGACGAAGGCGCCCCAATAATGATAGATTTCGGTCGTTGTGAGCCCTTCTGACGGGTAATTCGCATACTTGAAAGCACAATAAAGACCAAAAATCAGAATCGCGGCGACGATGGAGACGATACTCTTCTTCTCTTGATACGTCATGCTCCTGCACATCCTCCCATTTCATTGTCAAGTATTATGAACAAAATGTATAGTAAACTAATCTTTATGTCAAGTTTATTTTACATATTGGATGGAAAATGGTTATTAGCCCATTATTGACACATACTACATGGTGCGGTAATAATGTGAATATGAGCATATGCTCATATATAGATATACGGAAGGCGGAGGACCGATGCAAGTTAGCGAACATACTTTTCTGGATAATGACAAAGTCGAAGCCATATCTCAAATATTCAAGGCGCTGGCAGACCCGACCCGCCTGAAGATTCTGTACTTATTGTCTCAAGAGGAGTGCGCGGTGAATCATATCGTGGAGGTGCTGGATATGTCGCAATCGGCTGTCTCGCATCAATTAAGCTTCCTCCGCAACATTCGGCTTGTGAAGAAACGGCGTGAAGGCACGAATGTGTTCTACAGCTGCGACGATGAGCATGTCGTTTCGCTGCTGCATCAAGCGATCGATCACTGTGATCACTAGTTAGGAGGCTATCACGATGCACGACCATAAGCACGACCATAATCAAAAGCACGACCATAATCATGACCACGACCACGACCATTCGCATCATCAGCATAAGAAGCACAGCCATCATGGGCACCATCATCATCATGGCCACCATCATCATGGACATGATCATGGCAGGGAGGGCAACAAAGCAGGGCTAGCCATCGCGCTTCTGATTACATTCGGCATCATGATTCTTGAATTTGTCGGTGGTTTCGTGACGAACTCCCTTGCGCTCCTGTCCGATTCCGGCCATATGCTCAGCGATGCCGGCGCGCTTGCGCTCAGTCTGCTAGCGCTATGGCTGGCGGCGAAGCCCTCGACCGCCCGCAGAACGTTCGGCAATCATCGCTTCGAGATTCTCGCTGCACTCTTCAACGGCGTTGCCCTCTTTGTCATTGCTGCGTTTATCGTTGTAGAGGCGATCAAGCGGCTGAACGATCCGCCAACTGTCGCCAGCGGCACGATGATGATTATCGCCGCGATCGGGCTGCTCGCCAACCTTGGCAGCGCTTGGGCGCTTATGCGCAAGGGCGATGTGAAGAACAATGTGAATCTGCGCAGTGCTTACCTGCATGTGCTCGGCGATGCACTTGGCTCCATCGGCGCCATCGTTGCCGGCGCGGTCATGATGGCATTTGGCTGGTACGCCGCCGATCCGATTATTTCGGTGCTTGTGGCGCTGCTTATCCTGAAGAGCGCATGGGGCATTATTACGCATACGCTGCACATTCTGATGGAGGGGACGCCAGCCTCGATTGATCAGGAAGAGGTGCGTGAAGCGCTGCTTGCCATTGAAGGCGTGACGGATATGCATGATCTTCACATATGGACGATTACGTCGGGCTTCGATGCCCTTAGCTGCCACTTGCAGATTGCAGACGGCAAAGACAGTCAGACCGTTCTGCAGTCGGCCATACATCTGCTCGCGAAGCAATTCCAGATTGAGCATGCGACGATCCAGGTTGAAGCAGCAGGTATCCAGCACGAGAAATTGAGATGCTAAAGTAAAGGCTTGATCGGCGCTTCCTCTGCATAAACATGGAGTAGAGGAGCGTGAGATTCAAGTGGATAACAAGGTTGTGAAGCGTTATTACCAGCTGAAGAAGAAGCAGAAGGAGCTGGAGCAGGAGCTGTCGGAGCTGCGGGGAGAGATTCTGAACCATTGCTCGCAGCAAGGCTTATCGGAGCTGGAGACCGATCGGTATTTGGTCAAGGTCGTCCATCAAGAGCGCAAGGAATACGATGATGACAAGCTGTACGAAGCGATTCCCGATCTCGAAGTGTGGCGGCTGATCTCAAAGCCCGATTCCTCCAAGATCGCCTCTCTTGTGAAGCTGAACAAACTGTCCGAAGAAAGAATTAAAGACACCTTCTCGGTCAAACAAGTCTCGCTGCTGCAAGTGGAGAAGAAGTGAGTGAAACAGTGGCCTGTAATTGCATAGATTTAACCTCCCGTCCAGGCGTTTATTACGTCTGGACTTGTTTTTTATGGTAGATTAGAAGAATGATTGGAAATTGATAAAGCAAGGGAAAAGGGAGAGCGAATGATATGAACGTTACAACATACTGGTTGGAAAATGTAACCCTGGAGACGGGATTTCAGATGGAGGATGGACGCGTAGCGGCGACGGAAACGGCAACTGGGCATGTGAAGATTGTAGACGGCAAGGTCGCAGCCGTTACATTCGAACCGATTGCAGCGGACGATACGCTGCCGAGACGGAACGCTAAAGGAGCGCTGCTGCTGCCGGCGTTCCGGGAAGCGCATATTCATCTCGACAAGACGTATTATGGACGTCCTTGGCAGGCCGTGAAGCCGGCTCGCAGCATATTCGACCGGATCGAGGAGGAGCGCCAGCTCTTGCCTAAGCTTCTGCCGACGGCAGCGGACAAAGCGAAGGAAATATTGGAGCTGCTGCTTGGCTTCGGATCGACCTTCGTGCGGGGGCATGCCAATATCGAGCCGACGAGCGGCATGCGCGGGCTGGAAGCGGCGCAGCAGGCGCTTGCGGAATATGCGGACAAGCTGAGCTATGAGCTTGTTGCATTCCCGCAGCATGGTCTGCTGCTCTCCGATTCGCGCGGCTTAGTGAAGCAAGCGATAGAGCTTGGCGCGACGCATGTCGGCGGGCTTGATCCGATTGCCGTCGACGGCGATATGGAGCGTTCGCTGCATGCGATGATGGATATCGCGGTCGAGACCGGTGGTGGCATCGACATGCATCTGCACGAGCAGGGCGCGAACGGTCACGCCATTATGAACCGGCTAGCCGACTTGACGCTAGACGCCGGATGGCAGGGCAAAGTGACAGTGAGCCACGCCTTCGGCTTCGCAAGCGGCACGCCGGCAGAGGTGGAGCAATTGGCGGAGCGTTTCGCGGAAGCGGGCATATCGATCGCTTCGACGGTGCCGATCGGCAGGATGGTCATGCCGCTGCCAATGCTGTACAGCAAGGGCGTCAAGGTTGAGCTTGGAACGGACAGCTTGACGGACCACTGGTCTCCTTGGGGCAATGGAGACAACCTTGAGAAGGCAGGGCGGTATGCCGAACTGTATCATATGGCCGATGAGTTGTCGTTGTCGCGCGCGCTTCGGTTCATCACCGGAGGCGTATTGCCGCTTAATGATGCCGGCGAGCGCGTATGGCCTGCGGTTGGGGACGACGCATCGGGCGTACTCGTTCAGGCGAGCTGCTCCGCAGAGGCTGTTGCACGGAGAGCGCCAAGAATCGCGAGCTTGCATAAGGGCGTTGTGAGCTGGGGCCAGCTGTAACAGCCAAGGGGGTGGCCGATGTGAGCAGACGTACAGGCTGCCTCATAGTTGTGCTCGTTGTTCTGATGTTGTCAGCCTCTTGCGCGAAAGAGGACAAGCAGGAGCTTGTCCTCTCCGAACAAAGCTATGTCCGTTGGCATGAAGCCGATCAGCGGCTGGAGGTCTATGCGGTCGTCGTGAATCAGTCCGAGAAGGTGCAGCATATCCACGCATCAGTCGTGATGCTCCGTCAAGAGCTGATTCATGCGACTCAGATGGAACGTCAGGAGCTAAGGACGGATGATAGGCACGGAACGCCGCCATTCACGTTGAATCCGCACGAGGAGACCGTGTTTCATCCATTCTTTGGCACTAACCAGCCACTAATCCAGCAACTCTTGCAGAGCGGTATCGGAATTGAGCTGAGCACAGACGACAAAAGCTTCTTAATCCCTATTCAATATGGGGAAATTCAATAAAATTCGACGTCCAGCGAGAGGAAATTCGATTGCTTTTGCAGAAATGATTATAACAGCTTAGAAAGTAGCGGGTGCAGATGCATAAGGAGCTGAACGTCAAAGATGAATAATAATAGCTTTCATCTGCAAATTGGCCAGATGCTGGATGAAATTTCAGATACCGTTTTCATTATGAAAGTAGACGGTATGGAGCTGACCTACTACTACTTGAACCGTGCGGCATCGCTCCTGACGAGTATTACGCTCGAAGAAGCGGTAGGTAAAACCTTTTTTGAGCGATATGAAAGCCCGATGGCTGACTATCTCTACAAAAAATACGCCAAGGTGCTGACTGAGCGAACAGCTCTTCGTTATGAGGACGGCATTGTCATGCCGAACGGGACGATGAGCGGTGAGACAGTGCTGTCGCCTATTTATGATGAATCGGGCAATATTGCATATATTTTCTCGGTTACGAGGGACATTACAGATCGCAAAAACTACGAGAATCTGCTCGTTCATTATGCCTATCACGATGATCTATGCCTGCTCCATAATCGCAGATATTTGCTTGAGCAGACTGGAGCCGCGGAGGCGCTGTTTCTACTTGACCTCGACAGCTTCAAGAACATCAACGATACGTTCGGACACGATGCTGGAGATGCCGTCCTCATTGAGGCGGCATCACGTCTGCATGCGGCGTTCGGGCCGGAATATACGCTTGTGCGGCTTGGCGGAGATGAGTTCATCATCGCGGCGAGCAAGCAGGTGAATTCGGAAGCGACAGCGGAGCTGATCATGCAGCTGTTCCAGCCTCCTTTTGACGTGAAGGATCAGCAGTTGAAGCTTAGCGTCAGTGTTGGCGTTGCTACCCGGCAAGACGGAGAGGATATTCCGACACTGCTGAAGCAGGCCGATATTGCCCTGTACAAAGCGAAGGGAGCCGGACGCAAAGGCTACCATATCTACGAGTCGACCTCCAAATACGATCATGTCGAGAACTTCATCCATGAGCTTGCGCTTGCAAACGCGATAGAGCTGCAGGAGTTCGAGCTGTATTATCAGCTCATCTACAGCCCGCAGCAGGAGCAGGTCGTTGGAGCGGAAGCGCTGCTTCGCTGGAACCGGACAGGGATTGGCATCATATCGCCGGCTGAATTCATCCCTGTAACGGAACAGACCGGCCTTATCGTACCGATCGGCTACTGGGTCATTGGGCAGGCATGCCGGGACTGGCATCAGCTGTCGGAACGTTATGGTAGCGGATTCAAAGTGTCGGTTAACATCTCGAGCGTGCAGCTGTCGGAGCCGAATTTTGTCGAGCGCGTCATTGAAATTGTGGAGAGTGAAGGCGTCCCTGCTCAGGGTATTGAGCTTGAGCTGACGGAGAGCTCGGTCATTCATTTCCAGCAGGTGGAACAGACGCTTGAACGGCTGCGTGCTGTCGGTTTTACGATTGCGCTCGATGACTTCGGCACGGGTTACTCGTCGCTTAGCATGCTGACGCTGCTGCCGATTGATAAGCTGAAGATCGACCGCTCTTTCATTCGGGATATGAATCAGTCGCTCTTCTCGGCGATGCTGGTTATGGCGGAAGCGCTGCACATGAAGGTCATTGCCGAAGGGGTAGAGGATGCTGCGCAGTATCAGATGCTCAAAGAGATGAATTGCTGGGGCTTGCAAGGTTACTTGATTAACAAACCGATTGCCCTTAATGCTTTATTGCAACATGCTGTACCACAATTGCAGTAATTCCAAGGAGGCATATACATCATGACGAAGCGGGTACTCATTATTGGCGGAACGGGCTTGATCAGCACAGCAATTACGAAGCAGCTGCTTGCACGCGGCGATGTAGAATTATGGCATTACAATCGGGGCGGGGGAAAACCGGAAGCGGTTAGCGAAGGCGTGCGGACGATCCAGGGCGACCGGACGGACTATGCACGTTTTGAAGCCCAGATGGCCGAGGAGGAACCCTTCGACTGTGTCATCGACATGGTCGGGTTCAGAGCGGAGGATGCGGAGAGCGCGGTTCGTGCTTTTCGCGGTCGCGTAGGCCAGTACATCTACTGCAGCACGGTGGATGTGTACAGCAAGCAAGGCAATGCTTATCCCGTTGCGGAAGATGGCGAACGTGATGCGAGTCCATCGTTTCCGTATGCGTATAACAAGGTGCAAAGCGAGAATATTCTGCTTGCCGCGCATGACGCAGAGCAGTTCCCTGTGACGATCATGCGCCCTGCGCAGACGTATGGTGGAAGCGGCACTGCGGTTCCGTCCGTGGCCGACGGCAATTATCAGATGAAGCGGCTGCGGGAAGGGCGTCCGATTATTGTCCATGGCGACGGCATGTCCATCTGGGTGGCGTGTCACCGCGATGATGTGGCGCGTGCTTTCGTGAATGTAATCGGCAACGAAGCAGCGCTTGGCCAAGCGTATAATGTGACTGGCGAAGAGTGGATGACGTACGACCAGTATTGGCGGATTGTCGCTCAGGAGCTTGGCATGGCTGAACCAGTAATTGTCCATATCCCGACAGATCTGCTTGGCAAGCTGCTGCCTAAGAGGGCGGAATGGTGCGTGGAGAACTTCCGCTATAACAATATCTTCGACAATAGCGCGGCGCGGCGGGATCTGGATTTCCGCTACACGGTGACGTGGGAAGATGGCATCCGCGGCGTTATTCGCGAGCTGGATGCGAGCGGCGCCATTGAAGCAGCTGGAGAACGGCCGTGGTATGATGCGCTGCTCGCGTCATGGGCGGAAGCGGAAAAGCTGATGGGAGCGCAGCTGGCTGGTATGGATGACTGAACCGTTCTTTGGTTCAGCCCCGTCTTTTGGCTCAGCTTTCAGCGTTTCGAATCAGCCGCATAGTTGTGGTATAATATTCGCTCATGGAGTCACGAAGCAAAGGTGGTAATGAGCATGTTGATTGATATACACGCAAGACTGGATGAGGAAGCGATCCAGGAGCTGCTTGGCTGGTCGGTTTTTCCCGATCCTGAGCATCTGGAGCGGGCCGTTAGTTTGTATAAGAACGGCGCGGCGGGCGATGGCGGCGGCGGCGGGAATAAGCTGCTTGGCTACGAGTCCGAAGGTGAAGTTATTGGCTTGATTGGCTATCACTACGTAAACGGCAATACAATTGTGATCGACCATATTTCCATTACACCTTTCGAGCGGAACAAAGGCTATGGCAGAGGCATGATTCTCGAGCTGCTAGAGATGGAGAAACCGAGCGTGCTCATCGCGGAAACCGATGAAGACGCAGTCGACTTCTACCGCAGCAGCCGCTTTACTGTAGAGAGCCTCGGCGAGAAGTACCCGGGCACCGAGCGGTTCAAATGCACGTACTATGCAGACGATGAAGACGAAGATGCATAGGGATAGTTGTAGGAAAGGACTTCCCGGCTCACGCTTGGTGTGAGGGGGAAGTCTTTTTTTGCGTTGTTGAGTGGATTCTCAACCTGACATACAAGGTAATATTTTCCTATCACTAAGGTGGGCTTTGCAACGTGCAGCAGGGGTGTTATCTTGAAAGCAAAGAAAGCTAAAGTTTTCGATAGACTTGCTCGGATTTCTCCGTGAAATCTTAGCTTAGACTGCCCTGGAGGCGCAGCCGGTTTCACTTGAAAGAAGCTCTTATTGTGCTGAACTTCATATCGAATTGAGGGAATTAATCGCATGTACCGGATTCTAATTGTGGATGATGAACGAATTGAACGTGAAGGCATACAACACCTAATCCGCAAGTATAATCTGGAGCTCGACATGGTGACAGCGGAGAATGGGGAAGCTGCACTAGCAATTCTGGAGCAGCTGCCAGTTGATATTATTATGACGGATATTAAGATGCCGTTCATGGATGGACTCGAGCTGTCGGAGAGAGTAAGCGCCATGAATCCCGAGATTGAGATGATTATTTACAGCGCCTATAGCGATTTTGAATTCGCCCGCAGAGCGATGCGGACGAATGTATCGAACTATTTGCTCAAGCCGATTCAAATCTCGGAATTTCTCGCGACCATGAAGGAAGTAATGGCGAATTGCGAGGCGAAACGCGCCGCGCGCAGCCAAGCGAGCGAGCTGCTGGAAGGATACAATCGCGGGCTTGCGTATGAGCGGGAGAAGCAGCTGATGGATGCGCTGAATGGTACCTGTGCCGGCGAAGAGCAGGATGCGGACGGTTCTTGTATGCACCTGATGCTCGTTGACTGCGAAGGTCGGTATTTTGACAATGCGGCGTTCGTTGCCCTGCTCCGGGAACCGATTCGTTATACATACGACTATTTGAACATCAATGAACGGCAAAGCGTCTTCTTCTTAAAAAGCCGCGAGCCGATTAGCAAGCAGGAGCAGCTAGCGCTGGCAGAGGCCATGATTGTGAAATCGGCAAGCAGCTATCCGGGGCGAATCGGTATCGTTATTGGACGTGCAGCTGCGAAGCTGGAGCAGTTATTTGACGTATTCAATGAGATGGAGCAGACGCTCGAGCTGAAATTCTTTATGGAAGGCAACCCGATTTTGTTTACGGATGAAGCGCCTTCCTCCGTGCAAAATGCTGCCGATGAGAACGAGGTTGAACAGATTCGGAAGCTGACCTATGAGTATATTGACCGCGCTGATGTTCAAGGGGCGCAGTACAGCATTGAGCTTCTCTTCTCTACGCTGCGCTCTCGCGGGAAGCTCTCCGTCATCTACACGAAGTTCCTTTGCTCGGAAGTGATGAAGCGTGCCTATGCGAAGGCGGATAAGCAGCGTGTGGAAGACATTGCGTACTATCTCAATCAGATCTTTAATGTCCAATCGTTAACGGAGCTAAAGATATTGATCAGCACCATCGTTCAGAGTCTTATTCCAGTCCGGGCGGAGGCGAAGGAGGAGTCTGCAAGCAAGTTGATTACGAGCGTCAAGCGGCTCATTGAGAAGGACTATAGTCAGGATTTGTCGCTAGAAAGTATTGCGGAATATGTTCATTTAACGCCGAGCTATCTCAGTTTTCTGTTCAAGAAGGAGACAGGGAAAAGCCTTGTCCGTTATATTGCAGAGGTGCGGATGGAGAAGGCTGTAGAGCTGCTAAAGAATACGAATATGAAAATCATCGACATTAGCGAGATGCTCGGCTTCAGCAACTCGTCCTATTTTATACAAATTTTCCGGAACTTTCATGGGGTTAGCCCGGCTAAATACCGCGAAGGCACATCGTAAAAATTTGATGCCCATTCTTAAAAATTTCGCATAGAGGGCGAAAGTGATTGCTCGTTATAATGAACACGTAACTTTCAAAGGCGAATTTGGGGGATGAACGTGAGAACAAGATGGGTAGGCATAATCCTATGTGCGTCAGTTGTTTTCAGTTTGACGGCTTGTGATTGGAACAATTCTAATCGCGCCAATCAAGGGAATGCAGTCGGCAACTCGGTAGCAACGCCAAATTCGATTACCGATTTCACTCCTTCTAAGATATCTGCGGGCAAAAACGACGGCCCGTTCACTAAATATGATCAGCCCATTACGATCACGCTTGGCCGCCAAGGCATTACTGGCAACAATCTGCCTGACGGAGATACGCTCGAGAACAATCAATATCTGAAATACGTTGAAGACCGGTTGAATTTAAAAGTGAAGTACGACTTCTCGGTTGATGAGCTGGGCGCATATAACCAGAAGGTGAACCTGACGATTGCAAGCGGCGACATCCCGGACATGATGATTGTCAATGAGCAGCAGTACAAGCGGCTTGTCAAAGCGGGCATGCTGGCGGATCTGACTAAGCTTTATGAGAAATACAGCTCTCCGCTCATTAAAGGCTATTACGACTCGTACTCCGGCGACCGCGTTCTGAATACAGGCCGCGTGAATGGTAGGCTGTTTGCCCTGCCGAACACGAATATCGACGGCAGCTACCAGCTGCTGTGGGTGCGCAAGGACTGGCTGGACAAGCTTGGCCTCAAGCTGCCGACAACGCTTGAAGATATTAAGACCATCGCAAGAGCGTTCAAGGACCGAGACCCGGACGGCAACGGGCTGCCCGATACGGTTGGCTTGCTCGGCGATCAGTCCTTGGTATACGATGGCCTATTCTTCACCTTTGACCCGTTGTTCAACTTGTACCACTCCTATCCGAAGAATTGGTTCAAGGATGCGAGCGGCAATATTGTCTACGGTTCGACTACAACGGAGACAAGGCAGGCACTTGTGCAGCTGAGCAAAATGTATAAAGAAGGACTGATTGACAGGCAGTTTCTTACCCGCAAGTGGGAGGACAACGTAGGTCTTGTTACCAGCGGCAAAGCAGGTATGCTGTTCGCGCCCTGGTTTGCAGGCTGGATGATCTCCGACAGCGTAAAGGCTAATCCGAACGCGGAATGGGTACCGCTGGCTGCACCGCTGGATAGCGACGGCAAGCGCAACGTCGTGCCTTCCGCGCCGTCGGGTACATTCCTTGTTGTCAGCAAGAAGGCAGCGCATCCGGAAGCGGCGCTGAAGATGCTTAGCGTGGAATATGAGGGTATCCGCCTCATTGATCCGGCAACAGAGGAGCTGTATAAGGGCAAAGGAGTAAGCTGGAACAATTATCCGCTAAATCTGCAGCTCGACTTTCAGGACGCGATCGCTCGCGACATACCGGTCTATGAGAAAGTCATTCAAGATGGCGACAAGACGCACCTGCCTGCGCGTCTTATGCCGCGGGTGAAATCGGTGCTGCAGAATGATAAAGCTCCGAAGAAGGATATTACGGCGTTCGCCGATTCCCTCTCCTTCTTCACAGCCGGCGCGGTCACTGGGGCCAAAGAAATAAAGAAGGTAGAGCCAATCTTCTACGGCAAGACCGAGACGATGGTAAAGCGCGGCGTGAACCTCGACAAGCTGGAGAACGAGACGTTTCTGCGCATCATTACAGGCGCTTCGCCGATCGATGATTTCGATAAGTTCGTAGCCACATGGAAGAAAGTCGGCGGCGATGCCATTGCGAAGGAAATTGCCGCTGCGCTGAAATAGGCGATTCAAGCGATCATAATTAAGATGAGAAGGGTATCCCTTGCGATTAGCGCGAGTGGTACCTTTCTTACGTTTTGCGAGGATCGGGAGCCTTTTTCAACATGTTCAATTCGTCTATCATTCTCTAGCCGTTTCTACTATAATGATTCCGTGAAATGAAAGAGAGCTGGGGGCGGAGACATCTATGAGGCTAGGCTGGATAAGGAACCTTAGCATGAAGCGGAAGCTCTTTGTTTCCTACTTGGCGGTTATGTTGATCCCGCTTACGATACTTGGCGCATATTCGTTCCAGCAATCGAAGCAGCTGCAGGAGCAGCAAGCGCAGCTTGTTCTGCAGGACAGCCTGCAGAATATGGAGGATAGCTTGAATTACAAGCTGCAGCGGTTCAATTCGGCGATTGAGCTTATTGCGTTTAATCCGAATTTTGGCCGCATATTCAACGATGAATATTCCGATTACTATTCGATGTATACCGACCTCAGCGAGACGGTTGATCCGCTGCTCGACACGACCTTAGTGCTCAATCATGATATAAAACGGATAATGATCTACACCGGCAACAACATTACGCAGCGCATGAATTCCATTATGCCAATCAAGACGGTCGAGAATGAATTCTGGTATGACGAAGTAATGAATTCAGGACAGACGATTTGGTATGTGCGGGATGGCCGTATTTTCGGGGCGAGACGGATCTTCGGCGACTTGACCGAGGATTTGAAAAATATCGTCTACATGGAGCTGAAGCCGGAATTCTTCACCTCGTTAACCGATATGAACACGAAGAAATTCTCCATTATGATTTCGAATGGGCAGCATCAGGTGCTGTACGCGAATCCGAAGGATGCACGGCTGCCAGCAGGCGGCAAGGCGAAGGGGGATGAGGTCGTGCTGTCGCAGCCCTTGCGGGAAGCGAACTGGACGATCTCGTTGGTCTATTCCACTAAGGAGCTAACGATTAAGCCATGGACAATTGTAAGGGCGACGATCGTGATCGAGAGCATCTGCTTCATCGTCTTGTTCTTCATCATCTGGCTCTTCTCGCGAGGATTCGTCAGACGGATCTATACGCTTAATCATAAAATGCAGCTCGTAGAGCAAGGAGAGCTTACGACGACGAGCGCTGATATTATCGCACGAGATGAGATCGGGGAGCTGGAGCTGCGGTTTGGCAAAATGCTCACCAGCATCAATATGCTCATTGAGGAAGGGTACAAGAACAAGATCAGCCAGAAGGAGGCTGAGCTACGGGCGCTGCAATCGCAGATTAACCCGCATTTTCTATATAATGCGCTGTCGGTTATTAACTGGAAGGCGATTGAGGCAGGCTCGGAGGATATTAGCAATGTAGCCGGACTGCTGTCGACGTTCTACCGGACCTCGCTCAACAAA
Organism: Paenibacillus sp. J31R98; assembly: GCF_056269245.1. Lineage (NCBI taxonomy): Bacteria > Bacillati > Bacillota > Bacilli > Caryophanales > Paenibacillaceae > Paenibacillus > Paenibacillus sp. J31R98. The sequence continues at coordinate 74,691 of NZ_JBWDNO010000012.1, forward strand.
GGCAAAGATATGATGTCGGTCAGGGACGAGCTGCTCAATACGAAGTCCTACATGGAGATGCAGCTTATTATGCATGATGGCAATTTCGACGTCCAGTATGAGATTGGGGATAACATCCTTGATCACCACATGATTAAGTTGGTGCTGCAGCCGATCGTAGAGAACGCCATTGAGCATGGCATTGACCAGAAGCGGACGGGCAGAGGAATATTGCGAATTAGCGGTTCACTCGTAGATGGGACTATCGTATTTACGGTCGAGGATAACGGCCCGGGTATGTCGCAGGAGCTGGTGGAAGAAGTGCTGGTTCAGCAGTCAAAAGGGTATGGGCTCTTTAATGTGCAGGAGCGCATTCGCGTGCAGTATGGCGGCGGGTATGGCATCAGCATTAAGAGCGTGCTTGGCGAGGGGACTTGCGTAACGGTGAAACTGCCCAAATAATTGGTATATATCGTAAAATCTTGCTATATACAGTGTGGTCGAACGAACGCAATACTATAGCCAGACAGCTGCTGCTTTTGAGGCTGCGGTGCTGTCTCTACTACACCTTGGGAGGTTCACAGACATGAAGAAGGCTTCACTTGTTAGACCGCAAACAGCTTCAAGGAAGAAATTGCTCGTTCAGCTCGTAATGGCATTGGTGCTCATCGTAGGGTCTGCCGGCGCAGGAGCGGGAATCGCTTCGGCCAATTCGAGCTCCGTGTATTGGGATTACGCACAGCAGACGCATAATTATACGGTGGGCAATCTATTAACCTCGTACAATAGTTACCGATCGCAGCCCGGCGATCCAGGCACGACCGAGTGGTACAATGTGAGCCAGATCTACGCGGATTCCGCGATGCTGAAGCAAGGCGATTCTAGATACTTGCCTTATATGAACAATACGTATGCTTTTATGGGGAATATGTGGGATACGTCGAGCTCGATTGGCGGATATTTTGCGTTGGCGAATGTGGATGGCACAGGGGCTGGCGGGGATAAATATGTCGATGACGCTTCTCTTGCCGGCGTTGCATACTTGGATGCGTATGAAGTGACGACAGGTACGACACAGACGAACTACTTGAATTCGGCAAAGGCCGTTGCCAACTGGCTCATGTACAGCGGGCAGTGGGATGGGACCGGAGGCGGCGGCTTCTGGTGGACGACGAACAAGTCGATAGCGGGTTATCAGATCAAAGGTAGCGAAGTGAATGGACTTGCTTGCCAGCTGTTCCTTCGCCTGTATGCCATTACGGGACAGGCGTATTACAAGTCATGGGCGGATTCGATCAAGACATGGCTGGATACATACATGCTCGACTCCTCGGCAGGGCTGTATAACTGGCAATATGAGCAGAGCAGCAACAGCGTTAATACCGTTAAATTTACGTATGACAATGCAATCATGATTGAAGTGAACTTACTGTACCGTCAGATTACAGGCAACAATTCGTATCTAACGGCTGCACAGAACTTGGCGACGAATATGAAGAACCAGCTTTGGAACACGCAGAACAGCAGTGGCGCGTTCATTATCAACACCGCCGATCCGGTGTTTAACCCGGTCTACAGCGGCTGGGCTTCGCAGTCGTTTATCAAGCTCTACCAGGCGGACGGCAATGCGAACTGGCTGAACATTGCGCAGCAGAACATCGACACGCTAAACGCGAAGCTGCGGGACACGACGAATTACGGCTATCATTGGAGTTGGAATCCGGCAACGAATGCGATCAAGGACAGCTCGTTCCATACGGTATGCCAAGCTTGGATGCAGAAGGTGCAGATCATGCTGTCGGAGTATAGATAAGGAATAAATTGCCTCGAGCCCCGTGGTCGGTTGATGACTGCGGGGCTTTGTTATGAGCGGGAGAAATCCGCGGGAAAAGGGAGCTGAGAGCACGTATGTGTGCTCTCGCGCTCCGCGCAGTCGCGCTAACGATTATCTGTTGCGCTTGAATAGTAATTTGACTCCCAAAAAGATGACCACGGCCACCATAATGATAGTCAGAGCTTGATAGATGAGATTGCTCCACACGATGTCCAAAACGACAACACTCCTTATGTATTTTATGGGGTTAATTGTAAACTGAATTGCTGCTCGATCACCATTATAACGATTTCCCTCGCGCAAACACAAAGTCCCCTTGAGATCTCTCAAAGGGACTTCGTTGTGGGGTTTAAAAAAATGGGAGGTAAATGGCTCTTGCTCTGAAAAATTTTATATGTGAACGGTATGCAGCTCCAGCACTTCGGCCAGGGGAGTATATGCATAACCAAGATCATCGGCTACAGCTTTGTACGTGACTTTGCCATCAATAATGTTCGTGCCGCTTTGCAGAGCAGCGCTGTCTTTAATCGCCTCAACTGCGCCTTTGCGCGCGATTTGTACGGCATATGGCATCGTTGCGTTAGTCAATCCGACCGTGGACGTCTGCGGCACCGCGCCTGGCATATTCGCAACGGCGTAATGAATGACGCCATGCTTCACATAAGTTGGATTATCGTGCGTCGTAATGTGATCAATCGTCGCCACGTTGCCGCCTTGGTCAATTGCAACGTCGACGATAACGGCGCCGCGCTTCATCGTTTTCACCATGTCCTCGGATACGAGCACGGGTGCTTTTGCGCCTGGAATAAGGACCGCGCTGATAAGCAGGTCGGCTTCAGCTACGCTGCGTGCGATATTGTGGCGGTTCGAAACGAGTGTCTGCACTTGGTTGCCGAACAGCTCTTCCAGCTGGCGCAAACGATTGGCGCTAAGGTCGAGAATCGTGACATCCGCGCCTAGGCCGATGGCAATCTTCGCTGCATTGGTCCCAACGACCCCGCCGCCGATAATCGTAACCTTGCCTCTTGCTACGCCTGGAATACCGGAGAGTAGAATGCCGCGTCCGCCTTTGGAGCGTTCAAGCAGCTGCGAACCGATTTGGGCAGCCATTCGTCCGGCTACTTCGCTCATCGGTGTGAGCAGGGGCAGCGTGCCGCCTTCTTTGACGGTTTCGTATGCGATTGCGGTTACTTTGGCATCGACTAGCGCCTTCGCTAGGGCAGGTTCTGCAGAGAGGTGCAAATAAGTAAAGAGAATGAGTCCTTCTCGGAAATAAGGATATTCACTTGGCAGAGGTTCCTTTACTTTCACGATCATGTCCGCTTGCTGCCATACGGATTCGGCATCCATCACAATCACAGCGCCGGATTGTGCGTACTCGGCATCGGTAAAGCCGCTCTCAAGGCCGGCGTTCGTCTCGACATAGACGGTATGTCCGTCCTGAACGAATTCATGCACGCCATAAGGAGTTACTCCGACACGGCATTCATTGTTCTTGATTTCCTTCGGTACGCCTATCTTCATGATCGTCTCTCCTCGATTCGTAATGGGAACTTTCCTGACACTTTTATTATAGGATCGGCCGAGAGCTTATTCATCGTACAAAATATAAAGTCATTTGACGAATTCTTTTACAGTTATGTATAGTTGGACTAGTTGTTATAGACATAATGTCTAGCTGGAGGCGGAAAATATGGACACGAATTTGAAGTTTGATATCAGTCAGCTGCTTGCCAGGCCAATATTCCGCTCAGCGAAGCTGGTTGCCGGACGGGAAGGGATGCATCGCCCTGTCGGCTGGGTGCATGTGCTTGAAATTACGAACGTGGCTCCGTATGTGAGCCCGAACGATCTTATATTAACGACGGGGCTGTGGCTGAAGCAGAATGAGCAGGACCGGTTCGCTTATATGAAGCAGCTGATTGATCAGCATGCGGCAGGGCTGTGTATTGAGATGGGAACCTCGGTTGATGCCATTCCGAAGGAAATTGTGGAGCTGGCAGACCTGCATCATTTTCCGCTCATTGTATTTGAACAACCGGTCCGTTACGTGGAAATTACGCAGGACATTCATGCGCTGCTCATTAACAGGCAGCATCAATTCTTGAAGGAGCTTGAGGTCTATTCCCGCAAGCTGCAGCGGTTAACCATTGAGAGCACGGGGATCGCGCAGATTCTTAGAGCCTTTCATGAGCAGACGGGGCGGCAGATCCTGTATTTCTCATCGCTCGATCACAGCAGCGTGTACTATCCTGCTTTGACCGCGAAGGCGTCGAGTCCGATTACAAACTTCCTGCAGAGGCAGTTGGATGCCAGAGCGCTGTCGGCCAAAGACGTATCCGTACTGACGATGAGCGCGCAGCAGCTGATTGTTGTTCAACCGGTCATTTGCTTCGGTCAAACCTTCTCTTATGTCGGTGTCATGCTGACTAACAAGCCGGAAGTTACGGAATCGCTCACCTTGCTGCTCGATTACACGACGAAGGCTGTCGCTGCCATTACGCTGCGGACGGAGTTTCTGGAAGAGAAGCTGTCGCGGGACCATAACGAGTTTATTCTCGACATTATGAACAATCGGATTGAGAACGAGGACCAGGCGCAGGCGAGAATGGGGCTTCGGCAGCTGAGCAAAGGGGAGTATCTGTTTGCTGGCGGTATCATCGAAATCCAGCACACGGCGGACACGGAGCCGATAACGATCGAGGCGGATAAGCAGGATTTGCTCATATTGGTCAGACAATTGCTCAAGAAGCATGGGCTGAACAGCTTGGTCATGATGCAAAATAACCGGATCTGCGTGCTCTGTGCCAAAGAAGCGCTGCATAAGGATTCGGAGTCAAATCTTCAAGCGACACTTCAGCGGCTTGTCGAGGAGCTGAAGGATTCTGCGCAGCAATCGCACGCTTCGTCTCTCAAGCTGTATGCCGGCTTCGGCAAGCTGCGCGCGCAAATCTCGGAATCGTCACGAAGCTATGAGGAAGCGCAGCAGGTTATTGACGTGGCGCGGAGCGTGGCGGCGTACGAGGATTGCATGTTCTATGAGCGTTTAGGTGTCTATCAGCTGCTGAAGGCTGTGCCGAAGCTGTCTTTTCTCGCTTCATACGTGGAGGATCATCTGGGGCCTTTGATTGCTTACGATCGGGAACATCATCTGCAGCTTATCGCGACGTTGGATGTGTATTTGGCATCTATGGGCTCCAAGCAGGAGGCGGCTGTGAGGCTGAACATCCATCGGCAGACGCTGTATAATCGTTTAGATAAGCTGGCGTTGCTGCTGGGAGAGGACTATATGGAAACGGATAAAAGGCGCTGCCTCGAAATGGCGCTCATGGCGTATAAGCTCAGATAAAGATACCCCGCTGTCTTGGTGATGGCGGGGTGTTTTATTAGCGTGCCTAATTAACCTTCAATGGGTGACGTCATGATCTCAACACCCGGAAAAATATTGTAATTGACGAGAAGGCCGCCTCCCGGCGCAATGGTGATCTTCTCAATCTTTAAGGTTGTTTTATCGAGTACAAAATCTTGAACGCTGCGTAAGAGTCGCTCCTGCTCCGCATTATACAGCATCAGAGCTACTCGGACTGTGTAGGAAGAAGAGGCTTCCGAGTCTTTGCCATCTCTGAACTGGATATCCATAATGGAATAACCATCACTTATCACGCTTGGCTTGTACCCGCTGATTAGCATGGTTGCTTGCGCCTCTGCGTCCTGCTCATCCGCGGCTATCAAATACTTCGTAATGGCATTTCTGACCCTTGGCCATTCTTCTCCTTTATAACCGAAAGAACCTTCCTTCCACACGTCAGGGTTGATCTCAATTGTGCGCGAAGTGCTGTCCCACTTCACATCCTCGCGGAATGTTCGGCTCAGCGCAGCTGCCGGAATCATGACAAAACCATTCACAATTTGCGGACTAGGCAACGCTCGCAGAGGGAATTGCTCCTGTGTCATGCCATTTACGATTAACGAGATGGGCTTCTGTCCTGCAGCCGCCGTTCCGACCAGAATGCCAATGAGAACGCTGATTAATGCAGTTAAGAAGATGACTTTTTTCATTATTGTCCCCCTGTAGTGAATACTTTTATGATCATAAAAGGTAGACGTTTCCAAAAATGAAAAGTTGCGGGTATTGGTGAGGTGAGGGGGCATTAGCTTGGTCATCTGAACTGTCATGGGTGCGCTCGCGGTGCTGACGCCGATTGCAGCACTGCTGTTCATACGATTACAACAAAGAAAGCCGACCCTAACGGGTCGGCCTTCTTCGTTGCTAAACATCCATCAGGTGGTCGATAGACCGCCTGGTAGACGGTTCCGAATGGAAGCGGACGCTCCCTCGGAATCTGCATTATTGATGAGCTTCTCCACCGATTTGAGATGCGCGCCGGACACCGGTGCGCTTGGCGAGTCGCTATTAACCGGCTGCTTCACAAAATAGAGCCGTTGCTGCACGTCGTCAAAAAACTCGACTTGATCCATCTGCACGACATAACAACGGTCCACTTTCTTAAACCCTTGTCCAACAAGAAAGCGTTCGTGCTCTTCAAAGGTAGAAATTTGACTATAAAGTCCTTCTCTCGTCTGGTAGTAAACCTCTCCGCGATAGCTGCGCATAAGAAGAACGTCTTCGAGATCAATAAAAACAATATCGAATTCCTTTTTATTGAACCTCTTAACGACCGGGATCTTCATGTTACACGCCCTTCTTCTGAATTTCTCGTAGGAACGACAGCGAGTGTACCTACCGATTCCACGTAGGTCAATTATAGCTTGTTTTTCCTCTATCTACCATGCGTAGAATAAAGAAAATTTGACATTTTTTATACAAGAAACAGCTCTTCTCGCAAAAGTTGCGTTCAGAGCTGTTAATTTGCGGCCGCCGATAAGGGCTGCGCAGAAGGGCTATGCCTTCAATTATTTATTCCCATGTGTGTAGATTTGCCAAGTTACGCCGAACTTATCTGTCAATACGGCGTACGCCGGGCTGAAAAATGTCTCCGTAAGCGGCATGTGCACTTGTCCGCCAACTGGCAGCGCTTCGTAGATTTGGCGGGAGCGCTCAATATCAGTAGAAGAAATGCAGATCGTAACTTGGTTGCCGATTGCAAACGGCGTGCCCGGGAAGTTATCGGAGAACATTAGGTCGGTTTCGCCGACGCGAACCATCGCGTGTCCGACAAGGCCCTTCGCTTCTTCAGGCAGCGGGAATTCCGGATTCTCAGGCATTTCGCCGAACGTTTGCAGGAATAGAACCTCCGCACCCATAGCCTCTTTGTAGAACTCGATTGCTTCCTTCGTATTGCCATCCATCATCAGATAAGGCTCTAATTTCATCGTCATCGCGAGAATCGCTCCCTCGTTATATTAGTAGATTCCTGTCTTCAGTATTGCCGACAGGATCATTATAATATAACGAACATATGTTCGCAACAAGGAATTATTTTTGCGAAGATGAGCCGTCCGATTCATTCGTTTGCTGGGCGAATGGACCAACTTGATTCCAGGCGCTTCCGTACGTATTGCCCCAAAATGGACGGACAGGCAGCCATACCGTGCCGACATCGCAGCGCACAACGCCTTGCTTCGTTCCGCAGATGAGCAAGCCGGTATCGTCGAAGATAGTATCAGCCATTTGGTAGGCATCATCAGCGCGATAAGAGAATACGATGCCTCTGCGAGGTTTACCTGATAGATTCGCGACGGAGCCGTGCAGCGTCAAACAGTGATGAATGCTGATCCCGCCTGCACGAGGAGTTACATCGACAACTTCATATTCCTCGTTCGTCCAATAGCGGTTCTCCTGGCACTCCGGCGAGAAGGAACCGTTCTTCTCATGGCTTAACAGGCCGAAACGATGACTGCCTCTAACCATGCTCATGCAGCCATTCTCAGGAGTCGCATCGTCAAGCATAACCATGACCGAGAGCAGATCCGTATTCGTATGCGGATAGAAAGCGTAGTCTTGATGCCATGGGAAGATGCCGCGGCCTTTCGAAGGAGGCTTGGTAGCGAGCTTAGAGTGCTGCAGCTGAATATGGGGTCCGATGAGCGGAATGATTTTTTGGACGATGGCAGGATGTTTGGCTAAGCGAAGGATAGCCGGATGCAGCGCCGTGATGCCTAACGAGTGGATCGTGTTGTTCTCATAATCCTGCTGAGATCGCAGCATCGTAATCTGTGCGCTCGCACATGCTTCGCGCAGCTCCTCAACTTCATCCGGCGTTAGCACATTATCCATGAACAGAAAGCCGTCTGTCTTATAATCCTCGATTTGCTGCGGGGTTAGCTCCATATCGCTTGTCACAGGTAATCCCTCCAATTCGCATTTGAACACCTGCTTCTACTTTACGTGGAGAGCGGCATATGAGATATATGGATTAGGTGAATAAATAACAGGATCTGGCGAAAGTGTGGTGTGGGCCGTGAATGGGAAATTGGATTTCTTCTACTACAGCACGTATGACTCAGACACATATGTCGATTTTCATCATCATCAGTGTTTTGAGCTGGTCTACTATGCCGATGGATATGGGCAGATGAACCTGAATGGGGGCCTGCTGGACTATGTGCCGGGAAGCATGACATTGACACGGCCGCTGTATACGCATGATGAGCGGCATGATTCGCCAACGGAAGTGCTGTTCTTCGGCTTCACTTACGACGATTACCCGGCTTCGCTTGCGAACGGACTCTATTACGATAATGAAGCCAAGGAGATGCTGCAGCTGCTTACGCGAATGCGAGCAGAGCTGATTGGCGGGAAGCCGCATTATACGGAGAGGCTGAATCTCATGGTGAATGAGGCCGTCATTCTTCTGGCGCGGTTTGACTCCGCAGGCGCTCCGAAGCGGGAGAAAGAGACAGTGGCAGACAAGCTGTTCTTCGCCAGAAGATACATGGACGAGAATTTCAATCGGGCAATTAATATCCGGACATTGTCGGAGCTAGCCGGTTACAGTCAGGATCACTTCCGCCATCTGTTCAAGGAAGTGACAGGGATGTCCCCAGGTAACTATCTGCTGCGAAGGCGGCTTGAGCAGAGCCGGAATTTGCTGCTGAGCACGGAGCAGACGGTTAGCGATATTGGAGCGGATTGCGGTTTTTCGACAACATCCCAGTTCATTCAGCTGTTCAAGCTGCACCTCGGCGCCACACCGCTTCAGTATCGAATGATGCAGCGAAAGGAGTAAGTTTTACCGAACCTGTGTATGAATTCGAACTTATCCACCGAGTTATCCCCACAGCTAACAGTCTGCAAGACGAAGAAATGTGGACTCTTTTCGCTACTATAAACATATCCACAACTCTAGTTATCCACATATGAATAGCGTGCTAGTTCCATAGAAAGAGAGTTGCGGCTTGATATCTCGCCCTAAAGTAGGAGAGGCATGAGGAGACCTAAATCGCTACGAAGGAAAGTTGTCTAAAATTGACGAAATTTGTTTCAGTTTGTATTGATTCTCTGATACTATAAGAAAAGGCTGCAACAAGCTAAAAAGTTTCTAAAAGTTTGATAAAATTTATAAAGCAATCTTGAATCGGATATACTATATTGAATATATATATTAACCATGGAATGAGTGGTGTTAATAATGAATGCAATGGATCGGGTACCTTTATACCAGAAGATTCAAGATTATATCCGCAGTCTGATTAACTCGAACGGCCTTAAGGAAGGCGATCGCATTCCGACAGAGAAGGAGCTCATGGAGCGCTTCAATGTCAGTAAAATCACTGTCGTTAATGCACTTACGGGCTTAGCCAACGAGAACGTCATCACGCGCGTACCCGGAAGAGGGAGCTTCGTAAGCAGCCAAGCTGTAACGAATGCGGTGGAAACAAGACCGGCTGCGAGCAGTGTGGCAGTTCGTCATGAGCTGGCAGCTCACGCGGGCACGAAGTCTGGCATTATCGGCCTGATTTTGCCATCCATTCATGATTATTTTGCAGCGAGGCTGACCCAGGGGGTGCAGAGAGCACTCATGGAGAAGGGCTACCGGGCTGTCATTATGCTCTCGAACAGCGTTCTCTCGGTGGAGAATGAAGCGATTCAGACGTTGACGGATATGGGTGCGGAAGGCATGCTGATCTTCCCTGTTGACGAGGAACAATACAACGTTGAGATTCTCGGCATGAAGCTATCGGGGTACCCGTTCATTCTTATCGATCGTTATTTGCCTGGCGTGGAAACGCATTACATTGCTGGAGACGGTCGTACGGGAGCGGAGCTTGCAGTCGACCATCTATGGGAGCTGGGTCACCGCGAAATCGCGATTTGTTCAGATTCGCCGATCCAAACCGTGACCGTGCAAGAGAGGATTCAAGGGTATATGGACGGGCTCAAGAAGAAGGGGGCGCTCATTAATCCGGCACATATTATTACCGAGTTTGATCCGGTTAACATTGTGGAAGAGAACCACCCGCTGTACCGGTATATCCGCAATCGCATGGCGACCGCATATATTACGCTCAACAGCAAGCTAGGCATGAATGTATACCGGACTGCACGTCAATGCGGACTATCGGTGCCGGATGATCTATCGCTCGTCAGCTTCGACGATCCGACGGCGATTGCAGAGGATATGAGCATATTCACGCATGTGAAGCAGTTCGAGTACGAGATCGGCTATCAGGCAGCGAACAAGCTGATTGAAGTGATTAACGATAAGCAAGCGGCAGAGCATAAGTATAGCAAAATGATCGTGAAGCCTGAGCTTGTGATGCGGCAGTCGACAGGCCCGTTGAAACCATCGGACAAGTAGAGTTTTGTATGAACAATAGTTGAATCGTGGCTGAAGAAGAATCTTTCCTAAGGGAGAGCTTCTTCTTTTTTGCTATACAGGATGTTGCATATATATTTAATATATATTATATTAATAATCACATTAATTGAAAACGTTTGCCAGCCTGGCTGGACATCCGTATGGATGGAAACGAAGACAGTAAATACGCTGCGGAAAAGGGGATTCAGATGCCTTACGAAACAGTTAAATTTGATCAGATGCGGTCCATGCTTGGGAGATTGCAGGAATATATTTATCGTCCACTAGCTGCTGTGTCAGCTACGGCTTGGGTGACGAAGGAGCCAGTTCCTTATGCGGAGCGCATGTCGGGACAGCGGTTGGAAGTAGCGGCTGGCGACCGGTGGGGCGAGCTGTGGGATTGCGCGTGGTTTCATTTTGCAGGCAAGGTGCCGGAAGAGGCGCGCGGGTCCAAAGTCGTGCTTCTCATTGATGTAAACGGAGAGCTGTGCCTCGTTGATGAGGCTGGCACTCCGAAGCAGGGTCTGACGAACATCAATTCAGAGTTCGATTATTCGCTCGGCTTGCCGGGTAAACGGGTTGTCCACATCAGTGAATCGTCCTCTGGGGACGAAACGATAGATCTGTGGGGCGATGCCGGCTGCAACGACCTGTTTGGCCGGTACCGCAGCGGCACGCTCAAGGAAGCGGTTATCGCGATTTGCCGCGAGAATGTTCGTCAGCTCTACTACGATGCAGAAGTGCTGCTGGAAACGGCAGAGAAGCTGCCGCAAGGCTCCGCGCGTAAGGAGAAGATTGCTCGCGCGCTCTACGAAACGACTCTCATTCTCACGGAGCTGACTGATGAGCGTATTGAGAAGGCAAGTGCTTTGCTTAGCGAGCAGCTGGCGAAGCGCGGCGGCGATCCAGCGTTGATGATTAGCGCTGTCGGCCATGCACACATTGACTTGGCGTGGTTGTGGCCGATTCGGGAGACGATCCGCAAAGGAGCGCGTACGTTCTCGACAGCACTGCGGATGATGGAACGCTATCCGGATTATATCTTCGGAGCGAGCCAGCCGCAGCTGTATGAGTGGGTGAAGACGCACTATCCTGCGCTGTATGAACAGGTGAAGGAGCGCGTAAAGGAAGGACGCTGGGAACCGCAAGGCGCGATGTGGGTTGAGTCAGATACGAATGTGCCTGGCGGGGAAGCGCTCGTAAGGCAAGTGCTTTATGGGAAGCGTTATTTCATGCAGGAGTTCGGGCAAGAGATGAAGTCGTTGTGGATGCCGGATGTGTTCGGCTACACGGCGAGCCTGCCGCAGATCTTGAGCAAATCTGGCGTCGATTACATGATGACGCAGAAGTTGTCATGGAGCACCTACAACCGCCATCCGCATCACACGTTCATGTGGGAAGGGATCGACGGCTCCAAGGTGCTGACGCATATGCCGCCGGAGGACACGTACAACAGTCCGGCTGCGCCGCGTTCGATTATGAAGGCAGAGACGGATTACCTGGATAAGAGCGTTGCCGATCATGCGCTTATGCTCTTCGGCATCGGCGACGGCGGCGGCGGTCCAGGTGAAGAGCATCTGGAGCGGCTGGCGCGAGAGAAGAATTTGCTCGGACTGAGTCCAGTCGTGCAAGAGCCGTCCTCGGCGTTCTTCGAGAAGCTTGCCGAGAAGCAGGCTAGCTATCAGACATGGCGCGGTGAGCTATATCTCGAGAAACATCAAGGTACGCTAACAAGCCAAGCGCGGAACAAGCGATATAACCGCAAGCTGGAGAAGGCGCTCCGCGAGCTTGAGTTCGCTGCAGTGCTGGCTCGTTCACTGTGCGGCGTCGCTTATCCGGAGGACGAGTTGGAGGAAATCTGGAAGGAAGTGCTGCTGTACCAGTTCCATGATATTCTCCCAGGTTCGTCGATTAAGCGAGTGTACGACGAGTCGCTCGAACGGTACGCTGTGCTGTTGGAGCGGGTGGAAGCGTTGATTGCAGAACGGTACGAAGTGATTGCGAAGCAGCGTGCAGCTTCACCGGTTGCTGTCGCAGCAATTGCGTCTGAAGCTTCGGCTCCAGCGGGAGAGGCTCTCACCGTATTTAACTCTTTGCCGTGGGAACGCTCCGAGTGGTTCGAGCGTGAAGACGGAGGCTGGCAGCATGTTACGGTGCCTGCGATGGGGATTGCCGCTGCAAGCAGCCAGTCTGATGCCGTTCTGCCGATATCGCCGAGCGTGAGCTTGGATGAGCGGATCATCGAGAATGATCTGCTGAAGGTTACTTTCAGCGAAGGTGGCGCGATACTTTCCGTGTTCGATAAGGTTCACAACCGTGAGGTTGTCGCTAGCGGAGAGCGTGCTAACTTGCTTGAGGTGTATGACGACAAGGGTGATGCCTGGGACTTCCGCCAAGATTACCGCGAGACCGGCGGCACGCCGCTCTCGCTGATTAAATCGTCTTCCTTCGAGTCCGGTCCGGCAGCAGGGGTAATCCACTGCTATCAATATGGCGACTCCGTTCTTATCCAGAAAGTCGTGCTGACTGAGGGCAGTCGCCGCATTGATTTCGTAACTACCGTCGATTGGAAGGAAGAGGAGAAGATGCTCCGCACCTCCTTCCCGCTGAACGTCCGTTCGGAACGTGCAGCTTGCGAGATCCAATTCGGTTACTTGAACCGCCCGACCCATCGCAACACGATGTGGGATTATGCCAAGGACGAAATTTGCGCGCATCATTATGTCGACCTGTCCGAGCCAAGCTACGGCGCAGCGCTTCTCAATGATTGCAAATACGGCTATCGCGCCGAGGGCAGCACGCTCGATCTGAACCTGCTGCGCAGTCCGAAATATCCGGACCCTGTAGCCGATCAGGCGGAGCATGTGTTCACCTACTCGCTCTATCCGCATGCAGGCGATCATGTGGCGGCTGAGGTGTATAAGCAGGGTTACGAGCTGAACGTGCCGCTTCGAACGGCAATTGCTGAAGGCTCGCATGCGCAGCAAGCATCAGAGTCGGCAGCGCAATCCTTCTTCCAGACGGCTCACCCGAGCGTTATGATCGAAGCGGTGAAGAAGGCGGAGGACAGCGATGCGATTATCGTTCGCCTGTACGAAACAAGCGGTGCCTCCGTGCAATCGGCGCTCCACGTCAATCTGCCTCTAAAGGCGGCATGGCTGACTGATCTAATGGAGGACAAGCATGAACAGCTGGAAGTTACGGATGGCAGCATGCCGCTCGCGTTTACGCCTTTCGAGATTAAGACCGTTCAATTGATCCTGTCGGTTAAATAAGTCGGAGAAAGCCGAATAATAGAAAAAGCGCAAGGGGCGTTTAACGCTCCTTGCGCTTTAGATTGTAGAGAAACCCACTAAACGTCGGGTTTCTCTTTTTGTATTCGGTTCACTATCAGGATTACGGTGGGGTTCTCAGGTAAGAGTACGGCCGATATTGGTTTGGTGGCTTGGCGAAGCAGGGAGTGCAAAATTCGAACTCTCAGCGTAAAAATCGCCCGATTGGTGCTCTGAGAGTGCGAAAATCGAACTCTCAGATACGGAAGCGGCTGATATTGGTGGCTTAGTGAAGCTGAGAGTGCAAAAATCGAACTCTCAGCATAAGAATCGGCCGATTGGT